>NZ_JACGCJ010000024.1 GCF_021030645.1 Agrilactobacillus fermenti | reverse complement strand
GACGCATATTCCATAACGGGCTTCTTCATCACTTCGATCAGATGTCAAACGGTGTGGGTTTGATATTCGATCGAAGTGATGAAATAATCGCCCATCGGAATATCGAAAAAAATCTCTCAAATCGTGTTCAAGATATTGACTCAAATCCACACTAGTACAGTTGGTATCACAGCAATAATTCTCTTCATATTCTCCTGCACCCCCATTTAGCGGCAGGTTATTGCTTTACAACAACTTGTTTCAATTCCAATGTTAACCCATTACTTCAACAAATGAAACGATTTCATACGTAAAAAATAGTGGCTGACAGCAAAACGTTAGTTTTATCCAGCCACTATTTGTTTGCGAACAATTTTACTTTAAACGTGTGCCAAAAGGCAATCTATTTGGTCGCGCCAACTTGAATTAATAAGTTTGAAAAATATTTTATTTTCAGTCATCACGTGGTTACTTAATTGATTTTTCGCTTGGGATTCAAAATACCAAGTGGATCAAACAAGTTTTTAATTTGATGCTGAATCTCGTCCACATCAAAACCAAGCTCTTCATTTGTCCATTGATTTTTAGACATGCCTACTGCATGTTCACCAGAGATCGTGCCGCCCAACGCTAAAGCCTTACGAAACATGCGCCGGGTTGCTTCGATCACAGCTGCCGGCGGCTCTTCTTGACCTTGCCAGATCAAACTTGGATGGACATTACCATCACCAGCGTGGCCAGCGGTATAAACATCTACATTCAATTCTCGGGCCACTTCTTGGACGTAATCCATCATTTCAGGCAATTTAGAGAGCGGCACAGCCATGTCCTCCATAATATGATTACCATTTGCAAAAACGGCTGGTAACATATCCTGTCGTAATTTCATTAGTCGGGCTGACTCAACAGGATCACTTGTCACACTAATGTTTTCTGCCTGATGCGCATTTAGGATTTTTTCGGCAATCGCCAAACTTTCCTGTCCACCAGCGTCTAATCTAAAAATCAACATAGATGACGTTTCACTTTTAGCATAGTTGGTTCCCTCGTATTTATCTAGCGCCTTGACAGTTTTCCCGTCCAAAGCTTCTAACATTACGGGATAAATACCAGAGATACGCAAGTCCTTGACCGCCTTAGCCAATTCTGTCATATTTTCGAAGAAAGCAACCCCCATCACGGAAGTCCCAACTGGGATCGGATTTAATTTCACAGTAATCTCAGATACAATTCCAAGCGTGCCTTCTGAACCGATAAATAAATGGGTCAAATCGTAGCCATATGCCTGCTTAAAAGTACGCCCGCCAATTTTTATTTCGCGTCCATCAGCTAGTACAACTTTCAAACCTAAGATTGCATCTTTGGTAACCCCATACTTCACACTGCTCATACCACCGGCATTGGTTGCCACATTACCGCCAACTGTTGAAATTGGCTTGGAACCAGGATCTGGGGCGTAAAACATACCTTGGGCCCGCGCGGCTTGATCCAAATCCCCATTAATGACGCCGGGTTCCACAACGGCCAATGAATCATCTTTGCTGATTTCTTTAATTCGATTCATCTTGATCAATGAAAGAATAATGGCACCATCAATACCGTCCGCACCAATCACAGTACTCGTATCGCCCGTTTGAGGTACAACAGGAATGTGATATTTGCGGGCGGTTTTTAAGGTGCCTTGAATATCAGCCACGTCAGTTACAGCTACATATGCTAGAATTTGACCATCTATTTTGTCCTGGGCACGACCATTAGCCGAATATTTTAAAGCAACCTCATCAGCCACGTGAATCTCGGCATGGGGTGCCTGCTGTTTTAAATAATCCAAAATTTCATCTTTGCTATAAGCTGGAAAAATTGCCATAAATATAGACCTTCCTTTCACATTTCAACTTATGCTACCTAAGTTAATGGATTTTGATTATTTTAGCAAGCGTTTACACTCAAAATAATAGAAATCATTTGAAAACGAAATATGCACTATTTATACCATATTTACCAAAAATATGTATATTTTTGCAATTTAAACTTTATTTTAGAATTTAATTGCAGTAAGGTTAAAAACAACTTATAAATATTCACATTTAAACGCTAAGAAGGTATGTATATGCAAGTTGCAATTATCGGTGTCACTGGTTATGCCGGCAAAATACTCTATCAACTGTTAAGTCATCATCCATACGTCTCTAATATCAATCTATATGGCCATGAGGATGGTACGCTCCACCAATATCTTTTAGACCCATCAATCCAAGAATATGTGTCAATTCAGCCTTTTGATGCTGCAACGATCATGGCAAATAATGATGTCCTGTTCTTCGCTACACCTGCTGGTGTGAGTACCAAATTAGCTAACCCTTTTATTGAACATGACTTTCCGGTGATCGATCTTTCAGGTGATTATCGTTTACAAGATATAAATCAATTTGAGAAATGGTATCAAAAACCCGCTCCCAGCCCTGAGGCATTGCTGAAAACAAATTATAATCTGCCAGAATTCGATACCCCAGAACAGACATATATTGCCAACCCCGGTTGTTACGCAACCGCAACACTGCTTGGCCTTGCACCATTGGTTCAAAATCATTTGCTTGATAATGAAACCATCATTGTAGACGCCAAATCCGGTGTCACAGGAGCTGGTAAACAGCCTAAGTCAAGTAATCAATACGTTCATGCCAATGAAAATCTAAGCCTTTACAAGATTAATCAGCATCAGCACATTCCTGAAATTATCCAAGAATTACAAACTTGGGATCCCAATTTAGCCCATATTCAATTTAGTACGACCTTGTTGCCAGTAGACCGTGGCATTTTAGCCACGATCTATGTGAAGCCAACAGCTGCTTTTCAAAAACTACTGGCAAACAATGCAGATACGTTAAAAACTATCTATCAACGTGTTTATCAAACCAAGCCCTTTGTCAATGTCTATCCCCCTGATCAAATGCCGGATTTAAAAACGGTGGTCGGCACTAATAATTGCCTTATTGGGTTAACCTATAATCCCATTACCAACGTGATCATGATTGTCAGCGTCATTGATAATTTGCTTAAAGGCGCAGCTGGTGCAGCCGTGCAAAACTTTAACCAGCTATTTAACTTTTCTGAAACTAGTGGTTTGCCTATGACAAACTATAACTTATAGGAGGTCGTTAAAATGCAAGTTCTCGAGGATTTATCCCAACCTTATCAAATAATTGATTTTACTTGGCCAATTGGTTTTTACAGTGATGGTATCCATGCTGGTTTACGCAAGCACAAGCTTGATCTTGGGTGGCTGTACTCCAAAGTACCGGCTCAGGCTGCCGGTGTATATACCACAAACCAATTCAAGGCTGCCCCAACACTGACCACCGCACACTTGATTAAAACCAACCATCAGCTTCAAGCGATGGTCATGAACAGCGCCATTGCTAATTCCTGTACAGGTGCTTTGGGTTTGAAAAACGCGCAATTGACTCAAGAAATTGCAGCGGCACAATTAGCAATTGATCCAGATCTTGTTGGTATTGCATCCACTGGCTTAATTGGTGAACAATTGCCAATGGCTAAGTTAACAGCTGGTATCCACAAACTGGCGTTAACCAAAAACGACGCCCTCACTTCTGCAGTTTTAACGACTGATACTCACAGCAAAACCATCAGTGTTCAATTACAGTTGTCTGGCGAGATCGTCACCATCAGTGGTTTTTGTAAAGGATCTGGCATGATTCATCCGAATATGTGCACGATGTTGGGGTTTATTACCACTGATGCAAATATTCAAGCAGAAACTTTACAGCAACTGCTCAGTACCGAAACAGAAACCACTTTTAACCAAATCACGGTAGATGGTGATACATCTACCAATGACATGGTTGTGGCGCTGGCTAATGGTTTGGCGGCAAACCAATTAATTGAACCAGCCACAGAGAATTATGACAAATTTGCGGCAGCATTCCATGAAATCATGGTCTATCTAGCTAAAGCCATCGCCCAAGATGGTGAAGGCGCAAGTAAATTAGTTGAAGTAACTGTCGAGCATGCGGCCAATGAAGCTGATGCTAAAAAAGTAGCCAAAGCTATCGTTGGCTCAAATCTGGTAAAAGCGGCAATTTTTGGTCAAGATCCAAATTGGGGCCGCCTGGTAGCGGCCATTGGTCAAACAGACGCCAAATTAGATATTGCCCATTTGAATCTAAGTCTGAATGGCATACCTTTAGTTGAACAAAGTCAAGCCAGTAACAGTGATCCAAAAATTTTAGCCCATAGTATGACCCAGCATCATATCAATATTGTCGTTAATCTAAATGTCGGCAATGCTCGCGGTCAAGCCTGGGGTTGTGATCTCACGTATCAATATGTCAAAATCAATGCTAATTACCATACCTAAAACGAATATTAGCAAACGAATGCTGCAATAAAATGAAAACTATTTAGCATCTTAGTAAAGTTTAGGAGGCGAAAATTTATGGCAGAAACAGTCGTGATCAAAATAGGGGGTACTGCCTTAGAGCATTTATCGCAAAACTTCTTTACAAGTTTACAGCGACTGCAAGCAGAGGCAACTCGAATGATCATCGTTCACGGTGGTGGTAACCGCATTTCACAAGCTTGTCGCATACAACAATTACCCGTGCAAAAGATCAATGGTATTCGCGTGACAGATGATCAGACAATGACACTCATGAAAACATTGATCTTAAATGAAATTCAGCCTGCTTTCTACCAACAGCTAACTGCCGCCGACCTAGATACTTGGCTGGCAAATGCTGAATCTGCTTCTATTATGGGCGACTATTTAAATCAGGACACTTATTTAAACGTGGGCAAGCCACTGATTTTAGATGAAATAGTCAAAGCTAAATTGAAGCAAGGTCAATTACTTGTTTTTGGTCCCCTATGCCAAACCAGTGACGGCCAATGGCTAAATGTTAATGCAGATGATGTTGCTGCCTTTTTAGCCAGTGAATTACACGCGGATCGCCTACTTTTACTAACAGATGTTCCCGGACTTTGCCGAGCTGAACACGTCATGCCCAACGTCCACTATGCCCAAGTTCAGCGTTTGATTGCCGGTGATGTGATTACGAGTGGGATGATTCCGAAATTAAAAGCTGCTTATCATGCCCTAACTCACGGTGTTTCGCAAGTGGAGATCTTAGATGATCTACAACATCATGGCACTTTGATTTTAAATTGATTTTTACTTAAACCAGATAGGAGTGACAACAATGTCTCATTTATTTCCAACTTATCATCGTTATCCAATTGAGATCGATACTGGGCAAGATTGGCAATTAACAGATAATCACGGTCAAACTTATTTAGATTTTACGAGTGGGATTGGCGTTTGTAATTTTGGTTATCACAATGCTTTGATCCAAGCTAATGTTCAAAGTCAGTTAAATAAAGTTTGGCACACTTCAAATCTTTATCAGAATCAGCTACAAGAAATAGTCGCCAATAGTTTAACTGCTGGTACGGATAAACTAACTTTCTTCTGCAACTCAGGCACAGAAGCAAATGAAGCTGCCATCAAACTCGCGCGCAAATATACGGGTAAAAGTCAAATCATTGCCTTTACAAATGGCTTTCATGGTCGTACGTATGGGGCGCTCTCTGTAACTGACAACCCACCTATCAAAACTGGCTTTGGCCCCTTTGTCCCGAATATGACGTTTGCACCTTACAATGATTCCACTGCCTTACCACTGATTACATCAGAGACAGCAGCTGTCATTCTCGAGGTCATTCAAGGCGAAGGTGGAGTCATCCTAGGCAACCGATCCTGGCTGCAGCAGGTTCAAACTCAATGTCAAACGACCGATACTTTATTGATCATTGATGAAGTCCAAACTGGCATGGGGCGCACGGGCCACCTATTTGCTTATCAACAATTTGACTTAGATCCCGATATCATCACGTTGGCTAAAGCATTGGCAAATGGCATTCCTGTTGGGGCTATGTTGGGTCGCGCTCAATTTCAATCCGCTTTTGGTCCGGGGAGTCACGGGTCAACATTTGGTGGTAATTTACTAGCTATGGCTGCAGCGGAAGGTGTTTTGGCCCAATTAACACCTGATTTTTTGAAACAGGTCCATTTAAAGGGACAGCATTTTCTAGCGGCATTACAGACACAACTAGCTTCTTTATCTACGGTCACCAAAATTCAGGGTATGGGTTTGATGATTGGGATCCAGTTGTCAGAAACCGTTATGGCTGACATCGTTGTGCGGCGATTACAACAACAAGGTCTACTTACTTTAACAGCTAAACACAATACTTTACGCTTACTGCCGCCCCTGATCACGCCTGAAGCTGTACTCATGGATAGCATTCCTATTATCAAAGCAAGTTTGGAGGCACAATATGAATCCGTTACAGGGTAAAAGTTTTTTGAAAGAAATTGATTTCACACCAGAACAAATTAATTATTTGATCGATTTTGCCATTCATTTAGATAAATTAAAAGCGCAACATATTCCCCATGAGTACCTCAAGGGGCAAAATATTGCGCTATTATTTGAAAAGACATCAACGCGAACGCGCTCAGCTTTTACAGTGGCAGCAAACGATCTAGGTGCGCATCCAGAATTTCTAGGTAAAGATGACATTCAACTTGGCAACAAAGAAAGCATCGCTGATACTGCCAAAGTTCTAGGTAGTATGTTTGATGGAATCGAATTTCGCGGTTTTGCACAAAAGGCCGTAGAAACTTTGGCGGAAAATGCTGGCGTCCCAGTATGGAATGGTTTAACTGATGACTGGCATCCAACACAGATGATTGCCGACTTTATGACGTTAAAACAGCATTTTGGCACATTACCAGGATTAACCCTAACTTATTTAGGCGATGCACGTAATAATGTGGCTCATTCTCTTCTGATCACAGCTGCAATGTTAGGTGTCAATATTCACTTCGGTGCCCCTGCTGCGTTACAACCGACTGACGAAGTGATGACCAAAGCGAAGGCTTATGCTCAAAGCTCCGGTAGTGAAATTCTAGTTAGTGACAATGCCGAAACGGCCGTTAATGGTGCTGATGCACTCTACACCGATGTCTGGCTTTCCATGGGCGAACAAGTCGATTTTCACGAACGCGCAGCTTTGCTGTTACCCTATCAAATCAATCAAACGCTTTTAGCAGCGACTGGTAAAAAATCAACCATTGTTATGCATTGTTTACCTGCATTTCATGATCTTAAAACGACCACTGGGCAAAAGATTGCTGCAGCTTTGAATTTAACAGCTTTAGAAATTACAGATGCTGTTTTCCAATCAGATGCTTCAGTTGTCTTTACGCAAGCCCATAACCGCATGCCGGCCATTAAAGCAATCATGTCCGCAACAAATGGTCATTTATTTGCCTGATCCGTACCGCGAATTAGAGTGATGCGGTCATTTGAATGGTCAGCCGACCAAGTTGTTCGATTTCACTCACTAAAGTGTCACCAGCATGCAAAAATTCTTTAGGCTGCCGACCATAACCCACGCCACCCGGAGTACCGGTAAAAATTAAATCACCCGGGTATAATTCTGTAATTTGCGATAGATAATGAACTAGGTCCCCACTATCAAAAATCAAATTTTTCAAAGTACTCGTTTGCTTCACGACACCATTCACTTGGGTCGTGATTTTTAATGCGCCGATATCTTTTATTTCATCTGGCGTTGTTATCCAGGGACCGATTGGTGAAAAACCAGCATAAGATTTAGCCAATGAAAATTGAGGCTTTGCATTAGCAAACTGCAATTGTCGATCCGAAAGATCTTGGCCCACCATGTAGCCCGCAATATGCTGCTCTGCTTCAGACCGAGGAATATCCCGACCGCCATTACCAATCACAACCACCAATTCTGACTCCCAATCAGTCTGCGGACTCGGTATTTTGACCGTTGGATTTGGGCCCGTAATTGAACTGACAAATTTGGTAAAAATATTAGGCTGCTTGGGAGCTTGTGTGTGTAGTTCTAGCATATGATCTCGATAATTGAAACCTACTCCAAATATTTGTTTGCTTGTCACAATTGGTGCTGTTAATTTTTGTAACGAGTCTAGTGGCTCTGGTGCCGCCAATTCTAGCTGCTTTGGTAATTGATCTAACACTTCACTTAACTGAGCGATACCTAAAATACGTTGCCTATTTAACCCATGCGCATCAGGATTGATCACAACTGGCTGTCCTAAATATTGTCCTAATTTCATATCGTTAAACTTCCTTTGAAATTTTAACTTCAAGTTAATTTTAGCATAGGCTTATATCAATAACAGACCACAGTTAAAAATAGGACACAGCTAAACTTCAACAATTATTTTGCTTGTTTGAAATAATGTTGTACGAGAAAATGAACACCAAAAACAATTTCAAAAATTAAAAACAGACCTAATATTGAAAGGTACCCTATCCGCAAATAAGTGGCAATGGGGCCATCATAAAATACACTACTACTGCCATTTATGGTTATCAAAAAGGCAATTAGTAATCCAACAAGGCGATTCGTCGTTGATTTCGTAACCAATGTGAAAATAATAACACCTATTAAAATGACACCAATAATGATTAAGTCTAAAGGCGGCCTTAGAACCCAAACGATCCCAGCCGGAATCTTATAAGTAACTAAAAGATAGAATAAGATATATAAACCAGCTAAGCAAAATAGCGCAAAGTATTGAATAATATGTGCTTTTTTGACAAACGCAAAATGCTTAAAAGTTTGGAAAATAAGCCAGATGAATACCACCGTGAAAGTATCGATTAGTAAATAATGTAATGGCTCAATTTTTAAAGGTCCCGCATCGGCTAAAGTATTGATAAAGATAAAAGCACTCATGATGATCACAATTATTCCTAGCAATTGCCATAAGTCCCGCTTAGACGTTGGTTTAGTATTGGCCAAAATACCATCAGCCATGGCTTTAGGGTCGTGACCAAAATAGGTTTCAGCTGTCTCACCATTAGTTTCAGCCTGTTGTAAGTCCTGAACCAGATCATAGAGCTGATGCATTAATGCTGTCTCATCATAGGTAATGCTCGCTGAAATTAAATAATCCGATAACTGATCAAAATACTGCCGGTTTTCAGTATTTAATTGTGCGGCTATTTTCTGGTAAGCTTCGCGATAGAAATCACTATTGTGTGTCGCCATGATCATTCGCCACCTTTATAATTTTTGTTACATTGGTCGTCAATTGTTGCCATTCAGCGATGAACTGTTGAATAGTTCCCTTACCCACTTCAGTAATCTCAAAATACTTTCGATCTGGACCTTCAGGTGATTTACGCATCTCTCCTTGAATCTGACCATTTTTTTCGAGTTTTTGTAAAATAGGGTAGACTGTGCCACCTACTAAAGATTCAAAACCGAATTGACGTAACTTCTGAATGAGCGCATAGCCATAGATCGGTTCTTGCTGAATCACTAATAAAATACACCCTTCTAAAACACCCTTTAATAACTGTGTGTTCATCTGTGACCTCCACAACTAGTTTGTATAACCAACTAGCTCACGCACAGTGTAAAATAAAGCCACTAGTATGTCAAACAAACTAGTGGCTTTATTTTAATTTAATTAAAAGCATCAAAGTTATTGAAATAGGCGATAAACGGTTGGGTTGTCAGGTAACAACCAATGAAAACCTTCTTCAGCAATAATGGCGATCAAATTAGCAACGACCAAAATTGCAAAAATCCAGATATTGACCGTGGTAACGGCGTTATATTCACTACCCTTAGGACACAGTTGTTTGGCAAAAATCATCATGAAAGCACAAAAGATCATAACAACCACAAAACTAACGAGCGCCCAGGTATAAGTGTGAATGCCAAAAACAGCAGAACCATAGCCTGGATCACCAGGTTTAATATGTAACAGAATCTGTCGAATGGAGGCAGTGGAACCAATAAAGGCAGCTAATAAAGACAGACCATAACCACGCATAAATTTTGTAATAGAAATTGAGCCATTCCGTGTACTCAAAATAATATATAACGGGCCAAAACTAGCTAGCATCATAAAATAGCGCTGAATCATACATAAGGGACATGGGAATTCGTGTAACGCGAATTGGAAGAAAAAACCGCCAGCCAAAACAAAATTATAAGCAAATAAAAATGCATTAGCTGACCAAAAACCTAATTTTGAAAATACAGTACTGTCCTGGGTCATCGGTTGGGTCGTTTGTTGCATGCTAAATACCTCCTCTACAAATTAAGTTGCAATGCGCTGGTCGCATGTAACTTGAACAAAATAACCGATAGAATGCAAACAGCTACCCACATTGCGAAATCTTTCCGGTCAACTTTGCCTCGAATGATCATGCGTAAAAACATCACAGTGACAATAATCATGATAATAATATCCATAAACTCACTCCCTAAATATCTGATGACAACTACATTTTAAGTGAAACTTATGAAAAGCAACTGATGAATTTGTATTCGTTTTCATTATTTTGAAATACCCTCTCAGATAATTAATAGATTGACAAATTAAGCCTAAATCAATCAAAAAGTGAAATCACACTGTTTTTTTATCAAAAAAATTGCTGAGTTTTAGCCACAAAACCACCAATTTTGACGGTTTTATAAGTGAACTAGTTCTCAGCAATTTTTTAGAAAATAATCTGTTATTATATTCCAAAAAAATCGTGTTTTTATTTTAAGACTGCGTCCAATCGATTTTTAGCTTCGTTTCAATTAAATGTCCATTGGCAAAAACAAATGGTTCTGTGGTACTAGTAGCCCAGTCATCGGTTGAGAATTGGATATTTAACGTATCATCGTCGCGATAGACCACACGATAATCCCCATTACTGTTCTGACCATTACTATAACTTTCATAGGTGCCATCATCATTAAATGTAAATTCAGAATCACCTGAATGCCAAGTTCCAATTAAACCAGTCGTACTTGAGTTATCATTTCGGCGAGTCGAATCACTAGGATAATCTTGGTCCGTTTTGTGCGTACTTGTATGCTTATCTGTTTGAGATTGCGCATCGCTCTGGTTTTCCGTATCAGAATCATCTGAGCTAGCTTGCTGATCCGTAGATTTTGCTGCAGAATCTATTTTATTTCCCGAAGCAATTGCCTTATGTACCTTGGTTTTAAATTGTATCTTTTTCATAATATTAGCTTGATCAAAAGCAATCACATCAAGTGTCCGTTGCACTGACTTGCCGTTAACTTTGCCGCTTAATTTCAGTTGATAAGTACCTGGAAGCACAGGATCAAATTGATAATTTGTGTTTCCGGAAGCAGAGACTTTTATTTGGTTCAAATAAAAGGTTGGCTGTTTTAAATTTGTTTTGAGTGTTAAAGGTATTCGTTTAATAATTAAATAGTACTTCGGATAAAATAAAAATTGTCGTCCTTTCGCCTGAATATTAAAGTTAGGGACTTGCTTTTGATCACTTAATTGAGCGACCAATTGACTGCGCTCAGCTGGATGAGCCTGTATAAAGTCTGTTAAAGGCTTCAACTCAGTCTGTGACAACGGTTGGTAATTCGTATCTAAACTTAAGTGCGCCAGCGCACTTCTTTGATCATTATTTAAGGCAGTCATGATATTAGCTTGTTGTCGCGCTTTGCTAAAATACCAGTTACCAAATAAGTAAAGGCCGCCTAAAAGTAGTAACACAACTAACCCAGTCAGCCAAGGCCATTTTTTATGCTGCTTAGGTTTAAGCGCATTCGTAGGCATCGTTTCATCAGCGTTTTGCTTATTCTCTGAATGAATGATATTGGTAGTATCCGATAATTGATCGTTTTTCTTTAGCGTATCTTGAGCTGTCTGACTTTGCTCGGTCTGGTCTAAAGTGGTTAAATCAAAGCCACAGTTTGGACAAAACTGATCATCTGAACTAATTTTTGCCCCGCAATTAGGACAATACTGCCGTGCTGCGTTCATAAATTATGCCTCCAAAGATTCATTAGAAATTTATTGTTGTATGATTTGTGCGAGTTGTCGTGCAATCAAATCATGTCCCGTTTGGTTAGGATGGAAATTATCCCGTGGCCCCCATTGTGCAAAATCAGGAATACGCTTACCACTAGGGCCAGTCACAGAAGTGTCAGTCCCCCAAATTTGGTGCATATCGACCACTGGCACATGATGTGTTGCAGCCACAGCTTTGATCTGTGTATCAAATGCTTGATCATTGGCCACATAAGGGCCGTTTGCCGGAGACCAAGTGGTCATTAAAATCAATTGTGCTTGTGTGCCTTGCTGTAATTGCTCAACCACAGCTGTGAGATCTGCTCGAAAACGATCCAATGTTGCTGCATCTGTACCGCCCACAGCGTCATTTGTGCCAAACTCTATCGTGACCACATCTGGCTGCTGCGCTATCACACTCCGAACTTGCGGCAAAGCTAAATTAGCCACCGTTTTTCCAACTTGAGCTACTTTGGTCAACTGGATCGTTTTCCCTGTTTCTTTTTGCAGCTGATTCGCAAACTGATGTGCAAAATCCTGTGGCTCGGTATCGGCGAACAGCCCCACCGTCAAAGAATCACCAAAGGCAACGTATTTTAATTGTGTTTTTGTTTGCCGTTTTAACTTTGAAATAATCGTATTTGAATTTTTTTGGTTACCAGCTGTGTGTCGCCTCTGCTTAGTCGGTGTTTTTACCGCTGATTGGTGCCGTACTTGACTGGAAGATTCATGGTTATGACTGGATTCCGAGGCTGTTTTCTGACAAGCAACCAACAACAAAATAATGCTTGTAACCCCAAATATTAATAATAAATATCTTCTAAGATAAAGCCCTATCCCTTTCAGATCAATCCCTCCCAATTGACGTAAATTTTTTGATTGATATGCTTTATTCTATACCAATAAGCACGGCAGCAAAAGACAGCAGCCGTGATTGTCATGATTGTATTGGCAAGCGGTCATTGAACCGTCTTTTACGCTAAGCTTTACATTTATATTTGTGCTATGATAATCACAATGATATTTTTTATTTTGGGGGAAACTATGATGATAAAAATTTGTCCAAATTGTGGGACGCAACTAGCTGAAAATACAAAATTTTGTACCCATTGTGGTCAAGATGTTCGTGAAGTGGTGCCAACAACCACCTCAAAGCCCGCAGCTGCTAACCAGACTGTAACGAAGTCCGAAATACATACACAAACTGACAATTCAAAAGTAACCGTACCACCAACACCGGCACCTCAACCCAATGCCAATGTAGAAGCAACCAAGCAATATGCGCGCAACTATTGGCAATTTCTGCTGGCTAGTTTGAAACATCCTTTTACCATCAAAACAACTTATCATCGCTATTTTGGTTTTGTTTCTTTTATGATTGCCGCCCTATTAGCCACCCTCTCAATTGTGACAACTTTACATAGTCAATCTTCTGAGGCCTTCAGAGCTTTTATGATGCAAGCTAACTTAGGTTTCACATTCTATCTTCGCATATTCATTTTTACTTTATTAATTTATATGGCCCAATTCTCAGTAGCTTACTTAAGTACTCATGTCTTACTTGGAGACCGGCGTTTCTCTTATTTACAGTTCACAACACGCTTTGCGCATTATTCTAACCTTAATGTCTTTGCAATGGCTTTATTATTATTGTTTAGTCTCATGGGCATTTCTATGACCAATCTTGTTTTGTTTATCTTAATTGGCAGTGTCGGCTCATTCTTCACAAGTGTTGCTTTTGCAGCTAGTATTTTTAGTGCCCAAGCAACCAATACTTTAGACAAGATCTATGCCTATTTCCTTGGAAGCGTCATTTTAGGGATTGTCGTCATGATTATTTCATCAATCGTTGGCGCTTCAATTATAGATACAATTATCAAAGCCATTGAAAATGTCATCAACAACAGTGATTGGCAAAGGATTTTTAGTAATTTTTGATAATAAAACTGAAGCAACATAAAGTACCCCTTAATTGTTAGATTATCTAGCAATTAGGGGGTACTTTATATTAGCAATATTCTCTATTTTTTACTTAACTCATAATCTAAGCATCAGCACATTTACATTCATAAGTGATCTGAGGGTTGTTAATGGCAATAATATTATCCTTAGTAAAATTCAATTCATCGCCTTCGCTCAACCCTTCAATACGATCTGGAATGTTGATCAATTTACCACGATACTGGTCGCCATTAATGGCTTCGACTTTGACCCACATACGTTCCAAAGACCCATCTGCTGCCTTAAAGCCCAGTTTAACCATGGTCATTTTATCGTCAATGGTTGCTAACTGAAGCTCAGAAGGATGATCTGCTTTTTCTAAAGTGGTACGATTTAATAGTGTATAAGCCATGACACTGCCTCCTTGAATTGTATCCGGTTTCACATTTATTATAGCACGCTTTCCGGGGAAAAGATGTCCTAAAAAATACCGATTACTGCGTTGAATTTATTCTGGTTCAAATTCGATCCATAAGCCACAAATAGGAGAATCAACTAATGAAGCATTTAAAATTGCTGATCTTGGCTTTATTATCATGCCTGGCCTACTACCTATATATGTCGCCTACCCACGCCAATGCTGCCGAAGTCCAAGATAACCTAAACCTGCTCTCTTCAGCCCAAATCAAAGCCATTCAGCAACAAAATCAAGCATTCCGTAACGCCGGCACAGACTATCGCATTTGGGTATATACCATTCAACGTTTCCCAAATTATCTTGCAGTTCGTAAGGGTGATAACAAACTCATGAAGGCTGACAATTTGGAACGTTATCGCAAGTACGCCATTGACCACGCAACTGCCCAGAATTTACGTGCTGCCGATCCTACAAATCAGACCAATACAACCGCAACTTATGCTGCCCTAGAGCAGCAATACGACCATATTGCCATGGTATTGGTCTATCCTTATAATGGCGGCCAGCGCATTGCTTTTATCCCGCCTAATTATGGCGATGATTTTATCACAGATTTTCAGCAGACTATTTATCGTGCCAATTTAGTATCTTTTCTAATTACTGGTAATAACGTGATGCGGTATTTCAACCACTACACCGCTTTTATCCAGGATCATCATATTCAGCACCATTACACCAATCGTTTGACTTGGCGTCTTGTCGGTCATTATGTTTTTGGTTTCATTCTCGTATGGCTTATTTGGCTCTATTTATTACATCGTTTACGCCATCCCAAGCCACCTTACCAGCGCCATCATACGAACAATACTGGCGGCGGCTTTGAGGAAGGCTATATGTGGGGCTATTTACAAAATGACTCTCAGGATTAAAAAGGACAGCGATAAAAATGAAAAAACTTTGGCGTCTTATTTTAGGTTTGTTATATATTAGTATTCCGATGATTTTTGGCATTGGCCTCCTAGATGCACTCAATACTGAATTCACAGCTAAACACGCTGGCCTGCTCTTATTTCTATTAGGCCTTTTAGGGTATAGTTTAGATATTATCTTCAACGCTGACAAGCGCTTTTTGAAACAGATCATCAAACCCAAGAAGGCTGACTAATATGGATAAAAATTTGACTAAACTCAGTAAACGCATGTCTTTCATTTTGCGCCATCATCCTGAAAGAATTGGTCTACAATTAGACAGCTATGGCCGAATTGATCTGTCGACGTTTATCGCAAAATTCAATCAGCACTACCAGACACCCCTCAATCGCCAAGTCATCGAAAAAATCATTACCAGTAGCGATAAGCAGCGTTATGCCATCGAACTCTCCGATCAAGGCGAAACGATTCGTGCCCTTTATGGCCATAGCATCCCGGTCAAACCACTCTCCTTGCCGCAAACACCCCCAAAAATTTTATTCCATGGCACCTCGCGCGTTGCCGCAAAGTCTATTTTAATAGAGGGTATTAAAAAGATGGACCGCGATTTCGTCCATCTTTCCAGTAATATTCAAATAGCTGAACAAGTAGGTGTACGCCACGATCCCCAACCCGTTGTCCTAAAGATTATGGCCCAACAAGCGGCTGAACAGGGCGTTCTTTTCTATCCAACTAAGAGTGGTATTTGGCTTGTGAAATACATTGCACCACAATTTATTCATCATTAAGTTTGCTAAAAACCGGCTATCAACTATTGGCATTGGAATTAGCTGAGCCGCTTTCATCAGCCTTGACACGATCAATGGCAATCACTAGCGAAACAATCAGCTGCTCATAACTTTCATCCGTGATTTGTAATTCATAGGTATCGCCCCAAGAGATCCACTTCTTATGGATCGCAGCAATTAAATTGCGGCCTTGTCTCACTTCAAAATCCATGTCCCACCAGTTGCCTTGAACCGCCAACCCCTTAGCCTCGATCTGGTACTTGGCTCGCAATAAAGTCAGTTTTTTGGTAATCGTCACAACTTCAGGTCGATCTTTTACTTCTACAAAAAACTTGGGTAATACCGAAATTACCTTTTTAGTGATCAGTCCAACCTGATTACCATTGTTATCTAAAATTTTGAACCGTTTAGGTATTTTTAAAAAACTACCTTCTACTCGGTAAACCGGCTGCTGTTGTTCATCCACGACTGTAAACTTTTCGCCTAAGCTGATAATTTTTTGCTTAATGTATAAATTTCGCATGGCTTATCTCCTAAAATGATTAATTACTTTCATTCTAGCAGATTAAGCTACTCTAAATAAAATATTCTTTCTCAAATATCTTTGGCAATATAGTACGCGTCCCAAATGGCATTCATAATTTTACCCGGTTTAACGGCGTCGCCAATCTGATAAGTTTCTTTATCGGCCGTTTGCAATAAATTGACAAAAGGATCATTGGCTTTGTAGCCCACGGCACAAATCACAGTATCGCCATTGATCTGCTTTGAACGGCCTTGTTTATCTTGGGCAAAAACCGTGGTCCCTTCAACATGATCTACTTTTGTTTCGGTCAAAACCGTCACACCTTCAAAAGGTAATAATTCAGTAATCATTTCCCAATTGGCAAATGGTGTGTGTTCTGGACCACCGCAAAGCTGGTCTGACATCTCAATGACCGTCACTTGTTTACCTTTGCGCTGTAACCACAAGGCTGTTTCACAACCAACTAAGCCACCACCGATAATGGTCACGTGATTGCCAGCCTTATTTGGAGCCATCAAAACGGTTTCAGCTTTTAACATTTGCTTACTGCCGAAATCAACCATGATTGGTTTTGATCCGGTTGCCACGACAATTGTGTCATAATTAGGATCATTAAAGTCTCGTTTGGTCGCTGGTGCATTTAATTTGACCGTCACATTAGTCATCTTGTGTAACTGGCGTTCAAACCAAACTAACAATTGATAATCATCTTGCTTAAACGATGGCTGGGATCCAGGAATCACCGCCCCGCCCAAATGATCTTGTGCTTCTAATAACGTCACTTGGTGGCCGCGAGTCCCACAAATATAAGCTGTTTCTAAACCTGCTGGGCCACCACCAATAACGAGCACCCGTTTTTTGGTCAGAGGCTGAGTTAATTTATACTCTGCCTCATGACCAGTTTCCGGGTTAACGGTACAAGAGTATGGTAGACCCTTAGCCAGTCGATCCAAGCAGCCGTCATGGCAAGAGATACAAGGCCGAACATCTTCCCAATCATCAGCTTTAATTTTATTGACTAAATCTGGATCAGCCAGCAATGGCCGACCAAATTCTACCAGATCAATCTTGGCATCAAAAGCTTCATTGATGGCTTCTGGGTCATCCATCCGACCGGCAACGGCAACCGGAATATTCACTGCTGCTTTGACTTTTGCCCCAAATTCATTGTAGATACCCTTCTTTTCAAAATACATTGGTGGATGATTCCAGAACCAAGCATCATAAGTCCCAGCATCGACATTTAGCATGTCATAACCTGCATTTTCGAAGATTTTGGCAACTTTTAAGCCTTCTTCAATATCTCGCCCCTGTTCCACAAAGTGCTCACCCGGTAAACCACCTTCACGCAAGTGCCGAATGAAACTTTTCAGAGAATAGCGCAATGAAACCGGGAAGTCTGCTCCACATTTGGCCTTAATGGCTTTCACAATTTTAATTGGCAAACGCAGACGATTCTCTAAACTACCGCCATATTCATCTTGACGTTGATTGAAGAACGCCATCGTAAATTGATCCAATAGATAGCCTTCGTGAACAGCATGAATCTCAACACCGTCAAAACCGGCTTTCTTACAAATCAGAGCCCCTTTTGCATAGTCCTCAATCGTTTGCTGTATTTCCGCTTTAGTCATTGCGCGATGATGTTTCTTAGGATCAAAGCGATTTTCCTGTTCAGACGGTGCCCACATTTGTTTTGAAACACCTGGAAACGCTGAGCGACCCATCCCAGCCGAAATCATACAAATCGCTTTCGTACCATAATTATGAATCTGTTCCAGCATAATCTTAGATGTTTTGGTGAAGTCGATCGGATCGTAAAGTGGACAAGGCAAGGACAAATCAAAGAAATCTTGATAGTCCACTGCAACTAAACCAACAGTGATCATGCCCACGCCACCCTTAGCACGGCGAATATAGAGTTCTTGAATATTTTTATTAAAGCCACCCCGAGCATCATTGTACCCAACCAGCCCCAGTGGTGCCATGACGGTACGATTTTTAAGTTTTAGTTTACCGATATGTGTGGGCGTAAAAAGTCTGGATACATCCCGTTTTTGAACATCTTTTGTAACTAGAACCATGATATCCCTCATTTCAAGAATTTTTTAAGTTCAAATAAATTGTGCATCATTTAACAATCTTTGTTAAATTACTATTTTTATGGGATAATATAATAGATTTGTTATAGGTAGATTCCCTATAATTCAAATGATTCATAAATATAAACTTTAATGGAATAAGTGAAATTACTATCATGTCTAGAAATATTAAACGCTTTCTTGAAGCTATTCATCAGTATCAATCCATCTCCAAAGCAGCTACTGCCTTATATGTAACCCAACCCTATATCAGTCAAACAATCCATAAATATGAAAAGCAATATGGCGTGTCATTATTAGATCGCGGCAAAAATAAAACCGACCTCACAGTGGCCGGTTTAAAATTATTACACTATTTACAAAGCTGCGCGCAGCGTGAAAATCAATTCGCTCAAGAAATGGCAAGTATTGCCCACTACCACACTGGAGCCATCAAATTTGGCACCAACCAACCTTTAGGGCGCTATCTCCTACCTGACATATTTCCAGACTTTCATAAAGCATACCCTAATATAGCCGTTCAACTGCTTGAGTTACCTACACAGCGCGCTGCTTACCTATTAAACAGCAACGAACTGGATATTTTTTATGGGATGCAAACAAATCTGAACGAAATTCAGTTTTTACCCTTAAAAAGCAACCATTATTATTGGATTATTGCAAAAGGATCCGATCAACATACACGCTATAAAACGAAAGCTATAAAGTCACTGACTAACTTTGAGTTGCTTAATAACACGCCACTCATTAACGTCACCAGTCATTCAAAATTTCAGCAAAACATTGATCAGTTCTTATTACTACAAGGCTTACATCCCAAGATTATCGCTACTGTCCCGGATTTAGATATTGCCACTAAAATGGTAGGCAATCATGTTGCTTCGACCTTTACAACCTATCAAGCCATTCAACAGAACAATTTGACATTGGATCCTAAAATAAGTATTTATCAATTGCCAAAGACACTGCTCTCACTTCAATCAGGTATTTCAACCAGGATGGCTCCTACACCACCGATTCAAAAATTGACTGAGTTGATTACTCAAGTGGTGGTTTAAACAAGCTTTTCCTGGTCATTTCATCGATACATTGCACTTCGGCTTATTCTTTAGGCGGGTTCTCCCGAATGACACGTGCTGGGGCGCCCGCAATCACGACGTTATCGCCAAAAGACTTGGTTACGGTTGAATTGGCGCCAACAATCACATTGTTGTCTAATGTAACGCCTGGTACAACTACTGATCCCCCGCCGATCCAAACATCATTGCCAATGGTCACTGGTTTACCTAAACCAATCCATTTTCGCCGTTCAGCTGGATCATCCGGATGATAAGCCGCATAAATTTGTACATGAGGCGCTAACATGACGTTGTCGCCAATGATTACGGGTGCAATATCCAAAATCACATTATCATAATTACATAGAAAATTATCCCCTACATGTATGTTGTAACCGAAATCACACCGAAAGCTAGGTTGAATATACGGTCGTTTTCCCACCGAACCAAATAGTTTACGAATGATCTCATCTTTCTCAGCAACAGCTTGATCATCTAATTCATTAAGTTGCTTGCACAAACGCCGTGCTCGGGTTTCATCAGCAGCTAACTCTGGATCCAGAATATTATAAGGTTCACCAGCTAAAAATTTTTCTTTTTCAGTTTTCATTAATTGACCCTTTCTTTTATAGTGCTTCAATTAAATTATTGCTAATAAAAGCGCTTTTATTTGTCCGTATAAATTATTATAGCAAAAAAATAGTGTCAGCGGCAAACTGGCACTATCATACAGGAGGTTACTATAAGCAAACTTACTTGTTTGCTAAACTCTCAGCATATTTTGTTTTGATAAAATCAGCTGAAATTTGTAACTTTTTTAATTCTTCGTCAGTCAAATCCAATTGTAGTTGTTCTTGAATGCCATCTCGACCGACAATAGCCGGATAGGATAGGTAAGAATCATACTCTTCTCGGAAATTAGAAACCGGTAATTCTGTCTTAGCATCTGTCAGAATGACATTGGCTAAATAACAAGCGGCCGTTGCCACACCATAGTTTGTATATTTTTTACCATGGAAAACGGTATGTCCACCCACCTTGGATTCTTTGTCTAGGGCTGCTAAGTCTAAGCCATCTTTTTCAGCAATTTCAGTAATGGGCTTCCCTAAAACACATACCGTGGACCAAGCTGTGAATTGAGAATTCCCATGTTCACCTAAGTTGTACCCATCGACAGAACGTGGATCAATCTCAAGACGTTTTGCAACCGCACGTTTCATACGCGCCGAATCTAATAACGTTCCAGTTCCGATAACATGTGCTTTAGGTAAGCCAGTGACTTCTTGATAAATAGATGTGATCACATCCACTGGATTTGTGATCACCACCATTTTACCGTGAAATCCTGAAGCTTTTATTTTTTGAGCAACCTCACGCACGGCCGTCCTTGTAAAAGGCAACTCTGCAAACCGATCGTCATTGGGATTATCTTGGAGTTTGATATTTCCCAATGCAGAAACAATGATATCGGCATCCTTCAAGGCACTGTAGTCGTTTACATAAATATCCGTATGATTTGGTAAATTAGCCATTGCATCTTCAAAATCCAGGGCATCTGCTTGGACCTTTGCCTCATTTGTATCAATGAGCACCAAATCATCTGCCATTCCGGTAACAATAATATGGTGTGCAACGGTTTGCCCAACATGACCCATTCCGATGACCGCTAACTTTCTTGACATAGCTCCATCTCCAATTTTAAATTTTAATTATATTTTTCATTAGGAAACTTATTATTTTCTAATAATTCTAATATAGTCATAAATTGTAGACCTGTCAATGGCTTTATCCGAGATAGCCAAAATTGATTTCGTTAAAAATCCGTCTCCAGGTCAAT
The DNA here is from genome assembly GCF_021030645.1 of Agrilactobacillus fermenti. Taxonomy (GTDB): domain Bacteria; phylum Bacillota; class Bacilli; order Lactobacillales; family Lactobacillaceae; genus Agrilactobacillus; species Agrilactobacillus fermenti. Next base: position 20,065 of record NZ_JACGCJ010000024.1, on the reverse strand, counting down.
ATACTTACAGCATTAATATCGTATACTAATTATAAAATTCGTAACATCATGAAGAGGTGCGTTAAACGATGTTCACATTGATGGCTGCAACGGCTGTGTCCAATGGTCATTCTCTATCCGGTGGCTTATTGATTGGTTTTATTGTGGCTTTATTTCTGATCATTCTTCTAATTGGTAAATTATTCAAATTGATTTTCCATCATCCATTTATTAGTCTGATATTATTTTTGATTGGTGGCTTTGCTATTTTCAAGTTTGCCATTTATGGTATTCTCGGTCTTGGTGCGGCAGCAGCTTTAGGTATTGCGGCACTATGGGTCGGTTGGGGTAACAATTAAACTAAATTTAGCCATAAAAAAAGAGTAGCGCTTATTGCTACTCTTTTTTTATGGCAGGATTCTTGAACACTTAGTTGCGATGCCTTTTGGTTTATTTTTTTAAATTTGTGACCTATCACCGATTTATTTGTCTAAAGTAACTGAAACTGTTCCTAAATCATGGCTGAAGTTTGCTTGCCAATGCCCTAATGTTAAGTCTACCGGTAATAAGAAAGTCCCCGTGGAAACACGTTGCCCGGCCGTAAGTTGTTTACCCTGACTAGCTAATTTATCTACGAGCCATTTCAAAGAATTCAAAGGATTTCCCAGGACTTCGCTTGCTTGTCCATCTTTAAGTTTATGATCATCATGAAATAACTCGCAAGTTACTTCAGCTAATTCAGCAACAGTAAAATGATCTGCGTTGACTTCATTACCATAGACCACATAGCCGCCAACAGCCGCATCAGCCATAACTAAATGCTTAGGTAAATCAGGAAACCAATTTTTAAACCGAGCATCTGGTACTTCCACGCCTGGAGCTACGGTTGTTTTATGCAACAAATCTTCAAGTGAATCCGACTTATCTAAATCAGACATGGCTTTGAAAACTAACTCGACTTCAACTAATGGTGCCATGACATCTTTCATTGCTAAATGTGCTGGCGATTTCAAAAAATGATCTTGTACCTGTGCTCCGTATAGCGGTTCATCAGCCGCAAACATTTTTTGAGTCTCGCCACTCGTTAAGCTAACTTTATAACCACCAACTGCCTGTTGCTTCAAAGCCGTTAATTTTGCTTGAACCCGGTAAGCAGCAGCATCGTCTTTTAACACATCAGCATAATCTGCCATATTTAAAGGCTTATGCGTTTGGTAAGCTTCAAATAGAGCTTGAGCCACTTTTTCTTCAGTTTCATTCATTACTGCAACATTTTCAGTCATAATAACCGCTCCTTTTAGTTATCTGACTGAATACACCCTCATAAGTGGTTCAGCCAGATAGTGCCATATTTTTGATATTCGTTGATTTCTAATCTGAATCGCACTGTCATCATCGTTTGATCTAATATTAACTTCCATCTGGAACCACCTCACTTTAATTTAAATCTGGAAACAAAAACGACCTTAAAAAACTAGAACAACTTTCTAGAATTTTGAGGACGTTAGATGAAACGTGTTACCACCTTAATTTATCAAAGATTCACATCTTTGACCTCTGACACACAGCAATTGCAATGTGCGAACATGATAACGGACGTTGCCGATGTAGCCTACTTGATTCGGTACATAACTTAGAGAAGGATTACCTTGCTGCATCAGTCTTCGTTACACCAACCCGAAGCTCGCTTTACTGACAAATCAGCTTAGTTTTTTCTCATAATAGTCTATATTTGTTAATCCAAATTTAATTTATATTTCATATAATAACACGCATTTTTAGAATTACAAGTCTTTTTTATTTTTTAATGATGCCCATGATGGGGGTCAAATTTAATTGGCGCCACTTGATCGACCATTGTTCGCGTGTCGCGGTAGTCAATGTGTAACTGCGAGACACGTTTTAATTCTGTCATTGCTCGAGTATATAGGTTTTTACGAAATGGCAACATTAATAATTCATTAGAGTATAGCAATCGTCCTTGTAACCGTCGATGATACAAGAAAAAATTATCCGTTTGATCAAACGTATCGTGAACGACTAAGAGCCAATAAAGGGTGTTCCGTTCACGTTTAAAATAGCGCCAGTAGCGCTCTAATAATTGCTGAATCTCACTAGGCATTTACATCGCTTCCTGTGATATGAGCGTAAGACAAAAGATGTTCAATGACCGAGTACTAACAAGAATCACGATAAATGGCGATTTTCCACTTGAGTGATTCGTAGTTAAGTGCGGGCACTGTTTTTTGAACTACGTTTAAGCCAAAACCTTCATAATCAACCTGTGCCTAAGATTTTATGCTAGTCACATGGCATTGCTCAAGCTTGATGACCACCCACTAAGTTTGTGCGTTCCAACGCAGTCCCGCCTTTAGTCAAACTATTAGCCCGCATTAAAGCCTTGTACCCAAAACGTAATTGAATCTTATCGATGATCTGGTCTAGAACAGCTTGTTGCACTAAGCGCTGCTGATCTTTAAAAAGCCCTAGTTGAAGGCCTAATTGCTTAGAAATACGACTACAGCGTACGCCAGCGTTACGAATTGGCGCCCCATTCCATTTTTTCTTGAATAAATAAGCAACTGCTTCCTGTAACTCTTCAGTCAAATTCGTAGGGGTAATTTTCATTTGCGTGGAAAAATGACCGCCTGCCGCATAACCAATCCCGATACCCACCACACTTGCCTGGACATGATGGCGCCGCAACCTTGTAGCTACCTGGGCTGCAATCTCTTTTAGGACCGTAACACAATCTGATAAGGTCAGATAGTCACGCATCAAAACCTGACTATTACCATAACCCTTGCTATCTAGACGCGGTAAATAGCGCCGTTCTAAATTAGAATAATCGATACCCCAAGCATGATAATAGAGTTGTGCGCCCATAACACCAAACTTTCTTTTTAAGAAAGCCACATCGGCATGAGCCAAATCATAAACAGAATAAATACCCAATTGGTGCAATCGCTTAGCATAACGATGACCAATACCCCACATATCTTGCAAATCATTAATCTGCCAAAGTTTCGTAGGTACATCTTTATAATCCCAATAAGCTTGCCATGGTGCACCTTTTTTGGCCTCATTATCCAGCGCTAATTTAGCTAATAATAAATTTGGTCCCATGCCAACTGTTGTGACTACCCCGGTTTGGGCTAAAACTTTCTTTTGGATCGCGGCAGCAATCTGATTATTTTCTCCAAAAAGGCGATGCGAACCGGTGACATCTAAAAAAGATTCATCGATCGAGTAAGGGTACCAATGCTGCTTATCGGTAAACTGACGGTAAATATGATTGATTTCTAAATTTTTATGAATGTAGTCAGCCATGTGTGGCTCTACCATTTCTAAATTCATATCCGGCTGCACTTCATATTTACGTGTGCCTAACTTGACACCATATGTATCTTTGGCATAAGGTGACGCTGCTAAAATCAAACCACCTTGAGACTCTTCTCGAGATAAAACCGCAATTTTAGAGGCTAAGGGATTGATGCCTCTTTTAATAGCTTCAGTACTGGCATAAAAAGATTTACAATCAATACATAAAATATCTCTTTGTGGTAATGAGCGGTCATTTGCTAACGGATTGGTCTGATTGAATCCCATAGTCATCGATTCCTTCGCGATACCATTTATCTTGATCAACTAGGATTACATTCCGAATGTCAGTCAGTCGAATCTTCTGCTGGTGGTCAGCTGCGGTGGCAAGAACCACATGATTGGCTTCATCATAACCACGTACGTAACCCTTAATATCTGGTAGCAGTCGATCTCCTTCCAAAATATTCAATTGAATTGTCACCGCCAAGCCCTCACTCAAAGATATCTCTAAAATCGTCCCTACCTCGGTTTCAGATTGCTCCGGTCTCACCAATAACCCTTCAGCTTGCAGAGCGTCTGCTTCCAATGCTGCTGAGTGGTCACTTAAAAACCAGCCTTGCCATTTCTTCATACCGCGATCGTCATATAGCCAGAGTTCCCTCGGTGGATCATAGGGTTTCCTCATCATGCACACCTCTATCAAGAATTGGATTTATTACTATAATACAAACATATGTTCGCAAATGTCAATAAAAAAATGGCTGCATACAATTTTTGTACCAGTCATTTTTATTTTTAGTTTAATTTAATAGATAAATCACTGCACCGTAAGCCCCTAACGCAATTTGCTGTTGTTCAATTTGCTTAGGGCTTGTTTCATTACTCAGAAGCTGTTTACTGTCTTTAAATGAAAGCTTTGCTGGAATTTGATAGGTTTGTGGCTGTGCACTAAAGTTTGCGACTACCAATAAAGTTTGCTGATCACCAGAACGTGTATATGCATAGATGTTCGGGTCGTCGGGATTCAACAAGTCATATTTACCAGTTGTGATCACCGCATACTGATGCCTTAGTGCAATCAATCGCTGATAAAAATAAAAAACAGACTGTTGATCAGCCAACGCCTTAGCGACATTAACAGCCGTATAATTTGGGTTTAATTTCAGCCAAGGCTGGCCTGTAGTAAAACCGGCATTTTGGTGAGCATTCCAAGGCATGGGTGTCCGCGCATTATCTCGAGACTTCAAATAGATCGATCTCATAATAAAATCATCAGCTAAACCCTTTTGCTTGAATTCATGATAAATATTATGCGTTTCGATATCTTGATAGTCTTCGATGTGTTTGAAATCAGCATTAGTCATCCCAATTTCTTCGCCCTGATAAATATAAGGTGTCCCTTGCAACATATGTAACACAACACCCAACATCTTGGCAGATTTCTCTCGGAAAGGTCCATCATTACCAAATCGTGTCACTGGTCGAGCTTGGTCGTGATTGCTCCAGTATAGACTGTTCCAACCATCATGATCATACATTTTTGTCTGCCAACGACTCAAAACTGCCTTTAGATCTGGCAATTTAAAACGATTATCTGAAAATTTACCATACTTACCATAATCTAAATGCATATGATCGAAGTGAAAAACCATGTTGAGTTCCTGCCGACTTGCTTTTGTATAAAGTACTGCTTCGTCAGCGTTAGTATGGGGCGTTTCCCCTACCGTCATGATGTCATATTTACGCAAAACTTGCTGATACATTTCATGTAGATATTCGTGAACTTTTGGTCCGTTGGCAGCACCAGCATAATAACTGCCATACTTCTTGTTCTGAATCACGGGGCCATCAGGATACTTAGGATCCTTAGAAATCAGTGAAATAACATCCATCCGGAAACCGTCGATCCCCTTATCCAACCAAAAACGCATTAAATCATAAACTTCTTGTCGTACTTTAGGATTTTCCCAATTCAAATCGGGCTGCTGTTTGGCGAACAAATGTAAGTAATATTGTCCTAGCGCTTGATTATATGTCCACGTTGAGCCGCCAAAACTGGAACCCCAGTTATTCGGCTCATGCCCATCAACGGGATCCTTCCAAATATAATAGTCATGGTGTGGATCAGACTTCGATTGTTCAGCCGCTTTGAACCAAGGGTGTTGGTCAGATGTATGGTTGACCACTAGATCTAAAATAATTTTCAAACCTTGGGTATGGGCTGCTGTTAACAACGACTCGAATTCCGCCATCGTCCCTAATTCTGGGTCAACCGCCCGATAATTAGAAATATCATAGCCGTTGTCTACTTGCGGTGATTGATAGATTGGATTTAGCCAAATGACATCAACGCCTAATTTTTTTAAGTAAGGCAACTTTTGTTGAATGCCGGGAATATCGCCAATGCCATCGCCATTAGAATCATTGAAACTCTTAGGATAGACCTGATAAACCACACTTTTTTGCCACCATTTAATTTTTTTATTCATCATCATCATCTTCATCCGGTTGAAATTCATTGATATAGACAATAGCGTCTTTTGCTTCAGCAACTATCTGTCTGACACGATCAGAACTAATGTACTGCGCTGTAGACTCCATCGTAAAGGCTAAAGCCAATGGCAGATTCATATCGCTAACAATATGCGTGTGCGGCCGAGTGCGATAGCCAAAAAATTTCTGATTCACACTGCCAGCCATCATATCTGTTAGCACGACAACTTCTGTATCTTCGGGAAAAGTGGCCATTACTTTTTGAACTTGGGCTTCAACCGGCTGATTATCCATATAAGTGGTCAAAGTAATCACCATCTCATTTGCCATATCACCGGCGATAAATTTAAGCGTATCCGCTAATCCAGCCGCCAATTGGTGATGTGATGCCAAAACAATCTTACGTTTCATTATATTTAAAACTCCTTACGCTTTAAAAATGCCAAAGAATGAGCCAGCCAAAGCAATCACAATGACCAACAGAATAATCCGCGTTGGCGTCCATTTTTTATTGCCCAATAGTTTATAAACTAGTAGCGTCAACAAAGCAGGTAGTAGCGCCGGCATGATTTTATCAAATACGCCATTCTGCAAAGATAAACTGACTTTACCAAATGCAAATTTCAGCGGTGTTTGCACTTTGACCACTGTGGCAATCAAAGCACCCACAACACTTAGTCCCATGATTGAAGCAGCTTCAGTAAACAATGTCATCTTACTGCCTAGAGAAGTGACTAATTTGGTTCCAGAAGTATAGCCAACTTCAAACATTTTAACTTTGATAAACCAAAATGCGATATTGGCGATCAGCCAAATAATGGCACCAAGTGGATTTCCTTGTAACGCCATATAGCCAGAGATGGAGCCAATGATCGTAGGCCACAAAACCCAGACTAACGTGTCGCCCACACCGGCCAAGGGACCCATCAAACTGGTTTTCAAAGACTGAACTGCATCTTTAGATTGAATGCCGTCTTTAGCTTCCATTGCCGTTGTGGCACCTAAAATAATACTGGACATGACTGTGGTTGAATTGAAATAGTTAAAGTGATTGTCTAGTGCTTGTTGATAGTCATCATCATTTTTGTAAATCTTACGGAGAATCGGTGCTAACGACCAAGCTACCGCTGGGCCCATCTGTGATTCATAATTAAATAAGTTTACGGCCATAAAGTTATAGCGACTAGCCGCTCTTCTTAAATCTTTTTTAGTGATTTCAGAACGATCTGTCTCGTTGTTATTATTCATCGTAGTCGTCATCTTCTTCCTCTGTTGGCGCACCAGTTGTCGTCACTGCAGCGGCCTTATCAGCTTTACGTGACTCCGAAGTGAAGTACCAATAAGCACCGGCAAAGCCAACTAGCGCAATTCCCAAAACAGGTATTTTTAAATAAGCTGCTAACACAAAGCCAACAATGATATAAGGTAAAAATTTCTTAACTGGCATGTAATGCATCAACATACCGATCCCAACGACTGGCAGCATCCCGCCAGCAATCGTGAGCCCGTTCGTTACCCATTTAGGCACAGCCGCAAGAATGAATTTGACGACTTGGGGACCAACTAAAACAACTAAAGCGGTAGGCAGCGCTGTTTGTAAACTAAATAGGATTGGGCCTAACCAAGCCTCCCGCCGCATTTTATGCCATTGATGGGCTTCATTATCCGTTTGCATTTTATGGGCTAAGAAGTTACTGATGATCCGGGCCAAAACTTCTAATTGAATGGCAATCAAGCCAACTGGTAAGCCCACGGCGATCGCGGCTTTGATGCCTGCCCCTGTTCGGACCGCAACAAAGACCCCAACGATCGTTGCCAAACCATAATTAGGTGCTGAGGCACCGCCAAGAGCCGCTACTCCTAGCATCATCAATTGGAAAGTCCCGCCAATTATCAAACCTGTGTGCATGTCCCCCATGATCAGGCCAGAAATCATGCCCACAATAACAGGAAACCAAGACATGATCACTAAGCCATTTTGATCAATGGTCATATAGCCGGCTAATAAAATAATGACAATATCTTGTAATAATTGAATACCAGACATAATTTTTCTCCTCTAATCCATATTATCCTTCGTAAGCCTGTTCGGGATCATCCGGTACATATTGGATTACAAGCGGCACACCCTTCTGCTTGATGGTTTCAAGGTCTGCTTTTTCTTGATCATCTAGGGCAACGAACTTAGTCACTGGTTGGCGACCATCTTCATTGAAAAGGATACCAAGATCAACTTTAGGAATATCAACACCACCTTCAATTAGCTTGATCAGAGTCGCTGGTTCTTTAACTAAAATCAAAACACGCTGGGCATCATACTTGCCCGCATTAAAGTTCGTGATGGCTTTTTGAGTGTCAATGATCGACATCCCTGTCCCTGCTGGCTTAGACATCCGCATGCTAGCCTTAATATCCTCATTTTGACTGATTTCATCGTCTACAACCATAAACCGTTTGACCTGTAATTTTTGCGCCCACTGGTTAACAATCAAACCATGAATTAAACGCTGATCGATTCTTGCCAATACAACTGTCATTTTTGTTGCCTCCAAATATTTTATTGATCATCTTTGGTATCGATACCAAATTTTATTAAAAAATTATGCTGATTTTCTAGGCACAATTTTTAAATCTAACATCTCTCGAGAAGTTTTTGTCTCAGGATGCTTGATTTCATTAAGTAAAACCTCAGCCACTTTATGACCCATCGCCTTGATCGGCTGACGAATCGTGGTTAGCGGATACTGCAAATACCGCGCCAGCGGTTGATCATCCACGCCCAACACAGCTAGCTGGTCTGGAATCTGCAAACCGGACTTAACAGCTTCACTAACTATGCCCGTAGCCACTTCATCACTACCAGCGACAACGGCATCTGGTGGCGCTGACAATGTTCGTATCTGTTGTAAAATACGTTTGCCATCGTCAATCGTATGGGCATTGGTAAACAATAGTTCTGGATCAAACGAAAGCTGTTGTACCTGTAATGCTTTAATGAAGCCCAGATAGCGGTCACTATCAAAGTTGACCCCGCGTGGCTGCATCATAATGCCTCGCCGTCCTGTACAATAAGCAATCCGGCGTTTGCCTTTGCTAAGCAAATATTGCGTGCCTTGGCGGATGCCTTCAAACTGGTTACCGTAAATCATCGAAACGGTTTCATCATTAACGTATTCATTACAGACGGCAATTTTACCGTAAGTCAAGTATGCTTTGATCGTTTCAAAATCATTTTCAATGGCACAAAGAATGACTCCGTCCACTTGATTAACTTTCAATAAATTCAACGCATTAAGCTCATTACGCTTTTGTCCAAAGGTCTGGATGATCAAAGTCTTAAATCCTTTTTCATCGATAACCCGTTCAATGGTATCTACCAAGTAAGAAAAAAACGGATTGACAATCTCTGGAACAACTACTGCAATAGTTTCTGTACCCGAACCTCGCAACTGTCGCGCTGCTTGCAGCGGCGCGTAACCCAACTCGTTCATGGCATTTAAAATGGCTTGGCGCTTTTGCGGCGTTACATGGGGATTGTCATTGATCACCCGAGAAACGGTGGAAACCGAAACACCCGCTAATTTTGCCACGTCTGAAATCGTTACCAATCAAGTCACCTCTTATCTCTTTTGTAATCGTTAACAATATAATAATTCGGACTTTTAAATAAGTCAACACTTTCTTGAAATCGATTTCTTTTTGTTTAATGGGTAACCCATTATTGACCCACTACCGTAAAACTTTTAGACTAAGTACAATATAACGTTAGGGAGTGATGGTCATGCACCATACTGGGACACAGCGCCTTAAAACCGAGAGATTAACTTTGCGGCCACTTCAGGCCAATGATGCAGAAGCTATGTTTCATAACTGGGCTGGGGATCCCAAAGTTACTAAATACTTAAGTTGGCCAACTTATAAAAGTGTGATGGATGCCAAATTATTTTTACAAAATCGTGTTGCTAATTACCCTAATAAAAATTTCTACGATTGGGGCATTGTCCTAACGCAATCGCAAACATTGATTGGTACCATTTCGGTCGTAGCCCACGATGATCAAGTCAAAAGCATGGAGATCGGCTACTGCATTGGCCAAGCTTTTTGGGGCCATGAATATGTTAAAGAAGCTTTTAAAGCGGTAATTCAATATTTGTTTGAAAATACTGATGTCAATCGTATTGAAGCGCGGCATGATACGCATAATCCCAACTCAGGCAAGGTTATGCAAAAATGTGGTTTACAATTTGAAGGTGTTTTGCGCCAAGCCCACCGCAATAACCAAGGTATCGTTGATGACGCGGTTTATGCTATTTTAAGACAGGATTATGAATAGTAGTTCTCTTCTCTTTTACTTGTGTCTTTACGCGAAAAAAAGCGCAAAGACACTTTTATGTGCTTTGCACTGAACCATTATCGCAGTAAATGCATTTAATGGAATATTTTTGATGCATCAAATTAACCAATTAAACCTACTCTGTCCCGTAATGGATATTTTTATATTTCTTTATTTCTGGTGTCACAAGATAAATTTTTTTAATTTTAAATGCTGGCTTAAAGAAGTTTGCGTGCTGCCGATCTAAAGTGACTGTCAAATCCGTTTTACGACCCTGAAAAGCACCAACATATAGTGCTCCATAATTAAAATCCCCACCTTCAGAGTCCGATAGGCGGGTTATATTTTTTTGGCGGTAATGCCATAAAAATTCATAACTCATCTGATCGTCATCTACTACCTTTTTAAGCTCACGCGGACTCGTTGTTCTAAGAAATTCATGAAAATCATGGGTTACAAAACAACGCGCGAAGATTTGGTACGTAAACATATGTATGCCAATTAAGATACAAAAAATAGCAACTAGACTCCAGAAAGTAATTCTTCTGTTTCGCTTTTTTTATCCATTTCAAGCCCCACATCCTCACGTTAATTTCTAAACCAAGCCGTCGCTGGAAGACCAGGTGTTATTTCAGAACAATCATGCAACCATTTAATTTAATTTAATTTAATTATTTTTAATTTTTATAATTTAATTTTAATCATCTGGTCATATCTTTTTTATGAATAAAATATTACTATTCTGTGAATTCCCTTTCTTATTCTTAAACCAAAAAATCTGTCGCCTTTAAGTCTTTTCTATCGACTCATAGCAACAGATTTTTTATTTTCAGTCTCTCATGCTTCTTGATCGTCATAAACTTTTTTAGCCAAATCAAAAGCTGACCATGCTTTAGGCCAACCAGCATAGAAAGCAAGCTGTGTGATCAATTCGACCATTTCTGTTTTAGTAATGCCATTCGTTTTAGCAATTTTCATATGGGCTTCTAATTGAGGAAAAAGTCCCTGTGACATTAAACTAGCACAAGTGATCATACTGCGATCTCGAGCAGACATTTGATCTTCACGAGACCAGACCTCCCCAAATAAAACATCGTCATTCAATTCAGCAAATTTGGGGGCAAATTCACCCAAATTATCACGACCAGCTGTTTGCTTTTTAACCATATTCTTAACCCTCCAAAGCTTGATACTGTACATCTGTCACAGGTTCTAACCATTCTGGCGTGCCAGTTGTAATGGCAATATGTTCAAACCAGCTATCTTTAGTAGCCCCGTGCCAATGTTTGACGCCATCGTGGGTGACCACTACATCTCCAGGATGTAGTTTTTGTGCCGGTTTACCGGCTTCTTGATACCAGCCTGCCCCACCAGTGACCAATAAAATTTGGTACCCATCATGGTGGATATGCCAATTATTGCGACACCCTGGTTCAAAAGTCACGTTACTGACGCCTACATTGACTTTGGGATCGGCAACTAATGATTGCAAATAACTTTGACCGACAAAATATTGGGCATACGCCTCATTTTTTGTGCCTACTGGAAAAATCACACCATTTTTGACTGCTTCATTTTTGACCATTCCTTAGTCTCCTTAGCCTTGCTTCGTTGGATAAATTGTAAATTCGCTGATGTTTACATCTGCTGGTTGGTCAATCGCAAAATTAACGGTACGTGCCACGGCTTCTGGTGAAATACCAACAGCTTGATACAATTGATCCATACCCTTGACGGTTTGTGCATCAGTAATTGTGTGCAACAATTCCGTATTGATCGCGCCCGGATAAAGTGTGACCGTGCGAATATTCGTGCCTTCACTTGCACTTTCCATCCGAATAACTTCCATTAAGTTCTTAACTGCGAATTTAGTTGCCCCATAAACACCGGCGCCAGGAAAACTCTTCAAACCGGCGACAGATGAAGTTGTGATGATATCCCCGTGCTTTTGCTTAGTAAAATCAGGCATAACGGCGGCAATTCCGTTTAAGACACCATTCAAATTAATATCGACCATATCATGCCACTCTTTGGTATGTAATGCGCTGATTGGCGAGCTGGGCATGATCCCTGCATTATTAAAAATACCATCAATTTGATGAAATTCTGATTTTGCTAGCGTCACTAATGCCTGAACTTCTTCGGGTTTCGTGACATCTGTTTTAAGGTAAGCAGCCTGACCATGTTGCGCTTGAATATCAGCAACGATCGCCTTTAATCGGCTTTCACGACGGGCACCTAACACAACTTTAGCGCCGTTTTGAGCTAACAACTTGGCCGTAGCCGCACCAATACCTGACGAGGCTCCGGTAATTACAATTACTTTATCTTTGACTGTCATCATAGATCTCCTTTAATTATTTTTGAGTACAGTCTCAGACTACAACTTAGAGTAAACTATAAGTCAAGAATTCTCGTTAAATTTTTTTAAGTAATCGGCAAATGATTCATCGTCACTAATTTCATGCGTTAATTTACCATCGTACCAATCGATCTTGTGGTTCAGAATCGTCAAATTAGCCTTTCTTTCAGCAATTTCGTTACGGCAACGTGTCTGAACTTGTCTAAGTAAAGCTTTCCGCTGAGCAATAGTTTGATCGCCCTGAGCACGTAGTTGAACATACTGTTTCAATTCAGTCATAGTCATGCCTGTCCCTTTTAGATGTAACAAAAACCCTACCCAACGACTATCTTGTGTGGTATAAAAACGGCGTCCATTACGATTTCGGTGTGGTTGAATCAACCCTTCATTTTCATAATAGCGTAACGTGAAAGTCGTTAAACCAACGAGTTTCGCAAAATCACCAATTTTATATTCTCTTGTTGTATCCATCTACGTTAATCCTTTCGTAAAACGACTTGGTAAGACCACCCTACCACTTAAAGTTAACTCTAAGTCAAAAAAGTTAGAATTTATCCTTGCAATTTTCAGAAAAGGCGTTATTATTAAAAACATAATAAAATTATTTGATTTGGATTAATATTAAATTAGGGAATGATTAATATGACAAAAATTAACGCACAACTAAATACGATTATTATCAGCGCCATTATTAGCTAGTGCGGGCTGATATTTTCGATGCCCGCACTTACAAGCGGGCGGCGTTGGTTCAAGTCAACCAAGAGCTGCGAAGCAGTTCTTGGTTTTTTTATACACTAATTTACTGAAAGGTGGTGATTATCGCTATTATATTATTATTTTTCTAATTGTTCTGTAACTATCTATCAAAGCAACTATTCAAAAAAGGAAGTGTTTGGAATATGGAATCAACCACTACTGTTGTCAGTGAACCTAAAAAATTAACGCTTAAAAGAGACTCGGTGCGTACTGTTATTTTGGCTTCTATGATTGGCACCGCCATCGAATTTTTCGACTTTTATGCTTATGGTACCGCCGCTGCTACATATTTTCCTAAAGTATTTTTCCCTGAGGTGACGCCAACGATCGCCACGATCTTAAGTCTTTTAACTTTTGGTGTAGCGTTCATTTCCAGACCCTTAGGATCCTTTATCTTCGGCCATTTTGGCGATAAAATTGGTCGTAAGAGAACCTTAGTATTCTCGCTATTATTAATGGGTTGTTCTACCGTTTTGATTGGGGTACTTCCTGGCTTTAACACTTTTGGTATGTTTGCCATCGCACTGCTGTGCCTTTGCCGCTTTGTGCAAGGCATTGGTCTTGGTGGGGAATGGTCTGGCGCTGCGTTAGTGGCTACCGAAAATGCCCCTGAAAATCGGCGGGCCTTATATGGTGCTTTCCCAGAATTAGGCGCACCCTTAGGCTTCTTCCTCTGTAATGGTCTCTTCTTTGTCCTTGAATCGTTCCTATCACCAGCACAAATGACGGCTTTTGGCTGGCGGATCCCATTTTTAGTTTCTTCTATCTTAGTCTTAGTTGGCTTTTGGGTTCGAGAACGGATGCAAGAAACACCCGTCTTTCGGCTGGCACAACAAAAGAAAGCCGTCACTAAATCACCTTTAAAAGTCGTTTTCAAGAACTCTTGGCGGCAGATTTTACAAGGTACCTTCTTAATGAGTGGTACTTATACCTTATTTTATCTGCTAACAACTTGGTCTTTGACCTTTGCAACAGGTAAATTAGGTTTCTCAAATCGACAATATTTATCTCTCTTAATGGCAACCATCATCGTTTTTGCCGTCTTCATTTTAGGTGCTTCTCACGTAGCTGATAAATTAGGCCGGCGCACCATTTTGCTTGCTTCTGCTGTTGGTATGGTCGTCTTTGCTTTCTTATTCCCTTATATGCTTTCTGGCCATCAAAATTTTGCTGGTGCCGTCGCATTCCTAGTCTTAGGTTTTGTGATCATGGGCATGGCTTTTGGCCCAGTTGGTGCTTTGCTGCCGGAATTATTCTCAACTAAAGTGCGCTATTCCGGAGCGGGTATCTCTTATAATATGGCTTCCATTGTTGGTGCTGCCTTTGCCCCAACTATTGCCACAGCACTAGCTGCTACTTGGGGTGTCAAAGCTGTTGGCTACTATCTAGCCGTCATGGGTCTAGCCTGCTTAGTCTCATTATTAACCACTAAAGAAACTAAGAACGTTGACTTTTCGAAGTAAAATAGCAGCTGTTCTAACAATCGTCCCCTACTATTGTCCGTGAGATACGTCTACAATAAAAGGTCGACGTGCTAAAAACTACTAATTATACTAGCAATGGCGTAAAATAATATTGTGTAATAAATCACAATATTATTTTATGGAGGTCCTTTACTTATGGAAAGAATTTATGCCAGTCCTTCTCGCTATGTTCAAGGCAAAGGCGTACTGTTTTCGGGCGTTCAACACATTAAAGACTTGGGCGAAAAACCGTTATTGCTTTGTGATGATAATGTTTGGCAAATCGTAGGTCAAGATTTTGACCAACATTTAAAAACAGCAGATTTAATAACGACACATGTGCCATTTAATGGGGAAGCTTCTGATAGCGAGATCCAACGGGTCAGTGATATTGCCAAATCCGAAAAATGTGATGTCATTTTAGGCTTGGGCGGTGGTAAAACCATTGATGCTGCCAAAGCCATTGCAGATAAACTAACTTTACCTGTCGGTATCTTGCCTACTGTTGCTTCCACAGACGCACCAACTTCTGCGTTATCTGTGATTTATAGTGATGATGGCGTTTTTGATCGTTATATTTTCTATAAGAAGAACCCTGATTTGGTACTTGTAGACACCCAGGTCATCAGTAAAGCCCCAGTTCACTTGCTAGCCAGTGGGATCGCAGATGCTTTAGCAACCTGGGTTGAAGGTCAGGCTGTGATTCAAAAACATGGCAATACAATGGCTGGCGGTAAACCGACATTAGCCGCAGAAGCCATCGCGGCCAAATGTGAAGCCACTAATTTTGCCTATGGTCTTCAAGCCATTGAAGCCTGTCGTGGTAAGGTCGTCACTGCCGCACTGGAAGCAGTCGTAGAAGCCAACACTTTATTGAGCGGTATCGGTTTTGAAAGCTGTGGTTTAGCAGCAGCTCATGCCATTCATAACGGATTTACCGCATTGCATGGCGATATCCATAAACTGACTCATGGCGAAAAAGTAGCTTATGGCACTTTAACCCAATTGATTTTAGAAAATAAGCCCAAATCAACTTTAGATAAATTTATTAGATTTTATCGTGCGTTGAAGTTGCCGACCACACTAGCAGATATGAAACTTGCCGATGCCAGTTATGATGATTTGTTAAAAGTTGGTAAATTAGCTACGCAAGAAGGTGAAACCATTCACGAAATGCCATTTGCAGTCACGGCAGATGACGTGGCTAGTGCACTAATTGCCTTAGATCAATATTCGAAGAATTTGGCGTAAATTAATTTGGAAAAATTACTAGAGAAAATTTAGAAATATCAAAACTAGATCTGTTGATCAGGGTGTATTGAAGCACCTGACGTCAACAGATCTAGTTTAGTTATGCCTTAATATTTAATGCACGAATAGACTTAAATAATTGTTTGTTGATTAAAAAAAATGGCTGAAGAATAAAACTAACGTTTTGCTTTCAGCCACCTTTTGTTTTGCGAACAAATTAAATTTTAAACGTGTGCCAAAGTCACTGAATCATTTAAATGCTTTTATTGTAACGCAACTATTACTCAAAATAAGCCTTAAACAAGTCAACATACAGCGCACTAAAGTCTAAATACATCTGTTTGTCTACATATTCATCGACTTGGTGGGCTGAATTATTACCCGGTCCAAAAACGATCATCGGAAAATCAGCAGCTTTATCTTTTAACAAGTTAGAAGCATCAGTAACCGCCGGAATCACACCTGCCGGAACTGATTCACCCGCATATTTTGCCCCAATTTGGCTAGCTAACTGAACTAGTTTTGAATCTCCAGGTGCTTGTACGGACGATTGCGACATATAAATATCCAAATCAATTTTCGCACCGGCATCGTTTTGTGTTTGCACTAATTGTTTCATGATCTTCTCAACTTCATCATTATCAAATTCAGGAATCGTCCGAACATTAATCTCAGCAACAGCTTGTTCAGGAATAGAATTGACTTGATTGCCGCCTTGGAAGATAGTCGTATTAAAACTTAACTTCCCTAGTGCTGAATTCTCCCGCGTATCTTCACGGAAAATACCATTGGCTTCATGCAGTAAATTCAACAAAGGATCGATTGCGTTATAGCCCATGGATGGCATGGAACTATGTGCTGCCTTACCATGAGAAGTTAAGCGAATATCTACCGAGCCCTTGTGTGCATAAACAATATTATAACCAGAGGGTTCGCCAATGATCAATGCTGCTACATCCTGCATATAGCCTTTTTCATAGAAGACTTGGGAACCTTGTTCACCGACCTCTTCACCGGCAGTTGCCATCAATCGAATGGTCCCATTTTTAGGTAGACCTTGTGCCTTCAACTCGATCAAAGCCATGACCATTGCTGCAAGTCCGGATTTCATATCGTCAGCACCACGGCCCACCAAACGGCCATCAGTTTCCGTCAGCTTGAAGGGATCACTGGCCCATTTAGCTTGATCTCCAGGAGCGACAACATCCATATGCCCGGAAATACCAAGCACCGGCTGACCGGAACCAATTTCGGCAACTAAGTCTGCCCGTGTGGCTGTGATTGGAATTAATTTTGCCGTAATATCATATTTAGCCAACAAATCCTTTAAATATTCAGCAACTTTTTGTTCATAATCATTAACTGATGGAATCGCTACCAAATCAGTCAATAACTTTACTTTGTCTGTTTCAGAAAACACACCCATTAAACATAACCCCCTAAATTATAATTACCTTTATTATAACCTAGGTTGCTAAAAGACGAGTTGATTTTGCTTTTAAATTGACTTAAGCACCCGAGCTGGATTACCGCCGATAACCACATTATCACCAAAAGACTTGGTCACTACCGCACCAGCAGCCACAGTCACATTATTACCCAGCGTGACGCCGGGTACGATGACAGCTGAACCACCGATCCAGACATTATTACCAATCGTCACTGGTTTCGGAAACTCATAATTAGCATTACGCAACTCAGGATCAAGGGGATGATTAACCGAATAGATATGAACGCCAGGCCCAAAAAGACAGTTATCGCCGATCGTTATTTTACCAACATCGATCAAAACACAATTATAGTTGGCAAAAAAGTTCTCCCCAATTTCAACAGTATAGCCATAATCACAATGAAAATCCGGCTGAATATTAATTTTAGTGCCCGTTTTGGCAAATAATTGCTTTAAAATTCTTTGCCCGGCGGCAGCATCCGTCTTAACAACTTGATTAAACTCATTAATTAATAAACGCGTATGTCGTCGATCTAAAGCTAGTTCTGGATCTGTATTTAAATACTGTTCATTAACCAACATCTTAGCTTTTTCTGATTTTGCCATGAATAGGTCTCCTTATGCGTCGATTTATTTAAGTTAATTTAGCATCTAAATCATTTTATCATATTTATCCGTATAAATTTTAGCTAAAATAAAGTAGCTGGAACAAAAGTATTTTTATACTCAAACAAAAAAATGTGTCTGGGACATAAGCCACTTTCCAGGTCTAACTGTTAAAAAAAACTATGGAAAAGGCCATGACCGTCCTGTTGTTGGCTATACTTTTACCTGGAAAAAGGAAGTCGAGGATAAAAACGATTTCTCTCAAGGTGAATGGGAGAAGTTAGAGAATACCAAGCATAACGGCGAGTTAAGCCTAGGAGAAAAGCGTGCGGCCACGCAACATGTCATCAGTCGGGACAAGAAGATTGCGGATCTGCCAAGTTACTTGAACCCGCTCAACTTAAACAAAAACGAGCTGGCTAAACAACAAAAGAAATACCGTCAAGAACGTTTGACCGTTGCGATTGAATTAACCCAACTACGGAACAAAGCACAATCTAGCCAATTCACGCAACGTGAAGAAGCCCGTTTAACAAAACTTACCAAACGCTATGAACAAATTGCAGGAATTCACAAAGCCGGTTAAATAAGTTTAGAAGGAACTTTACCATGGACGGAGAAATCACGATCGACCAACTCATCAAACGCCAACAGGAAATCAAAGCCAAACACGACAGCGATACCTTTGTTGGCATTGTCTTGCCCTTGTTCATAAATCCCCCATCTTTTCAGATTAAGCCTTTGGTATTTATATACCTTTAATGGATAAGTATATGATGACCAGTTGCGTTCACATATCCCGTTTAAACAAGTCAAGATTCTTGACAACTTTATAATAGCCATGTTAATTTGTAAGCGCTTATTGGAGTTGTCAAAAATTTTCACCGATCATCATAATTCGGGAGAAGCACCATCCTCGAAGGAAGAAAAAAGGTATGACTTTCACTAAAAAATGGATACCCGTTTCTTTGTTGTTCTGACTGCTATTTTAGGTTTTATTTTTGCTCTGACACTCTTACTCAGTTATGGCCCTGCTGTTGCAACAACACTTGGAATCTCTACTGAAACAGCTACAAGAGTTGTTAACATTATTCAGGCATACCAAACTGCCGTTGCTGTTGTTTCAATTGTGGCAGCTTTAACTGGAGTTGGAGCCATTTCTTCAGGAATCGTTTCCGTAGTTCCGTATATGCTAAAGAAAAAGGCAAAAGGCCAAGTCGCTCTTTGGTGATTGGATTCTCCTTCATCTTCACTTTTCTGGGCGTATTGTTGCAGTACGTGATCGGTAAGTTTCTTTTGATTATCTTCAACTATCGTTTTAAAGTGCCACTATTCACGGCTATGTTACCAAAGGCTTTAGTGTTGCTCATCAGCGTCGTTTTGTTCTCGCTATTTCATAACAGCTGGACTATTGTTTCTATTTTAATTTCCTTTGGAGGATCGCTTCTCATCCTTGCGATCCTTCAAGCCATCACTAAAAACATAGTGGCGTCTTTTATCTTTACGCTTCCCTTTTTTACAGATATTCTTTTGTCAGCATTTAGCATTTGACCTTTAGTGCTTCCTTATGTGGTTGCCATAAAATAAGCGACTCGCAGAAACAATTTAGAGGTTCTATATGAAAAAAAATACATTTATGATTCTGGCTTTTTTTTGCCTGATATTAGTAACTATATTGTCCAGTCTTAAGAAAAATCATATCATCGTTCTTAGTGATAGTAGCAGTCTTTTTATATTCGGCGCTCTGTTCCTTTTCACCTTGCTTTTTTCTGGCTTATCTATCTACTTTAAACTGAAGGAATGATAGTAAGATTCATCAAGCTTGTTTGTTGGTGCATTCTTACTGTCAAAAGTGGCTGGGACATAAGCCACGCAAAATAAAATAATCGTAGTTTTCAGACTGATATTGAATCTGAAAACTACGATTATTTTTTTAACGATTGATTTTCTAAAAATAACATTGACCTTGAGGGTCAATTTCAACAGATTAGCTGCCATAATTGCAATTCCTGCTTCAGTAGTAACCTTTTCAATCCCACGAACCGAGG
>NZ_JACGCJ010000023.1 GCF_021030645.1 Agrilactobacillus fermenti | reverse complement strand
TGCTTTAGACTTCCTTCAGATTCCACCTCACGGTGGACACCCTTGTCCTCAACTAATAGTTCCGACTACTACGGTCTATAGTGGACTTTCACCACCAAGTTAGCGCCCATGCCGGGCGCACTAAAAACGTGGCTGGGACAAAACTAACGTTTTGTTTTCAGCCACTATGTGTTTACGAATAATTAAATTTTAAATGTGTTCCAAAAGGCAACGCCCTCACCTAACCACGAATGGCTCAGGTGCTAAGCGCCTTTTGTCTCACTCTCGTCACCTTATAAATATTTAATTAAATCAAAATTAAAGCTACCTGCGCTCAATAATCTAGTCTAGCACCACTTTAAAGTAAAGCTTGCGCAGCTGTAATGATAGATAACTTGTAGACGTCTTCTTCATTAGAACCTCTTGATAAATCAGAGATTGGCTTGTTTAGACCTTGTAAGATCGGACCGATAGCTTCGAAGTTACCAAAACGCTGTGCAATCTTATAACCAATATTACCAGATTGTAATTCAGGAAAAACAAATACCGTTGCTTGTCCAGCCACGTGAGAATCGGGTGCCTTTTGCTGAGCTACAACAGGCACAAAAGCCGCATCAAATTGGAGTTCACCGTCGATTTCATATTGCGGTGCCAATTCTTGCGCAATTTTGGTAGCTTCGGCGACTTTAGTCACTTGATCGGCTTTGGCCGAACCTTTCGTTGAAAAACTCAATAAAGCTACTTTTGGATCAATATCAAATAACGCTGCTGTTTTAGCGGATTCTACCGCAATTTCAGCCAGTTCTTGGGCATTAGGATCAATATTGATTGCACAATCAGAGAAGAGATAACGCTCATTCTCACGGCCACGCTGCATAATAAAAGCCCCACTCGTTCGACTCACACCGGGCCGTGTTTTAATAATCTGTAAAGCCGGCCGCACAGTATCACCTGTCGAATGAATGGCGCCAGAAACCATACCGTCCGCTTTATCCAAATAAACTAGCATTGTGCCAAAATAATTGTTATCACGCAATAACTCTTGTGCCTGGGCTTCAGTTGCTTTGCCTTTACGGCGTTCAACAAATGCGGCCACCATCGATTCATACTCTGGATATGTGGCTGGGTCAATGATTTGAATATCACCTAAATTAAAGCCTTTTTCCTGGGCAATCTGTTGAATCTTAGCTGCTTCACCTAGCAGAATGGGCTTCAACACTTGATCTGCATTCAATCGGGCAGCTGCGCCAATAATTCTAGGTTCATAACCTTCTGGAAAAACAATCGTTAAGTTTTTACCGGCAATCTTTTGTTTTAAACTATCAAATAAATCCACGGGGAAAAGCCTCCTAATATGTAAACGTTATCATAGTTATGATACACTTTTTCCAAGTACTTGTGAAGTCCTAGCTTAACTTTCACCGGGATCATCAGGCAACTGCCAATTGATTGGTGATTCGCCAAATTGCATTAAGGCGTGATTTGCCTTGGAAAATGGCTTTGAGCCAAAAAAGCCATAATGTGCCGATAGAGGACTGGGATGTGGCGAAGTAATGACTGCATTCGTAGTTTCATCAATTAGTTTCATTTTAGCCTTAGCGGCATTGCCCCATAAAATGAAAACGACGCCACCCTTACTGGACAATTTTTCAATAGCTGTGTCAGTTAGACGTTCCCAACCTTTGCCGCGATGGGAATAGGCGTGACCAGCTTCCACCGTCAAGACAGAATTCAATAATAATACCCCCTGATCTGCCCAAGATTTCAAATAGCCATGTTTTACTGGTGGATAGCCCAAATCACTTTGTAATTCCTTATAAATATTGACTAGTGAAGGGGGTACCTTTGTTCCAGGAACGACTGAAAAACTTAACCCATGTGCCTGATGAGGATTATGATATGGATCTTGTCCTAGAATAACGACTTTTACCTTTGAAAATGGCGTCCATTCAAAAGCTTGAAAAATATGATACATATCCGGATAAATTGTTTTAGTAGCATATTCCCGCTTCAAATAATTATGTAATTCTTGATAATAATCTTTTTCAAACTCTGGACCTAGTACCTCTTGCCAGTCATTGTGGATCAATGTTTTTGTCACGATAATTCCTCCTTATGGTCCATATTATACAGGATGTCCCGATTTTTGCTTGATTAATCCGTAATTTTCTTGCGGTTCTATGCTAAACTTAAACTAGAATATTTACTGGAGGTCACTTATCTTGATCAAAATTATCGCTTCAGACATGGACGGCACCTTACTCAACAATCGTATGGAAGTTTCAGAAAACAACGCTGCTGCAATCACAGCAGCACAAAAGGCCGGAATTGATTTTATCGTAGCTACTGGGCGTGGGATTACCGAAGCAAAGCCTCTATTAGATGCCCATGATTTACATACCACATTCATTACGTTAAACGGTGCTCTAGTCATTGATACCGACGGCAAAGAAGTTGTGAAGCATCCACTCGATCGAGACAAACTACACCAATTAGTCGCGCTTTTAAGACAAAACGACTTTTACTTTGAAATGATTACCAGTGAAGGCCCTTTTTCCGAAAGTAAAATACGTCGAATTCAAAATGTAGCTGATTTACTGGTCACTCTAAACCCCGATCAACCTTATAAAATTGCTGTGGCTTTAGCGGCTGCACGATTAGAATTGATGAATATCAATTACATTGATAACTTTGACACGATTCTATCAGACCCCAATAAAGAAGTTTTCAAAATTATCGCCTTTGATAAACGCGGTCAAAAAGCCTTTACAGAAACACGAACAGCTATTGATCATCTCGGAGGCTTAGTGGTCACTTCCTCATCCGATAACAATATTGAAATTAATGATATCCAAGCACAAAAAGGTATTGCTTTGAAGCAATATGCGGCCGTTAAGCATATTCCTATGACACAAGTTATGGCTTTGGGTGATAATTTGAATGATGAATCGATGATTCGTGAAGCAGGTATGGGCGTTGCCATGGCAAACGCTGTACCTCACATTAAAGCAATCGCCAATCGAACAACGGACTTCAATACCAAAGATGGCGTCGGTAAAGCAATTCAATGGGCCTTAAACGGTGAAATCTAACAACTAATATTTGGTGAGTATATGGAAGTATATATCAAAAATCAAACAGCACAACGACAACATATGGCGATGGTTTATAATGCGACCCAGCAACCAATTTATTACGTCGTCGGCCGTCAGGGTATGCTGAATGATAGTTTTGAGCTGCATGAATTATCTGGTAACTTAGTTGGTGAAATCAAACAAGTATCTCCTGGATTTTTGCCACGTTTTGATATTTTGATTGCAAACAAAAAAGTCGGCGCTATCAAACGAATTATTGGTGTTTGGCACCAATTCATTTTCGTAACCGACTTACGCTGGATCATTACTGGCGATTTATTGGATAACCACTACCAAGCCTTTACACATGGCCAATTAGTCTTTCAAGTGGACACTGCATTGCTTTCAGATGGTGCATTAGCAAAAGATCTCATTGTTAAACGGCAGCAAGATGTTCCAGTGGCAATTTTGATTAGCATGATTTTAGACTTGTGGTCTAAAAACACCAAACGCGGGCAAGCACCCTCTCCAATAACCGATGGCCAATTAATTTGGGGTGATTAAAGTTCAAAAGTCATGTGTTCGTATTGATGTGGCCCAATGGTAATTTTTTTCTCAACTCTAAATCCCTGACGCAGATACAATCGTTTGGCGCCAGGATTAAGCAGATCGACATTCAAGGATAAAACAGAATACTCGTGATTTCGGGCCAATTGTTTAGTTGCGGCCAATAATTGGCTACCAATTCCCTGACTTTGCGTATTCGGCGCAACAGCTAAAGAATCTAAATACCATTCACCTGGAAAAGCTTCCTGATCCGGGAAAAGTTCCTGACCCGGTTGTAAGCCCAACTGAGCATAATAAGGTTCTAAATCTGTATCAATTGTCGCTTCATCTACTTCTGGATAACTCACCGCCACGCCAAAAACGCGTGGCTTTTTTTCATCTTTACTATCGTCAACAGCCACAAGCATGCGACGGTAACTGTAACGATAAGTTTTAGTTTGATAAAGCTTGTTTAGAATAGCAAATAGTTTAGCTGTCGATAGCGCTTGTAATGTTGGAATTTCCATTTCTTCAAATATTTGATTAATGATCGGAATAACCTGTGGCCCATCTTGTAATTCAGCTGGTCTAATTTTCAATTAATTCACCTCACCTATAATCATACAGAGAACTGAAATCATACGCAAAGGGTGCCAAAAAGAAACTACCAAATTATGGTTTTAACCAAGTTTAAACTTATTGTCAATCAGTAATAAACTGAGTGCATCTAATTGTGCACGCATTTGCTTCGGCTCAATATTCAAATTATTCGTTAGCCATTCTCGAATTTTTAACCGTAACCCATCGGTAAAAAAAGTCATGTAACTGGCATTGATGCGTGCAAAATATTGAGGCTTAAAATACTGGCTTATAAAGCATTCAAATGTTTCTTGTAAAAAATACTCTTGGCGCATGACATTGGAATTTTGGTAAAGATTTAAAAACAAGATTCGCTGAGCAACCAATTCTTCTACTAGTAAATCCAGTGCCAACATCCAACTACTACATTGGCGTAATTTCAATAACAGCCGTTCCTCGACTACGGCAAAAAAGATATCTTGTAACCCATTATTGAAGTGCCGATAGAAGGTACTTCGACTCACTCCAGTAATTACCAGTAACTCTTGCACCGTTAATTTCTTAACTCGCTGCTCTGATAAATAATCCCCTAACGTACGAATCACATAATTTCTGGTGAGTTCAGTGTGCATTAAATTCTCCTAATCAAACGAAAACAATTCAGCATTTGTAATTGAACTATACCAATTTTTATTTTTTAAAGCAAAAAAAATGACAAAAATTTTAGTATTCACTAATCTTTTGTCATTGATCCGATTTAATTTAATAACGATTTTTTAATGCACGCGCCATTTCTCGGTCTTGTTCTTTACGTTTTAAAGTCTCACGTTTATCATATTGACGTTTACCTTTACCAACACCAATCAAAACTTTGGCAAAACCATGTTTTAAATAGACTTTAAGCGGCACGATCGTGATCCCCTTGTCCTGGGCCACACCAGCTAATTTGGTAATTTCTTTTTTGTGTAGTAACAATTTACGATTTCTTAATGGGTCATGATTAAACTGATTGCCTTGTTTGTACTCACTGATATGCACATTTTCTAACCACAATTCGTTATTGCGCACGCGGGCAAAGCCGTCTTTTAAATTAATCTTCCCTGCACGAACAGATTTGATTTCGGTTCCCGTCAAGGCAATACCTGCCTCATAAGTTTCTAAGATACTATAATCATGACGGGCTTTACGATTATTTGCCAATTCATTAGGCGCTTTTTTATGTTGTTTTTTCGCCAAAAAACTCACCCCGCTTATTTGCGACGATCTGAACGTTTACCCCTACTTTGAGTTTCACGTGGCCGCTTTGCAGCTGCTTTTTTTTGATCTGCTGCTGATAAAACAAGTTCAAAATCGATCTGTCGCTGTTTTACGTCGGCTCGCATCAATTTAACACGAACTGGTTGTCCAATTTTATACATCTTATGGGTATGTTCACCAATCAAAGTCATACTCTGTTCGTGATAACTGTAATAGTCATCTGCCATCGTTGAAATATGAACCAAACCTTCAACTGTATTATCTAAGGCCACAAACATCCCAAAACTAGTAACCGAGCTGACGACCGCATTAAATTCTTCGCCGACACGGTCCTCCATATACTGAGCTTTGAGTAAATCGTCCACATCACGTTCGGTATCTACTGCCTTACGCTCCTGAATCGATGTTTGTTCAGCAATTCCCGGTAAAGCTTCGCGCCAGTGAGCTTGTTCCTTTTCTCCAGTCCCATTAGCTAAATAATCATGGATCAATCGGTGCACGATTAAGTCAGGATAACGCCGAATTGGAGAGGTAAAGTGTGTATAATATTGAGCACCAATCCCAAAGTGACCTAATAATTCATCAGAATAATGTGCCTGTTTCATACTCCGCAATAACATAATATTTACCACAGACTCTTCAGGTGTGTCTACCACCTGACTTAACACATTTTGCAGCATCAAAGGTTTGACATCTTTAGCTGAGCCCACGCCTTTGATCCCAAATGCTGATACAAATTCAAAGAATGATTTTACTTTTTCTTCATCTGGCGTTTCATGGACCCGGTATAGGAATGGCACATGTCGCTTATTCCAAGTTTCAGCTACTGTTTCGTTGGCTGCCAACATAAACGATTCGATCATCCGCTCAGAAGTACCGCGTTCCCGCAAAACAATATCGATTGGATGTGAATTTTCATCAACAATAATTTGTGCTTCTGCATCTTCAAAATCAATAGCACCACGACGATGACGCATGTCAAATAGAATCTTATGCAACTCTGCCATCAGTTCAAACATAGGTACAAGATCTGCATATTTAGTTTCAAGCTCTGGATCTTCGTGATTCAAGATTTTATTCACGTTATTGTACGTCATGCGTGCGTGAGACTTGATCACACTAGGATAGACATCAGAATTAACGACTTTTCCACGTTCGTCGATTTCCATATCACAGGTCATTGCCAAGCGTTCTTCATCTGGATTCAATGAACAAATACCGTTAGAAAGACGGAATGGGATCATTGGTACGACACGATCCGCCAAGTAAACGCTTGTCCCACGATCGAAAGCTTCATGATCTAGTGGTGAGCCTTCAGTTACATAATAACTAACATCTGCAATATGCACACCCAAATGATAGTGCCCGTTAGCCATTTTCCAGACAACAACAGCATCGTCAAAGTCTTTAGAGTCGTCCCCGTCGATTGTAACTACAGGTTGATCCGTTAAATCTTTTCGCCCAGTTTTATCTGCTTCGGTCACATGATCTGGAATATGATTTGCTTGGTCCAAAGCTTCTTGCGGAAAATCGATGTGTAACCCATGGGCATAAACTTGACTTTCAATATCCACGCCAGGATCATTTTTATTGCCAATGATTTTAACAGCAATACCACGCATCTGCCCGGGCCGTTCGGGTGAAGGATAGTCCGTGATATCCGCTAAAACAATATCGCCCATTTGAGGATGTAAGCCTTTTTCCGATAGAAAAACAGGTAACTTATTCAACTTCTTTTCACGGCTTTGTAAATAGCCAACGAAACCTGTTTTATGCGCTTCTGCATCAGAATACTGGGTAAAATCACCAACAATTGTTGTCAGGTTACGCGTCAGAATTTGGGTAATCTTACCTTCTGGCCCACGGTTACGCCAAGGATCTCCGTCACGTACGATTTCAGCAGTGACTTCATCGCCATCAATTGCGGTATGTGTAGCCTCTTTAGGCACGAAAATATCTGGATCATCAGAATCAGGAACAGCGATAAAACCAAAGCCGCGTTCATTGGCATGGAAAATACCACTAATAATCTTCTTTTGTTCAGCTAATTTAAATTTACCTTTACTACTAATTTGAATTCGGCCTTCACCTTCAAGTTGTGCAATACTTTTAACAACTCGTTTAAAAGCAGAAGCCCCCTTAAAGCCGATCTGATCATTGATCTCTTGCACCGTAAACTTGCGATCTGGTTGACCTTGAAAAATTTCTAAAATATCTGTTTGTAATCTTTCGGCTTGTGTCAATTTGCCACCTCTTCATTTGTCTTTTGAATAAAATGTAAAACATCCAGTTGTAATTGTTTATGGGCGGGACCGACTGTCAGTACATGACTGGCATTCTCATACCAGTGGAAATCCACAGTGGCCTGCTTCAAAGCTGCGCGTAATTGGTAGGCGCCCTGAGCATCAATCATTTCATCTTGCCCCGATTGTCCAATAAAAAATGGCTTCGTAATTGTCCCTAAATCCGACACCATTTCTCGAGCAAAAGCATGGACATCTGCTAATTGTTTAGGTAATAGCGTTTCAATTCTTGCCATCTTTGTTTCAATCTCAGTAGGCTTAATTTTAGCATAACGATATATCTGACGCGCGTACTTCAAAAAATTAGGATACACATTATTTTCGGGCTGTGGTATGACAGGTGAACTAAATACCCCACCAGCAACTACCGCATCTAACGTCATAATAGCTTTCGTCGCAAAAATACCGCCCATTGATAAACCAAAAACATAAATAGGCTGTTTATGTTTATAAGCAATATATCTAATTGCAGCTTTAGTATCTGTCCACCATTGTTCTGCACTGCCCTGTTCTAAAATGTCTAGAGGTTCAAAGGTTGCATGTCCTGTAAAATGAGGGATATAAACACTATATCCAGCGCCTTCTAAGAATCGACCTAACATATGGTGATCACTGGAAGTACCTGAGTAAGCATGCAATAAAACGATACCCACTTTACCAGCATCATAGTATAAAGGCTGTGGCATTTTATATTGCAAAGTATATTGCTCCTAACTGTCTTAAAGTAAAAGGACTTCATCATTAAAAAGCCGGCAACGAAAAAAGCTTCGCCCCGGCTACACATTAATATAATTTACTTGTGTGAAGATAAGTAGACAAGAATTAAAGCAAAGACGAAGAATAGGGTGCCAAGTACCCAAGTAACTTTGACCATAAATGCTTCAAAGCCGCGTTTCTTGGTCACACTAGACTGAAGTTCATTGCCACCGCCAGATAATGCGCTTAAAGCATCTTGTTGTTTACTTGGCTGCATCATAACGGCGAAAACAATCAAGAAGGAATCAATGATTAAAAGTGTTTGAATCATGCTATACAAAGTAATACCTCCAAATTAAAACCGGTCAATATTCACTATAAAATAGTAGCATAAATCCCACTATAATACTAGAATTTTTGGATATCTATTGTGGTTTGCCTGTATAAATCGATTCAATGTGCTGCTGAATCAACCGCCGCATAGCACCCGCTTGACCGCTGGGCACTAGTAAGATTAACGTATCACCAGGATGTACGCGACTACTACCATGAGGAATCAAATGTTTCTCACCCCGCTGAATACTGATCAGCAAACTATTTTCGGGCCATTGAAGGTCCATAACCTTAAAAGCATGTGCACCAGGCGCTTCAAAGATTGGCACCTGTACTTGATCTAAATTTCTAGAAGTCATGATCTTATGAATCACAGTCAAACGCTGCCTTAGAGCTTCATAAATTGCATCACCATTCAAAATATCTACGACCAGATAAGCGACCAAGCTCAATACTGCTAAAGGCATTAAATGAACTAAGGAGCCAACCATTTCTGTCACCAATAATATAGCAGTAAATGGTGCTTTACCGATAGCAGCAAAATACCCAGCCATTGCAAAAATCACCAAATTATGCCAGTACCCTTGCGGCAACCAGCCTAAATGAATCATCACAGCGGCATAAAGGGCACCAATAATCGCCCCTAGCGTTAGAATTGGTAGGAAAATACCACCCGGTAAACCAGAACCATAGGACATCATTGAAAATAAAAAACGGACTAAAAACAACGTGACCAAATAACCTAAATTAATAGTGGCCTGATTAAAATTCAAAATCACGCCATTGCCGCCGCCAAGCCAATCTGGATGCCAAATACCAAGTGGAATCAATACTAACAAGGGTACCAATCCCAAAAATGCTTTGGGGATGAACTTAAAATACCGGTAAAATTTATCCTGATTCAACAACACAATTTGGTATAATCGCCCTAATAACCCTAAAATAATACCTAACAACAACAAGTGCCAATACAAATTTACTGGTAAGGACCGTTGATAATTCAGATGTAAAATGGGTTGCATACCAAAAACATTTAAAGACACAAAATTTGCAGCCACTGCACTGGCCAATGATGTCAACCAAACAGGATAGGAAAAGTTATGATAAATCTCTTCTAGTACGAACATTGTCCCGGCAATTGGCGCATTAAATGCAGCTGAGAGGCCACCAGCAGCACCGGCAGCAATCATGATCCTCCGATCCGAACCAGAGACCCGAGTGATCTCTGCAGTGCCTTGCCCAACAGCTGCCCCCAGCTGAATTGAGGGCCCTTCACGTCCGAGAAATAATCCCGGCCCAATTGCTAGGACCCCGCCAACAAATTTTTGCCATAAAATTTGCCACCAATTATAATCTAGTTCTTCATCTAATTGTGCTTCAACTTGGGGTATACCCGATCCTGATATTTGTGGCGCGCGCCGTAACAGCAAACCAACAATCACACCAAATAAAATTAAAACGCCTACAAGTGGATATAATAAAGACCACTGCCCCATTCGAATTTTATGAAAAACAGCTTGAAACACGACCAAGATTTTTTCAATACTAAACCGAAAGGCGGCCGTAGCTGCACCTGCTAGTAACCCAATTACCAAGCCGCGGTAAATATAGTGTAATTTGTCCAAGCTCAGGTGATGTCTTAACGAATTATTCAAAATATTACCCCATTGTTATCTTTATCAATAAATATATTACTCGTTTTCAGAAACTGTGACAACAGACCTTGCCTTTCATCCCGACTTTAATTATTGTAAAATTAAAATTAACCTTTACCTTTATAAGGACTTAATTATGAAAAAATTACCGCTTCATTTATTTAAAACGCTGCCGCAAAAAATGACTTCTGGTTTCATTGTGATCATTCTATTAGGCACACTGCTTCTAAAATTACCTATGGCTACAGTTATTCATGGCAGTACCTCTTGGCTTAATGCCCTTTTCACAGCCACTTCCGCCACTTGTATCACCGGCTTAACGGTTGTCAATACTGCCACACACTGGACAATTTTTGGTCAAAGTATCATTTTATTGATGAGCGAAGTTGGCGCCCTTGGTTATATGACGTTTGCAGTTTTACTTTTTAATTTGATTAAACGTAACCTTGATCTTTCGACACAATTATTAGTCAAAGAATCACTTAACTTAGAGAACTTAACGGATACTAAAAGCGTTATGTCCTATGTTGTTAGTCTTTCAGCAATTATGCAAGGGGCGGGCTGGCTATTATTCGCCGTAGATTTCATTCCTCGTTATGGCTGGCGAAGGGGAGTTTATTGCGCACTTTATCAGTCAGTCATGTCTTTTTGTAACGCCGGCTTTGATGTTTTTGGTAATAGTTTAAAAAACTTTCAGAATGATCCCTATGTATTATTGGTAACCATTATTCTAATTATTGCCGGTGGTCTGGGATTTCTTGTCTGGCGTGATGTTTTACTTTACCGTGAACGCCGCCGATTAAATTTAAACTCAAAACTCACGCTAGTGACAACTTTTTCTTTATTTACGATCAGTTTTTTGACATTGCTAATCACTGAAAAAAATCTGGCAATTATCCAAACGACATCTGATAATTTTAACCGTTTGATGAATACCCTATTACTCAGTGTCACACCAAGAACAGCCGGTTTAATAACTGTCAATACCAATCAACTTCAAGAAGGCAGTATCTTCTTGATTATGATTTTAATGTTTATTGGTGGTACGCCTGGATCCACTGCCGGTGGGATCAAAACCACAACCTTTGGCATCCTTGTGCTTCAAAGCATCGCTCAATTGCGCGGCCAGAAAGATGTCATGTTCGCAAAACGTCGCTTCAGTGCCGATAACATCAACCGGGCACTATTATTGATCTTTATGGCGACAGGTATTATCTCGATTGCAACCCTGATTTTGACTCAAACAGAAGTCACGCCAAAAGAATTTGGTTTAGAGTACATTCTATTTGAAGTTTTATCTGCTTTTGGAACTGTTGGTCTCAGTCTCGGCCTAACAGCTAAACTTTCTATTGTCGGCAAAATTGTCATCATGCTGTTAATGTTTATTGGGCGTGTGGGTATTTTTACGTCCATGTACGCCATCTTGAATCAACAGACTAAAACAAATTTGATTCGTTATCCAGAAGAAAATGTCTTAATTGGTTAGGAGTGTGACTCATTTTGAAAAAAAATTATGCTGTGTTAGGTTTAGGTCGTTTCGGTGAGAGTGTTGTCCGAACCTTGACCGAATTCCATCAAGACGTTTTAGCCGTAGACATTGACGAAGAACGGGTTAACGCCTTAATGGACGTTGCAACTCAAACTTTAATTGCCGATACCCAAGAAGAAGCTGTTTTGAAAGGGCTAAACATTGATACATTTGATTTTGTCATTATTGGTATTGGTAATAATATGGAAGCAAGTATTATGACAACCTTACTAGTTAAAGAGCTAGGCGCTAAATGGGTCATTGCTAAGGCAGAAACTGCCGCCCATGGCCGAGTTTTAGATCGAGTGGGCGCGGATCAAGTCATTTTCCCAGAGCGCGACATTGGCCGTAATATGGTTCGAAAATTACTATCTAATCATATTTTAAGTTTTATTGATTTAAGTCCAGACTACACCCTTGCTGAAATTGAAATTACCGATTCGAATTTTGCCAATCAGAATTTACTGGAACTCAATTTACGGCAAAAATTTGACTTGAATGTCATTGCGATCCACCATGGCAAAATGGTTAATATTACGCCCAAGCCAACTGACATGGTCCATTTAAACGATATTTTAACGGTCGTCGGTCCAGTAGACCGCGTTCAAGAATTAGATGACGCAATCAAAAGCGACTGATCAACTATGTTTATTTCGCCGTTATAGCCAATAAGGCTGCTACGTCAGCCGTTAAATCTTGTGAGCGTGTTAAATATGAGATCACAGCATAACCAGCGGCATTAGTGGGTAATTGAGCATGATTGTTTAACGTGATGCCTCCAATACCAACTACTGGTCGCTTAGCCGCTTTAATTAGTGCCATTAATCCTTCTGGTCCAAAGGCTGGATCAGCGTCTGTTTTTGATTGGGTCGGAAAGATAGGCCCACAGCCATAGTAGTCAATACCACCAATGGTATTGGCTTTTTTTATTTGCGCAGTCGTTTCGCAAGAATAGCCAATAAAGTGTCTGCCAGCTACTTGACTCACAGTGGCCTTAATATTACCATCCTTTTGGCCAACATGGATGCCATCTGCAGCCGTTGCGTCAGCTAGTGCTAAATCATCATCAACAATAAATGGCACCTGATAACGCCTGCAGAGCTGTCGTAATGCTCGCCCAATCTCTAAGCGTTGCGCTGGTGTCAATCGACTGTGCGGCCCTTTATCGCGGAATTGAAACGCGGTCACACCCGCAGCTAGTACGCGATCAACTAATTCTAAAATATCTTGTTCTGGACGCAAATCTTGAGTACCGCAAACAAAATAAGCACGTAATTGGTCGGGTTCAAATTTCATCATTTTCCTCCTGATACCCATCTGTATACGCCCATAAGTTGAGTGGGCCATGGCCGTGTCCAACCTCAATTGGATTGGCAATACTAGCATAGATAAACTGTTTAGCCGTTTTTAATGCAGTTAATAGATCATACCCTTTTGCCAATTCAGCAACAATACAAGCGGATATAGTATCTCCGGTCCCATGTGTATTCTTAGTTTCAAATCGAGGTGTTTCCAGCCATAGTGAGCGGCCATCCGCTAATAAAACATAATCAGCTGCTGCTTGACTAGCGAGATGCCCACCCTTAATTAGGACATTTTTCGCACCCAGCTGTTTTAATTTTTGAGCTGCTTGTTGCATGTCGGAGCGATTCTTGATGGTTTGACCACTTAGCCGCTCAGCTTCAGGAATATTCGGTGTGATTAGGGTGGCTAGTGGCAACAGTGCTTGTTTCACAACGGAAATTGCATCGTCTGCCAGTAATTGAGCGCCCCCTTTAGCAATCATGACTGGATCAACGATCAAAGGGCCAAAATGATATTTCTTTAAGTTATGCACAACAAATCTGACATGTTCAGCATCTGCTAACATTCCTGTTTTACAAGCTTTAATTGTGAAATCATCAGCCAAAGCCTTAAACTGGTCATGAACCATTGTTTCAGACAGACTGACAAAATTTTGTACCCCTACTGTATTTTGTGCAGTTACTGCTACAACTACTGCAGTTCCAAAAACATGCCGCATCTGAAATGTTTTCAAATCAGCCATAACTCCGGCCCCACCACCAGAATCTGTGCCAGCAATCGTTAAAACTTGAGGTATCCTATCTGTCATTGTTAATCCATCTCCAGTTGTTTGATGCGACCCTTAGCAGCCACTGTTTCCGGTGTGACTAAATGTAACTGATCCAGCAATTTTATTGCAAACGTTCCCGGTAGCTCGGTAGGCAACTGATCAGCCACCTGTTCCCCGGCTACCGCAAAAACCACTGCTGCAGTTTGTGCAGCTTCGAAATAGTCTGATGTCACGCCAGCAAAAGCACCAATAATACTAGATAACATATCGCCTGAGCCAACATGAAGTTGGAATAAAGGCGTATTGTTTTCAACTGTGACAACTTGCTTCCCATCAGAAATATAATCCGTTTCTCCGGTCATGACTATAATCGTTTGGTATTTTTGAGCTGCTTTTTTAACAATAGCCACTGGGTCAGCGTGACCTTCACCAGCATCAACACCCTTAGACTGCCATGCAACATCAGCCAGAGCCGCAATTTCACCAGCATTACCACGAATGATGTCTGGGTGAAATACGTTAAACAAATCAGCTACTGTTTGTTTTCGGTATGCTACCGCACCAACAGCGACAGGATCTACAATGAGCGGTTTATGAAGCTGATTGGCAAGTAGACCTGTTTGTCGAATATGTCCTAGCGCTTCATCAGTAAAAGCACCTAGATTTAATACAACTGCAGCGCTCATCTGCACCATTTCTGCAGCTTCTTTAATTTCTTCAGACATGATTGGTGAAGCACCAATCGCATTGATCCCATTGGCAACGTCTTGAACTGTCACAAAATTGGAAATATTCATCACCACTGGATTTACGGATCTTAATTTAGCTAATAATTCAACTTGCATGTTTGACCTCCTAAAAAATAACCGGTATCCATACAAATGCGCAGGATACCGGTTATTTATCAGAAATATACCGATCAAATGACACGTTCCTACGCAAGTATGAACTTACAGGTTCAAAGGGTTTGTTTAACCATCTCAGTCCGCTTAAGGACACCCCTCGTGTTAATATCTATTGTATTGTAATGATAAGCTGTCTCGAAAATGAAGTCAACTGAATCTTACAGCGGAACGCCATAAAAGTTCTAAGACGATAAAAAATTCGAGCTTGAGATAAAAGGCGCTCAGCGCATGAGCACCACTACGAATTCAAAGAATAGTGGCTTTTCGTTTGAATCATTCGTTGATAGGTGAGGCTGTTCGCTTTTGGCACACGTTTAACTCAAAATATGCGTAATCAAAAAATGGATAAAACAAAATGTAAAATCTTGTTTTATCCATTGATATATAAGTTAGTTTAGACGCGTAGCTTTAAAAACGACACTGTACCTAACAGAACTTAAATTCAACTTATTTGCCTAAGTTGTAGAAGCTGTGAATACCCTTGTATTCAGCAGCGCCTTCTAATTGTTCTTCGATCCGCATTAATTGATTATATTTGGAAATACGGTCTGTCCGGCTCATAGAACCTGTCTTGATCTGGCCAGCATTTGTAGCAACAACCAAGTCAGCAATAGTTGTATCTTCTGTTTCACCAGAACGATGAGAAACAATAGCTGTATAGCCAGCTTCTTTAGCCATTTCAATAGCTTCAAAAGTTTCAGTCAAAGTACCAATTTGGTTAACTTTGATTAAGATGGCATTGGCAACGCCCATGTCGATCCCTTTCTTCAAGTATTCAGTGTTTGTGACGAACAAGTCGTCACCAACAATTTGTACTTTTTTACCTAATTGAGCTGTTAATGTCTTCCAGTCGTCCCATTCATTTTCATCTAATGGGTCTTCCACAGAGATAACAGGATACTTATCGATTAAGTTCTCAAGTAAGTTTGTAAATTCAGCAGCGGTGTAGTTCTTGCCGTCACCTTTCAATTCATATTGATGTGTTTCTGTGTTGTAGAATTCAGAAGAAGCAGCATCAAAGGCGATTGCAATATCGTCACCAGGTTTGTAACCGGCACGTGTAATTGCTTCAACTAAGATTTCAAAGGGTTCTTCGTTGTTCTTCAAATCAGGTGCGAAACCACCTTCATCACCAACGGCTGTTGAGTAGCCTTTTTCTTTTAACAAAGCTTGTAAAGCATGGAAAGTTTCTGAACCCATCCGAATAGCTTCATGAACAGATTTAGCACCAACAGGCATAATCATAAATTCTTGGAAGTCCACGTTATTATTAGCATGAGCCCCACCATTAATAACGTTCATCATTGGTGTTGGTAAAACATGGGCATTAGGGCCACCTAAGTATTCGTATAAAGGTTGACCTAGTTCGTCAGCGGCGGCGCGTGCAGCAGCCAAAGAAACACCTAAAATAGCGTTAGCACCTAATTTACCTTTATTAGGAGTACCATCTAACTTAATCATTGCTTGATCTAAAGCACGTTGGTCGGTAACGTCCATACCAATCACTTCTTTAGCGATCACATCATTAACATTGGCAACAGCCTTTAAAACACCTTTACCGCCAAAACGGTTTTTATCGCCATCACGTAATTCAACAGCTTCGTGTTCACCAGTTGAAGCCCCAGATGGAACAATGGCACGGCCAAAGCCGCCAAGTTCAGTATAAACTTCAACTTCAACAGTAGGATTGCCACGTGAGTCTAAAACTTCGCGGCCTAATACATCAGTAATAACAGACATAGAATTTAACGCTCCTTTTAATTTTTACTTCCGGATACATTTTACCGAAAAAACAGCCAAATTGAAATGAAAATTAGTTGTTATAATGAACTAATTCTAAGAAGGAATCTGCCTTCAAACTAGCGCCACCAACAAGACCACCATCGATATCAGGTTGTGCCATCA
Source organism: Agrilactobacillus fermenti (assembly GCF_021030645.1). GTDB lineage: Bacteria > Bacillota > Bacilli > Lactobacillales > Lactobacillaceae > Agrilactobacillus > Agrilactobacillus fermenti. Next base: position 30,873 of record NZ_JACGCJ010000023.1, on the reverse strand, counting down.
ATTCCTTAACATTAGCAGGTTTCATAGAACCACCGTATTGAATACGAACAGCATCAGCTGTTGTTTGGTCATATAGTTTTGCAACAGTTTGACGAATATGAGCACAAACTTCTTGTGCTTGATCGGCTGAGGCAGTTTTACCAGTGCCAATTGCCCAAATTGGTTCATAAGCAATAACTAAAGTTTTAACTTGATCAGCTGTTAATCCAGCTAAAGCAGCTTCGACTTGAGTCGCAACTAAATCTTCAGTCTCGCCAGCTTCCCGTTGTTCCAAAGTTTCACCAACACAAATGATTGGTAAAAGTTTGTTTCGGAATAATGCTTTTGCTTTTTCATTAACTTCTTCATTAGTTTCATGATGGTAGCTCCGGCGTTCTGAGTGTCCAATAATAACATATTGAGTACCCATTTCAGCCAATACTTTGGGACTGTTTTCACCCGTGTAAGCACCCTCGTCATGGACAGAAGCATCTTGAGCAGCTGGAATCAATACAGAATCTTTAGCAGCATCAATCAGTGTGGCTAAATCTAATGCAGGTGCAGCAATGACAGCTTCCACATCATTCGTATCTGGCAAATCATTTTTAACAGCATTTACAAATTCCCGTGTTTGTTCAGGATTCTGATTCATCTTCCAATTGCCGGCAATAATTGGTTTACGCAAGAAAATAACTTCCTTTCAAAAAAACTATTTTTCAGAAATAGCAGCAATGCCAGGTAATTCTTTACCTTCGAGGTATTCTAGTGATGCACCACCACCTGTAGAGATGTGTGTGATTTGATCAGCGATACCTAATTGTTGAGCAGCTGCTGCAGAATCACCACCACCGATGATCGTTGTTGCACCTTCTAATTTACCAAGATCTTTACCAATCTCTAGTGTACCATTGGCAAAATTGCTCATTTCAAAAGCACCCATTGGCCCATTCCAAACAACCGTCTTAGCACCATTTAATTTTTCTTCAAAGAGTGCAATTGTCTTAGGTCCAATATCCAAGCCCATTTCGCCATCAGGAATATCTTGACCCACAACTTCATGTTCAGCATCGTTGGAGAATTCTTTGGCCGCAATATTATCAACTGGTAAGATCAACTTATCCCCAGCCTTTTGCAATAATTCTTTAGCAAGGTCTAACTTATCAGCTTCAAATAATGATTTACCAATTTTATGACCTTGAGCAGCTAGGAAAGTATAAGCCATCCCGCCACCAATCAAAATGTAATCAGACTTAGGAATTAAGTTATCGATTACGCCAATTTTATCAGATACCTTGGCACCGCCTAAAATTGTCACGAATGGATGAACTGGATTGTCAACGGCATCACCCAAGAACTTGATTTCTTTTTCCATTAAGAACCCAGCAGCAGCGGGTTTGCCAGCAGCTTTCATAGCTGTTGCAATCCCAACATTAGAAGCATGTGACCGATGTGCTGTCCCGAAAGCATCATTAATATAGACATCGCCTAAAGAAGCCCAATATTCACCTAATTTAGGATCATTTTTGCTTTCACGTTTACCAAAATCATTGTCAATATCTTGGAAACGTGTGTTTTCCATCAATAATACTTGACCATCAGTCATATTATTAATAGCATCTTCTAATTCTTTACCTTCATTTGTTGGTACAAATTCAACTGGTTTACTTAATAACTCAGATAAACGTTCCGCAACCGGACGTAAAGATAATTCTTTCTTGTCATCATCACTCTTGATGCGGCCCAAATGAGAAAGCAAAATAGCTTTACCACCGTGTTCGATGACATACTTGATTGTAGGTAATGCAGCTACGATCCGATTGTCATTACCAATCACGCCCTCCTTGATTGGGACATTGAAATCAACACGAATCAATACTTTTTTATCTTTAACGTCTACGTCTTGAACTGTTAATTTAGCCAAAACTAAAAACCCCCTAGGTCATTGTGTCATGCATAACAAGTTAATGAACAGAAAAAGGCAGAAGGAGAAACCTCCCTCCGCCTTCTTCGTCAGAAACTATGCAGCTATTAAAAGTTTACTAATATCTAATCTAAAGATTAAAGTGTAGCAAATTTCAATAAAGTACGAACCATTTGGCAAGTGAAGCCATATTCGTTGTCGTACCAAGCAACAGTCTTAACTAATTGGTTGTCGCCAGCTGTTGTAACTTCTGTTTGTGTTGGGTCAAAGATTGAACCATAAGTTGTACCGATAACATCGGAAGATACGATTTCGTCTTCGTTCCAGCCAAAGCTTTCGTTACCTTCTGTGTGTTTCTTAATAGCTTCGTTAACTTGATCTGCAGTAACTTTTTCTTTCAAAACAGTTACTAATTCAGTTAATGAACCATCAACAACAGATACACGTTGTGCATGTCCTTGCAATTTACCGTTTAATTCAGGAATTACAAGACCAATAGCCTTTGCAGCACCTGTACTATGTGGAATTGTGTTAGCAGCAGCAGAACGAGCAGCACGTAAGTTACCGCCACGAACTGGGCCATCTAATAACATTTGTGTTGAAGTGTATGCATGAACAGTTGTCATAGTACCAACTTCAATACCAAATTCGTTATTTAAGAAGTAAGCCATTGGTGCTAAGCAGTTTGTAGTACATGAACCAGCAGAAACGATCTTATCGTCAGCAGTTAAAACATCATCGTTTACGTTGTAAACAACAGTCTTCAAGTCATTGCCGGCAGGAGCAGAAATCAATACACGTTTTGCACCAGCATCGATATGTGCTTGAGACTTAGCTTTTGAAGTGTAAAAACCAGTACATTCAAGAACGAAATCAACACCATCGTTTTTAACCCAAGGAATATTTTGTGCTTGTGGTTCTGCATAAACATGATATTTCTTACCATCAACGATGATAGAGTCATCAGTTGCGCTTACTTCACCATCAAAAGTACCATGAGTAGAATCATATTTTAACAAGTGTGCTAACATTGCAGGACTAGTTAAATCATTAATAGCTACGACTTCGATGTCGTTAGCTGTTTTACCTAATTCGTGGATACGGCGGAAAGCCAAACGACCGATACGTCCGAAACCATTAATACCAATTTTTACAGTCATACAAAAATTTCCTCCTTTAGGAAATGAAAATTTATTTTAAAGGGGCTAACCCTTTTAAAATCTGATTTGCGGCACCTTCATCTGTAATCAGCCAAGTTTGATGAGGTGCATTTTTCATATAAGCCTGAATTGCCCGAGCTTTTGAACGTCCGCCAGCAATCGCAAGTATATATGGAATACTATCAAGATCCCGAATTTGTAAACCAATTCGCGGTATCTTATAAACAACTTCACCAGCATCGTTAAAGAAGTAACCAAATGCTTCACCTACTGCATCTTCACTTTTGATCATATTAACTTCTTCAGTTGTCATGCCACGGCGCTTAGCCATCGCCACAGCATCACCGATGCTATGTAAAACGGCATTACAATGGGTGATCATTTGTAGTACGGCCTGTACAGATGGTTCTTGTAACAGACTCTCATAGGTTTCTTTGCTGACATGTTCAGGAACATATAACATTCGATGTGTACCATGTGTACGCTGAGCCATATCTGCTGAAACTGTATTTGCTTGGATATCCACCGTTTCGCCAATACCGCCACGAGCTGGCACAAAAACCAATTCGCGTTCATTCGACAACTTGGGCGTCAACTCTTTTGCAACACGAGCCATCGTTGTACCGCCCATTACGGCAATAATGTTACGACCATCAGGTAACAAAACACGTAGCGTTTCATTAACCAAACGCCCGATATCTTTCAATACCCGAGGTTGGTCATCACTATCGCCAGCGACAATCAAGACATGGTCAATGCCTAACAAGGCCATCAATTGCTTTTCTCGCTGATGAACATCCAAAATTTGACCCATAAACTTTTCGAGGCCATTCAAGGCTTCTTCACCATTATCTGTCAAAACCATGCCAGACTTAGAAGAAGTTATCAAACCTTGAGCTCTCAAAAAATCAGTTTCAGTCCGAAGGGCACGTTCACTCATATCCAGTTTGATCGCCAATACACGTCGACCAACAGGTTGCATCCAATTAATATGCTGCAAGATATGGTAACGACGGCGAATCACTTCAAGAAAGTCCGGGGCAATGGTCTCTATCCACGCTATTTCATCATGCATCAATGCTCCGCCTTCCTATGGGACAATTAACGACCACCTATGTCATTTACTGACCCATACAAAGTAAAAATAAAAGGAATGGCAATCTACGCTCCATACTCCCTCACGAACAACCTTAGTATAACAGTCAGATTCTTCTTTTGCAAGCGCGTTGCGCAAAAAATGAAAAAAGCCTTCAAACCGCGTCCTTACTAACAAAAAAGTCTGAAAAGTAGAAACATATTGACGGTTATTTTTGAAAAAATATTATTCTGTTTTTTAAACTCACTTTGTATCAAACTTAATTGATCTGTGATTAAACCTTGAATACCAATATCATATAAAATAAAACTATGTGGGTCATTTTCTGTCCAAAGGTAGTGCTGTTTTTTAGAAATGGTCCCTACCAATGGTAAAGCTGCACAGTAACTTCTACCATTACTAGATTCGTAATCATACTGACCGCCTGACGTTTGCCAAAAACTAAACGGCACAATATAACCCACTGGCAATTTGAAATGTTGGTGCTTTAACGCCTGTAATAACCGTAAATTAGAAGCATGAACGATAGCATGATTTTGCGCTAACCGTCGCTGATAGCGGCTAGTAAACAACTGCGCTATGTGGGCTGCGGGATCTCCGGGAACGGTTTTCAATTCAACCATCAAAGGTTGGTGTAACCGATTGGCCACGCTCAAGTAAGTGTCAAAAGAAGCGATATGTGCGTGTTTTTGATATTCAGTTAAAACCAATCGCCGTAGTTGTTCTTGCGTGTGTTGTGCGATATCTTCGCGTTTGCCCGTTAAATGATAAGTGTTGGGATCGTGCATAACAACAAATTTTTGATCCTTAGTTAAGCGAAGATCTAATTCTATATAACTTGGATACTTCAGATGTGTTTGCCGCAAAGCGCCAATCGAATTCTGAACGCCATCATTACCATTCACACCCCGATGTGCGATCCATTGCCATTGCGAAACCATATGCGCCTGAGGTATGGTCAATATTGGTAAAACATTGATAAATAAAAGTATTAAGGCTGATATTGATACTATTCCTGAACGAACCTTTAATGACCAAATTGGTTGATTTTGCCGCAGTTGCTGGATCAATATTACCCCAACAGCAATCTGACCAATACGCATGAAAATGTAGCTCCAAGTCGGGGTCGGTATAAAGATAAGTAAAATTGCTGAAAACAGTAATAACAATAATTGGCTGACTAGCGCTTGTAATACACATTTGATCAAATAGTGATAGGCTAAGCGCGCATAATGTTTGAAAACCCAAGCACTCATCCCAACGCAAACAAAATAGCTTATAATCAAAAGCAGCGTTATCAAGCGTAAAGACCAGCGGGAATCCATTAGATTTTTACCTAAATCTGATAATCGAAAAATCCCTGCATAATTGTAAAATAAAATCAGGTTCCCAATTGGCAAAATTGCAATCCAAATTGTAACTGTGCAAATCAATTTTGATTTTACCGTTATCAGCTTTAGCGGGTACAATAACAGAAAATAAACTTGTCCCATCATTGCTAAAATAAATACTGCGGTCAACGCATAAAAAAGCGTAGCTCCCATTAAATTGATCTGGGCAAGATTCTGTGGTCTAACAAGGTCACTAATCGAAAATGTAAAATGATGGATCACTAATCCACTAAGCCTACGATATAAATTGACACAAAACAAATTAAAACCCAGATTAAAAATAATAATTTGGCTGCTGCTAGCCAAAAATCGGCGAAACTTAAGTGTAAAGGTGATTGAGTTGCCCATATCACAGACCTTTTTTCATAAATCTTCATTTTTTTGTTGAAAAATGTTCCCTCTAATGCTATCATTTTTAAGTACTGCACCGCTAGTGTAATGGATAGCACGTAAGATTCCGGTTCTTAAGATCCGGGTTCGACTCCCGGGTGGTGCATAACGCGGTTTCACCAAATATAATCAAGTCCCAGAATGTTGTCATTTCAACGTTTTGGGGCTTTTTTGTTTTTATTGAATTGTGGTTGGTTTTAGAAAAGTATGTTCTATTTACAAAGACGCTGAACATGGTTGAAAATCCGCTTCTTATACGGCTTTAACTGATCCTATCCTTATACCACCACAATTACTGACACTCTGCTGAGATTAGCTACAAGATATTAGCTTACACTTAATCATTAACGCTTTAAAATCAACTTTTTAACAATGACTACTGCCCAAGAAAATAACAACAATACATTCATTATAAACATAAGATATTCAAATGGTTTCTGATTGCCGTGAAAGAAAAATGGTAATAAGTTCCATGAAAAAACATATAGCCAGATAGAAAAGATAATCTTTATCTGTTTCAAAAAATCAGCGAAAATCGGCGGCAGTACGTAATTCAAAGGCAACATATAAATCAAATAGGCAATAAAATTAATCACAAGAATGGCCATAAGCATTGAGGTAAGCTTAGCACCATAAATATAACTATCTGGAACACCATTAAATGAAAAATGAACAGGAATGGTCCGTTTTAATGAATTACGCCCTAAAGAAACAATTAACACCTGCAAGAGCACATTGGCAACACTAAATTTAGAGATTCTGTTTTTTTTAAAAGCCATCTAACTCACCTCACATTATCAAGGCCACTATATTTCAATCAAGAGAACCAACAATTACACCTTTTTTAAAGTATATCATTTAAATTCAAACCACTCAGCCATCTAAAAAACCGCTGATCAGAGTATAAAGCTACTCCTCACCAGCGGTCAGAAATTCAATATGAATTAAACATTTAATACCTTATTTAAGAAGTCCTTGAGTCGTGGATTCTGGGGGTTGCCAAAAATTTCATTTGGTTTTCCTTGCTCAAGAATTTTACCTTCATCAGCAAATATCACACGGTCAGCAACTTCTTTGGCAAAACCCATTTCGTGGGTCACAACAACCATCGTCATACCTTGCTTAGCCAGGTCTTTCATAACCTCTAAGACGTCGCCAACCATTTCCGGATCCAGTGCTGATGTTGGTTCGTCAAACAACATAATATCCGGATTCATAGCTAAGGCCCGGGCAATGGCCACACGTTGTTGTTGACCACCAGATAGTGATTGGATTTTGGCATCAAATTTTTCATCCAAGCCAACTTGCTGTAACAACTTGTGCGCTTGGTCAGCTGCCTGACTCTCAGTTTCTCCCTTTAATTCCATTGGTGCCAACATGATATTTTCAGCAACTGTCATATTATTAAATAGATTAAAATGCTGAAAAACCATCCCAATATTTTGTCGTACCCGATTAATATCTGCTTTAGGATCACTAATATCTACATTATCGATCACAATTTTACCAGAGGTAGGTGTTTCAAGACGGTTTAAGCAACGTAATAACGTACTCTTACCTGAACCAGAAGGTCCGATAATAACTACAACTTCATTATTTTGCACATCTAAATCAATGCCTTTAAGCACATGGTTGGAACCAAAGCTCTTATTTAAGTCAGTTACTTGTACTTTTAAGCTCATGCATTCATTCTCCTTTGAACCCAATTAGAAAGCCAAGTCAATAAGGTGATAACAATTAGATAGATCAAAGCAATAATCGTCCAAACTTTAAAGCCTTCCAAATTACGTGCGATAATAATCTTACCTGTTTGAGTTAATTCCAACAAACCAATAATAGACAAAATCGAAGTATCTTTTAACGTAATAATAAATTGGTTAATGAAAGATGGTACCATGATCTTGATACCCTGTGGCAAAATGACTTTACGCATTGACTTCCCATAAGGTAGGCCCAAACTTCTAGCAGCCTCCATTTGTCCAGTATCCACGGCCTCGATGCCTCCTTTAACAAAGGCAGCCGTATAAGCCCCCTCATTGAGGGTTAAAGTAACTACACCAGCAATAAATGCCGGTATCTTACTACCAGTCAAGCTCGGAATACCGGTATAAATGAACAATGCCAGAACTAGCAACGGCATCCCCCGGAAAATATAGATCAACGTACTTGAAAGGCCCTTGCCGAATTTACCAGGTGCAACGCCCAACAAACCGACAATGACGCCAAATACGGTTGCAAAGAAAATTGAAACGATAGTCAGCCACATAGTTTCTTTGAAACCACTCCACAAAGCGCCCTTATTCTGTTTGATCAAGCCAAAGAAAGAGCGATCCTCAGTGTCCGCATTGTTGCTCTTAGCTGCACTTTCAGCATTATTCTGTTTACTACCCAAATATTTGCTTGTAATTTTATTGTACTCGCCATTGGCCTTTAAATTCTTCAATCCAGCATTAAAAGCTGCCAAGAGATCCTGATTAACGCCTTTTTTAACAGCAAAACCATAATCTCCTTTTTCTGCCGGATCAGTTACAATTTTAAGCTTAGTCCCCTGTTTGATCCCGTATTGCATAACCGGTGAGTCTTCAAAACAAGCAACTGAATTACCGGTAACGACATCTTGGTACATATTATTGGAATCGTCAAAAGTAACGGTTTTGAAGCCATACTTATCCTTAATGCTATTAGCATAATCAGCTCCGGCTGTCCCAGTCTTAACGGCAACTTTCTTACCCTTCAACTGCGACAAGCTTTTGACTGAGCTCTCCTTAGCAACCGCCATCACGACTCCAGATTGAAAATAAGGATCCGAAAAATCAAATTTCTGTTTACGTTCATCCGTAATGGACATACCAGCAATAGTCCCATCGATCTGCCCAGATTCCAAAGCTTGCACAGCCGCATTAAATCCAAGCGGCTTGATTTGTACTTTGAACCCCTGATTCTTAGCAATTGCCCGCATGAGGTCCATATCGATCCCAACATATTCATTACTATTATTAGCAAATTCAAATGGTGGAAAAGTCACATCTGTGCCAATATTAAAGGTTTTCCCAGCAACATTAGGATTCTTAGCACTCTGTGTCCCCTTTGTTGTCGCAGCAACAGCTACTGATGCTTTAGGAATACCACTTGTCGAACCGACATATTTCTTAACGATTTTTTGATAAGTCCCATTTGCTTTTAACTTCTTATAACCAGCGTTAAATTTGGCAAGTAGCTCTTGATTTGCACCTTTTTTAACGGCAAAACCATAAGCCCCGCTTGTTTGAGGTTTTGTAGCCAACTTCAGTTTTTCACCATGTTGAATGGCATACTGCAAAACAGGCTGATCATCAAAACAAGCAACTGAATTACCAGTGGCCACATCTTCATACATGTTATTAGAATCATCAAAAGTAACAGTCTTAAAACCATACTTATCTTTGATACTGTTCGCAAAAGTGGCCGCTGCCGTCCCAGTTTTTAGTGCCACCCGTTTACCCTTTAATTGCGAAAAGTTCTTGATGGTACTGTTCTTCCCGACAGCCATGACAACCCCAGAATTATAATATGGCGCTGAGAAATCGAATTTTTGTTGACGCGCCGGTGTAATCATCATACCAGCAATTACACCGTCAATTTGTCCAGCTTCCATCGCCTGTACAGCAGCGTTAAAGCCCATGGTTTTGATATTGACCTTGAAGCCCTCTTCTTTAGCCACAGCCTTCATTAAATCAACATCGATACCGACGTATTTATTTTCCTTATTGGCAAATTCAAATGGCGGGTATGTAACATCCGTTCCAATTGTATATGTTTTTGCAGCTTGTACATTCTGATTTGGACTGAAAGTAGTTGCCAAACCAATGAAACAAGCAACGAACCCAAGTGTCATTAAGAGCCACTTCTTCATAATTTACCTCCTAAAATTCTGATGTCATAAAACATGACAATAGCACTTTATCTATCTTAGCAGAATTTGCTTTAAAAGTATATTCTTTTTTCACATCAAAATCTAATTATTATACGATAATTTTTGCTAACATTTTACAAATCAAAGTTGAATTTGTTGACCTATTTCGAGCTTTATGGTAAATTTAGCACTGTACTAATTAGAGTGCTAAATTAGATTAGGAGGTTCGTTTATGCTTGTACCTACAGTTATAGAGCAATCTGCAAGAGGCGAACGAGCTTATGACATTTACTCACGTCTATTAAAAGATCGCATTATCATGCTTTCTGGCGAAGTAAACGATCAAATGGCAAATTCCATTATTGCACAGTTACTTTTCCTAGATGCCCAAGATTCTGAAAAAGACATTTATATCTACATTAATTCTCCTGGTGGCGTAATCAGTTCTGGTTTGGCGATCATGGATACAATGAACTTTGTTAAAGCTGATGTCCAAACAATTGCTATGGGGATGGCTGCCTCGATGGCCAGCGTGTTGCTGGCTGCCGGCACTAAAGGCAAGCGGTTTGCCTTGCCACATGCAACTGTTATGATTCACCAACCTTCTGGTGGTGCTCAAGGTCAGCAAACTGAAATTGAAATTGCTGCAGAAGAAATTCTAAAAACTAGAAAGTTAATGAACCAAATTTTAGCCGATGCAACTGGTCAGGATTTGGAGACTATTCAGCGCGATACTGAACGGGATAACTTCCTAACTGCTCAAGAAGCTAAGGACTATGGTCTAATTGATAAAATTATGACGAACAGTCCTAAAAAATAACCACTGATATGTAAAAAAAGGATCGATGCAAACAATTTGTTTTGCATTGATCCTTTTTTTGTAGCCCATATTCCGACCAACAATATATCCTCTGATACCCAAGGTGAAAACCACTTAATTTTTTGCAAAAGTCGTATCGGGCACATTACTTAATAACTTTTGCACACGCTCTACATCTGACTTGACTTGATTATATTGATCATTACTTAACCCAATCGCATCAATGCAAGAACCAACATGAGCATAAATAACATCTTTTTGCTGCTTGGCTTTATCCGTCAAAGAAACATCCAAACGTCGTTCATCTTCTTTGGAACGTTGCCGAGTAACCCAGCCATCCTTCTCCAGTCGTTTTAATAACGGTGTCAATGTGCCACTATCCAAACCGACCTCTTGTCCCAGTGACTTGACTGACAAACTACCTTGTTCCCACAATACTAATAACACGATGTATTGTGAATAGGTTAAATGGAAGGGTTCTAGTGCTTTTGCATAAAAATGATTAAAAACTTTATGTGCTTGATAAATCGAAAAACATAATTGCTCATCTAATAAAATCGGTTTTGTCATCGTATCCACTCTTTTCTTAACTTACTAAATCCTGACGTTTTTGCTCAGCCAACTGTGATAATTTCCGTAAACGATGATTGATACCTGATTTGGAAATAGCGCCGCTGGGAACAATTTCAGCCAATTCCTTCAGTGACATCTCGGGGTTATCTAAACGTAACTGAGCAATTTCACGTAATTTCTCTGGTAAACGCTCAAACCCCACCGTGTTTTTCAAAAACTTGATATTTTCTAACTGTCGCGTAGCCGCATCGATTGTTTTATTCATATTTGCGGTTTCGCAGTTAACCAGCCGATTCACAGAATTGCGCATATCTCGAACAATGCGAACATCTTCAAAGGAAAGCATCGCTTTTGTAGCGCCAACAACTTGAAGAAAATCAGAAATTTTTTCGGCTTCTTTAATATAGGCAACATATCCATTGCGCCTCTCGGTTGTTTTTGCATGGAGATCAAAATGATTCATCATTTGTAAAATACCTTGATTGTGATCTTCATGTAGTGAATAAATCTCCAAATGATAACGACTTGTTTCGGGACTATTGACCGATCCCCCTGCCAAGAAAGCCCCACGCAGATAGGAGCGCATGCGCTGTTCTGCATTTAGAATTTTGTCTGGAATCTTAGTCTGGATCAACCAACTGTCACCATGAATGATCCCCAAATCACACAAGACCAATTCACTATGCTGCATTAACCGTACCAAATACAAGTTATTTTTTTTGAGTTTCATTTTTCTTTGGACTGATAGTCGGGCTTCAATTTGATACAGTTGGCGAATCAAAGCGTAAATTCGCCGTGCGATAGCCGGATTTTCCGTCTGAATCACTAAAAGAAAATGATGATCCACCAAATCCAAGGAACCATTCATTCGAATCAAAGCGGCTAATTCCGCCCGGGCATGTTCTGGATGTACCTCTAAATTTGTTAGTTCCTTTTTTACTTGACTTGCATAAGATGCCATTGATTCACCTCCGTCTCCGACCATCCCGTTGTAAAGCTAAATTCACAATTTCATTTGCAACTTTTTCACCGTTATGAAATACGCCATGATCATGTAAATCCAGAAAATCATCAGAGATCACACGACAACCTAAATCACGTAAGCCTTCAAAATCATGTTTTACCTGAACTAAGTACTCATCATACTTTTGGTGATCCAAGTAATTATCAGGAACTGGTGCCGTATTGACCAAAACGGTATCCACAAAATCACCGCCTAAGTGACGATCTAAAACACGAACATGATCTGCATCCGTGAAATGTTCAGTTTCGCCCATTTGCGTCATAATATTACAGTTATAAATGATTTCCGCCTTTGTTTGACGTACAGCATCGCCTAAATTAGGAATCATCAAGTTTGGTAAGATACTGGTGAACAAGGATCCCGGCCCTAAAACAACAACATCAGCATCCAAAATGGCTTTTAAAACAGGGGTAACCGCTTTGGGTGGTTGAGTACTATCTTGGGTATTTGTGATCCAGACACGCTCTACCTTATTGCGTGCATGGGTAATTTCCGTTTCACCAGACAATGTCGTGCCATCTTGAAATTTTGCATTCAGTGTCAACGGTTCATTAGAAGCTGGAAAAACTTGACCATCTACTTTCATCATTTTTGAAAGTTTTTGAACCGCGTCAAAAATATTATCTTCCATTTCTGAAAGTGCCGCGATAATTAAATTACCGATCGCATGACCAGCGAAAAACGAATCTTTACTATTAAACCGATATTGGAAAATATTCAAAAAATCTGCTGGCAAATCGGACAGCGAAACCAGTACGTTTCGAATATCACCAGGTGGCACAACATTAATATAGTCCCGAATCGCACCGGATGAACCGCCATCATCGGCAACCGTTACGATGGCCGTAATTGCTGCATTTTTATCGCGTAAGCTATTTAGAATAACTGGCAGCCCCGTACCGCCACCGATCACAACGATCTTCGGCCGACGACCTTTAATCACACGAATGATCTTATTACCGTAACTCATGAGCGATTCACCGTTTCTTTGCGTTTAGACATATCTCGATGGGTCACATCCACTGGATACTCTTTGCCGAGATCCTTAGCTAATCGACTGGCAATTGCGACTGAACGGTGCTGCCCACCAGTACAGCCAATTGCGATTGTCATGCTTGTTTTGCCTTCATTGACATACCCCGGCATAATCAGCCGCAATAAATCTAAATAGCGCGTATAGAACTCTTCAGTTGTCGGCTGCGCCATAACATAGTCATAAACTGGTTTATCTAAACCGGTTTTATTCCGGTAAGCCGGAACATAATATGGATTTGGTAAAAAGCGGACATCCATGACAATATCGGCATCGATCGGTAGCCCATATTTAAATCCAAAGGACATAATTTCTAAATGAAAAGTAGGATTATCACTTACCTTGAAATTATCGAAAATTTCTTCTCGCAACTGACGAGGAGACAAATCAGAAGTATCGATCACTAATTGTGCCCGAGAACGCATTTCTGCTAATAATTCCCGTTCTTTCAAAATGCCATCCATTAAACGCCCTTCCATGGCTAGTGGATGAGACCGCCTCGTTTCCTTATACCGCGAGACTAATTCTTCGTTGGAGGCATCTAAAAACAAGATTTTTGTGGAGACAAAATTCGAGTTATCTACGCTAGACAACATACTGATGATTTCATCATAAAAAGCTCGCGAACGTAAATCGATCACCAAGGCAATTTTTGTAATCTTCCCCGATTCTTTAACCAATTCCCAAAACTTGGGTAATAAGCTTGGTGGCATGTTATCCACACAAAAATAGCCTAAATCCTCGAAGCTTTGCATGGCAACTGTTTTACCAGCCCCACTCATGCCCGTAATGATCACTAAACTCAATGTATCTGGCTGCTGCATGTTTTGCCCCACTTTCTAATAAATTGTTTACATTTAATTTGAGATTTAGCTAATTATAACATACCTGGTGTGTCATGTATGCAAATCACCCATTTTCAACGATCCGTTTAAATTAACATCGCAAAGAACCAATTTATTACTAGATTTTCACCATATACACTAACAGGGTGGCCCAAAATACAATCTGGTCCCACCCTGTTGCTTAAATTCAACTTTAACTCATAAAACTATGTCACTAATGCGGTCTTGATCTACCGGCGTGCAAAGGCAATCACGATATGATTCAACCCAGCAACTAATAAGAACCAAGTCACAATAAACACTAATGTGTACGCAGCTAAAGCGGGCTGTAAAATCATCATCACACCTAAAGCTAACGCAAGTATATCAAAAATCACAGAGATAGCGAACCAGCCGCCACCAAAAGTACGCAGATGACCACTCGTTAACAAGCCTGTAATTGCATCAATCAAAAACCAAAATCCAAATAGATAGGCAATGGTTAAGCTACCTAGCGCTGTATCAAACAAAAAAAGTAAGCCGATGATGATATCTAAGACCGCTGCCACCACGAGCAGCCAACTGACTGGCATAATCGCACGGAACTTAGTATAGCTGCTTAGATTAACAATGCCGCGAACAATCGCGATCAAAGCGGTGATCACGACTAAACTACCCAAAGCTACCACCGGCCGACTAAAAAAATAAACTGAGATCAAAATGAACAAAATACCACTTAAAAACTCCGTCCAATCAAAACCACGTTGATAATCTGGATGACTAAACATTCAATTTCCTCCCTTATCATGAAACTATTTAAACATATTCTCATGATAGGAGTTTCAAAAATAAAATGCAAAATATTTACTGTTTTTGTCGTTTGGCTAACATTGGTGCCAGATACTTTCCAGTATAACTTTCAGGTACTTTAGCAATCTGTTCCGGCGTACCAGTAGCCACGACATGACCACCTTTGTCGCCGCCTTCAGGTCCCAAGTCAATAACATAATCCGCATCTTTAATAACATCCAAATTATGTTCGATCACTAAAACCGTGTTACCCTCATCAACCAAAGCGTTTAAAACATTTAAAAGCCGTTTGATATCGTCTGTATGCAATCCTGTCGTTGGTTCATCTAAAATATAAAAGTTTTTACCCGAAGATTTTTTATGCAGCTCTGAGGCTAATTTCATACGCTGTGCTTCCCCACCGGATAAAGTCGTAGCGGATTGTCCCAAAGTGATATAGCCTAAACCGACATCAACGATTGTCTGCAATTTACGCCGGATCTTAGGAATTGGTTCAAAGAAAGTTAAAGCTTCGTCCACGGTCATATCCAGTACGTCCGCAATATTTTTACCTTTATAAGTGACTTCTAAAGTCTCTGAATTGTAACGTTTGCCATGACAAACTTCACAGGGTACATAAACATCAGGGAGAAAATTCATTTCAATCTTCATGATACCGTCGCCCTTACAATTTTCACAGCGGCCGCCTTTGACATTAAATGAAAAGCGACCCTTCTGATACCCCCGCGTTTTAGCTTCATTTGTTTGCGCAAATAGACCCCGAATATCATCAAAGACACTCGTATAGGTTGCCGGATTACTACGTGGTGTCCGCCCAATTGGACTTTGATCGATATCCACTAATTTCTCAATATTCTGATAACCTGAGATCTTCTTATATTTACCAGGTTTATTAGAATTATGATTTAACTTTTGAGCTAATGCCTTCTTCAAGATGGTGTTTACTAAAGTCGATTTACCAGAACCGGAAACACCCGTTACAGCCACAAACTTGCCTAAAGGAAAGTCTACCGTAATCTGCTTCAAGTTGTTTTCCGCAGCGCCAGTCAACCGAATCTTTTTGCCATTTCCCTTTCGGCGTTTTGTTGGCACCGAAATGTATTTTTTCCCTGCTAAATATTGACCTGTCAATGAATTCGGATTCTGCTCAACTTCTTTTGGCGTCCCAGCCGCCATGATCTGGCCACCCTTATCACCGGCACCGGGCCCAACATCAATCAAGTAATCTGCTGCACGCATCGTGTCTTCATCATGTTCCACCACAATCAAAGTATTGCCTAAATCACGCATGCGTTTCAAAGAATTGATCAAACGATCATTATCACGTTGATGTAAGCCAATGGAAGGTTCATCTAGAATATACAATACGCCAGATAGATTAGAACCAATTTGCGTAGCTAAACGAATCCGCTGCGCCTCACCGCCAGATAACGTTCCTGCTGAACGAGACAATGTTAAATAATCCAAACCCACATTATTTAGAAATGATAGTCGATCGCTTACTTCTTTTAGAATTGGCTTCGCAATCGTTTCATTTTGTTCAGAAAAGTGCAATGCCTTAAAAAAGGGTAATGCATCTTTGATTGAATAATCGGACACTTCGGCAATATCCTGACCGGCAATTTTAACGGACAATGCCTGCCGATTCAAACGTTTACCATGACAGGTCTGACAAGTTAATTCCTGCATGTACAAGCGCATTTGCTCTCTGGTGAAGTCACTATTGGTCTCATGGTAGCGGCGATCCACATTAGGAATCACCCCTTCAAATGCAGTATCCACATCCCGAACATTACCAAAATCACTTTGATAATGAAAATGAAATTTTTTGCCTTCTGAACCATATAAGACTGTGTGTTGTTGTTTCTTGGTCAATTTATTGAAAGGTTTATCCATGGGAATCTTAAACGCTGCACAGGCTTGAGCGAGCATATTCGGGTAATACTGCGAACTGATCGGATTCCAGGGTGCTAAAGCGCCCTCTTCTAATGTCTTGCTAGAATCGGGAACTACTAAGTCAGGATCAACTTCCAATTTCATGCCAAGGCCATCACAATCTGGGCAAGCCCCAAATGGTGCATTAAAGGAAAAGAGGCGCGGCTCCAAAACACCGACTGTAAAACCACAAATTGGGCAAGCATAATGTTCAGAGAAGATTAACGGTTCACCACCAATAACATCCACATTGGCATAACCATCACTTAACCGCAAAGCACTCTCTAACGAATCAAATAAGCGCGAACGGATACCATCACGAATCACTAATCGATCGATGACAATATCAATATCATGCTTTAGATTTTTGTCTAAATCAAAATCTTCAGAGACATCATGAACTTCACCATCCACACGCACACGCACGTAGCCTTCCTTTTGAATCTGAGCAAAGATTTTTTTATGCTGCCCTTTTTTTTGACGCACGATTGGTGACATAATTTGGATCTTTGTTCGTTCTGGTAAAGCAAGCGTCTTGTTTACCATTTGATCAACTGACTGGCTCGTAATCGGCGTTCCATCATTGGGGCAAATAGGCTGACCTACGCGCGCCCACAAAAGTCGCAAATAGTCATTGATTTCAGTGACAGTGCCCACTGTTGATCGTGGATTTTTTGATGTGGTTTTTTGATCAATCGAAATTGCCGGACTTAAACCGTCGATGGAATCCACATCAGGTTTATCCATTTGACCTAAAAATTGCCGTGCGTAGGAAGATAAACTTTCAACATAACGGCGTTGCCCTTCAGCATACAAAGTGTCAAAGGCCAGTGAACTTTTCCCGGAACCTGATAACCCAGTCACGACCACCAATTTATCTCTAGGAATCGTCACATCAATATTTTTTAAGTTATGCGCACGTGCGCCATGAATTACAATTTTATCGTTAGCCATACATTACTCCACTTCTGCTTTTAGCTCTAGAATCGTATCCCGTAAAGTGGCCGCTTGTTCAAAGTCTAATTTCTTTGCTGCTTGTTCCATTTGCGCGGTCATGCGATCGATCAAGTCACGCTTTTCAGCTTTTGTCATATTATCAAAATCTAGTTCTTTAGCAATTTCGTCATTTTCCTCATGTGCGACGGTCTTAACCAACGAAATTGAATCACGAATTGGTTTAATGATCGTTTTCGGTTGAATATGATGTTTTTCATTGAAGGCTTCTTGGATTTCACGCCGATGCTGTGTTTTATCTATGGCCGCCCGCATAGAATCGGTAATTTTATCAGCATACATGATTACGTGCCCATGTTGATTACGTGCTGCTCGTCCAATAATCTGAACCAGCGAACGTTCGGCTCGCAAGAAACCTTCCTTATCGGCATCCAAAATCGCGATCAGAGATACTTCTGGAACATCGATACCTTCCCGTAATAAATTGATACCGACTAACACATCAAACTTGCCTAAACGTAAATCACGTATGATTTCCGTGCGCTCTAAGGTTTTGATATCACTATGCAGATACTTGACTTTAATACCTAGTTCCTTTAAATAATCCGTCAAATCTTCAGCCATCTTTTTAGTTAAAGTCGTCACAAAAACACGCTCATCTTGTTCGACCCGTTTATTGATCTCACCAACTAGATCGTCAATCTGGCCCATGATTGGTCGAATTTCAATCGTTGGATCCAACAAACCAGTTGGCCGAATAATCTGCTCCACCACATGATCGGTCCGCGCTAATTCATAAGGGCCCGGCGTTGCGGAGACATAAAGAATCTGATGCACATGTTGTTCAAACTCTTCTAATGTTAATGGTCGATTATCTAAAGCACTGGGTAAGCGAAACCCATAATCTACTAACATTTGTTTTCGAGCCCGGTCACCATTGTACATGCCTCGAATCTGTGGCATCGTTACGTGAGATTCATCAATCATAATATTAAAATCTTTAGGAAAGAAATCTAATAATGTAAATGGCGGCTCACCTTCAGCTCGTCCCTCCATATGCCGGGAATAGTTCTCGATGCCAGAGGTATAACCCATTTCTTGCATCATCTCAATATCATACGTCGTCCGTTGTTCCAGACGCTGTGCTTCTAATAATTTCCCATCTGCTTTTAAAACCTGAAGACGGTCAGCTAATTCAGCCTTGATGCGTTTAATTGCCGCTGACATTTGGTCATCATTAGTCATAAAGTGTGTTGCTGGAAAAATAGAAACCTGTTCTCGTTCACCAATAACTTCTCCGGTCAACGCATCCACTTCTACGATGCGATCAATTTCATCCCCAAAAAATTCAACTCGAAAAGCATGATCATTCCAAGCTGCAGGAAAAATCTCAACCACATCCCCACGAACACGAAACCGACCCCGTTGAAAATCAATATCATTTCGTTCAAATTGGACATTCACCAGTTGTCTTAACAGTTCATTCCGTTCGATGGTCATACCGACACGCAGAGAAATGACTGAATTACGGTATTCTCGCGGATCACCTAAACCGAAGATGCTTGAGACAGAGGCAACAACTACAACATCATTACGTTCTAGCAGCGCGCTGGTTGCCGCATGCCGCAATTGATCAATTTCATCATTAATTGAAGAATCCTTTTCAATATAAGTATCACTTGAAGGGACATAGGCTTCTGGCTGGTAATAATCATAATAGCTTACAAAATATTCCACAGCGTTATGCGGGAAAAATTCCTTAAATTCGCCGTATAGCTGGCCCGCTAACGTTTTATTGTGGGAAATAATTAAGGTTGGCTTATTTAAATTCGCAATAATATTAGCCATTGTAAAAGTTTTCCCGGTACCGGTGGCTCCTTCTAAAATCTGTTCTTTAACGCCAGTTTTAAACCCTTGCGTCAGCTTTTCGATTGCTGCGCCTTGGTCACCGGCTGGTTGATAAGCTGAAACTAAATCAAATTTTCGATTGGTTTGACGTTCAATCATGACTGAACCTCCATTAACAAAACCATGAAATTTATATACAAAAATAAAGTTACCACTTGTTTTTTTAATCAACAAATTGCAACTTTATATTTTAGCATAGCGAACATATTTTCGCCATTATTTCGTTTGCTGATGGGCCGCGATGATCTCCTGTGTAAGCTTTACTAAGCGCGGTTTATCAAGAAACTCTTCATTTAATAATTCCGGTAGCATTCCTTTAATAAAATAGCGTGTTGAGGCCATTTGATCGAATTGTAAAATTGTAGTCAGACTTTCTCGAAAGATTTCAGTATAAACACTTTCGGGATTACCCTTTTGAATTTCGCCAAAGGACTCGTAAAGTAAATCCACTTTATCGGCAACGGACAATATTCGACCCTCTAATGATTCATCTTTACCTTCAGATAGTCTTCGCTGATAGCGTGCCTGTAGCCGAGCCGGAATTTCATTTTGAATAAAGTTCTCAGTCATATGTGCCTCTACTTGCGCGAGACGCTGACGTAAATCATGGGTGGCATATTTAACTGGCGTCTTAATATCCCCAATAAACCGCTCGGTATAATCATGATTCAATGCTTTTTCGTAAACCATTTGCCAGTTGATTTTTTGACCATCATCTTCTTCAATGTCCGCGAGTAATTGTGCAATTTCAGCAACGCGAAAAGAATGTGCCGCGACCGTATGTTCCTGGTACTTAAAATAACCCGGTGCCCGCCGTAATAATTCCAAATCATTCAAGCCTTGAATAAACTGATGCATACCCATACGATCACTCCTAATTTATCTAAATTGTTAATATGATAGCATAAGCAACCTGATCTGTCCGTCAATCTCATGAAAATTTCATAAAACTAATTATCCTATTTCTGAAAATCACAAAAAAGCCTTAGCTCCAAATTCAGATTGGCCAGCTAAGGCTTTAAATGATCAGCCGTTATTAACAGAGCCAGAACAAAATTACTTTTCGATTCCAACCCTCAATTGTTTATGAGTAGTTCAGCCTAATCGTATGCAAAAATTACTGTTTGATAAATTCGTCCAGTGCTTTTTCAAATTGATTCAACTTTTGAGCAACATTTGCTTCAGAATCTGCTTGGGTCCCCACGTAAAACTTGATTTTTGGCTCTGTCCCTGAAGGCCGAATTGCGATCCAAGTCCCATCTTCTAATTTGTACTTCAGGACATTAGATACTGGCAAATCAATATCCACAATCTTACCATCGGCATAGGTTGCTTTTTGAGTCTGATAATCTTCGGTAATTGCCACTTGAACTCCATTGAAGCGATCTGGCTTTTCTTCTCTGAACCGTGTCATTAGTTGCTTCATTTCACCAGCGCCTTCAATACCAGGAAAGTCCTTGCTGATCGTCTTCTCAGAGTAATAACCATAGGTCTGATATAACTCTTCCAAACCATCGTATAAAGTCTTACCTTGGGATTTATAATATGCAGCTACTTCTGCCAACAAAACAGTTGCTTGCATAGCGTCTTTATCACGAACAAATGATTTGACTAAATAGCCATAACTTTCTTCAAAGCCAAATAAAAATTCATAACTTCCTGTTGTCTCAAACTGTTCAATTTGTTCTGCAATAAATTTAAATCCAGTTTCAACGTCAACCATCTTCACGCCATAACTTTCAGCGATTTTCGTTGCTAACTCAGTAGAAACAATTGACTTAACTACCGCACCGTTACTTGGTAAAGTCCCTGCATCTTTCCGTGCCTGCAAAACATAATGTAATAATATAGAAGCAATTTGATTACCCGTTAATAACTTGTAAGAACCATCTGGCTGTCGAACAGCGGTACCCAACCGGTCAGCATCAGGATCTGTGGCGATCAACACATCAGCACCTTCTGCTTGACCTAATTTGATTGCCAAATCAAATGTTTGTGGAAACTCTGGGTTTGGGAATGGTGTTGTGGCAAATTCAGGATCTAAAATAGCCTGTTCAGTGACCATCCTAAAACCTTGGAAGCCAGCATTGTGCAGCACCCGCTCAGCCAACATTTTACCGGTCCCATGCAGTGGCGTATATACCAATTTCATATCCTTGCCGGTCTGTGCAATCAAATCGTGATTAATGGAGACAGTCTTTAAATTAGCTAGATAAGCCAAATCAACATCTTCACCAATTAAATGCATTAATCCTTTTTCGCGTAGGTTTTGTTCATCCGCAACTTTGATTGCAAAAAGATCTGTCACTTTACGCACAAAGCCAGTAATCATATCGGCTTCTTTAGGTGGCATTTGCCCGCCGTCTGGCCCATAGATCTTATACCCATTATACTGTTTAGGATTATGACTAGCCGTGATCATAATACCGGCATATGTGTGCAGATGTCTCACTGTAAATGATAGTTCTGGCGTTGGCCGCAACTGGTCAAAAACATAGGTGGGAATATCATGATAGCCCAATACCCGTGCAGCTTCATGGGCAAATAATTCAGAATTATAGCGTGAATCAAAACTAATTGCGACGCCGCGTTTTTTTGTCTCGGCATCTAACGTATCCATAAACGTTGCTAAACCTTCTGTTGCTTGACGTACGGTATAAATATTCATGCGATTGATTCCAGGGCCAAGAACACCGCGCATACCGGCAGTTCCAAATTCCATTGGTGCTGTAAAGGCATCAGCTAGTGCGGCTTGGTCATTGGCCATTGCCGTTAATTGATGCTTTAGTTCTAAATCTAATTCCTTAGCTTGTTGCCAAAGTTGATAATTATCTTGCCAGCTCATACAAAAAAGCCTCCCGTACATTTGATACTTTAATTATACCCATCAACCGAGAGCGTTATCAATGATGAACTATTATAAATTCTTCAAATAGTTATTTTTAGACATATATTTAAAATAATCCGTTCAAACAAAAATAGGGTCAGAAACAAAATCAACATTTTGCTTCAACCCTACTCAAGTTTTGCCTGAATAATTTAATTTTATAGCTATAAAATTAGCCTTTAAAACATAATCATTTTAAGAAAAAACTATTGAACCAGATGTTCACTTAACTTCTGGTCATCTAATGCTTGAATGTAGTTAAAGACACCCTGCCCAGCAAGACCGCCTTCACCCACAGCTGTCGTAATCTGGCGTAAATCTTTTTTACGAACATCACCGACTGCAAAAATTCCAGGAACCTCTGTGCGCGTGTGGTCATCCGTTAAGACCCAGCCATCTTCATCGAGGACACCCAAATCTTTGAAAGCACTCGTCATTGGTTCAATACCAACATAAATGAAAACACCTGAAGCGGGAACTGTATGCAATTCACCAGTTTCTTTATCTTTATAGGTCACGCCTGTTACGACTTGATCATCGCCAACGATTTCTTCAACTTGTGCGTTCCAAACGAAATTCATTTTATCATTGGCAAAAGCGCGATTTTGCATGATCTTTTGAGCACGTAATTGATCACGTCGATGGATCACAGTTACTTTAGAGGCCAATTGTGTTAAATATAAGCCCTCTTCAACTGCAGAATCGCCGCCGCCGATCACCACAACTTCTTTGTCTTTAAAGAAGGCTCCATCGCAGACAGCGCAGTATGATACACCTCGGCCTGAATAGGTTTCTTCGCCTTGAACGCCTAGTTTCCGGTGTTCAGCACCAGTAGCCAAAACAACAGCTTTAGCATCATAATCACCATCATCTGTATGCACCGTCTTATAATCGCCATGATCTTCGACACTTAATACCGAACCATAGGCATACTCAGCCCCAAACTTCGTAGCTGATTGGTACATTTTTTCACCCAAATCAGGTCCGAGAATAGATGCATAACCTGGATAGTTCTCAATTTCAGCCGTGTTATTCATTTGACCACCATAAATACCGCGATCAACCATTAATACAGATAAATTCGAACGTGAGGCATATAAAGCAGCTGTCATCCCACCAGGGCCAGCACCAATAATAATGACATCATAAGATTTTGTCATAGAAGCCCTCCTTACTTTTGATAAGTTAATAATAACAATAACGCAAAAGTTTACTTTTGTCTACTCTCTTAATCGATTGTAAAGTAATTGCCCTTATTTTGTTGAAGTTGTTGTTTTAATTCCTTTGCTTCTTCAATATAATCCCGATTTGAACTGTGCAAATATTGTTTAATATAAAATAAACTTGCTCGATAATTCTGACATTTAGCATAGGCTTCCGCCAGAAAATACCACAATTCAGGACTTCGGCGAAAAGTCTGCTGAGATAATTGTTCTAAAAGTTGAACAGCTTGGCCAAAATTGCCTTGACATTCGTAAACAACTGCCAATTGAGTCATCAGATAAACTTGCTCACTCGACTTTTGCGACAAACTCAAAGCCAATCGAAAATATCGTATTGCCTTATCATAGTTATTTTGTTCAAAAGCTTTGAGTGCCCGGTCAATATATAAATCTGCTGACGGCAATATTGGAATGATCTTTGTCAACTTAACAACCTCGATTAATTTTAGTATGGAAACATCACTCAAAATATTAGCATACCGTTCATTTAAAGAACATAATTCTTGGATAACTCATAGTGAATTCTAATTTTCGAAATTGTTGGCGACTAACTGTTTAATATAAGTCGCCGCTTCTGACCCATATTCCTCTGAATTCAAACCATAATCAATCGTTGCCTTAAGTAACCCAAACTTGCCGCTAATGTCTTCACGCTGTCCTGTAAATTCCCGGGCATAAATCTGTTGTGTCTGATTTAATTGATTTAAGGCAGCTGAGAGTTGTTCTGTAGCGGGTAAATCGCCCGGACGCTGCCTTAAGACTTCAAAAAAAGAGCCCGGTAAAACATAACGGCCAATAATACCTAAAGAACTTGGAGCTGAAACTGGTCCAGGTTTCTCAACGATCGATTTGATTTTACCCAAGCCAGCTTGCAAGTGGTCAGCCAATTCAACGATGCCATAACTGCTCGTTGCCTGACTTGAAACCGACTGTACCCCTAAAATAGGTTGTTGTAACCGATTGAAGTCAGCAATCAACTGTTGTGTCAATGGCTTAGGATCAAGGACGATATCATCACTCAACATGACGACAAAAGGTTCATTATCTACAAAATCTTCAGCCAATAATAAGGCATCGCCAATGCCAGTAGGATCATTTTGTTTCACAAAATATAAATTGACATTGTCCGTTGCTTTAACCATAGCCAATAAATGGTTTTTGTGACTTTCAGCCAAATGAATCTCCAAATCAGGTGCCGCATCAAAATAATCTTCGATTGCACGTTTACGCTTCCCTGAAATCAACAAAATATCCGTAATACCTGCTTGCTGGGCTTCACGGACAAGATAATCAATGACCGGTCGATCAAAAACTGGCAGGATCTCTTTTGGCACTGCCTTAGTTGCTGGCAACAAACTCAAGCCAAAGCCGCCAGCTGCGATAACCGCTTTTCTGACTTTCATAACTGAACTCCTTTAATTGCGTGTGCGCATTAATTCATTCTCTGATTTAGCATGACGCTGCATCATTTGTGCAATCACGCTTTGAATATTTTGATGTGCATATAAAACTTGATAGATTGCTTCTGAAATTGGCATATCAATATTCCGCGCAATTGACAGATCATGAACCGTTTTGGCCGTGTAAACGCCCTCAACGGCCATACCCATCGTCGTCAATATGTGTTCCAATGACTGCCCTTGGCCTAAGCTGCGCCCAGCTCGCCAATTGCGGGAATGTGGACTGGTACAGGTCACAATTAAATCGCCTAACCCAGATAGACCACTAAAGGTTAATGGCTGTGCCCCCAAAGCCACGCCCATCCGTGTCATTTCCGCTAGCCCCCGTGTCATTAAAGCCGCTTTGGCATTATCACCATAATCTAATCCAACCAAAGCACCAGCGCCAATAGCAATCACATTCTTTAGTGCGGCGCCGATCTCAACGCCAACAACATCAGCATTGGTATATAAGCGAAAATAATGATTCATAAATATACTTTGGACCCATTGGGCACTGGCTGCATCTGTCGAAGCAACTGTTAGTGTGGTGATATCTTCGCGGACAACTTCTTCAGCATGACTTGGACCTGATAAAACGACTAATCCAGCGTAATTAGCCCTGGGAATAACTGAAGCAATCACTTCAGAAACGCGTTCATTAGTCGTCTGTTCGAGTCCCTTCGTCGCACTGATCAATATCGGCGATTGTTGCTGCTTGTGGAGCACCTGGGCCACTTGCTGAGCGACATGCCGAATCGCTTTAGTGGGAATCACAAATAAAACAGCTGCCGCCCCTTGCAGTGCCGACTCTAAATCAGTAGTCGCTTTTAAGTTTGGGTTTAACTTGATGCCGGGCAAATAGTGCGTATTCTGATGTTCACTTTGGATCTGCTGAATTTCACGTTCTGATCGACCCCAGATCACAGCCTCATGGCCATTTTTTACAAGTAATTCCCCTAATACTGTGCCCCAAGACCCAGAGCCAAGAACGGCGATTTTCGTTGTCATAATCAAACTCCTTTATCTCTGATAGGGATATTTTAGACCACTACCATCTAAATACCACGGTAAATCTGCAACTTTATGGCGACGGTAGATTGCCAATCCCAAAGCTAAAACGACTAAGATAATCGATAAAGCCTGAGAAACGCGAATACTCCCCCACATTAAACTATCAGTCCGCATACCTTCGATCATAGCCCGACCAATGCCATACCAAATAACATAACTTAGAAATACTTCACCACGCTTAAACAGATGTTGGCGATGACGCACGCTCATTAAAATAATAAATCCAATTAATGTCCATAGTGATTCGTAAAGAAACGTTGGTTGCCGATAAGCCCCATGGATCCACATCTGATCAATAATAAATTGCGGTATATGTAAATTTTCTAAAAAGTCCTGCGAAACTTTAGCTCCAAAGGCTTCTTGATTGATAAAATTACCCCAACGCCCCATAGACTGGGCAATTAAAACGGTAGGGGCAATGATATCTAATAATAGCCAAACGGGGATCATGCGTACGGCACAAAAAACAATAATCACGATCAAGGCAGCTAAAAGGCCACCATAAATGGCAATGCCACCTTGCCATATTTTGAAGATATCCCAGGGATAGTTTTTATAGTATTGCCATTCAAAGGCCACATAATAAGTTCTGGCCCCAATCAAAGCAAAAGGCAGCATCCACAAAATCAAATCTACAATGTCATCAGGCATGATTTGTCGTCTTGGTGCCTCACGAAGTGTCAAAATCACAGCAATTGCCACCCCAGCAGCGATAATAATACCGTACCAGCGAACGGCTATTGGTCCTAGTGTGAAGGCAACTGGATCAATTGCCCCCAAAGCCAAATTTATCAAAAATTACATCTCCATTAACCAAAATAATTTAAGTTGTCGGTTGATTCTCATCATTTGCTTCATTTTGCTGAATCAATTCATTTAGATTTTTCTCAAAAACTTTTGTTGCATCATAACCCATTGATTTTGCACGGAAATTCATTGCGGCCACTTCAATAATGATCGCTAAATTTCGGCCAACTTTGACTGGAACAGTGATCTTAGGAATATCAACATCAAACACGCTTTGATATTGTTCTCCAGAACCTAAGCGATCATAATTACGATCTGCTGACCAGTTCTCTAAATGTACGATCAAGTCGATTGGTGTTTCTTCACGTACAGCTCCAGCACCAAACAGATTCATAACGTCAATGATGCCAAGACCACGAATTTCTAACAAATGCTTCAAAATTGCAGGTGCCTCACCAACAATCGTCTGTTCATCTTGTTGATAGACATCAACGCGATCATCAGCAATTAACCGGTGTCCGCGTTTAACTAATTCTAGAGCAGTTTCGCTCTTGCCAACGCCTGAATCACCCGTGATCATCACACCAACACCATAAATATCAACTAGAACGCCATGAATGGATCGCCGTTCAGCTAATTGTCGGTCTAAATACTCCGTTAATAAACTGGATAGTCGTGTCGTCGGTAATTTAGAACCTAGAACAGGAATTTTATGTTTGGTGGCCGCCTCAATCATTTCTTTAGGAGCCGGTAAATTACGCGAAACCAAAAACATCGGCGTTTCAGGACGAGCCATTTGACTCATAACTACAAACCGCTCATCACTAGTCATATTCTTAGAAAACGAAATTTCCGTCATCCCAAACAACTGAATTCGTTCCTCAGGATAAAAATTAAAATAACCCGTCAATTCTAACCCAGGACGTGAAATATCACTAACAGTGACAAATTTATTTGCTAGGAATTCTTTACCAGAAAATACTGATAAATGTGTTGCTTGAGCTAAATCTTTAACACTAACTTTATCTACCATGTTTTTAGCTCCTTTGCCCTAATTAATATAAAACTACAATATCATTTTACTATAATTCTAAGTGATTAAATAGCGTAAGCATGTGACAAAAACCATCTGCGCCTGTGTAGCGTTAACAACTTTTAAAAGTACCCCCATCAATCCCCTGCGTTTAGCCCTTAAAAATTCAATTCACAGAAAAAAGTCCGGTCACAAAACAACTGTCTTGTGCCGAACTCTTCATTGCCAGTGCTTATATCACTTCACTAGCCGCTATGCTTAGTTATTAACTTAAAATTAACTTTTACAAAGTTGCCAATTCAGCTTTAAAAGTCGCTCCAATCATCATCTTGGTGCGTACTTTGATTGGTTATATCTTTGCGTTTTTTTGTTTGTGGCTGATTGTTGTAATGCATCGCCTGATTTTGCGATTCTTCATACCACTGGTAATGGTGGTGCTTTCTACGATCGCCATGTCCAAATATCAGCCATAATATAGCGCCTACGACTAAGAATGGCAGCACAAAGCGGATCAAGGCAAATAACAAAGCGCCGAAGCCAAATATAACAGCGATGATAAATACGATCAGTAACGGTATGAAAAGCAATAACAATAATAGTGCTAACATTAATAGTCACTCCAATCATCATCAGAAGATGATGTATCCGTTACATCCTTGCGTGGTCGCTTATTTTTTGAACCCTGACCAGTATCTTTCTTAGGTGCATCTGGCATAACCAGCATCAAAACTAAGTAAACTAATATGCCAGGAAAACCACTTGAAAAGAAAGATATAATCACATATAGTACTCGAACTAATGTCGGGTCCCAGTTAAAATAGTCGGCAATACCGCCTAAAACACCGGCAAACACAGAATTATTAGATTTGGTTAATCTTTTTTTTGCCATTATTTTCCTCCAGTACACTTATTAAACATTACGCGTTGGCATTATCTTTCAATAAAATATTACCAGCTGTTGTTGAAAGTTCAATACTTGCTGGATCATCCTGGGTGCCTCGCGTGAAATTAGTTTGTTTATCATTGGCCTGGTTATCAACTAATTCAATCTTTTCAATCCGATTTTTAATACTACCGAAGCGTGTCTTGGCTTTGACACTTAAAGCTAAATCAGGATCCACAGCCAATTTAACGTTACCATTAACTGAATTAGCAACAAACTTGTGTAAAGTTTGCCCCGTAATCGTTCCGCGAACTTCTCCATTCACTGTATTAAATTGACCGCTATGAATATCAGCGGCAACGACGACGTTACCATTAACTGTTGCTAAAACGCTATCCGTTACTGAACCATTTTCAATGATCACATGACCATTAACATTCTCAGCCTCCAAATAACTTAACTGGCTTTGAGAAAAACGTAAATTGCCATTAGCCGTTTTGGCATAGAAGTCACTGCTGCTAATATTGCTAACATCAAGATTCCCGTTTAACATTTTAACACTGATCCGTTCATAATCACGTTTTGGTAAATAAACTGTCAAATCAGCTTTAATGCGTTTATTCGGAACTTGGAAAACAAACCGATCATTAGAGACATCAATATTCACCCGGTTCATAAATGCTTCAAAGGGTGTATCCTCACTCATGTGGCCAAATAATTTAATTTTAGCATTTACGGCAATATTGTCGTTTTCTGATGGTTCTAATTTAATAGATCCATTTGCCAATTTCAAATCAACTAACTTAGCTTGATTGTCTTCATACAAGAACTGGTGCTCAAATTCAGATGTTGCCAATCCTGGTACTTTCATGTTGATATCTTTCCAGTCCACATTATCCATTAATGAACCGACGGATTCCTTAACAAAAGAACCAACTTGGTTGCCAGCTTCTGTCAATTTCTGGGTTAAATCAGAAAAAGTATTCCGGGCAGTATCTTTCCAATCATCTGAAAGTGTATCAAAGCTAGAAGCGCTTTTTGCGTGTTCGTCAGCTTTCAAATCTTCAATCTGACTATCTAAAGCTTGTTTTTGTTTTTGAACTTCTGCACGTGTTGCTGTCAAGTCATTAACTTTTTGTTTTAGATCTGTTCGTTCATTAGCCTTGTCTTCAGCCAAGCCTTCTAAATCTTCCATCGTATCTAGAACCGTAATCTGCTCGTTGGCCGCTTTGATTTGATGGTCAATTGAATTCAAACTATCCTTTAACTGGGCACGTTTCAATCTTAAATCTGCAAGGTGCTGTGCTTGTGTATCATCTGTAGCTTGATCAGTATCGGTTGTCTCTGCTGTTTGATCATGATCCACGGTCGTATCTGTCACCGTTGTTCCATTTTTTTCTAGATTCTCTAATAAAACCAATGCTTCTTCTGATGAGATAATGCCTTTTTTTACTAAATCGAGGATTCTTTGTCTTTCATTCATAAATTATTTGCCTCCAAATAAATCTGCCTTAAGTTTATAAATCTATTATGCCGTGTATTCACTTGATTTACATAGGTCCAAAGATTGATTTTAATTTAGGTATATTGGGCAAGCTAGAATGCAACCTACAAGTACAAAATCAACAAAAAAGATTGGCCTCGGCTATACTCCTACTTAAGTAGACAGGTAAATAATTAAAACCTGTTTGCTTAGGAAGGAGTATTTTTTATGGGCCGAAAAGGTTCCAGATATTCTATTGATGAGAAGCTTCATTTCATTGGCCTACTTAAAAACGGCCGATCGGCCAATTCTATTGAACGGGAGTTTGGTATCAAAGCGACAACGATCAGTCATTGGAATTATTTATTTCATCATGGAGGTATAGTCGCACTAA
>NZ_JACGCJ010000022.1 GCF_021030645.1 Agrilactobacillus fermenti | reverse complement strand
GCGGACTGATACTAATCGGTCGAGGACTTGACCAAAAGAACGGCAAGCAGAAGATTCAAGGGTAAAGAAGACATGATATGTGGTTTTGAGGGCACGAAGTGCTCAGGAGAAGTGCGGTGGCGATAGCGAGAAGGCAACACCTGTTCCCATGCCGAACACAGAAGTTAAGCTTCTTAACGCCGAAAGTAGTTGGCGGGCAACCGCCTGCGAGGTTAGGAAGTCGCCGCGCTAGGTTATACGGAAACCATAATGGTTTGCGTATTTTTTTTGTCTATTTTCGGCTATAATGAGTAATAAGCTTAGGCTATAAGATGTTTAGCAACTGTATACGAACAAAATAATGTTCGTAACTGATAGGAGCACTAAATTGGCTGAAGAAAAACATTTAGATCCGCAAAAAATTGAACTTAGTGATTTGAATGGTCAGGTAAATATCAACCTTGTCTTTGAAGCTTGTCTGCTAGCTGGTAAAATTATGGTTGAGAATGGTTCAGAGATGTATCGTGTGGAAGATACCATGCGTCGGATTGCGAATAACGGTGGGGTCCAAGAAGCACAGATATTTACGACCACTACAGTGATAACTATTGGGACTTTTGATGCACCGAATACGCAGCTCATTCAAATAAATAATCGCAAGATAGATTTGGAGAAAATTGCACGTGTCAATTCGGCATCACGTGATTTTGCACATCATCGAATTGATCTAACAGAATTAATTACCCGTTTGATTCAAATTGATAAAAATGCACCAACATTTCCTTTTTGGTGGCAATTATTAAGCGCGGGTCTTGTTAGTGCCACTTTAATGATTTTATTTTCAGGATATTATGATTGGTATGATTTACCGATTGCTTTTGTTATTGGTATGTTAGGCTTTTTTATCAATGATTACATCGACAATTTAATTCAGATTCAATTTATTAGTCAATTTACAGCTTCATTGACAATTGGGATTTTCACAATTTTGGCCGTTCGCTTTAATTTAGGTCATAGTGTAAACAATATTGTAATTGGAGCTGTCATGCCGCTAGTTCCAGGAGTACCACTAACAAATGCTTTGCGGGATTTATTAGCAGGCCATTTAATGTCAGGTATTACGCGGGGGGTAGAAGCTACTCTGAGTGCGGGTGCGATTGGCAGTGGCATCGCATTAGTTTTTCATTTTTTGACATAGGATGGCAATGCATATGAACCTTTACTTACAATTATTGGTACAGATTAGTTTTAGCTATATTGCCACAATTACTTTTGGGATTATGTTGAACATTCAGCGCCGAGTTTTAAATACCTGTGCTTGGATCGGGGTGGCCGGCTGGCTGAGTTATTGGGTTTTATGGCAGTGGGGGTCAGGCAAATTATTAGCCAATCTTGTCGGTGCTTTTCTGATTGGCTTTTTAAGTGTGGTTGTCGCCCCGCTGAAGCAAACCCCGACCCTATTATTTAACATTCCAGCGCTGGTTCCGCTAGTTCCTGGAGCCACTGCTTTTCAAGCCATCCGCTACTTTGTTTTGGGACGTTTGACGACGGCATTTTCGTATTTGCTAACCGTTCTAATGGTTATTGGGGCGATCTCGGTGGGGTTTATGATTGCGCAGATGTTGGGTGAATTATTGCAAAAATTCCGGAAACGGGTACATACTTGATAAATAAGTATAAATATGTTAAGTTAGAAGTTGCGATGAGTTGTTGTCCGAGAGATTGGACTTTATGCAGGACACGTGTCAATTGGCGCTCAACGGATTTTTGAGTAGTGTTTGTGTAAGCACGTTGTGGAGCGGACTTACACTACAGCAAATGCTGTACTGCGACAAATAAGCTAAAAACGGGTTGAACGCCGCTTTTAGCTTATTTTTTTACGTTAATTTTTTAATTGTTAATTTCGATTTCTCGCATTTGGGGTGCCATTACGGTTGTTACCATTATCATCTAAGACATATTGTTCAATCAAACGAACAATTTGTTGATTCGTTGGCAGATCAGAATGCTGAGAGTTCGATCCAGTTACGGTAATTTCAGTATAATGTTTTGCTTGATCTTGATAGATGAACTTGCCAGCCTCTACGCTTTGAAAAGGGACAATGCCATCATCATTGTAGTCTTCTGTGCCGGCAATAGAATAAACCGTTAGATCTGTTGGAATCTTCTTTTTATCAGTTATAAAATCACTGAGCATTTGTGTACGATTCGCGGGATTTTTTTCACTAAAATTGTAAGGGGTTCCAATGGTCATCAATGTGCGCATAGATAAATCATCACTATCAAAATATTTCTCTAGATATAAGGTGTAGATCAAACCACCGTTAGAGTGACCGATACCGGAAAAATTATTAAAATGATAGCGATCCACTAGATAATCCATGGCTTGATCAAACCAAGCCGCTTGTTTTTTGATATTACTATAGCCATCTTTATTATTTTCAA
Organism: Agrilactobacillus fermenti; assembly: GCF_021030645.1. Classification (GTDB taxonomy): domain Bacteria; phylum Bacillota; class Bacilli; order Lactobacillales; family Lactobacillaceae; genus Agrilactobacillus; species Agrilactobacillus fermenti. Next base: position 46,039 of record NZ_JACGCJ010000022.1, on the reverse strand, counting down.
ATCCGACCACAAAAAATGGTTGATTATCCCGCGGGCTGACTTTACCAGTTACTTGCAGCTTACCATTGGTGTGCACCGTAATTTTGACAAGACTATGATTCCGATTATTGGCATTGAGCTGATTGATCAAATCATCGAAGCGATCTTGGGTTGCACTGCTGCCGGGGATAAAAATAATTGGCGAAACTCGAGAATTGTGAATGACCCGTGCGTATTTGACATTTTGCTGCATCCAATGATAGCCCGGAATTGCTAAACCTAAAAATAAAGCAATCAACAATAGAGCGCCGATGATCCAGCGGTAATTTTGTGGAAATTTTCTATGCATGAGTTGTCACCTTTGATTTTGCAAAGCTTTCATGTGTGTTGATCTGAGCGATGATGCGGATAAAAGGATAATAGATCATTGCCGAAGTGAATAAACCTAGTATGCTGACAAGTAAAGCCATGTAATTCCCATTCGTGCCAAGAAAGCCTAATAAGATACCAGGCGTGGTTCCAGGAACGGCATAAACGGCTGGGGGCATCCAATGGACATTGATAAATAACCAAGCAATTGCCATGCTGACTAAGGGTGAAATTGTATATGGAATCAATAATAACGGGTTAAAAATAATCGGGATACCCAGCATAATTGGATCATTAATATTCACCAAACTAGGTAGGAAGCTAAAGGCCGCAACTTGGCGCAGACCATGATTTTTGATCAAAAATAAGATGACTAGGATCAGTCCAAGGGTCATGCCGCTGCCACCAAAGTTGCCGTAAGTATCGTATAGGGTGTGTAACGTTACTGGATTGGGCACTGTAAATAGATTCTTAGTACTCAAAGCGTGGCTTAAGTTGGCTGCCCCTGCTGGATTAGCGATATTTTGGGTCATAAAATTCAACGGTCCACTAATGCCTAAAAAGCCCAATAGCGTATTGATCAAGGTAATGAAAAAAAGAAATAAAGTTACGTGATTTCGTGTGCTTAAAGGGATTTCTAAGAGACCATAAAAAAGGGTGCTTAAATTATGTTGGGGTGTGAAACTAATGCCAAAACTAAGTAGTACAAACGTGATCAAAAGCACACTGACAGGAAAAATGGCATGAATACCACGAGTCGTAAAACTTTGATCGATGTTTTTGTGGGGTAAATGCCGTTTGGAAAAAGCGGCTAGGACATGATAAAAATAAGCGACGAGAATCCCAATAAGCAAACTAAAAAATAAATCTCTAAACCCAAAGTTATTAAAGGGTAATGTGTCGCTGCCATTTTGATGGTCAAGACTGTGAGAAAGCGCATTAAAGTTAAAATTAAGAATCAGTAAAGTCAAAAGACCACAAATGCCGACGATATGATCATCATCTTTCAGAGCATGGGCTAGATATTTTGCTACCAAAAAAACGGCTAGCAATGCAATGACATTAATCGTCAGCGTTGTGATAGCAGCAATTGGTTTCGCAATTTGGGTATAATAAGGCAGCCAATCCTCAATGTGCCAAACTGTCGCAAAAAAGCCATCCGGCCGAAAGATAGCTAAATTTAAAGCCCGAAAAAAGGACCCAATGACCACGAAAGGAAATAAAATCGAAAATGTTTGCCGAATGGCGGCATAAATACGAAACTTGCGAATCCACTTATTTAATTTAAAGCTAGTCCGCGTGAGACGAATGAGTAAGGCGTGCAACTTTAAGACCCCCTCACTATAGTTTGATGGTTACATTGCCTAAACGATTGATCAGTTTCATATTTTCAGAATAATCAACGGGTACTGAAATAATATGAACCCCCTTAGTTGCGGCCAATGCTTTAGCCAATATGAGGGCAAGATCTTGGGCACGTTGAATGTTATAGCCGATCGCGCCAAAACTGCGGGCTAACGTAACAATATCAGGATTAGTAAAATCGACTTGGGAATGATGCTTTAAGGATAGGTCCATTTTCCATTTGATCAGGCCATAGGATTGATCCGCCCAAACTAGAATGACAAGATGCAAGTCTTCACGAACGGCAGTTTCAATTTCCTGGACATTCATTAAGAAACTACCATCCCCCATGACCGCAAGCACGCGCTTGTTTGGCGCTGCTAATTTGGCACCAATGGCACCAGGTAAAGCCCACCCCATTGTCGAAAGACCATTATCGATCAAGCAGGTATTGGTAGCGTATGTTTCAAATAAACGCGCCATCCACATTTTGACAGCACCAGTATCTACCAAAACAATGTCATCATCAGCGAGGGCGGCACGCGTATCAGTCACGATTTTTTGCGGTTTGAGTGGGAAACTGTCATCGGTCACATGATCAGTCAATTCATGATGGCGCATTTTTTTGATGGGTAACTTTAGTTTGGGGAAATGGACGTTTTCTGCTTGTAAACCCGTATTTAAACGAGCCAGACTCTTGGCAATGTTAGCGACGATATTTAAGCTGACATTGTAATGACTGTCAGGATCTTCTCGGAACATATTGATATGTAAAATTTTTTTATCGCCATTAGGATTGATCTTAGCCGGATCAAATTGTTGAATGGAAAATCCAACGGCAATGATCAGATCAGCTTGATCAAAGGCAAAGTTTTCGTAATCATGGCGCATGAAACCAACGACACCAAGTGCATTAGCTTCACGATCGCTGATCGCACCTTTAGCCATAAAAGTAGTGGCAACAGGAATGTTGAATTGCCGACTAAAAGCCTGTAATTCCGCTTCAGCATTTTTTAAAACCACACCATGCCCAGCTAAAATGATTGGATGCTTGGCACTTTTGATCAAGTCGACGGCTGCTTCAATATCCGCCTTGGTAGGTTCGGTGATCGAAGCTGGGGGAATCGGCAATGGCTGTAAAGTTTCAGGGGCAGGCATTTGTTCAACATCTTGTGGTAAGGCTAAGTAGGTGGCACCTGGGCGGTCACGTTCAGCCAGTGAAAAAGCTTTGCGCATCATTTCTGGTATAGCACCGGGTTCAAGAATCATTTGGGACCACTGGGTGACGGGTCGAAACATGGACACAAGGTCGATCACTTGATGTGATTCTTTGTGAATCCGATTCAACCCGCCTTGGGCTGAAATGGCAACCAATGGCGTAGAATTGGTTTGTGCATCGGCGACACCTAGGACTAAATTTAGCGCACCAGGGCCTAGCGTAGCCACACAAACCCCAGCTTGGTTCATTAAGCGGCCGTAAACACTGGCCATGAAAGCAGCACCTTGTTCATGGCGGGCTAAGATAAATTCAATATCAGGCGCTTGATCAATAGCATCTACAAAATTAATATTTTCTTCGCCAGGAATACCGAAGACATATTTAACGCCTTCGTTTTTTAGCGATTCGACCATGAGTTGGGCGACGGTTCTTTTTTCCATAATGACGGGACTTCCTTCAACCTTAAATTAGTTATGTGTGTAGGTGCAGATAGGATTCAGACTTAGCCTGATAACACATTATTGGTGATGTGACTAACACACTTTATCATAAATGATTAAGGATAGTTTAACCCAAAAAAAGTCCTGCTAAAAGTATTTATCGCTGTAAGATTAAATGAGAACGGTTTTATAGCTCGCTTTGAGTTCAAATAAGTCTAAAAAATGGTTAGCTGGAACTTATTTTGATATGATTTATTAAAGATTCCACAAACTTGAAAATTTTAACCGGCTTTTTTGCTAAAATTTAATTGTGTCCGTTAAGGTTCATTGAGAAGTAAGGTTGGAGGGAAAAGATGAGTACACACATTGCTGCAAAAAAAGGTGAAATTGCTGACAGAGTGTTATTACCAGGGGATCCGCTACGCGCTAAGTTTATTGCCGAAAACTTTTTGACGGATGCCAAGCGCTATAATGACATTCGAAATATGTATGGTTACACCGGCAAATATCAAGGGGTACCTGTATCCGTGCAAGCAACTGGGATGGGGATACCATCGATCGGTATTTATGTTCACGAGTTATTAGCAGAATATCAGGTTAAAAAATTAATTCGTGTTGGCACTGCTGGTGGTTTGGCACCGCAATTAAAACTGCGAGATATTGTGTTGGCTCAAGCAGCCAGTACAGATTCCAGTGTGATACATAATATTTTTGGTCCGAGTATTTCTTTTGCGCCAACGGCTGATTTTGATTTATTGCGTCAAGCCTATCAAGCAGCACAAAATATTGAGCATGCGGCTTATGTAGGCAATGTTATCGGGCAAGATCGGTTTTACGATGCCCAAATCAACTTTAAGCAGTTAGCGGCTTATGGCGTGTTGGCTGCTGAGATGGAGACACCGATTTTATATCTATTAGCGGCTCAATATCAGGCCCAAGCTTTGGGGATTTTTACGATCAGCAATCACATTTTTAATGGCGGCGAAACGACGGCGCAAGAACGGCAAGAAACTTTTGGTGAGATGATCACGGTAGCACTGGAAACGATTATTAAATAACGGGCTTAGTTTTTTAAAAAAACAGGAATAAGTCACTTTTGGTAAGGATTGTTTTGCAAAAATTGAATCACAATAGTTAAGAGTATGTTAAAATGGTAAATGTAATATTAAGATGTTAATAAAAAATTAACATTTAGAACGAACGATAATTATATTGGGATTTGGAGGATTGGATATGACGCATCGAAAAGCTTTTTTAACAGTTTCGGCAGGTGTTGCTGGTTTGGCTGGCATTGCTTTGATGAATGCCAATCAAGGTCAGCAAAAAGTTCAGGCAGCGACACAATCAGCTACCGTTTCTTATCGTGAAGGTTCTACCACTGTCTGGGCTTCACCAAATTTTCAACAACCAAAAAGCTATGTGACTTATAAACAAACCGTGCAGATTTATGATTCCAAACAAATCGGAAATACGACCTGGTATAAAGTTGGTGACAATGCTTGGATTCCGGGCATTTATCTAAGTTTTGATAATAAGCAAGCACAGCCAGCAGCCACAGCTTCAACGAATACAAATCCGCAATCAACGACAACCAATACAACTGCTGCTAGTACCAATCAAACCCAAGCAGCTACTGCAGGACAGTTAACCGTTACATATAAAGACGGTGGGACAACACTATGGTCTCAGGCTGGCTTCAGTCATGCGACGGGTAAGTATTTGAGCAGCGGGCAGACAATCAGCTATGATCAAACACAAGATGTCGGCGGTGAAACATGGTATCATGTGGCAAACGGTTGGGTGCCAGCACGTTATGTTTCGGCTTCTGGCGGCGAGAGTGATCAAAATGCCAAGCACACGGCTGAAGTTGGCACGCCTCTTTCTGCACCTAGTGATGCCGTGTCTGGTACCAATACAGCAGTCACAAATACTGCAACCAATACGATAGCCACAAATAGCACAGCTACAAATACAGATCAAACTAAAGCACAAAAAGTTATTGCTTTAGCCGAACAGCAGATTGGCAAACCTTACGTTTGGGGCGGTAAAGGGCCAAGCAGCTTTGATTGTTCTGGTTTGATGCAGTATGTTTTTGCCAATGCCTTAGGGATGCAGATAGGTAGTTGGACCGTACCACAGGAAAGCGCTGGTACGCAAATTGCTGTCAGTCAGGCACAACCAGGAGACTTATTGTTCTGGGGTGACCGTGGTTCGACGTATCATGTTGCTTTGTATATTGGCAATAATCAATATGTGAATGCGCCGGTGCCAGGTGAAAATGTCACGATTGCTTCTATTTCGCAATACTTCATGCCAAGTTTTGCAGTTCGAGTTTTGTAATCACTTTTCATGAGCGATTCAATTGTAATTAAGTATAGTTAGACGGTTTTAAGGGTCTGGGGCAGCAAATGAAAATTTTTGATGTTCAGGCTCTTTTTTTGTGGCTTGATTTAAAACAGGGCTCATATTTATTTAGAAAGGTCGTTAATCAATGAACTATCGTCAATTAGGTAAGACAAATTATAAAATCAGTGACGTCTCATTAGGGACTTGACAGCTGGGCGGCAAATGGGGGGCACCCTTTGATGCCCAAGATGCAACGGCAACTTTGGCTGAAGCCTATGATCGCGGTGTCAATTTTTTCGATACGGCTGATGGTTATCAAGATGGCCGCAGTGAACAGGCAGTTGGTGCGTTCGTAAAACAACACCCAGATGTTCATTTCACAACTAAGATCGGCCGGAAGGAACAGCCATTAACGGTTGAACACTTTGATCCGGATCATGTGCGGCGCTATGTAGATGAATCTTTAAAAAATATGGGCGTTGATGCTTTAGATATCGTGCTATTACATTGTCCACCGATGTCTGTTTATTATCAGCCAGAAACTTTTTGGGCATTGGATGAATTGAAAAAAGCGGGTAAGATTCGTAATTATGGGGTCAGCGTCGAACGTGTAGAAGAAGGTATCAAGGCGCTAGATTATGGGACCAGCGTTGTTGAGATTATTTTTAATATGTTTCGGTTACGCCCAGCACAGCTATTTTTCCAATTAGCACAACAGCATAATGTCGGCATTCTAGCTCGGGTACCGTTAGCTAGTGGCTTATTGACGGGTAAATTTGATGCGCAGACACATTTTGATCCAGCTGATCATCGTGCAAGCAATCGTCAAGGTCAGCTGTTTGACCGTGGTGAGACCTTTTCAGGTGTCGATTATCTTACTGGTGTGAAAGCTGCCCAAGTATTAAAAAAACAGCTAAAAACGGATAATTTAGCTGCAATGGCTTTGAGGTATATTTTAATGTATGATGCAGTTTCTGCTGTCATTCCGGGTGCAAGTAAACCTGAACAAATCGAACGCAACACGATGGCTTCCGAATTACCACCGTTGACTGCTGAACAAATGAAAATCGTGGCTGATGTTTATGATCAATATGTCAAAAATCCAGTTGAATACTTGTGGTAAGCGTCTAAACGGCTAGTTGATTTGATCTAAAGTTTGATCAATAACGCGTAAATGATGCGCTAATAACAAACGCTTGACCGTACCAAAGCCAGGATTTTTAGTAATCTCAAAATGGTAAAGTAATTGCTGTAAAGGCGCAGTTAGTTGAATCTCTGACCGATGTGCCGCAACGAAATGCCGTAATTGAGTCAATAAATCAAGAAACTTTTCTTTTTGGGCAAATAACTGGCCATCATCGAATGAAACAAAATGATGCATACGAATATCACCAGCAGGACCGCGGTAAGTCAGATGAATGGCTTGCCGCGTTTTTGGTGCACCCACATCAGAATAATAAGCGCCACTGATCGCATAATCGCTAAAGCCAATTTGGTAAGGCCGAAGCCGACCTAAATAAGGGGCCCAGGTGAAATGTTCATCTGGCTGATCGAGGTATTCGCCCAGATCCGCTTCGTAATGGAATGGGTCTGACAAACTGATTTGGGGCAGTTGGGTATGCTGCAGTAATTGGCGAAAGCGCGCTTCATCGGGAATAATCACAGCTTGCGGCGACCATTGGGATAATTGCTGTTGGTGCGCATTTAGATAGGTGTAATTTTGGCAAATAACGTAGGTCTGGTTAGTGTTGACGTTGGTAGAGTCACAATTGCGCTGATCAAAGTAATAGACCGATTTCAGATTGGGTTGTTGTCGTAGTTTTGTTGTTGGTAGTTGCTGCTGTGCCGAAGGTTGTAACCCATATTGGCCCACTAAGGGATTCTCGATCCACCCCACTTGCTTTTTGGGGAGAAGCAGCCGCAGTGTCTTTTTTAACGTTGGGATAGCTTTGACTGGTTCAATGATGGGGATAATGTGCTTTGTAGACAATAAAATATGTTGTAAAGCTAGTAAATCAAATTGACGGCCACGAATCAAAGGATAGTAATTATAAGGCATCGGTAAACTCCTGATTCAACGGTAATTTTGGCTGGTGTTGGCTCAACTGCCAAAGTTGCAGCTGAGTTTGGGTTAACTCGGCCTTTAACGCTGCAATTTCTGCTTGCGCTTGCGCCAATGCCGTTGTTTCATAATCGGCCATCAGCGTGGTATAAAAATTATCGGTTAGTGTATCTGAAAGATGATTGCCAGCACGTCGTTTTAGTTCCTGTACCAATTGTTGACTATGGTAGCCGCGTAAACCACTTGTGAGCCGTTTGGCCTTATCTACTTCGCGATTTAAAGAATGTATAAAACGTAGCTCTATTTGGGCTGCTTTAAGTTTCAAAGGTTGTTGCGGTGCCTTGCGATAGACGGTTAAAATACCAGGGTTTGGTAAATGTCGCAGTTGCCGCAGTTGAGCATCAAAATAATCGAACACTAAAATGCCAACCGTACTAGGGACTTCTGCGGCTACTTGGGCAATTAAGTGGCGCGGTAATACAAAATAGTTGTAGTCACCTATAAAGGAAAGCTTAGCTTTAGAATGAAAATCAGCTTTGGTAACTTTCAATTCAAAGCAAGTGTAACGGCCTTGGGTATCACGACTTAAAGTGTCCACGATGCCTTGGTCATCAGGTAGGCTGACTTCTTCGACGACTAATTGGCCTTGTTCGCGACAATAGGCATAAAGTGTTTGTTCGATATCTAAAGTTTCGATCGTTTTCAAAAAGGATATACCTCCAATTTTGAGTTCGCAGCTATTTCAGTTTAATCACGCCAAAAGTCTGTAATTATGTGGGCCAATTCCTGGGGATTATGGGCGACTGTCAATTGTTGCTGCCAATGAGCCGGAAAATATTGTTGATAATTAGGTGTTAAAAAACGTTGATCTAATAATAAAACGATGCCACGATCGTTTAACTGCCGAATGAGGCGACCAGCAGCTTGGCGAACATTGTTCATACCTGGCAATTGATAAGCATAGGCAAAGCCACGACCGTTTTTGATGTCAAAGTAATCTTTTAACGTGTTATTTTCTAACGAAAGGCCAGGTAGACCCACAGATACGACGGCAACCCCAATCAAACGATCCCCAGTGAGATCGATACCCTCTGAAAAGATCCCACCTAACACGGCAAAACCAACTAAAGTTTGCTGAGGCTCAGCCGTGAATTGTGTCAAGAAGTCCTGACGTTCGGATTCAGACATAGCACTGGTTTGGGCGATGGTAGCGATGTCTGGTGCTTGAGCTTCGAAATCTGCGCGGATTTGTTCCAATAAATGGTAAGAAGGGCAAAAAACTAAATAGTTGCCCTTTTTACCTTGAGCTAGGGCATGAATACTAGCGGCGATTTTAGGGATATTTCGATCACGCGTACGATAGGTCGTTTGAATATAACTAGAAATAATAATGCGCTGATTTTTTGGCGGAAAGGGACTGGGTAAACGGTAGGCTAAAGCGTTCGGACTACCTAACACCTCGCGATAATAGGTGGTAGGTGAAAGGGTTGCTGAGAACAGAATACTGGCTTTCCCTTTTGCCAGAGCGGTATCCAAATGAGCTTGAGGATCCAAACAGAGTAATTTTACAGCCAACTGCGTGTCATTAATGCTACGGATCTCCGTTCGATAACTAGCATCATAAAAGTCAGCAATACGACTGAAAGTTAGAGCCGTCAAATAGTAATTGAGGACAGCTTGACTCAAGGGTGTGTCATCTTGGGTCTTTAACCAATCGTGGGCCCGTTCAATGAAGTTAGCAATCCGATCCAGGAGCTGTAAAGGTGCAGCGTCCTTGATCATTTCGGTTTGATTGGCGTGTTCTAGGTCAGTGCTTAACAAGGTAAATTCATCCAGCAAACGATGACAACTATTCAGTAAATATTTGGTCGGTCCAGTAACTCTAGGCAAGGCATCAAACAAACGGATCAATTCAGTCAAACCTTGATCGTTTATTTGTGTAGAATACATGTTACGAGAACGGTCAACTAAATTATGGGCCTCGTCAACCAAAAAAACGGCACCTTCAGCTTTATCCGCAAAAAAACGTTGTAAGAAAACCATTGGATCAAATAAATAATTGTAATCACAAATGATCACATCGGCAAACAAACTGGTGTCTAAAGAAAGTTCAAAAGGGCAGAGCGTGTGCTTGCGCGCATATTGCTCAATCGTTCCCCGGTCTAAATTATCTTCATGGTTCAAAAGATCCCAAATACCATCTTTCCGGCGGTCAAAATAACCATCAGCAAAGGGACAATGTTCAGGTGTACAAATCCGTTCATCCATAAAACAAATTTTATCTTTGGCGGTCAGCGTAATCGATTTAAGCTGAGCCCCGGCTGCACGTAATTGGGTCAAACTCTTTTCGGCCACGAGCCGTGTACTTTGCTTGGCCGTTAAATAAAAGATACGATCTACGGCGTTAGCACCAATGGCCTTGACCGTAGGAAATAATGTTGCCATGGTTTTGCCAGTACCGGTGGGCGCTTCGACGAATAAACGCTGCTCACTGAGAATCGTTTTATAGACACTTGCTGAAAGATCACGTTGTTTGTTGCGAAATTTGGCGAAGGGAAATTTTAATTTTGCAGCAGCTTGCTGCCGGTTTTGGTGCCACTTGGACTCAAATACCAGCCAGCCTTGATAGTCGTCTAAGATTGGTTCGGCATAAGCCGCCAATGCCTCAGCTGTGAACGTTTGCTGCGTCCGGGAAATTTCTTGGGATAGCGTTTGATAATAGGTTAACTGCAAGGTGATCTGAGGTATTTTTTTATTTTTGGTGAAAATATAACCGTAAAATTTCAACTGAGCCCAGAACAGATCTAGTGTATTTTGCTCAAGCTGCTCAAATTCAGTTTCTGAAGTTTTGATTTCATCGATGGTGTATTGGTCATTTAGCTCATCATAGATCAAACCATCCATACGGCCGTCCACGATAATTTCCTCACCTGTGCTCAAAGTCAAAGGCAATTTGAGAGTAACTTCTTTTTGATAATTTTTAGGTGCCTGACGTTGCAGTTTTTTATGAATGCGGGTGCCTTCCAAAGCCGTGTGGTCGGAGCTACTGGCACGCTGGTCAATACTGCCATGCTTTTCTTCAAATTCTACAATCGTGCGGACACCGATGCGCCGTTTTGCCATGTGCTCAGTTCCTTTCTCTCATGTTATACTATCACAAGTTAGCGCTAAGGACTTACATAGACAGTCTTGTTTAGATACGTTATGATAAGTTTGTTTCAATAATATTAGGGAGTAATTTTTTTATGGATATTAAAGTTCAAGACTTTGTTGACAAAGTTCAAGACAGTCAATTTCAACGGCATCAAGAAACTAAAACGACAACCCAGGTCAACCGCTCAAGCCTGCAAAAATTAATGTCCCCGATAATAGCAGCCTTATCGGAAGCTGTTGCCACTGGTCATTTGGCGCAAGTTTCATTAGATATCACCGGTAAAACCCAAGTCTCTTATCGATTGGAAACGGGTGTCATTAATTTACCATTCGAAAATAGTAATAAAGTTTTTCAATTTTTAGATTTGGAAAGTACCGTACCTGTCAAAATTTATTTGATCACGCAAGCTGAAAATCTCAATGCTTCTCATTTTCATATTGATGAAATGGGGCCAGCGGACGAATTGATGGCTGATGAAGCGGGAATGACGGCTGCGATCATGGCTAAAGTTCAAGAAACATGGCAGTATTTAGTCGATCATCCCGAATTACCCAAATCAAAATCAGCATCCAAAGCTAAAACAACTGCTAAAAAAACGACAGCCAAAAAAGCAGCGACACGTAAAACAACAAAAAAAGCAACAACAGCTAGACGGACAAAAACCAGACAAACGAAATAGAACAGTATAGGGAGCAGGATAATGTTAAATCAAGTTTTAATTTTATTAGCTGCTGGTTTAGTAGCTGGCATTTTGGGTGCAATTTTAGGTCTTGGTGGGGGGATTATTTTAACACCGTTTTTGACATTAGCATTGGGGTTAAATATCAAATATGCGATTGGTGCTAGTATCATTGCGGTGATTGCTACCAGTTCAGGGGCAACGATTGCTTATTTAAAAGATGAAATGCTAAATTTACGTGTGGCCATGTTTTTGGAAATTGCAACCTCTGTGGGGGCAATCGTGGGGGCACTTTTGACGGGCATCGCGCCGACAAGCTTTTTATTCGTCTTGTTTGGGGCATTGCTGGTTTTTTCTGGATACAATATGATTCGTAAATTACGCAGTAAATCTGATGGAACAGTCAATGCGGAAGATGATAAATGGGCTAAAAAATTAAATTTAGACGGCCAGTATTATGATAAAGTGGTCCAGCGAGAAGTCAGTTATCACGTCAAAAATGTACCAGGTGGCTTTACGATGATGTTTGGTGCCGGACTAGCCAGTGGGTTATTAGGCATCGGGTCAGGTGCCTTTAAGGTGATCGCCATGGATACGATCATGAAGATGCCCTTAAAACCTTCTAGTGCTACCAGTAACTTAATGATGGGGGTCACGGCTGCCGCAAGTGCCACAGTTTACTTTTTCAATGGTTCGATTCGACCCGAGATTGCAGCACCGCTTGCTTTAGGTATTTTGACAGGAGCAACGATTGGGTCAAGATTGATGCAGCATTTACGCGCTAAAGTCATTCGGATCATCTTTATTCCGATTATTCTGTATATGGGGATTCAAATGGTCTTACGTGGATTTGGGGTGAGCTTTGGATGAAGTCAAAAGCTAAAGAAATGCACGATGTGGAAATCATCATTGGCCAAATCTTGCGAATCGGTGTATTTATATCAGCGACAGTTATTATTATTGGTCTAATGCTTTATCTGATTACGGGAAGCAGTGGCTACGCTAATAATATGTTTCCAACTGCACCACACATCATTTTTCAAGGAATCTTGGCTTTGAAGCCCTTTGCCATCATTATGCTGGGGATTTTTTTATTGATTTTAACGCCAGTATTACGTGTCGTCGTTTCAATTTATGCTTTTTATAAAGAATCAGATCATTTATACGTTATTATTACAATTATCGTGCTGATTATTTTGATAATCTCAATGATCATCGGTTATTTTGGCAAATAGCGCAAGGTAAAGAAACACAACAAATGAGCACTGACAAGAACTATGATAATATCGAATTTTCTATTTTAATGAGTTGTTATTAGGAACGCACGTTACTTTTGGTATACATCTAAAATTAAGTTATTCGCAAATAAGTAGGCATCGACGAATTTTGTTCTTCGTCGATACTTGCTTATTTTTTTATGCAAAATATAATTACCAAGTCATTAAAAAATAAATACAAGTGTTAATTTGTTCCTATTAAATAAATATATTAATCAAAATAAATGAAAAAAATTGGTATGTGTGTTAACATGGCTTACGTAAAGTAACCATATTACGGGGGAAGGTATTAGCGTAATGGTACACAACCAGAGTAAGCATAGTTTGAAAGTAATAAATAAATTGGTATTGGTTATTTTTTTTATAATTGGTAGTTATTTGTTTTTGCTGTCTGGTGCAACAAATAGCAAGCGGGCTCGAGCTGCCGATACGGATACCACCAGTACCACACTCCAAAAGCCATATGCTCAGCCGGAGCTAAATGATCCGGTCAAAGCTAAAGCTTATGTCGATCATGTCGTTGATACGACACCAGGTGTTGAAAGTCTCAGCAAGGACCAACAAGCTGCCTTAAAAAAAGAATTCGAAGAGATGATCAAACCAAACAGTTATACTTCGTTTGGCGATAATGCGCAACGAATGGCTTTAACGCAGAAATTGAATTCTTCTTATTTAGCGATGCAAGCCAAACAAGCACAGACTAACTTGAATGCTTCTTATGCGGCCAATGACCAGACAACGAACGGGATATTGTCCAAGTATGTTTATGCTCAAGAGTGGAAGCCAGATACGAGTGCTGGACCAGATGAGCTACAAGATGATGGACATGGTCATCTGTATTTGACCGGACGTTCTAAAAAAGATGGTGACAAGGACTATACGGATGGCCTAGCCCAAGTTGAATTTACGACACCTAATTATCCATGGCAGAATAATAATGATTTTCAGGTACTATCTTTTATGTACCTAACAATTAATGGTTCTATCGCTGATAAGGGCAAGTTTGATGTTGGCTATATTTCAAACTCAAAAAATGAACCTTATTTAAACGGTAAAATGCAAATGTCCGGGACTTTACCAATTAATGCCAATATTTCCTCTCTAAGATTTTTGGTGCCGCAGGCTAATTTTTTAGCTGGGAACTACGGGGCTTATGTCCGTATCCAAGTTCCCGCTGGTGTTGATGCTAATTCTTTTGTTAAGACAATTGATTGGAATCAAACCGGTGGTTCTAGTCAGTTTAATATCAATGTTCTAGGGCTACACATTCCTTTGGTAGATAACTTCATTAGTAAATATGGTGGCTTGGTTCATTTTCCACTGACTTGGTTTCCTAAATATACTCAGGTTACTAAAGAAGACCCAACTGCCTTTTATGTGGCTTTGGGTGGTGTTCCAACGGCACAAACCGTGTTCAATAATGTCGGTGTGGAATCACCAGTGGGTGGTCCAGTAGTCAATGTGCCGATTCAGGCGGCAAACAATGTCTTCATTCATCTATTGATTGGGCTGGCTTCAGCCTCATTAGGGAATTTATCGGGCCGAGCCGCGGGTTGGCTGACTTTCGACATGGGTCGTTATGGTGGTAACTATTCCTCAAACGAGTTAGATCAATTAGGTTATAGTCGTACTAAAAATAAGGATCTCTATGCTGGTGCTGATGATAGTCCTAACAAGGTTATTACCAAGGGTTCACTGCCACCCAATCCTTCTAACGTTTGGGAGGAGAACTATACCGCATATATGAGTAATGCCCTATTAGCTAAGAAAAAAGACGAAATTTTCCGTCTAGCACCAATGATGGGCGATAAGGGGTGGTTGAATGCGGCTATTAATCGAAATGAGATTAAAGGTAACAATGTTGAAACCAATTCGTTGAAGACTTGGAGTACGTACTTTGCACCGATTGATAATAATCACACAGCTTATACCGGCAATGTCTTAGATCAATATACGAATTCGGCTGATCATGATAATGCCAGTTATAATGTGAAGAATCAATTAGATAGCAACAATCAGTACAAGACAGGAGAATTCCAAGAAGTTCAAGACCCTACGGACCCCAATTTTGGTTATCATTATGTCTTAGACGGGCCGAACTTCAGACAGCGCAGTATTACAACTTATTATGACAAAGATGGCTTCTTCTCTAAGTATGATCAGAAACGTTTCTTCCGCGTACTGGACTATTTCAATAAAAAAGTCATCACCAATGCCAGCACCACAAAAATGGATCCGTTGACTACCGAAGATCCAGATACTGGCGCTTATGTTGGGCCTAATGATTTCAAGCAATTTATGAATACCCATTTTAACCGCACACTAAAAGTCTTTTATAATGGGACTTCTAATTCATCTGATGGCACCAAACCAGGATCGCCGATCAACCTAGGACCGATTAATACGAACTATATTGCAGTAACACAATGGGTCAAACCCAGCACGATTTCTTGGTCGGGGACTTCAGATACCACGCGTAACATGACGACAGGGGTAAATACCAGTCAGTTATTGTCAGGTATCATTTATTCTAAAGACGCCTGGAATGCGAAGATGTATTACCGCATTGATGATGGCAAGTGGCAACAATTTGCGCCCCTGGACAATACGGACGCTATTACGACACCGACTGTATCTAATGGCAATCCCAATGGCCCCGGACCAATTGGGGATAAGAACTTTGATATTAATGGGACACCTAATTGGCGGTTGATGCTCAAATTCAAGGATTCGGGCACTTACAAAGTTGATATTAAAGCGACTGATAATTTCGGGGTGGACAGTACCACGGGCACACCGGATCATCAGCAGCCAGGCGTGCTGACTTATAATGTCAAGGTTGGGAACGGCTATAATATCAACCGGAAATATGTCCAAACAAGTAACAATCAACCAATCAAATATCCAGATACTGGTCAAGAGGTTACGGTCAAGCCATTTTTCGCGGATACTTCCGCATCATCAACGGTCAACTTTCCTGTTTTTGATAGTCGAATGGAAGGTGTACTAGACTCACAACAACGTCAAGAATTGGGTGTGGAATATCATTTGGACTATGTCACATTGGATGATCCCAAGGCAACAAAACACTATGGTGCCTACGATACGATTCAAATTCCAAATATTAGTCATGACCACACAGTTTATTACCATTACACACCAATCACTTTAACATTGTCCGAGGTCCCAACTGGCATTAACTTTGGGAAGCGTGCGTTACCAAGAACTGGACAGAAACCGACTTTCTTACCGAGAAAAGTGGCTGGTCATTTAACGGTGACAACTTTTCCTGGCGTAGATGATAGTTGGAAATTGACTGTAAAAAGTAATAACTTGATGAAAGATAATGTGTATGAGGACTTCCCAGTAGCCAATGCGCTGTACTATTATAGCGATCCCAAGACAAGTACGATGCTATCGCAGGATACACCAGCTGTGGTTGAAGATACGACCGATTCCAGAAGACCGATGCCGCCAAAGACCACTGAACAAGATGGCGATACGACAAAAACTATTTACCATTTGGATGACGACTGGATTACTTCTGATCGAGGCGATTCAGATGATGTGGCCAATAATACGAAGTTTAAGTCTGGCTTTGTATTGAAACCAGAAAGCAAACCTTTTGCGGAACTACATCAAAATGTTTATAAAGGTGATATGACTTGGACTTTGACCAATAGTATTAATTGATTCATAGAGAAACTAATAGCGTTATCAGAACACTTTTTTAAAAGGTGCTTTGATGACGCTATATTTTTTTAGCATTATTTTTATGAAATAATAGCAGTTTATATATTTTTTCGGAGGGATCACTATATGACAGAAAACAAACAGGCAATTCATAAAATTGGTTACATTCGTGTGAGCAGCGCGGATGATCGGCAAAAACTTGGTTTAGAGGTGCAGCGTCATGCGTTAGAGGCACTAGAGGTAGATGAAATTTTTGAAGATAAATCCTCAGGCAGAAATGATGACCGTGCGGCGTTCAAGCAGGCAATTCAGCGCGCAAAGATTTTAAGCTGTGCTGGCCACGAAGTTGTATTCGTGGTTTATAAGTTAGATCGATTAGCACGCAAAACAAGCACATTGCTTTTGACTTACGAAACTCTGCTCAAATATAACATTCGACTGAAATCGTTAAAAGAAGAGATTGATACGTCAACACCAACGGGAATATTATTATTTCAAATGATTGCCATTTTTAGTGAATTTGAAGTCAATAATCTAAGAATGCTTACCAAAGAAGGCTTGGCACAGGCAAAAGCTGATGGTAAGCTACTAGGCCGGCCAAAAATTGATGCGACGATTAAAACTCGTGTTTTGGAACTATACCAATATCCAAATCTTCGATTAAAGGACATTGCCCGCGAATGTGGCATCAGTACTAAGAGTGTATATAATATTGCGAAAGCAGCAGGATTACAACGACATGCATAAAAAAATCTTTTATTATTCCCTAAATAATGATATTATGTGTTTCGTAATAAGGATTTAAACAATTTGTGCAATTAACGAACGTTTTTTGCACTTTGTAATCTCTGAGTTTTGATGCCCATTGGCGCTATGTTTTCATAGTCTCAATGGGTCTTTTTTTATGCCCTGAATTGTAAATTCGCGAGCGTTAAAAACGTTCGTTATTTACGCCTTTGGGTTAACTGTGTGAATTGTTCAAATCTAAAAACTAGTTTTATAGGAGGTTTTTTGATGAAGAAAACAGTTAAATATTTGGGGATCGCAACAGCGGCTTTGTTAGCGGTTGCGCCGGTAGCAGTACCAGCGGTTAGTGGTCAAGGACAAATTGGGGTAGCTAAAGCAGCTACGGCGGATTCAGACACAACTTTGCCGCCTAAAATTACAACGGCAATTCTTGCTCCAGCAGGTGGAGACTCTAGATATGTATATTCTGATAATTTGTACACAAAAAATGGCAATGACTTTGTAGATAGTCAAAAGAAAGTAGCAGATGAATATACATTACCGGCGAATACGGAGGGTTATTATTCTACTCAGGTAGCAGAAAGTGAAACTCAGGGGTCAAATAAATATTATATGATACTCGATCATAGTCAGGATAATCAGACGTATTATGTGAAAAATCTTAAGGACACTCAAATGACCACGTATGAGAAGTCTACTACTGATCCTAGTCTAACTAAATCTTATGTTAATGATAATATTCAAGGATCTCCGGTGTACATTGATAATCTTGTTAATCCTATTGTTGGGTTAGATAGCTTAAATCTAAGTTCAAAATTTAATACACCACAAGCACCAATTGCCATGTATAAAGATAGCGCTGGCAAATATAGTTCTTATTTGGTATTCAAGATAGATGGACATAATTATTTTATTGATTCAAGTGCAGTAAAAACACAAGATGCTCAGAGTGGATATGCGAGTGATTTTAATCAGATTACAACTAATCCAGATACGACGCAGCCTCAAGTTAAATTTGTGAAAAATTTACCAGCAGATCAGGTGTTAGTACCTATTAACGGCAATTTAACGAGTAGTTCGTACGTACCCGTTGAATACTTTGAACTGAGTGGGAAAAATATTACAAATGGCGGATATGCTTCTTCAGACCTTATAAAGGCTATCAATAGCAAACAACTCGGGCCGGTATCAGAGTACGTTATGACTTATGTAGGACAATCATTGTCATATTATGCCGTTAAATTCAATAATCGAATTGTATTTTTTGGATTACGTCAGGGTCAAGATGTCAAATTAGCCACTAAATCAACATCAAATAACAATCAAGGGAACAATACTAACAATCATGGTAGTTCCAATACCAACCCAATTTGGATTACACCATCACAACCAACGGACAATCAAAACAAACCAGATACCACGACAACGACCACAGATAATGATGATTCAACGGATACAACAACACCTAAAAAGAATTATTATGTTGAAAATTATCCAGACAATACCATCATCTTTTCTGAAGGCAAGGCTGCCAAGATTTACTCTGATCCACAAACCCAAGATTACACTGGCCACAATTTAGCCACCGGAATCACTGATTGGAAGACTTTGGCTGTTGCCAAAAACGCCAATGGTCAACCAATTGCTTATAAATTAGGCGAAAATCAATGGGTCAAAGCGGGTGCATTAAACTTTGAAGCACCAAAGACTGGTGTGTTAGTACTGAAACAAGGCACACAATTGTTTGATACTACTGGGAATCCAACTGGAACAATCAGTCAAAGTTTGGCATATAAAGTCTTCGCCGAACGCTTCATTAATGGAGCTCAATCCTTAAAACTTGGTTCAGACCAACAATGGGCTCACGCAGCAGATGGGGCTTATTATCCTGGCTAGAGTTTAGAATCAACAATTGAGTAAAGCATGATTGAAGCTTCTCTATCAGCAGAATAATCTTGTTTTGCTGGGGGAGCTTTTTTATTAGGGAGAGTCAATTATGAGTGATGATGTACAAGTAACGAAAGTAAAGCGCGAATTATCGCCACGAGATAATTTAAAGTCTGCCTTAAGTTTGGCGTATGCTTCGCTAGCACCAGTAGAAAAAATTGAACAGGATATTGAGCATACCCAACAAACGGTATATGAACATATCTTGCAAAAAGAAAAGCTTCGGGCTTTCTTGATTGGTTTAGCAGCGGTAGCTGTCATTGTGTATATTTTCTTTTCAAATTTCTTTGCTGCAGTCATTGTCGGTGTGATCGGCGGGGCAATTGGGGTCAAGATTGCAGATTCACGCTTTGATGTTCATAAGACTTTGCCGCGCTATCAGAATAACGATGCAGCCGTAAAGCAAGATTTAGAAAAGATTCAGACGTTACAGCAAAAACATGATGGCTTGATTGCAAACACAGGCTACCAGCGAGCTGTTGATTTTGTGCCGACCAAATACCGCCACTCGGCCGATGTGAGTTGGTTATTTACTTATCTTGACGATGGTCGCGCGGATACGCTAAAGGAAGCGATTAATATTTATGAACAGGAATTACACAATTGGCGTATGGAACAAATGCAGCAACAAATTATTGACACCACTCAGCAAGCGGCATTAGATGCAGAAGCAGCTCGAATCGCTGCCCAAAATGCAGAGGTTAATTCAGCTGCCGCTATGTATAACAGTTTTTGGAGGTGAAAGAATGAGTAATGATAGTAATTGGCTTGTTGCCTTAGTGACGTTTATTTGGCTCACTTTAATTATTGGTACGATCAAGTTGGCTTGGCATCTGGCTTTCGGTATTGGCAAATGGACCTACCATACATTAGCACCAGTATTTTCAAGCAAAGCCGCGCATCATGAAAATATGAATCGATAGTATCCGTGTCATCATGGAAAGACTGTCATTTAATCGAATATTATCAAAGCAATTAGTTTTTATGAATTTAAAAGAGTGGCCTACCACTCTTTTTTTGCTAGGACAGACAATTAATCAACATTAATATTGCTTATTTAAATTTTAAATGGAGGTCATCAAATGGCGGAAAATTTCAAGTTTTGTCCCAACTGTGGGGCACCACTACGATCTGGTGTGAAATTTTGCCCTAAATGTGGGACTAATTTGCAAACATATCAGGTAAAAAGCAATCCAACATCAGCCAGTTCAGTTAAAGATACGGTAACTGAGAATATTAATAAGGCCAAAGCAAACATTACCAACTCTGAGACTTACCAGAAAGCCAAAGAGAATATTGCCAAGTCAGAAACCTATCAAAAAGCTAAGCAAACGGCTAAAACATCTAATCAGAAATTTAAAAAGTTACCCAAAAAGCAACAACAAAAAGTTTTAGGCATCGGATTTGTGGTGCTTTTATTACTTGTTTTTGGCTTTGTGCATCATCACAACAGTTTAAAAGTACAGTTGGTTTCACATGATGTTTGGTATCTGGTTGAAGATAATGATGATCCATCGTATCCAGATGGGCCACTGTTTGCACAGGCCATCGCACTTAAATTTCAAAAGAACGGCAGCGTGGCTGAAGATTACTATGCGGGTGTTGAGCAAGCACCTAATTTTGAGAATCAACGACGATGGCAAGTTAAAGATCAGACAATCATATTTGACGGCGGCGATAACTTTGACAATATTAAGATAGATCACAAAGCTAAGGTGGATTATGAGACGGCAAAATTTGAAAAGAATAAAACTTATAAAGGTTACAGAGTATCATTTCGTGATCATGATGATCATAAACACGTTCAAGGCTATCTTGTTCATGAATAGTGACCCCAAATATACTTGTAGTAACTATTATCAAATAGATTGATTTTTATGATTTTAAGAAATAGACTTAAAACATAGATGCAGTTATTTCAGATAAAAAAACGACATTGGGGCGTAATCATGTGATTATGAAAGAAATTCTATTGTTCATGCTGTGCGCGGGCATATTGACGGGACTAACGGGTTGTGGCTCAGCGCACTCTCAGAATCAATCATCACCGAAAGTAGCGTCAAGTAAAGCATCAAGACAGGCGCAGCAACGTTCAAAGCCAAAAACTACGGCTAATTCTAAAAAGTCGGCTTCAACGAATGCAAAACCACAACAGACGTTAAAGCCAAAAGGGACAACACCAGCACGTCAAGCCAGCATGATCGAAGCATTGAGCATGTGGTCACCAACTTTGCAGCGGAACTGGCCCTACGCCGTATATACGCCGAGCCATTATGATCCGACACAACGGTATCCAGTAATTTATTTATTACACGGAATAGATGGTGATTACACTAATTTTTATAAGTTGGTAGATTCCAAGTCGATTCTTGATCAAGTAGAGCAGCGCGACCAACAGTCAGCAATTGTCGTATTTGTTCAAGGCGATAATAGCTTTTACATTGATTCTGACCAAGCCAAAATGGCCACAGCAATTACTCAAGAGCTGCCCCAGCAATTAGACCGGCAATATGCCATTGCTGCAGGGGCTAAGAACCGGGCTATCGGTGGAATTTCCATGGGCGGTTATGGTGCCATGAGTCTGGCTTTTCAACACACTGATCAATTTTCGTTAGCTTTTGGGATTTCACCAGCGGTTTGGTATCAGGTACCAGCTGGTTTTCAAGCACCTGGACGTGTACCCGTTTTTAGTGACTCGAATGGTAACTGGTCTCAAGAAAAATGGCAGCAGGCATTTCCAACGCAATTTTTAAAGCAAGCAAGCGGACACGTTAAGATCATGTTAGCTTCTTCCAAGCAAGATACCACGGTGCCAGTAGCTAATGTGGTTCGATTTGCGGACGAGACAAAAGCGGCAGGTGTGGACACAACGCTAGAATTGGATAATTTTGGGGGACACACGTTTCCTTATTGGGGGCAAGTCTTGCCTAATGCTTACAGCTGGACTTTGCAACAATTTAAACATCAGGGAGGATAATCATAATGGCTGAAGATTTAAAATTTTGTCCTAATTGTGGGGCTCAGATTAAAGACGATGATGAGTTTTGTCCCAATTGTGGTTTTGATTTGAAGCAAGCACGCCGTGAACCAGTAGAAGCCAGCAAAAAAGTTGAAGCTGGATGGACTGGTAAGCAAGGCGACGGAGCACAACCACAAGCATCCGAACCAGAACCAGCCACAGATGTTGCGCCTAAAACTGCGCCTAAGGGATCTTTTGAACGACCAGCGCCTGACAAAGCAATGGACACCGTATCAAAACCAAATAAACCGCATCGACGTTGGCCATGGCTATTAGTCTGTGTCTTATTACTTATTGGCGTCGCTGGTTATTTTACGGGTAAGTCAGTTTATGCGAAAGACAAACAAGTGGCCGTGCTGATCAACCAATTAAATAGTTCTAATAGCCAGAATGTGACCCGTGCTTTAACTAGTAAAGATGAAAATTTACATTTGAATAAACAAACAGTACAACCATTTATGACTTTTCTAAAACAAGATAAGTCATACATTTCACGCCTAAAAACAGATTTGATCAGCTCTGGGCACTCGGCTGATGATGATTTTAAATTGACTGAAGTGGGTCGCTACTTTTTAATTTTTCCTAAGTATAAAATTCAAGTGCAGGCACTGTATCCAACTTTGAAAACCAATCATAAAGCTGATGTCACCCTTAACACCGAGTTGTTGAAGCCGACCACAGGACACACGTACAAAGTCGGGCCTTTGATGTTAGGCTCTTATCAAGTCCAAGCTAAAGCCAAGCTAGCAAATAAAGTAGTTGTCGCGCATAAACAATTGGTACCTCTTAAAGATAGTCAGTTGGTTGAACTGGATTTGAAAGCACCGAAGCAACAAACGGCGAATACAACAAAGCAGAAAACCAGTGACGATATGACGAGTAACGGGATCACTGAAAGTCGGGCTAATAAAGATGGTGTCACGGCACATGATGATTCTAGTTCTGATGAAGATACCAATACCAATCATGATCGGCGTTGGTATGAAGATCTAGTCATGACCTACGATGATGACATTTCCTTTGAAGATACGAATTGGGAAATCTCTACACCAGCTGATAATATGAAAGAAATTCGAGCTTATGATAAATCCGATAATACCTTGGAAGGTGCTTATCGCTATGATATGCTGCATCATTTATTAAGTAAGTATGATGACGATACCGGCAAATGGACGCTTCTAAATTAAGTTTCCATACAAAAACTGCGCAACGAAATTTCCGTTGCGCAGTTTTTTGAATGACATAAATAATGTTAGTGTTTATTTGTCTTTTGGTAGGCCAATATTATAATCATCGTCTTGCATAGCTTCTACATGGCCTAGTAGGTAGCCATTACCGACTTGAGAGAAGAAATCATGATTTGCTGTTCCAGTTGATAGGCCATTCATTACAATTGGGTTCACGTCATCAGCAGTATCTGGAAAGAGGGCATTTTGACCAAGATTCATTAGAGCCTTATTGGCGTTATAACGCAAGAACGTCTTAACATCATCGATCCAGTCAGTTCCAGCGTACAAGGTCTCAGTATAGCTCTCTTCATTATCATATAGTTCATACAATAAATTATACATCCAGTCTTGCATTTTCTCTTGTTCTGCTTCTGAGAGCTCGTTAAAGCCTAGTTGGAATTTATAACCAATGTAAGTACCATGAACAGATTCATCACGAATGATCAATTTAATGATCTCGGCCACATTGGCAAGTTTATTATTGCCTAAGTAATAAAGCGGGGTATAAAAACCAGAGTAGAATAAGAAAGTTTCTAGGAAGACACTAGCGACCTTTTTCTCTAACGGGGTGCCACTTTGATAAATCTTGTTGACGATCTTAGCTTTCTTCTGTAAGAATTCGTTGGTATTCGTCCATTCGAAGATTTCATCGATTTCTTCGCTTGTATTCAAAGTACTGAAGATGGAAGAATAACTTTTGGCATGGACAGACTCCATAAATTGGATATTATTAAAAACGGCTAATTCTTGCGGCGTCCGGACGTCTTTGCGTAATTGATCGATGCCATCTTGAGATTGTAAGGTATCTAGCAAAGTCAAACCGCCAAAAACGTGACCGACAACATTTTTTTCAGTAGCATTTAATGTGCGCCAATCATCTAAGTCATTGGATAAGGGAATCCGGGTATCCAACCAGAATTGTTCGGTTAATTTCTCCCAGGTTGATTTGTCGATCAAATCTTCAATTGCGTTCCAGTTTATTGCTTTATAGTATGTGCTATCAGTCATTGTAATGCTCCTTATGTAAGTAAACTAGTCAGTTGCAATATGACTGACTAGTTAAGGGTTATTTCATAAATTAAACAAGTTACCAAAGTAAATTAGCTATGTTCACGCTCTATCAAACGCGCTCACAAGACCACCTTTCTCCCACAACTACGGATTTATGTGTGGTGAAAGGCAACCACCACAAAATCCTAGGTTGATGTTCGAAAGCTAAACGGTCTTGTTTTACGCTCTTAAATAATGCAGCTTTCGCAGTCATTACTACCGATTTCCTGTGAGTTATCAGTAAATGTCCGAACATAATAGATGGATTTAATACCTTTATAATAAGCATAATTTCTTAAAATACTCAAGTCACGCGTTGTTTGTTCGGATTCGTGCTTCCATTCATATAAACCGGCAGGAATCGTCGAACGTAAGAATAACGTTAAACTCATACCTTGGTCAATGTGTTGTTGTGCTGCGGCATAAACATCAATGACTTTCCGCATATCCGTGTCATAGGCTGAAGTGTAGTAAGGTAACGTATCGTTATCTAGCAATGGTGCTGGGAAGTAAAGTTTCCCATTTTTCTTTTCAGTTCTTTCTTCCACTAACCGAGTAATTGGATGCAGACTAGCAGAAGTATCGTTGATGTATGAGATTGATCCTGTTGGTGCTACAGCCAAGCGGTTTTGATGATACAAACCGTCGCGTTGCACAGCCATTTGTAAGATAGCCCAATCGGATTCTTCCGGAATGAAGACATCCTTAAAGAGTGCTTGGACGCGTTCTGATTTTGGTGCAAAAGATCGTTCGGTATATTTCTTGAAGTAAGAACCGTCGGCATATTTTGATTTTTCAAAATTATGGAAGGTTTCATGGCGCTCCTTAGCAATTTGATTACTTTCAACCAAGGTCCAGTAGTTCAAGAGCATGAAGTAAGTACTGATAAACTCTAAAGAGTCTTTAGAACCATATTCAATATGATTCTTAGCCAAATAAGTATGCAAGCCCATTGCACCTAGACCAATTGAATGGCTTAGTTTGTTACCATATGCAATTGTTGGCACAGCTTTGATATCTGATTCATCAGTTACAAATGTCAAAGCACGGGTCATCGTCCGAACAGATTTACCAAAATCGGGGCTAGCCATTAAGTTGACGATATTCGTGGAACCTAAGTTACAAGAAACATCGGTACCCATTTTAACGTATTCTTGACTATCATTTAATAACGATGGTGTTTGAACTTGTTGAATTTCAGAGCAAAGGTTACTCATGATGATTTTGCCATCGATAGGATTGTCACGATTGACCGTATCAATGTTTAAAATATAAGGATAACCGGACTCTTGTTGCAGTTTACTGATCTCGTTTTCTAAATCCCGAGCCTTGATCTTATATTTTTTGATGCGGTCATTTTGGACCATGTTGTCATATTCTTTAGTAATATCCACGTAAGAGAAGGGCACACCATATTCCCGTTCAACCGAATAGGGACTAAATAAGTACATATCTTCGTTATTACGAACTAACTCGTAATATTTGTCAGGCACGATCACACCTAAAGATAATGTTTTGACCCGGATCTTTTCATCAGCATTTTCTTTTTTGGCAGAAAGGAAATTAATAATATCTGGATGGAAAACATTCAAGTAAACAGCACCAGCACCTTGACGCTGACCGAGTTGGTTGCTGTAGCTAAAGCTATCTTCTAACAATTTCATCACCGGCAAAACACCGCTAGAAGCGCCATCAATACCTTTGATAGGCGAACCAGCTTCACGTAAGTTGGACAAGGTAATACCAACACCACCGCCAATGCGCGAAAGTTGCAGGGCACTATTAATGCCACGACCGATGCTGTTCATATCGTCCGTGATTTGAATCAAGAAACAAGAAACAAATTCACCGCGGCGCTTACGACCCGCATTTAAAAATGAAGGCGTTGCTGGTTGATAACGCTGATGAATCATTTCATCGGCCAAAGACATGGCTAGGTCTTCATTGCCATCTGCAAAGTATAAGGCATTGATCATAACTCGGTCTTCAAAAGATTCTAAGTATTCTTCACCATCGTCTGTTTTAAGCGCGTATTGATTATAAAATTTATATGCAGCCATGAAAGATTTGAAAGTGAATTCTTGATCAGCTAAATAATTGTGGATGCGATCGATGAATTCTGGGGTGTATTTACTGAGAAAGCCAGCTTCCAAGTAACTGTTTTTAACCAAAAAGTCTAATTTATCATGAATTGAATCAAATTTTTTTGTGTTTGGAACCACGTTTTCCTTGAAAAAGGCTGTCAAAGCCTCTTTATCACGATTTAGCGGGATTTTTCCGTCAACTGGACGGTTCAATTCATTATTCAACTTGAAATATGATACATCACTGATATTAATTTCTTTAAGACTCAAGTTCAGTCACCACTTTCTTAAAATTCACTGTTTTCTTGGCTGTACACTAAATTCAAAAGTAAAAACCAAGGGTACATGTCGTCCCTTGGCGAGATCTTTGACCGTATAAATGTCATTTGGTTGGCGTTAAAGCCCACTACCGTTCATTAAATCCGAAATAAAGTTTGCTTGAACTTTGGAGTTAAAAAATCGATGACAGCAGTCATTTTGTCGTCATCGTATGTGGCAGGCACGCCCAATGATTAGGCTACAATTAGTTGCTTAGCCGACTAATGTTTTTAATTGGTCTGGCCGGAAGCCGATAATTGGACCTTGTTCTTTAGCCATGACGATTGGCACACTCTTGAAGCCTTGCTCTTTTAATGTATCAACATATTGTGGTTCTTCATTAATATTACGTTCTTCGTAACCAATGTGGTGTTCTTTCAAATAGCGTTTTGTCATTTTGCACTGCATGCAACCGTTTCTTGTATAAATAACAACATTATTCATATTGATAGCCTCCTTGGAACGCGGTTCTAAGTTTTTTATTTTATTGATTCAAAGTGTGTGTCCCGTGTCCGATTAATTAACTGTGACTATAATAGCAGAATTTTGACTCAAACACAATATATTGTGTTCCAAAATTTGAAACAGTCCAAATAGTGTGGTCATGCACTAATTATTCCGAATGTCAATATATTCACTGTAAAAAAATAATTTTGTCATGGGACCCGTCATTAACCAATTTAAAGGCTGGCTAGTCATAAAATAACACGATGATTGACGAATGAATTGTCTGTCAAACATCAAAAAAGTTCAGTTAAGCTTTTTTTGCCTAACTGAACCCTTAATTGATCGTAAATAGATAACGCTAGATATGGTAGGTCACGATTAGCAACATATGTAGGGCCTACCTATTAAAAGCCGCATATATCGGTTGTTCAACATGCGCTAGTTCTGATTTGAGAATGGTTGCCATTCGATGAATCCCTTCATAGATATTTGGGATAGATTGACCAGTAAAGTTTAAACGGGCCGCATTATTATGCTGCTTAGATGGGAACAGATTCTTAGCTGGAACGTAAGAGACATTGCCTTCAGGCATCATACGTTTGATAAGCAGCTGGCCCATGTCGATTTGAGTTGGCGCTGTCAGCCAAATGAAGAAACCACCGGTGGGCGTATTGTAATGAATTTGGTTAGGCATCTCTTGTTGCAGAGCCGTCAGCATGGCGTTCATTTTTTGGGTATAGCTGTCACGGATCACTTGAATATGGGCATCTAAATCATTTTGATCTAGATAAGTATTGACCCCTTGCATGATGACGCTAGAAGTTTCCACGTCACTACCAGCTTTTAATTCGACTAAATTATCAAATAGTTCAGTTTCAGCCGTGAGCCAACCTAAGCGTAGACCAGGTGCCAAAATTTTTGAGAAACTGCCCAAGTTAATAACACGGCCATTGGTGTCTAGAGATTTTAGTGAAGGCAAGGTATGTTGATCGTAGGTCAGATCGCGATAAGGTGAGTCCTCTAAGATAATGAAATTATAGCGTTCCGCTAATTGGATCAAGGTTTGCCGCTTGGATAAGGACATAACCGTGCCAGTTGGGTTTTGATAATCAGGAATCGTATACAACAACTTAATATCGTATTGCAGTAACGTTTTTTGCAGTTGTGTGGTATCTAGACCGTCAGCAGCCACTGGAATTTCATAATAAGTGGGTTCATAAGCATCAAAACTAGCTAAAGCCCCAATGTAAGTCGGTGCTTCCACGGCTAAGCCATCACCAGGATCTAAGACTAAGCGCGCGACTAAATCAATACCTTGCTGGGCGCCTTGAGTCAGCATAAGTTGGTCAGCATGAGCGGGCGTCCCAGTTTGATTAAGATGTTGAGCGATTTTTTCACGCAGCGGTTTCAAACCCAAGCTGTCGTGGTATTGCAATGTATCATTACCTGGGCGATCAAAGATATCACTAAAAGCTTTTTTCAAAGCTGCTTTGGGAAAAAGATCTTCCGCCGGAAAGCCTGCGGCAAATGAAATCAAATTGGGGTTACTGGCTGCAAAGACATCCCCCAAACCTGATTGTGCGGTTCTGCTAACGCGACGTGCTAATCTTTTCTCCATAATAGTCACTCCTAAGACCTTTATTTACTGACTATTATGATATACTGGTCTTTAAAACAAGTAAAATTCAACTTTTTCATAATTAAATGAATAAAATTCATCTAAGCTAAGATAGGAGTCATATGGCTAATTTCAGTTATGAAGTTTTTACTACAGTTGTTGAGAAACAAACTTTTTTTGCTGCAGCTAAAGTTTTGAATGTGACACCGAGTGCGGTCAGTCATTCTATTAATCAATTTGAAAAGGACCTAGGGTTTCCAATTTTTATTCGTCACCGGACGGGGGTTCAATTAACCGATGAAGGGCGACGTATTCTGCCAATTGTACGGCAGATTTTAAATACCGAAGGCCGGCTGCAGCAAGAAGCTGATGATATCAAAGGCCTCAACGCTGGTTTGATTCGCATCGGAGCTTTTAGCAGCGTTTGTATCAATTGGCTGCCAGATATTATTCGAGGCTTCCATAAACAATATCCCAAAATCGAAATTCAGCTCTACCAAGGGGCATTCAATGATATTGCGGAACAAGTTCGCCTGGGCAGTATTGATATTGGATTTTCCTCATTGCCGGTTTCAGATCAATTGATTGTTGAACCGTTGATTGAGGATCCGATTTATTGCATCACACCACAAGAATTTCACCCGGTTAATGGGCAATATATTTCGGATCAAGATATTGGCAAGCAAAATTTCATTTTGCAGCAGATCGATTACGATCGGGATACAAAACTAGCCCTGGATCGTTATAATGTCACGCCTAATTCCATTTCTTATTCCATTGATGATCAGTCGATTCTTTCGATGGTTGAGTCTGGATTAGGATTGGGTATTCTACCGCAGCTGGCGTTGACCAAATTGACTGGTAACGTCAACCATTATCCGTTCTCGGAGCCTTTCAAGCGGACTTTATGTCTCGTGACGAATAAGATCCAAGCACAGACGCCAGCAACGCAACATATGTTACAGGCCATCCAAGATTATTTGCGTGGCCGCTATCAGGAAAAATATTTGGGTGTTTAGCAACTGAGCTCTAACAAGAACCCACAACAAATGGTGGACTTTCCATTTAAGTACGTCAGCGTTAGTTTTGTTTCAGCCACACGGAATTAAATTATTTGATCATATGGCTAATCTATTCAGAACAAAATTAACTAGGTTTATTTTCAATAGCTCGTGGAACATGTATAATTATTTTCAGTAATAAGATTAAGGAGTAAGCAAATGTCAGCTTGGAATTTTATTGGAATTACAGCTTGGTTGATCGTGCTCGCATGG
This sequence comes from Agrilactobacillus fermenti, assembly GCF_021030645.1. Taxonomy (GTDB): domain Bacteria; phylum Bacillota; class Bacilli; order Lactobacillales; family Lactobacillaceae; genus Agrilactobacillus; species Agrilactobacillus fermenti. The sequence continues at coordinate 15,744 of NZ_JACGCJ010000022.1, read as the reverse complement.
CTTATTTTTATCATTATAAATATTCGCCAACGGCATTTGAGAATGATCATTAAAGAACGTCAGCGTTTTTCCGCGAAGCATTTGATTTTAGATATTGTCGAGATTTTTGTTTTCTTCATATTATTTATCGGAATGATGTACGTGACCTTTTTCAGAACGCCCAATTTGAAGGCAACTGATGAAGTTAAATTAACTTATAGCTACAAACCGTTAGTCTTGCAAACCAATGGCTCGCAAGGATACTTTGTCAAAGTCCAAAATGGTGGGACAAAACGTTCGACGCAGTATTATACTTATTGGGTCAAAGGTGCACGGTATGAAGTTTCATCTAATTATGCCACGATCACCTCAACATCAAAGCCATTAACGGTAAATAATACGGGTATTCCTTGGCCAAAGGTTCAATTGAATCGTATCGATGAGCAAATGCAACAAGCATTTGTTGCCCGGGCAAAGGGAACCTATCAACCTAACTTTATGAACGGTTTAGGTCTACATGTGGGCCATACCGCGGTGGATTACTTTTTGATTCGGGTACCGGCAGATACTTTTATTGAGACTGAGGCACAGAATAATGACTAGAATTTTTATGAGAGTGGTGCAATTTTTTGAGTAGAGTGATAAAGCAGCTGGCCAAAATTGCCGGCATCGTGGTCGTTGGGTTGATTTTATTTGTGGGTGCTTATAAAGGCTCACAATTAGTCAAACGACATTTTGAACAGCAACGTGTTGCAAATATGTACCAGAATTTTCGCAAGCAAGGTAAAATTCGTGTTGGCAAGTACCAGTATATTTATTTAACTGATTATGGTCGACGACGCTTGCAATCAGATATGTCTTTTAAAGATAGCAAGCATAAAAAGACACCGGCAACGGCGTATATTGTGAATCATACGCGACAAGTTACCTTTAATTACGTTGCGGAGACTAAGTTGCCAATGACTATCAAAAAAGGGACACAGCTTAATTTTGAAGCACCTTTTCGACTGGAACGTTCAGCTGATTTTAAATTGAAATTGTTAGCTGACACCGCAAAACCGGTCAAGTATCAAACTGGAAATATCAATTTACCTGCCAAACACAATAAGCACGGTAAAAAGTTGAATGTAATTGTGGGCTACAATTTAGACAAGGATAGTGACTTGATCAAGGATCTACAGCCCTTGACACAGCGTGCTGGACAGACGATTACTTATCAAATTCAAAATGAAGTCTTGACGACTGGTAAAATGAAGAAGAACAACTTTTCTAAGCTCAGTAAGGCACCTAATATTGATGTGCCAAGTACTTGGCTAGCCAAGCATCAATTGGTAGCTAATTTTGAAACCCTGAAAGATATTTCAAATCCTAAACCCCGGTTTAAAGCTACCTTAGATGGACGTGATGTCAGTCATGAAATCACGCTGTCAACTAAGCTAAAGACTGACAAGCATTTCGAAAAAGACTGGCAGACAACCTTTAACTTATCATCTAAATTAAAGCAGGCGGTAGCTGAGTCTAAATCTAAACGTTTAAAAATTACGGCCGCATATTATGGGCGTTCGGTAGAAGCTTACTACTATGACGGTAATAATCTCTCTGGTTTATATGAATATGGACACTAATTGAGTTATTCATAGTTAGGTGAGGGTATTGCCTTTTGGAACTAAACTAAAATTGTTTGTAAACAGATAGAGGCCGGAAACAAAACGCTCGTTTTGTCCCGACCTCTTGTTGTATCGGCACAATTTTAACTGACCCAGATCTGGTAAAGAAAATGTTTCAAAAGAAAATGGCAGTATTTAAAATATCATTTGGTTTAGGGAGGTCAGTATGACAAAAAATTTAACGCTTCGTAATCGTGTATTTATTGGTATTATGTTATTTGGTATGTTCTTTGGTGCGGGTAATTTGATTTTTCCCGTATTCATGGGACAGCAAGCAGGTAAAAATGTCATTCCAGCAATCATTGGTTTTTTGGTCACAGGCATTGGGCTGCCCTTACTAGGGGTGGCTGCGATTGGAATTAGCCGCAGTGAAGGGGTTTTTGATTTAGCTCAAAAGGTCAGTCGACCCTATGCGTATGTATTTACCATTTTGCTGTATTTAATTATTGGGCCATTCTTTGCGTTACCACGATTGGCAACAACTTCGTATCAAATTGGGATTGCCCCGTTTGTTGCTAAAGGCCAGCAAAGCTTAGCACTATTGATTTTTAGCATTCTGTTTTTTGGGTTAACTTGGTGGTTTTGTCGTAAACCGACCAAAATCATGACCTACGTGGGTAAGTTTTTGACACCTTTATTTTTGATCTTTTTAGTGATTTTCTTAGTTGTCGCATTAGTTCGACCAATGGGCGGTTTTAACCATTTAGCTCAAGGAAGTTATCGAGTGCAACCTTTCGTCAGTGGCTTTACAGAAGGGTATAATACGATGGATGCTTTAGCTGCTCTGGCTTTTGGAATTACGGTGGTCAACGCGATTCGCCAACTGGGTGTTACGGATCCTAAAGTTATTGCCAAAGATACATTAACTTCAGGTGTATTTAGTATTATTTTAATGGGAATTTTATATACCTTATTAACCTTATTAGGCACAATGAGTTTGGGACAGTTTAAACCGGCGGCAAATGGTGGCGTTATTCTAGCCCAGACGGCCCATTATTATTTTCGAGAAATGGGCAGTGCCCTCTTGGCAGCGATTGTCATTCTAGCTTGTTTGAAAACAGCTATTGGCTTGATTACTTCTTTTGGGGAGACTTTTACAGAACTCTTTCCCAAGTGGGCTTACGGCGTGGTCGTACTAGTGGCAAGTATCTTGCCGATGATCTTTGCTAATGTCGGTTTAACAAAAATGATTGCTTATTCTTTACCAGTACTATTTTTCATTTATCCATTAGCTATTATGCTAATTTTAGCTGGTATTCTAGCGCCACTATTAAAGGTAGAACAAACTTGGTTTTATCGTTTGCCGATTATTTTTGTCGTCATTCCGGCTATTTTGGATGGTTTACAAAATGCCCCTAAAGTCTGGACGCAAGCGTTATTTGTTCAGCAATTGTTACACCTGCGAGGCAGTTTGCCTTTCTCAGAAGTGGGTCTTTCCTGGGTCATTCCGGGACTGATCGGATTGATTTTAGGGTATTTACTTGGCTGGCATTTACAACGACGAGCGTGAGACAAAGGGGATTGCCTTTTAGCACACAGGTAAAATAAAATTGGACACAAATAAATAGAGGCGAGCGAAAACAAAACGTTAGTTTTGTCTCACTCGCCTCTATTTATGAATCAACACTTTATTTTTCTTCTGCTTCGACACTAGTTTCCGGCTTGATGAATTGTTTAAAGTTCACAACAATTCGATGATTCAACTCTTCAACGTTTAGTTGATCTGCCTGAGAGTTATAATCCGTGATCGTGAGTAAAGCTGAGTTTTCATAGACCTTATCCACATGACCAACGAAAGGTGCTTCCATATCTTCTTTAACTTGGCATTGATAAGAATTACCAACGGAAATTTCTTCTTTTTTCATGTATATCACCTAAAACGCTTTCCTAAGATTACTCTAATATAATATTTTTTTATAGTAAATGCAATATCTTTTATCATATTACGATTTTTATCAATTAATACAACTATTAATAATATAATATAAACCCATATTGATTAAAGGGGTGCATTAAAGCCATTGCAATATTTTTATGGCGGGACTAACATAATAATTGGAATAATTAAAGAGGTGTAAAGATGGCAAAAAAATTTGTGGAAATAGACAATTTGACTCCAGATGCCCAAATGACAGCTGTAAAAAAGTTTGCGAATTTTTATTTACAGCTGCAAAAAGATGAAAATTTAGATGTTGTCTCTGAAATGGATAAAAAAGATGTGATCACATCCATCAACTTATTTATCTTTGATAATATCAGCTTTACGCACGATGAATTATTGAACCGTTTGGTTGAAAATCGGCAGCCAGAGTTTGTCACTTTGATCGCACAAACTGGACAAAAATTCTCAGAAGACGGTCAAGCGGCTGAACAAACTTGGCCGCAATGGTTAGCTGATCGTGAAAAAGGCATTGATACCAAAGAGGCCCTATCCTAACATGAGCGGTACTTTTATTCAAGGATAACTTTTGATTCGTGTCGTGCAAAATGAGCAACGGTTAGTTGATTCGCCAGCTGACTATTTATAAAATACGCCATACGCATGATATTAAACGCAGAAAACCCTAGTCGCTAGATTTAAATCTAAGAGCTGAGGTTTTTGTTTGATTTGGGACATATTCTAAATGGAATTATTGTGTGTCAATAATTGTTTAAGGTAGCGCGCAGTAATACTTTTAGGCGCTTTAACAAAATCGGCTCGAGGACCAGCATAAAGAATTTGTCCGCCAGCTGCCCCGCCTTTAGGCCCCAAGTCAAGGTTGTAATCAGCGTTGGCAATAATATCCAAGTCATGCTCGATGACGATGATCGTGGCACCATCAGCCAAAAGGGCATCGAAAACCTTGATCAAGGTTTGAATATCTTGAGGGTGCAGGCCGACAGAAGGTTCATCAAAAACATATAGTGTGTCTTTTTGAATGCGGCCCATTTGCGTCACCAGTTTTAAGCGCTGCGCCTCGCCACCGGAGAGAATGGGAGTGCTTTCGCCTAAAGTCAGGTAACCTAAGCCCATAGCAGCTAATGTCTGTAGAGTCGTGTAGATAGCTGGTTCATGTTGAAAAAATGGTAAAGCTTCAGTGACAGACAATGCTAGGATATCAGCTATCGAGTAGCCTTGCCATTTAACGGCTAAAATATCAGGATTGTAGCGTTTGCCGTGGCAAGCAGGGCATATTTGCTGAATTTCAGGCAAATACTGAATATCTAAATCAATGGTGCCCGTACCACCGCAAGTTGGGCAAGCACCATATTTTAAGTTATAAGAAAAATAGCTAGCGGTATATTGGCGCTGCTGTGCCAGGTCTGTTTGGGCAAAGATTTGACGTACGTGGTCTAAAATACCCGAGTACGTCGCGACGGTTGAGCGATTTGTTTTACCAATGGGTGTTGAGTCGATCATCTGCACATGGCGAATGTAATCATTGGTTAATTTAGCCACATGAGTTGGTAAAGGCTGCTGTTTGGTCTGGGCAAGAATTGCCGGTACTAGGGAATTAAGAATCAACGTGGTCTTACCTGCACCAGAAAAACCGGAAACAACAGATAGACGATTCAAGGGAAAGTCTACAGTTAGATGATCTAGGTTAAACTTATGCTTGATTTGAATGCCAAGTTTGCCGTGTGCAAATAAATCACCCTTTGTTTGGGGATGGCTTAAAATATTTGCTCGCCCACTTAGATAAGGGCCAATTAAAGATTTTGGGCTGGCCATAATTGCTTTTGGGGTACCTTGATCAATGACACGTCCGCCTTCACGGCCAGCACCAGGGCCAATTTCAATAATGTAGTCACTGGCCGCTATGATTGCTGGATCATGTTCAACCACGATCAAAGAATTACCTAAAGCAACTAAACGTTTAAAGATTTGAATCAGACCGGTAACGTTGTCTGGATGTAAGCCCACGGATGGTTCGTCTAGGACATATAGAATACCTGTCGTTTCATTCTGTAGTGTCTTAGTCAGTTGGATCCGCTGTAATTCACCGGTGGATAAAGTTTGGCCGGCGCGATCTAAGGTAAGATAATCGAGTCCCAGATCTACCAGTGGCTGTAAGGTATGGGTCAATTCTGTCTGTAATCGTTTGACAAGCAGCTGCATGTTATCTGGAAAATAGTGCGTCAAGTCTTGGCTAAAGTTTAAAAGTTGAGCAATGGTGAATTGGCTGACTTGAGCAATATTTTTGCCAGCTAATAAACTCGTCAATAATTTAGGGGCAAAACGAGTGCCGTGGCAGTCGGGGCAAATACCAAAATTGTAAAATTTATCTAACCGTTTCAAAGTTCGTTCATTGTGTGTGTTCTTAGCCGTGTCCGTTACCGCATCGTAGGCATTTTCGTACAAAGCGTGGTCCATATTAAAAACACGGCCAGTTGCTGTAGGAATAGAAATTTTGTATTGTTTCTTGGCCCCGTGGAGAACGATATTTTTTTCCGCTGGGGTTAGTTCTTTATAGGGCACGTTGATTCGAACGCCGATTTGTTCAGCCACATAGGGCATAAAATTACGGCCAGGTAAGCGCCAGGAAGCAACTGCACCATCCAAAATTGTTTTGTCGGGATCATCGATTAATGTTGTGGGATCGATTTGGCGAATGCGACCAAGGCCGCCGCAAGTCGGGCAAGCACCTGCAGCATTGAAGGCAAAATCTTCGGCTGAAGGAACTGAGAAGCGGACGCCACAGGTCGGACAAGTGATACGGCCCATTTCAGCACCTGCCACAGCCATGGCTTGAGCCACACCAATATTGGCTGGAACCTGGTGCCCATTCGGACATTGGTGCGAAGCCAAGCGGGAGAACATCAAGCGCAGGACGTTCAAGCCTTCAGTCATGGTACCGACAGTAGAACGAATGTTGGGTACCGAAGGCCGCTGCCGGAGCGCAATCGCCGCGGGCAGATATTTAATGTCTTGGACTTGTGAACTAGCTGCTTGCGTGATCCGCCGCCGGGTATAGGTAGATAACGCTTCTAAGTAGCGTCGTGACCCTTCAGCATATAGAGTGCCTAGGGCTAGTGAAGATTTGCCAGAACCAGACAGTCCAGAAATAGCTACAAAACGATGTAAGGGAATCTTTAAATCAATATGTTTTAAATTATGAATATGAGCATCTTTGACTTCAATGTTTTGTGGTAGTTCAGTTGACACGTTTCTGACCTCCGATAAATATGAAAAATTAGAGAATTATTAAAAATGATATAGCATTTATTCATAATTTGCGTTATGATAATGGAAATCATTAAGAAGGAGCGATGCAATATGGTCGTAAAAGCATCTGATATTGATTGGAACAACTTAGGATTTAACTATATGCAATTACCTTACCGCTATTTAGCCTATTATCGCAATGGTAAATGGGAAAAAGGCGAATTAACAGAGGATCCTTATCTACATTTACATGAAGGCTCACCAATTTTACATTATGGTCAAGGTGCCTTTGAGGGTTTGAAGGCTTACCGGACAAAAGATGGTTCGGTTCAATTATTCAGACCAGACCGTAATGCCAAACGGCTGCAAAACTCAGCTGACCGGCTCTTAATGCCAGAATATCCAGTTGAAGATTTTGTGAATGCTGTTAAAGAAGTTGTTAAAGCAAATGAAGATTATGTCCCACCATATGGGACAGGTGCCACATTATACATAAGACCATTATTGATTGGTGTCGGCCCAAATATCGGGGTCAAACCAGCTGATGAATATATTTTTAGTATTTTTGTAATGCCTGTTGGCCCATACTTTAAGGGTGGCTTAGTGCCAACTAAGTTCGTTGTTTTGGATTATGACCGTGCCGCCCATAAAGGCACTGGTCAAAGTAAAGTTGGTGGGAACTACGCCGCTAGTTTACTAGCTGGTGACTGGGCACATAAACATGGCTATAGTGATGCCATCTACTTGGATCCAATTGAACATAAATATATTGAAGAGGTTGGCTCGGCAAACTTCTTTGGGATCACTAAAGATGGCAAAAAATTCTTAACACCAAAATCACCATCGATTTTACCAAGTATCACTAAGTATTCATTACTTGATCTTGCTAAGGATCGTTTAGGGTTAGAGACTGAAGAAACTAAAATTTCAATTGATAACTTGGATGAATTCTCTGAAGCTGGTGCTTGTGGGACTGCAGCTGTTATCTCACCAATCGCTGGAATTCAATATGGCGATAACTATCATGTCTTTTATAGTGAAACTGAAGTTGGACCAGTCACTAAGAAGTTATATGATGAATTAACCGGCATCCAATTTGGTGATGTTGAAGCACCAAAAGGCTGGATCGTTAAAGTCGATTAGTTGTGATTATCGCGTGAAACCAGCGCTTTTGGTACGCGGTTAAAATTAGATTATCAATAAGTAAGAGAGCGAGATAAAACTAACGTTTTGTTTTCGCTCTCTATTTATTTGCGTACAGTTTTATTTTAAACGTATTCTAAAAGGCAGTACCTTTTGTCACACTCTTTTTTGTTGTCGAAAATTAAAATGGTGGTATATTATAAGTGAGTGTTCACTCACTAAAATAGAAATGTTAATGAGAAATGAGGTCATGTAAATGGTACCTATAATTTCGGCAACTGCAGTGACACAAATTTATGGTCAACAAGTGATTTTAAAGGATATTAATTTACAAATTGCGCCAGGTAAAATCGTAGCATTAATTGGCCCTAGCGGTGCCGGCAAAACCACATTGGTTCGCGCAATCATGGGCATGATAACACCAAAAGCGGGGCGGATAACGGTTTTAAATCAGAAAATGCCCAATCGTCAGGTGTTAGGACAAATTGGGTATATGGCGCAAACCGACGCTTTATATGAAACTTTAACAGCCCGGGAAAATCTGCAATTTTTTGGGAAATTACAAGGTCTAAAGCAACAGCAATTGAATCAAAAAATCGCACAAGCGGTGGCAGTTGTTAATTTGTCAGCTGATTTGAACAAACAAGTCAAAGTTTTTTCAGGCGGCATGAAGCGGCGGCTATCATTAGCTATTGCACTGGTTGCGCAGCCGCAACTACTGATTCTAGATGAACCTACCGTAGGAATCGATCCAGAATTGCGGCAGCAGATTTGGCGGGCATTACACCAATTAGCCCAAGCTGGTAAAACGATTTTATTAACGACTCATGTGATGTCAGATGCTGCCCAAGCTGATCAGATTTTAATGATTCGGGCAGGCAAGATGATTGCGCAAGGCACAGTGCAAGCTTTAGAACATAAATATCAAGTAACTGATCTGGAAGCTGTCTTTTTAGCCGCAGGGAGGGCTCAAGATGCGCATATTAGCAATGATTAGACGGGTATTATTGGAAATGGTACGTGACAAGCGGACATTGGCCTTGATGTTTTTAGCCCCGTTATTAATATTGACGTTAATGTATTTTTTGTTTCAATCCAGCACAACTGAAAAAGCAAATCTAGCTGTTAAAAATGTGGATAGCAGCTTAATTCAAGCGCTGAATCAGACGCATGTCAAAATACATCGCGTCACTAGTAATGACAGTACGAAAAAAATAATTCGTAATCATAATTATGATGGGTTATTGGAACAAAAAAATCATAAACTAACCCTAACGTTGGCCAATGTAACTCAGACTAAGACTGGGATGATCAGACAAAGTTTGCAAGCAGCTCAGGTAAAACTGCGATTACAGACTGCTGGTCAAACAATTAGCAGACAGCAGGTGATTTTAAAACAACTGCAACTAATGTTAGGGACAAGGACACCCCGGGATAAAACAGCTCAGCAACGCATGGTACCTGCTAGTTATCAGTTATCAACGCATTATTTATACGGGAGCAGTGATTCAACTTATTTCAATACCTTGCTGCCAATTATGATTGGTTTTGTGGTTTTCTTCTTTGTCTTTTTAATTTCAGGCGTAGCCATGTTAAAAGAACGAACATCAGGAACGCTTTATCGTTTATTGGCGACACCGATCCGCAAAATAGAGATCCTGATGGGCTATTTGATTGGCTATGGATTATTTGCATTGATTCAAACGTTGTTGGTCGTGGTGTACAGTATTTTTGTTTTCAAAATTCAGATTTTGGGTAGTATTTGGGCGGTCTTATTAGTCAATATGTTAACAGCCATCGTTGCTCTGGCATTGGGCTTGCTTGTTTCCACCTTTGCCACTTCTGAATTTCAAATGGTCCAATTCATTCCCATTGTGGTGATCCCCCAGATTTTCTTCTCAGGTTTGATTCCAATCGATCAAATGGCGCGTTGGTTACAGCCGGTGGCTAAAGTGATGCCCATCTATTATAGTGCGCAAGCGGTGCGGGATATTATCCAAAAAGGGGCTAACTTGGTAAATATTATGCCCGAGGTTATAATTTTATTGGTATTTACCGGCATATTCTTAGCGCTGAATTTATTAGTATTTAGACGTTATCGTCAAGTTTAGGTGGTTTGTGGTGTATGACATTAAAGAATATTGATCAATTATTTCAAGCAAGCTTAGCACAATCAGATTTATCAGCAAAACAAAAAGCCGTTCTACAAGCAAGCTTGATGCTGTTTGCTGAGAAAGGCTTTGAACGGACCACGACGCGTGATATTGCAACGCTGGCACAGGTTTCTGAGGGGACTGTTTATAAACAATTTAAGACTAAGCAACAAATTTTGGATGCCATCTTACAGCCCTTTATCACGCAGGTTTTTCCGCAAGCTGCGAATGAATTTATTGCTGAGCTCACAGCAAGACCAGTTACCTCATTACACGCGTTTATCCAATTTATTGTCTATGATCGGATCAACTTTGGCTTGACCAATCAAAAGCAGCTAAAAGTTTTAGTCCAGCAGCTTTTGGATAATGGTCGCCTGTTGGCCGAATTAGGGCGGGTATTTGATAAGGTTTTACAAGGACCAGTCAAGTCGATTTTAGATCAACTACAACGCCAGGGTGAGTTAGTCAACTGGTCCCATGCGCGTATCTTTCGTCATATCATCAGTACTGTCCTGGGATATGTCCTTCCAATAATCATTTTACCTATCGCTGATCCTGACGTGGAGAAAATCACGGCAGAAGCGACTGAATTTTTATATGCTGGTCTGCATCAAAAGAAGGCATGAAAAAAGCGGTCGCGCATAAGGTTTACTCTGGGTCTGTGATATGGTCTACAAAAATATAGGTTGCGGCACTGGTGCCAATTTGAATTAACCGGTCATCGTTAACTTTGACTTCAATGGGGCCGCCTAGTGGTAATTGCCGGACAAAGGTCAGTTTGTCGCCTAAATTGAGTTTCAATTCATAAAAATAGGTTAAAAACTCGTGATTATCAATGACGCGATCCACCTCACCTGATTGTCCAGGAGCTAAAGTTGCTAAGGTGACCATTGATTCATTGGCTTCATCGCAATTATCGGGAATGATGCTGCCATGTGGGCAACGTTTAGGATAGTCCAAAAACCGATTTAAGCGATCGACAAGATCTTCATTTGTCGCATGCTCTAAAGTATCGGCAGCGTGATGAACCTCCAAAGGGGAATACCCCAACTTATCCACTAAGAAAACTTCCCAAATGCGGTGTCTCTTAACCATTGTTCGGGCAGTTTCACGGCCAGATTCGGTTAAAGTTATTTCATTGTAAGGACTGTGTTCCACTAAGCCGTCCTTGCTCAGAGCCGTGATCATTTCACTGACAGAGGGGGCGCTGACACCCATGATATCGGCAATATTTTTGTTATTTATTTTACGATGGTCATATTGTAGTTCAAAAATAGTTTTAAGATAATTTTCTTTATTCGGTGACATGTTGTTTCCTTTCGGACGTTAGGCTAAAGATAAACGTTCAAGTAGAGATATTATAAACTTATTTGATGGATTTTTGAAGTAGAAAACATTACACTTAGACTTATGTAACGATAATGAACGAGGTGAAACAAATGGAATTAACGCTCATTCGACATGGCGTGACTGAATATAATGAACACGCTTTAATTCAAGGAGGCGGTTCAGACACGCCTTTAAATGCCCTTGGTCGGCAGCAGGCACGACAATTAGCGACTGTTTTTGATGCGCGTATCTATGACTATATTGTTGTTAGTCCGATGAAACGAACTTTGGAAACGGCTCAGATATTATTGGGTGCTCAAAATCAATATACAATGGATGAACGCTTACAAGAAACAAATTTTGGTGATTGGGAGGGTCAGTCCATCACTGCGTTGCAGCAGCAATATCCAGGGTGTTTTGATGAAACTGGTCTGATATTGCCAGACTATGCAGCTATTGCTCATGGGGAAACGTTCCAAGCTGTGCGGGAACGCACGCGGGCTATTACTGCAGCAACTTTAAAAGACTACCCTAACGGCAAAATATTATTTATTTGTCATGGTTCAGTGATTCGCGCGTTAACGGCTGAAATGATGCATTTAGCTGAAGTCGAACAACTAGACCAAGTAGCTAATTTGGGATTGGTTCGGCTAAAGATCCAAGCGGAATATCCTAATAACGTTCGATTACTTTTTTATAGTCGGACCTACAAAGATTATTAAAAAAGACTTGTCAGCAAACTCATTTTTCGTTATACTATTTTTTGCTGATGAATTGCCACTTTAGCTCAGCAGGTAGAGCATCACCATGGTAAGGTGGGGGTCGCCGGTTCAAATCCGGCAAGTGGCTTAGTAAATTTGTATACCAACCATTTGGTAGTTGGGAGGCTGCGGCAGGTTTTCTGTCCGTCAGCCTTTTTTCTTTTAGGCAATTGAACATTTTTTGTGTAAAATGGGGGTATATTTTAAAAATTAGGAGCCCATTATGAAACTTCTCGGCAAACGGCACTTCATTGTTGCTTTTTTACTGCTCGTCCTTTATGGTTTACTGATTTATTTTGAACGTGCGATCATTCTAAACTCTAACGCGACGCCGGACTTTCTATTGCTTTTGTACTTAGTAGCAGGTTTGATTTTAGCAGTTTTAGCGGTGACATTTTATCGCAGTTCCTTTGATCGGACGCGGCCAAAGACCTTTACCACGCGCTTCCTTGGTAATCCACAATTTTACATAACACTTTTATTTTTAGTTTTGGTTGTGATGATTCAAATTATAACCGCTTGGCTGCAAACCAAGGCACTCGTACCCGCTTTTGGGTTACAAAAGCAAGTATCTCAATTAACGGGGTTAGAGATTTGGTCTTTCCGACTGTTTTATGTGGTGTTGATACCATTGATCCAACAGCCTTTATTGAATAGTGTGGCTTTTTCAGAGCTTTTCCATTCCGGTAGAACCGGTGCGAATTGGCTCGCATTATTTTTGGTTGCCCTGTTGACAGCTTGTTATAGCGGTCAAAGTTTGGGTCTATTATTTGCTTTACAATTTATCTTAGGTTTATGTTATAGCAGTTCATTTTTAGCGACGAAGAATTTAGTGGCGCCGACGTTGATTCAAATCATCAGCCACCTCGTGTTTGTCATTCTTTATGCTTAGATGGAATATAAAAAGCGGCTTTGAACCAGAACAATTTGTGCTATGTTCTGGCTCGAAGCCGCTTTTTTTGTAACAATGAAATGTTAGGCCTTGGCTGTCACCGGGTCGATGTCATGCCAATGAAATAAGTTAGCATCAAGTGTTTTGATAATTGGACTTGGAACGTCAATGCCAATGAGCTCTAAATTATGCATGGCCCGAGAAGCCAACGTATATAAAATATCCCGGTCGCCTGAATGACCATAAGTTTTGGCAGAAATATCATAACCAATCACGGCATCAAACTCTAAGCCTTTAGCTAAATAAATGGGAATGATCAAGATACCATGAGGAATACTACGATCGCGATCGGTCATGAGGGTGACATCATGATCCGTTTTTAGGGTGGCAAATAAATGATTAGCTGCTTGTTCTGTCTTAGTTAAAATGGCTACTGTTGGCTGATCAACCAACAGCTTACTTGCTAATTGAATCACTTTTTGGGTGGCCGTCGCTTGATCTGGACAGAGATAGTAGTTAGGTTTGTGGCCGTCTCTAGAGAAAGCTTGAATTTGATCGCCATCAGGCAGCATGGCTTTGGCAAAATCTGTAATCGGCTTGGTGGATCGGTAGCTCTTCAATAAAGTGAATAAAGCTAGACGATCATGGGGGAAAATTGTTTCGATCGTGTGAATAAAATCGCTAGGATTGTAATCCGCTGTGAATACATCTTGCGCACTGTCGCCCAGGAGGGTAAGTTTTGCCCGCGGAAAGGCATGCTTCAAATAAATTAATTGTGCGGGTGCATAATCTTGCATTTCATCCACAAATAGGTATTGCATACTATGGTTTTGACCACTACCAGTTAGCAGATCACGTAAATACAAAATCGGCGCAGCATCCTCTAAATGGATTTTATGGGCTTCAATATCATTTTGAACTTGCGTGACCATGGTTTGCCAAACGGTTGGCGCAATGTTTTCTGGTCGCGCCGTAGCTAAAAAGTGGCCGTACTCAGCATAAAGGTCCATAAAGTAGTCATTATAAAGGGCGTCATAGATGACTTCATAACGTTTACGGACCAGTGCTCGGGCGACATAGTTGATTTCTTCATCACCCGAGCGGAAATGTTTGCCAGCTACCAAGTCTTGATATTGATAATCATCTAATAGACTAACAGCCTCTTGGACATCGTCTGCTTTGGCATCGGTACGAATGTGGCGCTTCAAGCGTTTGATCAAGGTGTTTTTTGTCTGTAGAAATTTGTCACGCGGTAACATTAGTTTTGGCAGGTCTAAATAGATTGCTTGGATCTCGGCTTTGGTGAAGAAGGGCTTGCCGTTATAGTAAACACTACTAAAAGCCAGGCTGCGTTCGTCTGTTTGTTTGACATAAGTTTTAATGGCGACCATAAAGTCAGGGCTTTCCTTATAGCGGCGAATCTCTTGCGCAAGCTCTGGTAATGACTGCTGGTCCTTTTCAAAACGGTCAAATAATGTTTCCACGGCTAAGCCGGAAAAACGTTGATCTAAAAATTCAGCTAACGTGACTTGCCGCATATTTTTTTCGCCTAAACTTGGCAGAACTTCAGAAATATAATTGGAAAATAAGCGATTGGGGGAGAACAAAATGATTTGATCGGCATTCAATTGGCTGCGCGAATGATAAAGTAGGTAAGCAATTCGTTGCAAAATCGCTGATGTTTTACCACTGCCAGCTACGCCTTGCACCACAAGTAGATCGGCGTTGGTGTTACGGATAATGTCGTTTTGTTCCTTTTGAATCGTAGCGACAATGTTGCGCATGTGTTCATCATTTTGCTGCCCCAAAACAGATTGTAAAATTTCATCGCCCACAGTTTCATTCGTATCAAACATATTTTGAATTTGACCATGTTCGATCAAAAATTGACGTTTTTTCTCTAGATCAACTTGCTGACGGCCCACAGGTGTGTCGTAAGTCACGGGACCAAGCGTACCATTGTAGTAAATACTAGAAATCGGCGCTCGCCAGTCATAAATTAAAAAGTTGTCATCTTCATCCTGCAGCGTTGCCGTGCCGATGTATAAGGTGTCTTTTTCGCCATCTTCATCAATATCGATGCGGCCAAAATAAGGTGAATCAGATAAAGCTTCATATAAAGCTGCTTGATTTTGTAGAATTTTTTCGGTTTCAACGGCACTAGCAACCAAGTCTTTTTGCTGTTGGACAGCAGCGTTGGTTTCCATTTGATCATCAACTTCAGTTACGTTGACCTTAGTGTTGTCACCATAGTTTAGTTCGATCTTATGGGTTTCTTTATGGGCTAGATCTAGTTGTGCTTTTGTTTCAGCCAACTGCTTTTTGATCTGAGTGCGCACGTGGTTTACCCGATTTTGTTCTTGAGTACGCTCACTTTTTTCCACGTCTGTCGTTGAAAGATCGTGCTGTTGTGTTTCTAGTTCTTTCATTCAGTGACCTCCTTATGATGTCCGAATGAGTGACGCTATTTTGCGTGATTTTCCGATAGCACTTCAAAGGGTAACTGTCTCATGCGCTAAACGCGTTCATGAAGCTAACTTTGTCACCTAACCCTAATTGTTTGTTGAAGCTGGCGCTTCATCGGCACAATTTGTGTTAATGTTCCAAAGCTAACCAGCTTCATTCACGCTCTGTATTAAACGCGTTCATGAAGCTAACTTTGTCACCTTAACCC
>NZ_JACGCJ010000021.1 GCF_021030645.1 Agrilactobacillus fermenti | reverse complement strand
CTTTAGACTTCCTTCAGATTCCACCTCACGGTGGACACCCTTGTCCTCAACTAATAGTTCCGACTACTACGGTCTATAGTGGACTTTCACCACCAAGTTAGCGCCCATGCCGGGCGCACTAAAAAAGAGACTTGTTATCGTTATTAGCAAGTCTCTTTTTTATGAAAAAATAGATTTTTGAAATCCAAATGCACGTATTGCCCAAAATCAGCATTAACATTATAAACTAATTATTTCTATTGATAATATTAATGCATTGCTGGCAATAACACTTTGCGTTCCGATGCAGAAATGCTTGTATCTCTGTAAAAGACCTCTCAGGTAGTTCAAAAAAGAAAAAAGCTTTTTCCCAAACCTCGATTTTGCGACCACAGTTATCACACACGAATTTCATGGCTGCTTACCGCCTTTCCTAAAAATTATTTACGGGCCTTAAAAATACCAACTGCAATTGCAAAAGTAACAATGGATGTCAGCACTAGAATTAATACATATGCTAACGCAGAAAGACCGTTAAACGTAAATAAAATCAAGCCAATAATTGCCAAATTAATTAGAAGTCCAAGTCCAAGTTGATATATGGGGGTGTTTTTATAAACATCCCGAGAGATAAACATTTCCTGAAAGGCCATCGCAACAGTAGTTACTGTAAATATGAATACTAATGGATTGTTAGGGAGTGATGAAACCCCCTTATTAATCGTCTCAATAATAATTGTAAAAATGATGAGGGCAGTTTGTAAATTAAAAAGGATGCGCGTATTAGACAGACGTTTTTGAATTAAGCGTTCATCGGTTAATTTTCTAAATTTCATAACTAGTCCTCCTTAACCAAAAGAGGCGTCCAAATTTGAGCCAAGTACTTCTGAGATTTTCCTGCCCGATCGCAGCGTCAACTTAAATTTTGCAAATTCAATTAAATAGATAATTTGATCGCGTACCAACATCAACTTAACAGATAGTTTTCTACTTCATGTCTTATGGTACACCACTAGTTCTAACGACAGGAAACAAAAAGGTTTGACCCCGATCAAATATCGAAATCAAACCATCACTTAAAATTCTATTAACTGTCTAACTTTTTTGTTGTAATTTACGCCGCTGATCTAACTTAGGCGTTTCTTAATTTGACGATTTAATGCCAGCCCAAAAATTATTGATCTGTACTGGTTGCCTTGTCTTTAACAGTTTCAACTTGTTGCTTTGCAGCACTTGCTGTTTGTTCAGCGGCACCTTTAGCTTCTTCAAAAGCTGATTGAGCTGCTTCATTAGCTGTATCAATCGTATCAGCCGCTGAATTGGTCGCATCGATCACAATATCATCGTAATTTGCTTTATCGCTTTTATCATGACCCATCTGTGCTTTAGCTTTGCCAAATTGGTCCCGCAAACTAGCGGTTGCAGAATCAAAAGTTGCTTTAGCATTAGCCTTCTTATCTTTTAGGTCCAAATCCGAAATTTTATGATTGGTCTTTGACAATAATTGGCTGACTTTTTCGCTGGAATTATCTTTCAGATCTTCAGCCGCATCACTGGCATAGCCATAAAAATCTTTGCTCTTAGACTTTGTATGGCCAAGTAATTGTTTTAGTTTAGCCTGAGTTTCGGCCCCAGTCTTAGGCGCTAAAAACAGCGTCGCCCCAAAAGCAGCAGCACTACCAATTAATAAGCCTGCAAAAAAATGCCCTTTTTTTTCACTCATAAACGTCTACCTCCAATTTTTATTTTTGTTTACGACGTAATCGCATGCGATTGACGGCGCCAACACTCTTAGCAAACAAACCGACTTTACCGGTCGTTGCGGTGGCATGAGTCACTTTAGTTGCAAGATTTCTGGAAGAAGCATTTAAATCAGAAATACTCGTCCCTAGATCCCCGGCTGCAACAAATACGGGGTCGAGCTCTTTGACCTTACCGTTCACGTCATCTAAAAGTGTATTGCTCTTATCTAATAAGCTTTCGACTTGGGTCATCAAAACTTCCGACTTATCATTAACAATCGTTACTGTCTGATTGACCAATTTAACACTATCTTTCAATTCAGCCACGACTTTTGTCAACCGCAACAATAACATCACGATAAAAACGACTAGAATCAAAAACGCAATAGCTGCGATCAATGCTGCAATTTCACTACCACTCACGATTTCTTACCTCCGCAATTCCAATTGTTAGTTTTAGCATATCATTATTTGTCAGCGGCTTCAATTAACAGCTTCAAGTAATTATTTTGTACCGTTAGTTGTTCATGATACACTAACTATTAGAAACTAATTAATGGAGAAAGAAACTATGTCGATCAAACTTATTTTAGCGGCTCAAAACTCAATCACAGAAAATTCACTGCAGACAATTAAAAAAAATACCAATGTTTTTCAACGATTATGGGCGGGTATTGATTGGGACCAAATTGTTTCTAAAGTCATTGTCGCCACCTTGACGATCATTGCTTTAACCGTGTTATTTTTTATTCTAAACAAAGTGGGCAAACGCATCATTAAGCATGTTTTTGACCGTTATGCCAAAAATGAAAAATTCTCAGTCAATCGTGTCGGCACGATTCGTTCACTGATCAATAACCTCTACACCTATTTGTTAATTTTCTTCTATGTTTATGCCATCTTATCAACTTTAGGCGTTCCCGTAGGCACACTGATCGCTGGTGCTGGTATTTTAAGTTTAGCAATCGGCCTAGGTGCTCAAGGCTTCGTCAATGATTTAGTTACCGGCCTTTTTATCCTGGTAGAACAGCAGTTTGATGTGGGTGATGTGGTCAAAATTGGCACGATCACCGGTACGATCCATGCCATTGGTCTGCGCACCACACAGGTCAAAAGTTTCGATGGGACACTTAATTTTATCCCTAATCGTAATATAACGATCGTTAGCAATAAATCCCGCGGCAACCGTCAAGTTTTACTTAATATTCGAATTTACCCACAAACGGATATTTCCCAGTTGAAAAAAATCATCGAACAAGTGAATCAAAAACTCGTACCTCGCTTTGATACCATTCGTCAAGGCCCAGACTTACTAGGCGTTAATGACCTGGGCCACGGTGAACTTGCCTACCAGGTACAAATGTATACCATAAATGGTGATGAACTAACAGTTCAGCGTGAATTTTTAGCGGCTTATCTCGCTGCCTTTAAGGCTAATCAAATTGATCTACCTCAAACGCCTCTAGATTTAAATTTTCTTGCCCCCAAAGCTTAATTAAGGAGACAACTAATTGATTAATATCATTAAAGGTTTTTTGATTGGGATTGCGTTAGTGATTCCAGGTTTATCTGGTAGTATTTTTGCCGTGATCGTTGGCTTATACGAGCCCTTGATCAAAGCTATCAATAATTTTCGTAAAGCACCCAAACAACAGCTTAAATTTTTAACCCCCATCGGTATTGGTGCTGTTATTGGCGTCATCGTATCTACAAAAGTCGTCCTTTGGCTTTCTCAGCGCTTTCCGATTCCAGCCTATGCCTTTTTCTTGGGTTTGGTTTTAGGTATTCTGCCATTTATTTGGAAAAAAATGCGGCTCGTCATCTTTCGCTGGTGGCTTTTATCATTGCCCCTGCTGGGATTTATTCTGATCATGGGCTTGACTTTGCTGGGTAGTGGTCATAGCGAAAGCTATATCCAAATCCCAGTTTTAAGCAGCATCCAGGACTTTGGCCAAATGATCTTTGCTGGTGGTTTTGCCGTCGCGCTTATGTTGATTCCCGGTATTTCTGGTTCGATTATGCTGATGGTCATTGGCCAATATGGCACGATTTACCATGCAGTGGGTAAAAGTACTGATGTTTTAAAACATACTTTGAATGGGGATTTCCTAGCAGCTCAACAAGATCTGAAATCAGTTGCTTTGATCTTACCTTTCATGATCGGCGCACTAATTGGGACAGTGCTTGTCGCTAAATTAATGCATTACTTACTAGCGCATTTTGAAGGCCAAGTCTACTATGGTGTTTTAGGTGTCGTCATTGCCGCTAGTGCCACTTTGTGGCAAAGTGGCATTCAACCAGCCTTACCCGTAAAATTAACCTTGAGTACCTATTTATGGATCGGTATTATGATCATCATCGGTGTTCTTGCAACTATTTTTCTAGATAAACCTGACAATAACTCATGATTTTAAATAGAATCAAAAAATCGACTGATGCAGTCTTATTATGACAAGCATCAATCGATTTTTTTTAACGCACATTTTCATGTCCTAATTATGATTTGTTTGATTCAAATAAGCTTCAGCTTTTGCCAATACAGCTTTTAAATTATCATAAGTTAAAGTCTGATAGGCTAGTTCATAAGATAACCACTGAATGTCACTAATTTCTGACAATTGTTTATGTGTCTTTGGTAACTGCGCTACGTGACTAATATAAAAAATTGAGACTTTCTCAGCGCCGTTAGCTAGAGGATATGTGATTTTCTCAGCGAAATCTGTATTGACTTGCACATCAAGCCCTGTCTCTTCTTTGATTTCACGAATGGCGGCCGCTTCATAGCTTTCACCAGCTTCAACGTGCCCCTTGGCAAAGCCCCAAAAATTACGATCTTTACTTTTAACTAATAAATACTGCCGTGTGCCTTGACGATCCTCGGAATAAATCACAGCACCCGTTGCGACTTCCTGTTTCATTTTATTGAGTAACCTGCCCATCGCGATAACGCAAAAATGGTTCGATCGCATTTAAGCCGATTTGAATTGCTGCTTCATGGGGTGCCATATGATCTGAATGCAAGGCATAAGGACTATCAACACCTAACCAAAACATCGTTCCAGGAATTTTAGACAATAAAAAGCCAAAATCCTCTCCCGTCATAGCTGGCTGGGTCTCAATAAAAGTCACATCTGGTGCTTGCTTCATGAAGTCGATAAAATTGGCTGTCAATTCAGGATTATTTTCAACCGGTAAATAGCCCCCTTGTTCCAACTTTAAATCGGCTTGGCATTGATACATAACCTCAAGACCATGTACAATTTGGCGCACCCGTTCTTGGACATGACGATTCATTTTTTGGGTCAAGGCGCGAATCGTGCCATCGATCTGCGCCGTACCAGCAATAACATTCATGGTCGTCCCCGCATTGAAGTGACCTAAAGTCACTACTGCTCCTTCAATTGGGTCCACGTTACGGCTAACGATCGTCTGCAGCTGAGTCACGAGTTCGGCCCCAACAACAACCATATCATTAGCCAAATGTGGATAAGCCGCATGTCCGGATTTTCCCGTTAAAGTGATATGAATCTCACAAGTCCCGGCAAATAAGGTGCCCATACGACAGCCAATTGCTCCCGTGGGTAACTGTGGATTATCATGAAGACCATAAATTTCATCTGGCAGCCATTCATTTAAGGCACCACTCTCGTATAGCCTTTTGCCACCGCTGGCATTCTCTTCAGCTGGCTGAAAGATGAACACAAAGTTATTTTCCGGCTGCTGCGCGGCAAAACTAGACAGTAATCCCAGTGCCACAGTCATATGAATATCATGACCACAAGCATGCATCTTGCCAGGGTGCTTAGAGGCATAAGGTAAACCAGTTGCTTCTGTTACTGGCAGCCCGTCGATATCTGTGCGATAACCGATCGTTCGTTGCCCAATTTTACCTTGAACATGCACTAAAATAGCTGTGTCATAAGTTTTGATCGTTAAAAAATCTTGTGGTAACTGCTGGATCTGTTGCAGTAAAAACGCATGGGTCTCATGTTCTTCTAAACCAATTTCTGGAATTTGATGCAATTGTCGTCGAATTGTGATCAACTGTGCTTCTGTTAACAACTTGATAGCCTCCTAAAAGTATGATCAAATATGACGTAAAGCATCTTGTAGTTCCGTTTTGCTACGCGTCTTAGCATCGATTTGCTTGATCACTTTTGCGGGTACGCCGGCTACGACCGTATTAGCAGGAACATCTTCGGTTACGATTGCGCCAGCAGCAACTACCGCACCTTTACCCACATGAACCCCTTCGATAACCACGGCATTGGCGCCGACTAACACATCATCTTCAATAATTACGGGTTGAGCCGAAGGTGGTTCGATCACACCAGCCAACACTGCGCCAGCGCCAATATGGGCATGCTTGCCAACAGTTGCGCGGCCACCTAAAACAGCCCCCATATCGATCATTGTATCTTCACCAATTTCAGCACCAATATTAATAATGGCACCCATCATAATGACCGCATTAGCACCAATAGTTACTTGAT
This sequence comes from Agrilactobacillus fermenti, assembly GCF_021030645.1. GTDB lineage: Bacteria > Bacillota > Bacilli > Lactobacillales > Lactobacillaceae > Agrilactobacillus > Agrilactobacillus fermenti. The sequence goes on along the minus strand of NZ_JACGCJ010000021.1, from coordinate 47,953 downwards.
CCCGAATGATTGCTCCAGGTTCGATCCGCGCATTATATTGTTTCAAGTCTGCCATTGGTACGGCCGAGTTACGCGCATCATTTTCAATGCGATACTGCGTAACTGCTTGAGTATGCTCTTTTAAGAAAGCTTGCACAACAGACCAATCTCCAAACAAGACACCGGTTTTAGTTTCTAGATAAGCTTCAATGGTATCTGGTACTGACAGATCTGTTAGATTGCCCTTTATGTATACTTTAACTGGTGTTTTCTTTTTCGCGTTGCCAATATAATCAATAATTTCTTGTGCGTTCTGTGCCATAAATCCAACTCCTTATAAAATTAATTATTTCTCATTATCTAATAAAAGTTGACTTTTATCAAAGTTATGCGCTAAAAAATTTAAACTTTTCATCATTTCGCGTCTGGTAATAATGCCGACAAAATCTTGAGCCTCTGAAACCACTGGCAAAAAGTTGTCATCTACTAATAAGTGCATAATTTCTTCCAAATCATACGGATTGTTAACCGTATTAACAGTTTCATCCATTACATCGGCAACAGTCATTTGATCCAAACAACTGGTATCAATCTCATCTAATTTCAGCATTTGTTCAGTTATCATTGGCATAGATAACTCACCAGCAAATTTAGCATCGTCACGCACAACAGGAATACGGCTATAGCCAAGTTTGCTCAAAACCATAAAGGCATGGGTCAATGAATTATCTACCTGTACTGTAGCGACTTGACTCGCGGGAATCAGAAAGTGCCGTTTGTTTTGCATTAAAAACGTACTAATTTGTTTTGATATCATAAAAAACTCCTTAGCTAACGATATTTATTAAAAGTATAGCAATAAAAATAAGTAAATTTAGTAATTTTGTGTGAATAAAAAAAGAAACCTCACCTATGGCACTAGAAAATATCATAAACATGTAAAAATTATTCACCTATTAGTACTATTTACTAATGCCATTTTTTTTGGTAAGATTCTAAGGTTCATTTCATTTAAGGAGGAAAATATATGTTCACTCTGGGCACGCGCCTAGCTGCGGAATTTATTGGAACGGCCTTCATGGTCATGCTTGGTAACGGATCGGTCGCAAATGTTGACTTAAAGGGGACTAAAGGTAATAGTTCGGGTTGGATGATTATTGCCATCGGTTACGGCTGCGGCGTGATGATTCCCGCCTTACTATTTGGTAGTATTTCAGGAAATCATATTAACCCAGCCTTTACGATCGGTTTAGCTGCTAGCGGCCTTTTCCCATGGGCAGAAGCTCTACCTTATATCTTGGTGCAGATGCTTGGTGCTATTGCTGGACAAGCAGTCGTTGTTGCAACTTATAAACCGCACTATGATATTACTGAGGACCCAGAGCACATTTTGGGGACATTTGCGACTATCGATGCCACAACAAGCAAACTTAACGGCTTCATTTCCGAATTTGTCGGTTCATTCGTTCTCTTTTTCTCAGCTTTAGGTATTACCAAGGCCCCATTTTTCAAAGATAACTTAGGAACCGCTCATTTGGCATTAGGCTTCTTGGTCATGACTTTAGTCGCTTCACTAGGCGGCCCAACTGGACCGGCACTAAATCCAGCTCGAGATTTGGGACCGCGAATTTTACACAGCCTGCTACCTTTGAAACACAAAGGTTCTTCTCAATGGGATTACGCTTGGGTACCCGTAGCTGCCCCAATTTTTGCCGGAATCCTAGCTATTGCATTATATAAGCTATTATTCTTACATTAATTATTTTTTAAATTCAAAATGCAAAGTTTTAACCTGTTTTAGTTGTCGATCATAATAGTCGGCAACTATTTTTTTTTCGTCAGAATGAACCAGAGCAAAAGTACCGCCAAGGGCTGCATATTCCCCTCGGGGTTGACTAATGGAGCCGGGATTTAAGATAAATACACCATTAGACATAGTGCAGCCCAATTGATGCGTGTGCCCATAAAAAGCTATATTTGCTTGTACCTTTAGAGCCGCCAAATAGAGCTGGTCCAGACCAAAATTAACGCTCAAACGATGCCCATGAGCAACAAATATTTTATCGACATTATTTTTTAAAATCATTGTTAATGGAAAGCGGTCACCAAAATCCATATTTCCCCGCACGATCGTCATTTTTGATACCAACGCATCTGTGAAATCTAATTCGGAATCACCACAATGAATAAAGGCGTCGACTCGAGTGCCATAAACAGCCAATAACTTTTGTAAAATATCTTGATCACCATGATTATCACTGACTACTAAATATTCCATCTTAATCTCTCCTGATCAATTTTACCCACTAATTTGCAAGCCACCATTGGCGCCATTGCTGCTCAAGCTTTGCCATCGCTTTGGCACGATGACTAATTTTATTTTTTTCACTAGCTGAAATTTCAGCCATTGTCTTTTTTAAATCTGGTAATTCAAATAACACATCATAACCGAACCCATTTTCTCCCCGAGGGAAACTGGCAATACGGCCAGCAATCGTACCAGATACAACTAAATCTTGAGCTGGTTGGTCAGGTTTAGCAAATACCAAAACTGAGTGAAAAGCGGCTGTCCGTTTCTCAGGGGGCACCCCAGCCATTTCCGCCAGCAATCTTGCATTGTTAGCCGCATCATTATGATCACCGGCATAACGCGCTGAATGCACACCAGGCTGACCGTACAAATAGTCAACGCTCAGCCCTGAATCGTCGGCTAAAACCGGTAGATCCAAAAACGCGCTAACTGTGTCGGCCTTAATACGCGCATTTGCTTCAAATGTTGTCCCATTTTCGTTAATCTCTGGTACCCGTTCAAAGTCTAACAATGACTTTGTTTCGATCCCGTCTTCAGCGAACAAAGCCGCAAACTCTCGAGCTTTTCCCATATTTTTGGTTGCAATGACAACGACTTTTGGCAATTTAGACATTTTATGATTCAACTCCAACTTGGTTTAGTTTGATCGCCTGCAAAGCAACATGTTGTGGTTTAATATCAGGCATATTTAACCAATCACCCGCAATTTCGGCGAACATTTTCGTAGAACCGGTAGTATAAAACTCATGTACTGGTTGATATTCTTGATCATCGTTGGCAATATCAAAGTAATCCAGCAACGTGGAAACTTCACTAGCTGTCTCTGCGCCTGGATCAATTAGCTTTACCCTTGGCCCCATCACATTTTGGATCAATGGTCGCAGTAGTGGGTAATGGGTACAACCCATCACCAATGTGTCCACAGGATGCTGTTTAAACGGTTCTAACGTTTCAGCAACAACCTTCTTAGCCAAAACAGAACGATACTCATTGCTTTCTACAAGCGGCACGAACTTAGGTGCTGCGATACTGAACACTTGAATATGTTTATTCTTGGATTGGATCACCCGTGCATAAGCCCCTGACTTGACCGTACCTTCCGTACCAATGATACCGATGTGTTGGTCTTTCGTCGCTTTGATAGCTGCTCGGCTACCTGGTAAAATCACACCAACCACGGGGATATCTAACTGGGGTTTGATCGTACTGAGTGCCTCAGCCGTTGCTGTATTACAAGCAATGACTAGCATTTTGATTTGTTTTTTTAATAAAAATTGTGTTAATTCTTTCGTAAATTCAATGACTTGTTGTTGTGGTCTGGGTCCGTAAGGAATTCGTGCTTGGTCACCAATGAAAATAATTTTTTCATGAGGTAACTGGCGCATCGCTTCTTTAACGACGGTCAGGCCACCGACGCCTGAATCTAAGAATCCAATGGGTTGTTTATTCATAATGAACTCCTTAGCATCTATATTATGATAAGCCATCAATAATGATGGGCTTTTTGCAGAAAAAATTCAAGTTTATCGCTTAGAACCTAGCATATCAAGCCAGGCAAAAGTATAATACACTTATAACCAAATCAGGAGGAACGTTCATGTCCGATGCATTGCGATCCAAATTTGAAAATATTTCTACTGGCAGCAGCTTTGCTGGTATCAGCTTACTTAGAGATCTACTCATCCCCGACTTGTTAACAACTAATACCAAAGAAATTAGCTATTGGGCTGGCAAACAACTGGCACGCGAAGTTGCCCTACCTGATATTGAGACCATTCAAAACTATTTTGTCATGTTTGGCTTTGGTGCCCTGACCCTAACGAAGCAAAAACAAAACCAATATTATTTTGATCTCCAAGGCGATCCTGTTATTGAACGCTTGGCCATGAATGATGCCGCTGATTTCCACTTAGAAACCGGCTTTTTAGCCCAACAGTTGCAGCAAGAATTGGGTGTCATTGTTGAAGGTATTTGTGAAGTCGATCATAAACACAGTCTGGTTCACATTACGATTCAAAGTGACCCTAAAGATCCCGCCGATTTTGATACAACTCAAGATCAGTCCGAAAAAATGGTTGATTGAAACTAAAATTCTAGCACACTTAATTTTGATTGCAATGACTTGCGATTCTTTTAAGGCAATGTTTATTGGCAAAAAACATAGAGGCCGGTACAAAACTAACGTTTTGTTTCCAGCCTCTATTATTTTACCAATAATTTAATTCTAGATGTATACTAAATTATTCTTGATCATCATTTTGATCGCTTGTACCGCGTAGATCAGGCACATCATTGGCATGTGTTTCTTGCCAACGCTTGGTATAAAAATGATTGTTGATTTGATAAGAAACATTTTTTGCTTTAAGTGTCGTCAAAAACGGCTGAACGCTTTTATCCATCTCTAACCAACCACGCCAGCCTAGATGAATCGTATCTTGCATAAAATAATCTTCACTGCCATCATCAGTCATGTCCTTGATATGATTAAAGCCTTGAGACCTTAACTGATAAGTAATCTTGCGATCGAAAGCTTGTAGAGTCTGCTCTGGAAGACCAGTATAGTCCGCCCACCGTTGATTGACTGGTGGGATAACGAATAGAACATCCATCTTATCCTTGGCAAATTGACTTAACAATAATTGAAAATCAGAATACTCCGGCCCAAACTCATAATTAAAATGCGTTTGTGAATCTTTCAGTTTACCTTGTAAATTTTTAAGTTGATGATTATAAAAAGAATTTTTGATTTGGAAGTCATTGGAGGTGGTCTCACCTTTGCCTAACTCACCAGCTAAATCATCCAATTCTGAAAAACTATAATCGGAAGGCAGCCGCTCTAAGCCGTTTTGAATTTGCTGCCGCCGGTCACGAATGAACCAGCGACTAAACAAATCATCTTGTGTATTTAAGGCATTACCCTTGATATCCTTTAAATAAAATTTTTGAAAACTGGTCAGGGGCAACCCAGCTGCAACTTGCAATAAAGAGGCATGGACAATACCATCAGACTTACCAGATGGCATTTGCAATAAACGACGTGCTGCATAACGATCCATTGTTGTATCTTTAGCAGTCTCTAAAAAATTGACCGCTTGCAACGGCGAATAATAGAAACCAAACATATTTGGTCGCGTACCCCGAGGAACGAACCACTGAGGTGAAATAATCACTACAGCTTTTTTATGCTGAACACCAGCCATTGCTTGTAATGAGAAATAATGCGTCAATGACTGAGTCCCAGGTGCACCTAATAAAAATGGTTGATAGCCACGATGATATTTTTCTGCCAAAACCGATGGATGAAACGGATCCATTCGGGATAACTCTGAAGAACCAATAAACGGCACAAATTTACCTGATTTAAAAGCTTGGTCCTTTAGGCCGTCCCCTTTCAAAACATTTGCGGAGAGTGAACTAGCTGCCTTGTCAATCGTTGTTTTAGAAGCCTGATGATAATTACTTGGGAGTAAAAATAAAATAACGATGGCAACTGCAGCAACCACTAGTGGGCCAAAAATTTGCCAAAGCTTCTTACCCATTTTCATTGCATACTTTCCACTTTAGCAACAATTTTATTTGGTGTTGCCCATTCGGTCCGGTCAAATTCGGAAACAGGCGCATCTACCCCTAATTGAGATTGTAATTCCAATAATAATTGCACTGTCCCCATTGAATCCAACAAACCGCTCTCAAATAAATCCATATCTGGGTTTGTTTTCACTTCATCAGAACCTGTTAAATCAGTCAAAATATTTAATACTGTCTCACGAACATTATCCATCTTAATCTCTCCTCAAAATGTTGTTTTTTAAATTCAAACTTTGATTAGCGCCCGATAAACCACAGACGATCTAAAAAGCCTGAGAATATCAGAAAACTAAAACAAACCATATTAGCCGTCATAATGACCGCCATCACATGGGTAAATTTATTAGATGGGAACCAATTCTTATGTCGCTTTTTAAGTCGCAGCCAAGCATCCGTCAAAATCATCACTGTGGCATGGAATAAACCATAAACAATATAGTACCAAGTTTCCCCGTGCCAGATACCCATGACTAAGAACAATACTAAATAGCCTAAATTGGCCATCGCGATCCGACTTTTCAGAATCTTATGTTTCATCATAAAGAAAACAAAGCGCATATAGATGTAGTCTCGGAACCAGAAAGACAAAGTCATATGCCATCTGTTCCAGAACTCTTTAATATTCCATGACAAGAACGGCTTATTAAAGTTGATCGGCGTCTCGATACCCATAATATAACTGACACCCACTGCAAATAATGAGTAACCTGCAAAATCAAAGAATAAATACAAACTATAAGCATACATAACCCCAACGAGTGGCCAAGAAATACCTAAGAAATTATTTCGGCTCAGCATCGCCAAGTGTTCGAAATTTGGTAACAGCATCGTCCCAAATAAATAGCCTAAAACAAATTTGTATAAGAAACCCAACATGATGTTGTGGACACCCTTGTCCAATAGGGTTAAATACTGTGCTCGCGTAGGCACGCGATCATAATCTTTGATGAAGCGCCGATAGCGGTCAATTGGTCCAGAGGAAATCGTTGGAAAGAATAACAGAAATTGTAAGAATTTCATGATACTCAGTGACTTGATCGATCCGTCCCGAGTCTCCATGACGATACCGACAACTTTAAATGTTAAATAACTAATACCCAAAAACCCAAAGATCGAAGGATGCTGTGGATCAAATAGCGGCGTAAATTTGACGATGACTAATGGCACAATGGCTAAGATTACCGCCAAATAGAAAACCCAAGTCTTATTCTTAGAATGGTCATTAGTCCGATAATGAAAATACGCAAAAGCCACACATAATTCAAAGATCGTATACCCGATCAAAGCAATACCTTGCGCAACTTTGGGCCCATCAAATATCAATATGAGAAAGAACAGCGAAAAGATAGTTTCATACCAACGAAATCTTTTTTCAAATAGCATCCCAATGATAACCGGTATTAAACCAATGAGTAAGTAGCCAAAGTACATGGGATTTTCATAAGGTTGTAAATTGATCATGAAGGATTGACCTCAGCAATCAGGGTTTTGCGGTCAACCTTCCCATTCGCTGTCAATGGTAAGCTGTCTTTAAAAATAATCCGTTGAGGCACCATGTATTCCATAACATTTTGGCTTAATTCAGCCTTAATAGCTTTAATCAAATCAGCTTCAGACTCAAATTGATTTGGTTTTGGCACCACATACGCAACGATTTGCGTGACTTTATGCAGATTATTATAGCGCGGTACCGTGCTCGCTTGTTTGACATATTGTACTTGCATTAAGTTTTGATCCACATCTTCCAATTCGATCCGATAACCATGCATTTTAATCTGAAAATCTGTGCGACCGCGATAAAAAATCATACCGTCTGTATCAATAAAGCCTAAATCGCCTGAACGATATGCCTGCTGGCCATCTAATTTGAAAAAGGCCTTGGCGGTTTTTTCGGGATTATTCAAATATCCCTTAGAAACACTAGGGCCAGAAATAATCAATTCACCGTTGGTGTCAGTTGGCACTTTCTGACCTTGCTCATCAATAGCGTAAATTAAAGTATCTGATTTTGCTTTACCAATTGGCAAACGATCATATTTAGCTGTAATTTCAGGTGTGATCTTGACGCCAGTCACCGCAACAGTGGCTTCTGTTGGTCCATAAGTATTATAAATCTCTGCTTGGGGGAAGCGTTGCAAGAGTTCATGGGCCGTTTTTTGAGTTAATTCTTCACCACAGAATAAAAAGTGATCTAAATCAGGATAATGTACTTGATCAAAAGTAGGTTCCAGTAAGCAGATTTCTACAAAAGATGGCGTTGAAACCCATTCATTTACTTTCAATTTAGGCAGAGTTGCAAATAAATCTTTAAAATTATCCGTGATCTCTTTGGGTAATGCAACTAAGGTACCTGCTAAAGCGAGTGTTGGATACAGGTCCATCACAGATAGATCAAAAGAATAGGGCGCTTGTGAAAGGGTGCGAATACCCTTATAAAGGTCAAAATCACTTAAATTCCAATTCACATAACTTAACAGATTTTGATGACTGATTTGAACACCCTTAGGGACACCAGTAGTCCCGGAAGTAAAGATAATATAAAAATTGTCATCACCTTGAACACTTTGCGTCGCGTCATAAGTCGTTGAACTAGCAGAATCAGTCATGACTTGCGTCATCGTTTTTTGGCTAAAAATTGGTGTTTCTAAATCAATCGGTAACGGCGCTAATTCAATAATAGCGCCTGGTTTAGCAACTTCATTGATTTGAATCAGACGTTCTTTAGGAGAATGTGTATCCACTGGAATATACGCATGGCCTGCTTTAACTGCACCTAAAAAAGTTGCAATTACTGCAAAGGTTTGACCACCGTAAACGACAACTGGTGCCTTTGCAGGTAGCGTTTGTTGTTGCAAAAATGCGGCAACTCGATCTGAAGCCGCTTTGAGCTGACCATAAGTATAGGTTTGTTCACCGTCAACATAGCTGATCTTAGTCGGATCAGTCAAAGCGTTATGATCAACAGCTTCAATAATATTCGTAACTTTCAAGGAATTATCCTCCCATATTAAAATTCATTATAAATGAATCCACTATTGTTTATGCCACTGTAACTATACAGATAAATCAATATCAACAGGATCACAAAATAGAGTGCAGAACGCAGCCAAAACTTGGCGGTACTATTCTGCCAAAATGCATGCCACTTCTCACTCATATCAATCCCCCCTTTTGTATATACCTAGATATTCAATCGACATATATAAATTATAATCATTTCAATTGAATTCACCAATACTTAAGGCTTACGCTGAACTAACAAAACTGTAAGTTCACATATTGAACAAGAATTAATCTTAAACATAAGCTTTATCTCAACTATGGTAACATAAATTACGCACAAGGGCGCTCATATATGAAAAAAATAAATTTTTATCCGCTATTTTTCTGAAAACAAAAAAAGCCCCAACAGACTACCAAACTAATGGTAGATTTATTAAGGCTTACCCCTCATCACAAGAGAATGAGACAAAAGGTGTTGACTTTTGGCACCCGTTTAAAATTTAATTATTTGCAAACAAATAGTGGCCGAAAACAAAACGTTAGTCTTGTCCCAGCCACTAGCTCAAACTTATTAAGCGGTATATTTACTTAATGTGGCTTCCAATTGCTCTTTTGATTGATAGCCAACTAATTTTTCAACAACCTGACCATCTTTTTTAATGATCAAAGTTGGGATTGCCATGATGCCAAATTGTTGAGGTGTTTCTGGATTTGCATCGACATCCATTTTGGTGAACTTAACATCGTCATTTTCTTCAGCTAACTTCTCAACAACAGGCGATTGCATCCGACAAGGACCACACCAAGTTGCCCAAAAATCGGTTAGAACAACACCATCTTTAGTCTCTGATTCGAAATTCTTATCTGTTATTTCTTGAACCATTAAACAACACCTCCATCTTTCTCTTTAATATTTTAACAGATAGTAACGTTAATGCAATCTTTTTGCTTACAAAAAATGAGTATTTATTGTAACGTGGCAATCGTTGCCCCATTACCACCAGCAGACGCCGGTGCATAAGCAAATTTTTTGACGCGCCGGTTTTTCTTCAAATATTCTTGAACGCCCTGCCGGATCGCACCGGTACCTTTGCCGTGAACAATTGTAACCTGTTGATACCCAGCTAATAAGGCCGAATCAATATATTGATCTAAGCGGCTCATTGCTGCTTCATAACGCTCACCGCGCAAATCTAATTGCGTTGAGACATGACTGCCTGAACTGGCAACAGTTGCAAATTGTCGTTGCGGTGCTTGTTGTTTTGGTGCTTTGACTTTTTCCAAATCGTTGGCATCAATCGTCATTTTTAAAATGCCCAGTTGAACCTGCCACTGATGATTCCCAACTTTTTCCAGCAATGTTCCTTGAGTCCCATAAGACAAAACCTTGACTTCATCACCAGGTTTTAGGGCTTGGCGTTTTTTCTCACGCCGTAAGACCTTATTCTTTGCCAAAGTTGGTTCCTGTTTTAGATTTTTTAACTGTGTGCTTGCTTCGATCAATTGATTTTCTTTAACGGGTTGTTGTCCATTAAGTTGCATTTGCCGCAAATCAGCAATGATTTTATCAGCCTGTTTTTGTGCCTTTTCAACAATTTGATTTGCTTTTTCTTTTGCAAGATTCTCCTGATTTTGGCGTTCAGTAAAGAAATCTTCATAGGCTTTTTCCAATTCGTCGTGAAGTGTTCGAGCTTCTTTTAATTGATGACGTAGGTCTAAATATTCGGTCTCTGCAGCCTTGCGTTGATTTTCCAAATCAGAAATCATATTGTTTAGGTCTTGGCTCTCGCTATTGAGTAGCTGTTTGGCACTTGAAACAATACTTGTTGGCATACCTAAGCGTGCCGAAATATCAAAAGCATTACTGCGGCCTGGCATGCCGATCATTAATCGATAAGTAGGCTTTAACGTGGCGACATCAAATTCCATACTGGCATTGATTGTCTGTGGCCGCTCATAACCATAAACCTTTAGTTCAGGATAGTGGGTCGACGCCACGACATAACTCCCAATTTGTCCCAAATGATCTAAAATTGCAATTGCTAAAGAAGCCCCTTCTTGTGGATCAGTACCGGCGCCTAATTCATCTAGTAAGACTAAACCGTGATCATCTACTTGATTCAAAATATCAATGATATTTTCCATATGAGATGAAAACGTACTTAGATTTTGTTCAATCGACTGCTCATCACCAATATCAGCGAAAATATCTGAAAAAACGCCAACTTCGCTCTCTTCACCGGCTGGAATAAATAACCCTGATTGCGCCATTAACTGCAACAGTCCCAGTGTTTTCAACGTAATCGTTTTTCCCCCCGTATTAGGACCGGTTACGACAATACATTGAAAATCCTTACCAATATAAATATCATTCGGTACCACCTTCTGAGGATCGATCAATGGGTGGCGCGCGTGTTTTAGATTGACTTCATTATTTTCACTGATCCAGGGACGGGTAGCATGCATATCGTGGGCAAAGCGGGCTTTGGCATTGATTAAATCTAAGTGCCCCAAAATGGTCGAATTCTCACCTAACTCACGCAGGTAAGGCACGAGTGCTTCAGACAATTCTGCTAAAATACGTTGGACTTCTTGGGCTTCTTGCATCTGTAGTTGACGCAGCCGATTATTCAGCTCCATCACGCTTTGAGGTTCTATATAAACTGTTTGCCCACTAGCACTCTGGTCGTGGATCACACCGCCAAATTGACCTCGATATTCCGAACGCACGGGAATCACATAACGATCGTCGCGAATAGTAACAACTGGTTCACTCAAGTACTTGCTTTGACTGCCACGTGTATAACTATCCATTTTACTGCGAATTTGATCTGATAATTGTTTGATACCACTTCGAATCCCCTTCAAAGCTGAAGAAGCTTCATCTTGAATATGCCCGGTCTCATCCACAGAACGTCGCAACCGTTGTGAAAGCTCTGGCAATAGGGTCAACTCAGCCGCAATATCATAGACATGCGTCAATGTAACCTCTTGTGCCTGTAAATCTGAAAAGAAACGGTGAATGGCTGCTGTTGTTCGCAATAAACGGCTGATTTCTGCCAATTCAGCACCATTTAACATCGCGCCGATCCGCAAACGTTTTAACTGTGGTTCAATATCCTGTAATGTTGCCACTGGAATGCCACCTTGCAAACGATAAATTGTAGCACCATCATCAGTTTCTTCCAAGTTTGCAGCGACAAGACGCACATCATTACTTGGTTGCAGTTGTTGTATCTGTTTTTGTGCAATTTCTGTCACAGCATATTGTTGTAATTTTTCGGTAATCGTTTTAAATTCTAAGGTATCTAGTACTTTGGAGTTCATCTTACACTTCCTCTTTATCTGCCAAGGTCAAGCTAAATTGATACATATGCAGCAAAAATGGCCGAGACAAAACCAACGTTTTGTTTTCAGCCACCTGTTAATTACGACTATTTATTGTTTAAACGAGTTTCAAAAGATATATCCTCATTTAACGACGACACACTCCAATGGAAAGGTCCACCCATTTATCGTGATTCTTGTTAGTGCTCGGTTATTGAACGTCATTTGGCTCACGCGCTCATATCTTAAAGCCATATTAAGCTTTTATCTGTACAAATCAAACCGCAACGATCCACCAGTGCGTGGCTAAGTTCGTTAACAGGGGTGAGTAACGTACAATCGAAACAGCTGCCCAAGAAGTCCCCAGAGCATGCTGTAACCCATCAATTGGAATTAATGCTAATAAGTAAAGCAATAAAAATACGCCGATATAATTTGTAAAGAAAGCTAAAACCATTGCACCTAAAATACTAGTCGTATAGTCAATTGGATAAAAGGTTAAAGATTGTAAAAAAATGCCAGCGAATTTCATGATCAACCAGCCAATAAAGATAATGAGACAAAAGCCAAAGCCGGCATAAAAAGCAGTATCAAGCTTGAGTCCTAAGCTAGCATCAAAAAATGCAAAATGACTGTTAGAAGTTGCTGAAGGATAGGGTACTAATAAAGTTAAGCCTTTGCCTAAGTTACGATATACCAAATAAGCGATCCCAACAAATATGAGATAGCTAAAAGTATAAACAGCTTGCAAAAGCAACCCGCGGCGGGCACCAATATACATCCCGTAAGCGATAACCAAAACAATTAATAAGCTTAACATACTTTTCCTTCACCAACTAAAGATTCATTTATTCATGATTTTCTGAATCATCATCTATTTCTTCTTTATACTTAATTTGATCGGAGATGGCATTAAATGCTAATAAAATTGCCGCATCCTCAGTAGAAATATTAGATGATAATTTTTGAATATCTTGCAACTGCTGATTTAGCATTTCAGTCACCGCTGCCATATGTGCTTCACTTCCAGGTCCAATGATCACATATGTCTTACCATTGATCACTGCCTTATAACGCCTTTTTTCCTCGGCCATGAGGATTCTCCTTTGACTCCAACAAATTAATGAAACTATTTTAAATTAAATCATGAAAAAAAACAAATCTACTTTAGAAACCTTACTTAAATGAATTATTTGTAAAGTTAATAATCCGTGCCATCATCGGCTAAAAACGTATTTAACACTTCTTCAACCATCTGCCACTCGGCATCATCTTCAATAGGGTATAAATCACCCTGACTTGCATCGCCATTAGCATCTGGTTTAAATGAAAAAGCTTGGATTTCTACTTCTTCATCTTCACTGGCGCTTGCTGGATATAACAAAATATAAGACTTGTCATAGTCCTCTGAATCAAAGGTAAAAAGCACTTGGTAAAGTTCTTCATTACCTTGATCATCAACGAGGGTGATCTGTTGGTCTGTCATATCAGCAGCATAATTCTTATTTTCATCTTTTTCAGACATTGTTGTCCTCCATTTTGGTGGCGTATTTGCGTCAATCAAAAAATTATAATGTCGTTAATTTACCTTTAGCATCCAAATAATTTTGCAAGATCATCACTGCGGCCAGTTTATCGATCACTTGTTTTCTTTTTTTCCGTGACGTATCTGCTTCTTCTACAAGCATCCGTTCTGCTTGAACGGTCGTTAATCGCTCATCAATAAAATCTATTGGTAAGCCGAAACGATCCACCAACATTTGACCGTATGCCTGAGACTTCTCTGCTCTTGGTCCTAGGGTGTTATTCATATTTTTGGGTAATCCCAAAACAAAACCAGCAATTTCATATTGATCCACTAGCGCCGCTAAACGATCTAGGCCAAATTCTGCCTGATCTTCATTGATTTTAATGATCTCAACGCCCTGTGCCGTCCAGCCCAGTAAATCAGAAACGGCCACACCCACTGTGCGTGAACCAACATCTAAACCCATTAAGCGACTCATTTATTTTTCTCAAGGTAATTGCGTACGAGTTCTTCAATAATCTCATCACGCTCATGTTTGCGAATTAAATTCCGCGCATCATTATGCCGTGGAATATAAGCTGGATCCCCAGACAAGAGATACCCCACAATTTGATTAATTGGATTATAGCCTTTTTCCTCAAGTGATTGATACACGGACTCTAAAGTTTCTTTGACATTTTTGGAATCATTTTCGCCAAAATTAAAATGCATGGTTTTGTCTAACGAACTCATGTTAACTACCCCCACGTTCTTGCTCATTACTGCTAATTGTAACTGATTTGGCTATAAATCACAATTAAATCTCATTTGTAACCCAATTCAAGCCTATTTATTAGTTAACCATTCAACAGCTGTTTTCAAGGCTGCTTGCATCCCTTCAGGCTTTTTACCGCCGGCTTGAGCCATATCTGGTCGGCCACCGCCACCGCCGCCAACAGCTGGTGCAATTGCTTTGACCATATCTCCAGCTTTGATGCCAGCTTTGACCGTTTCAGGGTCGACCGCAACGATCAAACTAACCTTGCCTTCATTAGCTGTCGTCAAAACTAAAACATTAGAAGCTTGTTTTTGTTTCCATTGATCGGCTAACTGCCGCAAAGCATTCATACCATCCACTTGTACCTGACCCGTAATAATAGTGTAATTACCAGCTTTTTGCACATCATCAAAAATATGGCCCATTTGCTGTTGCGCAAATTTTGCTTTAAGACTTTCATTGCTCTTGGTTAATTGCCGCAATTCTGTCTGTAATTGATCTACTTTAGACAAAACATCCGTTGTCTTAGCCACTTTTAATTGTTGCGCTGTTTGAGCCAACAAATCGTGTTGCTGATTTAAATAAGCAAAAGCATCTCCAGCAGTGACCGCTTCAATACGCCGAACACCTGCGCCAACAGCTGATTCCGTTTTAATCTTGAACAGGCCAATTTCAGCAGTGTTGGCTACATGAGTGCCACCACATAGTTCAATCGACCAATTGCCAATATTAACGACTCGTACGATATCCCCATATTTTTCAGTAAATAAAGCCACAGCACCCATTTTTTTAGCTTCATCCATCGTTGTTTCGACTGATTCAACTGGTATCTCAGCCCAAATTTTTTCGTTAACGATTTTTTCAATTTGCTGTAATTGTTCTGGTGTGACTTGCCCAAAGTTGGTGAAGTCAAACCGCAAATAATCCGGCTCAACTAATGATCCTGCTTGGTGTGTATGTGCGCCTAAAACATCGCGTAACGCTTGGTCTAATAAATGAGTTGCCGTATGGTTGCGGCGCACCCGTCGCCGAAATTGTGCATCGACTTGTAAGCTATAAACACTGCCCTTAGCCATTGGTTGTAACACATCCACAAAGTGCAGCGGCTGTCCATTTGGTGCATGCTGTACGTCCGTCACTTTGGCAACTGTTTCACCCTGACTATTTTTAATGACCCCAATGTCTGCAACTTGACCACCCATTTCAGCATAAAATGGTGTTTCATCAAAAATCATTTCTGCTTTACCAATCGGTGCTTCATCTTGTAACGCGTCATCAATAATGATTTCTTTCAATACGCTTTGATTATCGATCAGTTCCACATAACCCGTAAATTCACTTGGATCTTTGATATCCATTAACAGTTTATTCTGCGATCCCATGGACTGTTCATCAGAACGCGCATTACGTGCCCGCTGTTTTTGGGCTTCCATTTGCCGATCAAATTCAGCAACATCTACGGCTAAGCCTTCATCTTTGGCATACTCCACCGTTAAATCAAGCGGAAAACCATAAGTATCAAATAATTTAAAGGCATCCGCACCACTCAGCTGTTTTTCACCGCTTGCTTTGAGACTAGCAATTAAATTATTTAGTAAATCTAAGCCATCTTTTAAGGTTTCTTGGAAACGTTCTTCCTCAGATTTAATAACTTTAGCAATAAAATCTTTTTGGGCCAAAACATCGGGATAGTAACTGTCCATGATTTTACCGACAGTTGGCACAAGTTCATATAAAAAAGCACGATTAATGCCCAATTTTTGACCATTTAAAGCCGCCCGTCGAATCAGACGCCGTAAAACATAACCCCGCCCTTCATTGGAAGGTAAGGCGCCGTCACCGATCGCAAAGGTAACGGCACGTGCATGGTCGGCAATGATTTTGAAGGAAGTATCGTCGGCTTTGTTTTGATCATATTGCTTATGATCACTCAATGTTTCTGTTTGATGAATCAAAGGTAAAAATAGGTCGGTTTCGAAGTTGGTCGGCGCATTTTGAATAACCGATACCATTCGCTCTAGACCCATACCCGTATCAATGTTTTTATGTGGTTGTTCGACATAACGGCCATCGGGTAAATGATTGAACTCAGAGAAGACAATATTCCAAATTTCAAGGTAGCGTTCATTTTCACCACCAGGATAGTTCTCCGGATCGTCGGGTGCTAAGTTGTTGAAGGCTTCACCGCGGTCATAAAAGATCTCGGAATCGGGACCACTAGGACCTTCACCAATATCCCAAAAGTTATCTTCAATTTTAATGATATGGTCTTCTGGCAGCCCCACCACTTCATGCCAAATACGATAAGCTTCTGTATCTTTAGGATAGACAGTCACATAAAGGCGGTCTTCATCAAAATCAAACCACTCTGGGCTAGTTAACAACTCCCAAGCCCATGGAATTGCCTTATCTTTAAAGTAATCCCCAACAGAGAAATTACCCAGCATTTCAAAGAAGGTGTGATGGCGTGCTGTTTTACCAACATTTTCAATATCATTTGTCCGAATACTTTTTTGAGCATTTGTGATCCGCGGATTTTTAGGAATGACAGACCCATCAAAATATTTTTTTAATGTTGCCACACCCGAGTTGATCCATAACAAAGTTGGATCATCTTCAGGAATCAAAGAGGCACTAGGTTCAACATCATGCCCCTTACTTTTAAAGAAGTCCAAAAACATTCGTCGAACTTCAGCACTTGATAATTTTTTCATACAAATACCTCCAACGTGAAATTAAGAAATAAAAAAACATCTTGCGATTCAAGGACGCCTACACGCGGTACCACCTTGATTGCAACGATGTTTCGTTAGCCACTTAATTATCTTATTTTACTTGTTATCTATTCTATGGGTAGCATCGCTAAAGCGGCTGACCAAATCTTCTCAGCATCGATTTGTTTCTGTAGTGAGCCTACTTAACGACATGTCCCGTTTGCCTTTTTAATTATAAGCAGTGTTTTCTGTAAAGTCAATTATTGAATTCAATGTTGATCACAGGCCGATAATATAATTGTTGCTTGTCCAGCTTAGCTAGTGCTGGTGTATATTCAAAGTTCCAAGATGCTGCTAATGTTTGTAGTTCAGGTGATCGTGTCAGTCCACCAACCACCGTTTCATCTTGTAATATTTCACCTTGCTGTTTTTCAGGAAATACAAGGCCAAAATAATTAGCTGATCCTAATTCAGGTACAAGGACTTGATTGTGGTAACTGCGCAAATAAGCATAAGCTGCCCGGTCCAATAAAGTCATCCCTTGACGAGTCAACGTTTGCTGTAACGTTGAAAAGTCTGCCATATTACGGGTCAAACTGAAACGATAATAATCTTGAGATGTTGCCAATTCAACACGTCCCACTGCCGTCTCTAAGTCTGAGGGCAGTTGGTTCGTGAAGGGATTCAAACTTGTCCGTTCATGAATTACCCGCTGTACCTGCGTAATATCTTGAGCCCGGCGTTTCTGGTAAAAAGGATCACCATAATATTGCGCATCAGCAATCACATAAACGCCCCTTGGCTCTAGATCGAACAAAATTGGTTCTTGGGCGACCAGCATCGGCGGCACTTGAACGGTTTGAGCACTTAATGGTTGTAATGTTATTTCAGACAACTGCCGTTTAAATTTTGCACGTACTTGCGTCAATTGGGCTTGATCCAGACCAACTTGAATCTGTTTGACCCCAGGAATCAGCACAAAATCAATGCCAGAAATAAAAGCGTGCCATGTTTGAAAATGATATCCATGAAACTCATGTGCTTCAGATTCGATCTTAGCAATTGGCAACAGTGGACTCACAAAATAACGTAGTAATTGTTCAAATTGATACTGCTGCTGTTTTGCAGTCAATTTGTGCCAATGTTCGATCATTAATGCCGCTGGCTCAATTGCCATCATTAACCCTTCCTTTTCTTACGTTTTAGGCGTCGTTGCTCAATTTTCCGCTTTTGACGCGCGTCTTCTTGAATAGCTGCTTTGATTTTGCGTTTATAACCCGGTTTGCGTTTACGTTTGGCTTTTTTGACATACCCTTTTAATGAAGGCTCTAATTCATTACCTTTAGCATGCCGATTCTCCCGTTGGTGTCGATCTTTTGCTGGCACTAACACACCATCTTTTAAACGGACAGATTCGAATGAGATGCCCATTTTTTCTAAGGCATCCACACCACGTGTTTCATCGGGACCATATAAAGTATAGGCAACGCCAGACATGCCATTACGCCCTGTTCGACCCACGCGGTGAATGAAAAACTCTAAGTCAGATGGCAACTCATAATTTACCACATGAGAAACGCCAGGAATATCAATTCCCCGGGCAGCTAGATCAGTAGCCACCACGTATTGATATTGCAAATTAACCACGGCTTTCATCACCCGCTTACGTTCGCGGGCTTGAATGCCGCCATGCACTTTGGCCACATTTAAACCATTATGCTTCAAAAAGTCATAAATTTCGTCTACTTTTTCTTTGGTATTTGCAAAAATCAAGACCAAGTAGGGTTCACCCATGGTTAACAAACGATATAATAACGCATTTTTATCGCGGCCTTGGGTAAAATACAAATAATTATGAATGGTTTCAGGAATCAATGTTTTTGGCTGGATTTGTTCAAACAATGGATTGTGTAAGTATTTACGCAAAAAAGGTTGCAACTTGGGGGGGATTGTTGCAGAGAAAACTAATATTTGTAGTTCCTTAGGCATTTTACCAGCAATCTTATCCACATCTGGTAAAAACCCAAGGTCTAAAGTCATATCAGCTTCATCCACAACAAAGGTTTTCGCGGTTTGAACTTGCAAAGCGTTAGCCGTGATCAAATCTAAAATCCGGCCTGGTGTCCCAATCACAATTTGTGGTTGATGATGTTGCAGTTTCTCAATTTGCCGGGCTTTATCCGTCCCGCCAACATAATTATGCACCATGATATCAGAGCCATAGGTAGCAACTAATTGTTCAAACGCTTGATACAATTGTGTTGCCAACTCTCGACTTGGCGCAGTGACCACTGCTTGTACTTTTTGGCTGTTAACATCAATTTTTTCTAAAATTGGAATTAAAAATGTATGTGTTTTACCGCTGCCAGTTTGTGATTGTCCAACAACATCACGGCCAGATAGCACTGCTGGTAATAACTTTTCTTGGACAGAAGTCGGTGTTGTAAAGCCGATTTTGTCTAAAGCTTGAATCATCTGAGGCGAAAAATTAAATTGTTTAAAGGTTGCCGCCATTAGTTATGTCCCTCATTTTCTATTTGTTCGGTGCTGACTAATTGTTCTAATTCAGAATAAATTTGTTCGATTTCTTGGGTGTCGCTTGCTTTAGCCCCACTTGCTAACGGGTGCCCACCGCCACGGTGTTTCTTCGCTAATTCATTAATTACTGGTCCTTTTGAACGTAAATGGATGCGATAGCCATGATCAGGCTGTTCCACTGCGATAAACCAAGCTTTGGCTTCACGTAGATGTCCTGGCGTGGAAACAACGGCATGTGCTTGATCATTGCTGACACCCATTTTAGCCATTGTCTCTAAGCTAATTACGGCATACGCCGCACCTTGTGTATTCAACTGTAAATGATCATAAACATACGACTGCAAACGGGCTTGTTGTAAAGTCACCTCATTCATATGTTGACTGACTTTATTGTGTTCAAAGTTATAACTAACTAACTCGGCGGCAATTTTAAATGTCTCCGGAGAAGTTGATGGATATAAGAAGCGTCCAGTATCGCCGACGATACCGGCATATAACTTACGAGCAGCCGCATCATTTAACTTCAGTAATCCCTCAGATTGATGTACCAGTTCAACGATAATCTCAGAAGTGCTAGAAGCATCTGCATCAACATAGACCAAGTCTCCGTAATG
The DNA here is from genome assembly GCF_021030645.1 of Agrilactobacillus fermenti. Lineage (GTDB taxonomy): Bacteria > Bacillota > Bacilli > Lactobacillales > Lactobacillaceae > Agrilactobacillus > Agrilactobacillus fermenti. The sequence continues at coordinate 27,594 of NZ_JACGCJ010000021.1, read as the reverse complement.
GTCGTCATCGGGATGATGATCGATCTTGATCAAAGACTGACCTTGATCATAACGTTTGTCACTAATTCTTGGCGTATTTGCTGTATCACAAACAATAACTAACGCCTGTTGATACATAGAATCATCAATGGTCTGCATCGTATCGATCCAACTTAAGCCTTCATTCTCGCTGCCAACTTGATAAATCTTTTTTTCGGGAAAAGCTGCTCTTAATATGGAAGCTAAGCCCGTTTGCGAGCCAATGGCATCTGGATCAGGATTCTCATGACGATGAATAATGATCGTTTCAAAAGCTTTGATTTGATTAATAATATCCGTAAATATTGACATATTATTTCCTTTCTAATAACTGACAGTTCACGATGGCTTTGGCACACAAAACATGGTTGGCATAGACTGAAACATCTAGCTTTGCAAACCGACGGCCTTTATCTAAAATTTGCGGTTGAATCAACAAATGACTCTCCAGCTGAATCAATTTTAAATAATGAAGATCCATCTGTTCAATGATTGCATTTTGTTTAAATCGCTCATTCAATAACCGCTGGCAGCTATCAACCACTACTTCAGATAAAACACCAAACGCGACGGTTCCTAAACTATTGACCAGCTGAGGTTCTACGACAAACTCAAACCCCATACTTTCTGGCGCCAAAGTTGCAGCATTGGGCAATTCATTCTTCAAAACTTGCAAACTGCCCATCATTTGATCATAAAAAGTATCCGTCACTTGAGGTTGTCTAGGCGCCATTTGCATCGTTTCCATGACATCTTTACGTGAAATGACCCCTTCAAGCTGCAGCTTATTATCGACTACCGGCATCAATTCCAAACTATTCCAAGTCATTAAGTGCCCTGCTGAAGCAGCACTATTATTCTTGCGCACCACCATGGGGTCTTTGGTCATGATTTTTTCGATGGGGGTTTTATCTGAACGGTTGAGAACATCTTTGCCAGAGACAACACCTAATAATCGCATTTGTTTATTAACGACCGGGAAACGCGAATGATCGCTATGCTTGGTAAGCGCAATGTAATCATGTACTGTTTGTGTATTTAACAAATAATCCGTCTTGGCTAGTGGTTGAAAAATATCACCCACCACAATGATCTCTTTTTTGATCAATTGATCTGTCAGCACTCGATTGATCATTGCTGCAACCGTGAACGTGTCATAGGTGGTCCCTAACACTGGCAAAGCAAGTTCATCCGCAAGCTTAGTAATTGCCTGTGTTGCCGAAAAACCACCAGTGATTAAAACAGCCGCCCCACTACGCAGGGCTAATTCCTGAGCATCTTCCCGGTTCCCAATAATCATCAATGATTTCGGCGTAATATAACGTACCATTGCTTCAAGCGTCATGGCACCAATAACGAATTTATCTAACAATTTATCTAATCCATTCGTGCCACCATAGATTTCACCATCAATGGCTTTCAGAATCTCACGGAAAGTTAAATTTTCGATTTTACCCTTCAAACGTTGCTCGATCCGCATCGTGCCGACCCGTTCAATGGTCGTTACCAATCCTTGGGTTTCAGCAGTTTTAATTGCCCGGTAAGCTGTGCCTTCACTAACGTTCAGGGCTTTGGCAATTGAACGCACTGAAATTTTATTCCCGATCGGTACAGACTCAATATAATCTAAAATTTGCTCATGTTTGGTGGCCAAACTGATAACCTCGATCCCACAAAATAGTAATGATTATTTTAATATATTAACGGCAACGTGATATTTTCGTACTGTTTCGACAGTAAACTCGTCATTGTAATCCCCAATAAACGCACACCGTGTTTCAAACTACCGTAAGTAGCCCATAATTCTTGGGCCGCTGTCAAAATATCAGCAGATTGATAAATATATTCCGCTAACGTCTGTCGCTTGGTGATGGTATTAAAGTCCTTATCCCGCATTTTTAAAACAACGGTCTTACCCTGAAGATTTTTATGAGCTAAAGCTGTAGCAACCAAACCGCTAAAATACTTTAATTGTGCCTGAATCTTTAATTCATCGTATATTGGCGGATTATAGGTGCGCTCTTTACCAACGGACTTGCGGGCACGGTCCGCCTGCACCGGTCGATTATCGATACCACGCACACGGCGATAGAGCATATAACCCATTTTTCCAAACCGATCGATCAAAAAACGTTCACTTTGAGCGTGCAAGTCAGCACCGGTATAAATTTGCAGTGCCTGCATTTTAGGCAAAGTCTTACGCCCAACGCCTTGAAATTTCTCAATCTTTAACTGCATTAAAAAAGACTCTGCTTGTTCTGGTAAAACCACCGTACGGCCAAACGGTTTGCGATAATCCGAAGCGAGCTTAGCAATGTATTTATTATAAGAAATACCCGTTGAACAGGTTAACGCTAAACGCTTATAGATTTTACTTTGAATATAAATGGCTGCCTCAATGGCTTGTTTAAAGCCTAACTTATTTTCTGTAACATCCAAATAAGCTTCATCTAGGGCAACTGGTTCGACCACATCGGTAACTTCCCGAAAAATATCATGAACCTGCCCAGAAACTTCCCGATAAGTGGCAAAATCCGGTGGCAAAAAAACGGGCCGTTGGTCTTTAGTTAATTCCCAGGCCTTTTGCGCTGGCATGGCTGAATGAACCCCAAATTGGCGTGCCACATAATTAGCTGTCGTCACGACGCCTTTACCATGCGTTTGCCGCGGATCTCGGGCAATAATCAGTGCCCGCCGACGCAATTTTGGATGCCGTTTCATTTCGATAGATGCATAAAAAGCGTCCATATCAACATGAATAATTTTACGATTTGTATGATTAATATTCGGTAATTCGAATAGCATTTCTTTCGTCATTCAATCACCCGATTTGTTGTACCCTAACAGACGGTAATTTTATTATAACAAATAAAAAGCCGATATAATAGGCATTATATCGACTCTCTTAAACTTGTTGTAATACAGTTTTTGTGTTTTGTTTTAGCGTTTTGTTTTAGCGCTTTGTATTATCTGTTGGCTGATAGATCCAGTGACGGCCAGTCTTCGCCAATAGTTCATCAGCAGCTTGAGGGCCGGCAGTCCCACTCTTATAATTCGGAAAGTCAGTTGGTGCCTGGCTGTCCCAGCGTTGGCGAATCGCATCTACAAATTGCCATGTAGCCTCTAATTCGTGCCAATGGCTGAAGTTAGTATTGTCACCAACCAATACATCTAAAATCAAACGTTCATAAGCATCTAAAACTTCATTGAGCATCTCTTTAGAATGATGATAACTCATTAAATAACTTTCTGGTGTTGTTGTTTGACCAACTTTTTTACCGTTATATTGTAATGTTACCCCTTCACTAGGTTCCACATCAATAGTCAAAATATTAGCTGCCGCAGGTTGATCAAAGATTTGGTTGGCACTTGGCTTAAATACAATATCGATTCGAGTGCGCTTTTCTGGTGTGCGTTTACCTGTGCGAATATAAATAGGTACACCAGACCACTGATCATTATCAATATCGATCTCACCAGCGACAAAGGTTTCAATTGGTGATTTAGGATCAACATTATTCTCTTGCCGATAAGCAGGTTCATGCTCTGGAATATCGCTGGCACCGTATTGACCGCGCACAAATTTGGCATCAACTTGTTCAGGGGTGTAGGGTTTCAAAGCTTGGAAAAGTAACCGCTTTTTATCTCTGATATCAGCGGCATTTAGGGCATCTGGGCGCTCTAATGTCGTCAAAGCAAGAATTTGCATCACATGATTTTGGACCATATCCCTCAGTGCCCCAGCCGTTTCATAATAGCCGGCACGATCTTCGACGCCTAAAGCTTCAAATAAGGTAATTTGAATATTATCGATAAATTGTTTATTCCAAACTTGCTCAAACATCGGGTTGGTAAAACGCATCGGCAACAAGCCTAAGACCATTTCTTTACCTAAATAATGATCAATGCGATAAATTTGTTCTTCCTTAAAAGCTTTACTGATTGCATCATTTAAATTTTTGGCACTTTCGTAATCACGGCCAAATGGTTTTTCGATCACTAATCGATTGAAACCTTGGTCAGACAATAAATCCTCTGATTTAATGTGATCGGCTATGGTCGCAAAAAACTTGGGCGCCATGGCCATATAAAAAACTCGATTACCTTGAGTATGATACTTTTGATCCAGTTCATCACCCAATTGACGTAGAGTTACATAATGGTTCGAGTCAGTCACATCATGGGATTGATAATAAAAATGTTTGGTGAAGGCTATCTTTTGATTGTAAGAACCTGGTAGTTCAGTGAGAGATTTTAAAATCGTATCACGGTAATAATCATCGCTCCAATCCCGCCGTGCTGTACCAATAACTGCAAAATTGTGCTTAATATGATCCTTGCGGTACAAATTAAATAATGCCGGATAAAGTTTACGGTGTGCTAAATCACCAGAACCACCAAAAATATAAATCAGTGCTTGATTTTCACTGTTATTTTCCAAGTGTAGCCCTCCTCTTATTTCTAACAAGCTATCATTTATTTTAAAGTCGTACATAATTAGATTCAAGCACAAATATTACTTTGATTTTAAAGGAAAATCAAGTCGTTGCTGCATAAAGTTTCTTATCGTTATATAAAAATAACAAGGATAATGAAACAATGGCGTTCAGCACACGTTTAAAATTTAATTGGTCGCAAATAAATAGTAGCTGAAAACAAAATGTTAGTTTTGTCCCAGCTACCTTGTAGTTTTATATTCAGTTATTTTACAACTAACTATTTATACGTCTAGAGAGAAGATTTTGGTCCAGCCCATTCATCTCGAATAATTTGTGCCATATCAGCAATCATTGGTTCTTTTGGATTGGTGATCGTACAATTATCCTCATAAGCTAATTCAGCTAATTGATCAGCTTGTTTATCAATTTGTGCTTTCGTGATGCCTTGATCTTTCAAAGACATCTTAACGCCAATACTCTCAGCCAGATCAACGATTGCTTGACAAAGGGCGTCTACTAACTCTGCGTTAGTTTTACCTTCCAAACCAACATAACGGGCAATATCCGCATAGTCGCTGTCAGCACGGAAGTAACTATATTTTGCCCATAATGCACGTTTCTCAGGCACCTTAGCATTGTATTGAATCACGTGTGGCATCGTAATTGCAATCATCCGTCCATGTGGTAAGTGGAAGGCACCACCCAATTTATGTGCAATCGAGTGATTGATACCCAACAGTGCATTGGCAAAGGCCATACCCGCCATAGTTGAAGCATCATGCATATTTTCCCGAGCATGAGCATCGCCGTTATAACTTGCTTTTAAGTTTTCAAAAACAATTTTAATGGCTTGTAAGCTTAGACCACGGGTATAGTTACTAGCCATTACTGACACGTAACTTTCAATTGCATGGCATAAAACGTCCAAACCGCTATCAGCGACAACTGTTTTTGGCACACTTTGAATGAATTGACTGTCTACGATCGCAACATCTGGTGTCAAAGCATAATCAGCTAATGGATATTTGACGCCCGTCTGACTATCCGTGATAACCGCAAATGGTGTCACTTCAGAACCAGTTCCAGAAGTCGTCGGCACGCAAATCAATTTTACATTATCCAATTTAGGAAATTTGTAAGTCCGTTTCCGAATATCCAAGAATTTTTGTTTTGCTTTGAAGAAGGAAGAATCAGGCGCTTGATAGAACATCCACATACCTTTAGCCGCATCCATCACCGAACCACCGCCGAGTGCAATGACTGTGTCTGGTTTAAAGTCGTTCATCATATCACGGCCTTTATAAACCGTGTCGGTAGATGGGTCCGGTTCAACATCTAAGAAAGATACAAATTCAACTTCATTTTTACGTAATTTCAAAGCATCTTCAACGATTTTGACATAGCCTAATCTTTCCATATCATGATCAGCTACAATAAATACCCGACTGATATCTTGCATTTTTTCTAAATAATTGATGGCATTTTTTTCAAAATAGATTTTAGGTGGTAGTTTGACCCACTGCAAGTTATTCCGGCGTTTTGCTACTGTCTTAATGTTCAACAAGTCGATCGTCCCCACATTGTGTGAAATAGAATTATGTCCATATGAACCACAGCCTAACGTCAACGATGGAATCATATTGTTATAAAGATCACCAATGCCACCGACACTTGAAGGTGAATTCACTAAAATCCGGCACGCCTTCATTTGAATCCCAAACTGAACGATCAAGTCATCATCGTTCGTATGGATCACAGCTGAATGGCCCAAACCACCTAATTCAAGCATTTCTTCAGCTAGTCTGAAACCATCTTGCTCATCTTTTGCCTTTAACAGTGCCAAAACTGGTGATAATTTTTCACGTGAAAGTGGATATTCATCACCAACGCCGTCAATTTCAGCAACTAGTACTTGTGTCCCCTTAGGCACTTTGATACCGGCCCATTTAGCGATCTCGATAGCAGAATGACCAACAACATTTGGATTCACGGCGTGTTTCTCTGGATCAATGACCGTATCAGAAAGTTGCTTCAATTCTTTAGGTTTGACTAAGTAAGCGCCTTGTTTGATAAATTCTTGTTTTACTTGATCATAGATCGGTGCTTCAACGATTGCTGCCTGTTCGGAAGCACAAATCATACCATTATCAAATGACTTCGATAATAAGATATCATTAACAGCTTGTTTCAGATTAGCAGTTTTTTCAATGAATGCCGGCACATTACCAGCACCAACACCTAAAGCTGGCTTGCCAGTGCTATAGGCCGATTTAACCATACCTGGGCCACCAGTTGCTAACACCGTTGCAACACCAGGATGATTCATTAATGTTTTCGTTGCATCAATACTTGGCGTTGGAATGTAGCTTAAAGCTCCAGCAGGTAAACCAGCTTTGACCGCAGCTGCTTTAATAATATCTAATGCAGCTGCTGAACATTTTTGCGCACTAGGATGAAATGCGAAAATAATTGGGTTTCTAGTCTTGATAGCAATCATTGCTTTAAACATGGTTGTGGAGGTTGGATTTGTAACTGGTGTCACACCAGCAATCACTCCAATAGGTTCAGCAATTTTCATAATTTGTTTATCTTCATCATTTTCAATAACACCAACCGTTTTGTCAGCTTTGATCGAATGCCAAATTTCTTCGGTTGCATACATATTTTTAATGGCTTTATCTTCATAAATGCCACGGCCGGTTTCTTCAACAGCAAGTTTTGCCAGATACATATGTTTATTTAAACCAGCAATCGCCATTTCGTGAACAATTGCATCAACTTTTTCTTGGTCAAATCCGTGCATCACTTGCAAAGCTTCTTGTGCATCCGCCACCAATTTATTGACCATTTCATCGACGTTAACAGCCTTTTTAACGTTTTTCTTTTTTGTATCTGTTACGTTTAGCATTCGATTATACCTCCAAGTTATCGGTTATTTGTTATCATTTTCACAATTATTATCATACAGGTTCACGTTAAACTTGTAAAGTGTTTTTTGTGATTTTTTTCACACTTTTTAAAATATATCAATTTTTCGCTAATTTTCGGCAAAAAAATAGAGGGGCCGGGACAAAATTAATGTTTTGTCTACGGCCCCTCTTATTTCACGAACAATTATATCTTAAACGCGTTACAAAAGGCAACGCCCTCACCCAACGACGAATGACTCAAATGGCAAGTCCACTATTTTTCGTAATTCTTGTTGGTACTCAGGCGCTGGGCGCCTTTTGTCTCACTCTCTCTTCAGTTTATACTTCTTTTAAAAAGTTCTACCCACACTTTATTACTTTGGCCCACAACTACAAAAAGATTATTCTGACTTTTTGTCTTCTGTCGTATTTGTATCAGTGGTATCGGTAGTCGTTTTTGTTTCAGTAGCTGTTGATGCCGGTGCAGCATTTTTTGTCTCTGCAGTGGCTGCAGGTGCACTCGTTGTACCTGTCGGAACAGCTGTATTTGCCTGTACATCACGGATTGCCGAAATATTAAAAGTTAAATAAATACCATCACTATCGATCACGACGGTTTTTGCGGCGGTATCAACTGAATCGATCACACCATGTAGACCACCAATCGTTACGATTCGATCGCCCTTTTTCATCTGACTAAACATTTCTTGACGTTTTTGTTGTTGTTTCTTTTGTGGTCGAATCATACTAAAGTACATGACAACCCCCATCACAATAATGATCAGAATGAAGGACCAGTTACCGCCACCTGCGGCTGCAAATAAATTCAATTAAAGACACCTCGTTTTATTTAATATATCAATTCTAGCAAAAAATGAACTTAATGACCACTAACCTAGAAATTCTTTGCTTTTTCTTTATTAAAACCATAGGCTTCAAAGAAATCTTGGCGAAACTCTAATAGATTATCATCCATAATTGCCTGCCGAACTTGTTGCATCAAATGTAACAAGAAATACAAGTTATGATAACTTGTTAAATGTAATCCAAAAATCTCATCAGATTTGATCAAGTGCCGAATATAGGCACGGGTATAGTTACGACAAGTATAACAATCACAATTTGGATCTAACGGTGTAAAATCTTCAGCATACTTAGCGTTTTTAACAACAACCCGTCCTTGAGAGGTCATTGCCGTACCATTACGCCCAATCCGAGTTGGTAAGACACAATCAAACATATCAATCCCCCGAATCACGCCATCAATTAGTGCATCCGCTGAACCCACACCCATTAAGTAGCGTGGTTTTTGTTCGGGTAATAATGGCGTTGTAAAATCTAAAACACGATTCATTTCTGACTTAGATTCGCCGACTGATAAGCCACCAATCGCATAACCCGGAAAATCCAGACTTACGAGATCTTTGGCACTTTGAGTTCGAAGATCCTGAAAACCGGCACCTTGAACAATACCAAAAAGACCTTGCTTTTCAGGATCACGATGTGCTTTCAACCCACGTTCAGCCCAACGACTAGTTCGCGCTACTGAGTCACGGACATATTCGTAACTTTCAAAGAATGGCGGACACTCATCCAAACTCATGATAATATCAGCACCCAAATCATTTTCGATTTGCAGGGCTTTTTCGGGTGATAAAAACATCTTCGCCCCATTTAAATGGTTCTTAAAGGTAACACCCTTTTCAGTGATATTACGATTTTCAGCTAAAGAAAAAACTTGAAAACCCCCAGAATCAGTTAAAACGCCGCGATCCCAATTCATGAATTGATGTAAACCGCCCGCTTTTTTGACGATTTCTTCACCCGGACGCAACCATAAATGATACGTATTTGAGAGAATGATGTTGGCACCCATCTCTTTCAATTCTTCTGGGGCCATGCTTTTCACAGAAGCTAATGTCCCTACCGGCATAAACATAGGGGTAGGAAAAGTACCGTGTGGGGTAATGATCTCACCCAAACGAGCACCAGTATGTTTTTCTTGTTTGATCAAGCGATATTGGATCGCTGCGGTCATATCAACAACTCCTAAAATCTAAACGATCGCCTTTGCGGCTTTAAACGACAATAGTTTGAGTCTAGCATAAAACTAACATAAATTTAACTCATCTGTCTCAAACAAGCTTTATTTAATAAACATCGCATCGCCAAAACTGAAGAAACGATAACGTTCATCGATTGCATGCTGATAGGCTTTTAAAATTAATTCTCGACCTGTAAATGAAGCAACTAACATCACCAAAGTCGATTTAGGTAAATGGAAATTTGTAATAAACGCATCCACAACTTTCCATTGATACCCTGGCTTAATGAAAATATCTGTCCAGCCACTATCTGCTTTGATTTGACCATCAAATTTTGTACCAATTGTTTCTAGTGTCCGAATTGATGTTGTACCGGTAGCAATGATACGGCCGCCATTAGCGCGAACATCATTCAAAGTTTTAGCAGCTGCTTCACTCAAACGGTAAAATTCTGAATGCATTTTATGATCTTCAATATTATCAACCGAAACCGGTCTAAATGTCCCCAGACCAACGTGTAATGTTAAGTAAACCAGCTTGATACCTTTATCTTGGGTCTTTTTTAGCAACTCTTTTGTCCAATGTAAGCCAGCGGTTGGCGCTGCAGCAGAACCGCTCTCTTTGGCATAAACGGTTTGATACATTTCTGGATCATCCAGCTTAGCTTTAATATACGGCGGTAGTGGTGTTTCCCCTAGCTTATCCAAAATCTCCATAAAAATCCCATCGTAGTCAAATTTAACCATTCGACCACCATGTTCTAATTCTTTTGTAACGGTTGCCTTCAATAAACCATCACCAAATTCAATAACAGTCCCAACTTTGGCATGGCGCGCTGGTTTCATCAAAGTTTCCCAGTTGTCGCCCTCGGTATTATGTAGCAGTAATACTTCCATATGCCCCTTTGTATCTGGCTTAATACCATACAAGCGGGCAGGCATCACACGAGTATCGTTCATTACCACCGCATCACCAGGATTTAATTCATCCAAAATATCGTAGAAATGCTTATCTTCCATTTTTCCAGTTTGGTGATCCAAAACGAGCATCCTTGAAGCATCCCGTTCCTTTAAAGGTGTTTGAGCAATTAATTCTTGAGGTAAATCATAATCAAAATCTTCAGTTGTTAACATATAATAATACGCCGCTTTCTAATTAATTATTTAGCTTCAGGCTGTTGAAGTCCTAGATGTTGGTAACTCTTAGCAGTTGCCATTCGTCCCCGAGGTGTCCGTTTTAAAAAGCCACTTTGCATCAAATAAGGTTCGTACATCTCTTCAATTGTTTGAACCTCTTCGCCAACATTGGCCGCTATAGTCTTTAAACCAACCGGGCCACCGTTATAAAATTTGATGATCATTGTCAAAATTTTACGATCCACTTGGTCTAAGCCGTCATTATCGACTTCCAATTGATTCAAGGCATCATCAGCCGTACTGGCATCAACGCAATGTTGTCCCGCTACCTGAGCAAAATCACGGATTCGCTTTAATAAGCGATTGGCGACTCGCGGTGTGCCGCGAGAGCGACGGCCGACTTCAATAGCACCATCAGCTGTGATTTTTATATTAAAAATATCTGCTGTCCGCTGGACGATTGTCTTAAGTTCAGCCACTGTATAATAACTCATATGGGCGACGATGCCAAACCGATCGCGCAAAGGTGCCGACAGTAAACCTGCTCTGGTGGTTGCACCAATCAAAGTAAAAGGCGGCAATGGAAAATGGACCGGGTGCGCCGCCGGACCTTCACCAACCACAATATCGATGTAAAAATCTTCCATAGCCGAATAAAGCACTTCTTCAACAGCTTTAGGCAGGCGATGAATCTCATCAATGAAAAGAATATCCCCTGCTTTTAGTTCAGCTAATAAAGCGACCAAATCACCAGATTTTTCAATTGCTGGCCCACTAGTTGTCCGCACATGGACCCCCATTTCGTGACCAATCACAAAAGCCAAGGTCGTTTTACCCAGACCAGGAGGGCCATATAGGAGGACATGGTCCAAAGCTTCTTCGCGTTTTTTTGCAGCTTCGATATAAACGCGCAGCTCATTTTTAATTTTTTCTTGACCAATATACTCTTGAATGGTTCTAGGCCTGAGCGATTTTTCGATAATCGTTTCTTGATCATCATCGGCGGTTTGAGCGACCAGACGATCTTGATCAAATGCTTCTGACATCTTAAACGCTCCTTTACTTCGTTAACAATCGCAAACCCTCTCTCAGGTATGCATCTGTTGAATCTGCTGAAAATTGTTCTAATGTTGGTACGATCTTTTGAACTTCACGATTTGAAAAACCTAAAGCACTTAAAGCCGCTAAAGCATCTTGTAAGGAAGATGCTTCTTGAGGTTTGGTCTTCGTAACCACAGAACTTTCGGTTGCAAAAATATCCCTTTGACCAAGTTTTGTTACTTTATCTTTTAAATCGATCACGATTTGTTGGGCTGTTTTTTTACCGACCCCAGGAAACTTAGTCAAAAACTTAATATCTTCTGTACGGATCGCTTTGATCAAACCATCGTGATTACTGGCAGCTAAAATCGCCAAGGCACTTTTGGGGCCAATACCAGTAACAGCAATCAATAACTCAAAAAGCTGTTTCTCAGCTTGATCGACAAAACCATATAAGATTTGTGCACTTTCAGTAATGGTTTGATGGATATAAATTTTAGTTGTTTGGGCCTCTGTATAGGCAAAAGGATTTGCTACTAATATTTTGTAGCCAATCCCATTGACATCAAGGACAACATAACTTGCTTCGATTTGCACGAGCAAACCCTTTAAATATTCAAACATGATTTTAAACTCCTTGGTGGGGTACAAATGTTTGCGTTCTTGATTGTATCATATTTTTTAGTATTTTTCGAAAATAGAAAACAAGCTAAAAAACAGGCAGCGACTGCACACGAATCAGAGCCAAACAAATAGCGGCTTGGCCATGATACCTGATTTTATGCTTCAGCCTTCACCGAATAAGCGCAGCCCGACAACACCAGCAATGATCATCAAAACGAACAGCCCCTTTAGCCAGTTAAAAGATTCTTTCAAAACGAGAACGCCATAAGCTACCGAACTAATTGCGCCGATCCCTGTCCACACGGCATAGGCGATCCCCAAGGGTACCGTCTTGGTCACAATACTTAAAATCGTGATACTCACAAGTACAAAAGCCATGGCAATCAAACTATACCAACGTTTCCCGCTGCTTTGTGCTTTACTAACAAAGGCAATAAAACCCAATTCACAAAATCCAGCAATAATTAATAAAAACCAGTCCATTATTGATCACCAGCCTTTTTAGTTGGAAGATCATCAGCTAGTTTCAAGCCAATAATACCAATCAATAAAATCACCAGAGCGACAATTTTCAAGGGTTGGTGCGATTCATGTAAAAACAACATTCCAACAATTGAAGTTCCAGCTGTACCAATTCCCGTAAAAACAGCATAAGACACACCAACCCCAAATTCATTGATCACTGACTCTAACAGGTAAAAACTGACAAACAGAATCACAATGGTGATTAATGTCGGCCACAAGCGCGTGAAACCGTGTGAAAGGGTCATTGTATAAGCCCAGCCGATTTCAAGCAAGCCAGCCAATATCAACTTAAAATAACTCAATTAACTCAACCTCCATTATTAAAATCCAAACAAAAAGCCCTTAGAATGCATGGCTACATCCTAAGAGCCGAAATTCTCCACTTAACAATATCTAATTGTTTTAAGTTTAGCACATTTCTGTTATAAACCAAAACTTGTATGTGCATCTTGAATTCGTTTAAACATTTTGGCCATATCCTTGTCCGTAAAATGGACTAACACCGGTCGACCATGGGGACAATTAAATGGATTCTCAGCCTGGCGTAAATGCTGTAGTAGTGCTTTAGCTTGTAATGTATCGAGATGATGATTGGCCTTGATGGCGCGCTTACAGCTCATCATAATAGCCGTCTTTTCCCGAAACTTAGCTACCGTCATATGCTTATCAGCCAAAACATAGTCGATCATTTCTTTGAGTGTCTCTTCCTCTTGACCTTTTTTAAACCAAGTGGGATGTGTATGCACCACAAAGCTATTCTGACCAAATGGCTCCAAATGTATACCGACCTTGGCCAATAAGTCGAGCCGATTACTAATAGCCAAATAATCGGCACTAGGATAGTTCAGCACGATCGGTACTAATAAATTTTGTTGGTCCTGACTCACCTCACCAATCGCTTGCCGATACTTTTCATAATTGACCCGTTCTTGAGCCGCATGCTGATCTACTAAATAAAATCCATCTTCACTCTCAGCAATTAAATAAGTCCCATGGATTTGACCGATATAAGCCAGATCAGGAAACCGCGGTTCGGTGGGCGTACCTGCTGTTTGTAACTGGTCCTCAGCGGCAGTACCGGAATCTGCTGTACTTGATGTATCAAAAATTGCCGGTGGTGTTTCTGTTTGATAACGCTGATCCCAAGCGGCTAAGCGTTGTGGCTCTTTAAATATGACACCTGTTGATACTGAGTAAGCCGAACTAGCTGAGGCCGCATTTTGCGACTGGACTGGCTGGGTATCTGATTGCATTGCCAATTGAGCGGGCTGTTCCTGAATTGTATCAGCTTTAGCAGACTGGACAGCTGAAGGCGCATTCGCACTTGTCTGAGCATGTCCTTGCGGTTTCAAATAAGCGGCCGAAGTCGCATCCAAATCAACGGCCAGTTGTTCTGATTTCTGTTTATGCGTCTGTTGTTGACCTTGCAAATTACTAATGGCATCAGGAATCAAATTTTGTGCCCGCATTTTATCAGCAATACTCTGCGTGATCAATGTTCCGAGTTCATCTTCTTTGCTTAAACGAACTTCTTGTTTCGTGGGATGCACATTCACATCTACCAAAAAAGGATCCATTTGCAAATTCAAAATTGCTAATGGGTAACGACCAACCATTAATTTACTGCCGTAGCCAGCAATAATTGCCTTATTTAACGCATAATTTTTCACATAACGGCCATTGATGAATAAAGAAACATAATTACGGCTGGCTCGTGTTAGCTTGGGTAGAGATACAAAGCCAGTTATTTTAAAATCCAAATCATGATTTTCAATCGCCAACATTTGCCGACCGACACCAACACTATAAATCTCAGTGATCGTGCGCAGGAGCTGGCCGGACCCGCTGGTTTTCAATAAAATATTTTGATTACTGGAAAATGTAAAAGCAATTGCTGGATTTGCCAATGCGAGCCGATTTAAAATGTCAGCAATATGTGATAGTTCTGTGTTGACTGACTTGACATATTTTAAACGTGCCGGCGTATTGAAGAATAGATCACGCACTTCAACAGAAGTGCCTTGACGAGAGGTCTGCGTTATTTCCGACAGAATCTTACCACCTTCGAGCTTAATCAAGGTGCCCAATCCTGGTTGCGTTGCCGTCAACATGGTCGTCCGTGAAACGGCCGCAATGCTCGCTAAAGCTTCCCCACGAAACCCTAAGGAGTGAACCCGAAATAAATCATCTCGACTTGAAATTTTACTAGTCGTATGTGGTAAAAAAGCCAATTCAACTTGATCTTTTTTGATACCCCCACCATTGTCACTAATAAAAATACGACTTAAACCAGCATCTGTAACACTAATATCGATCTGATCGGCACCCGCATCGATGGCATTCTCAACGAGCTCTTTGACAACTGAGGCAGGGCGCTCCACCACTTCCCCAGCAGCAATTTGATTGCTAAGCTGCTCCGGTAATTCATGAATATCTGGCATCTAACACCCTCCTTAGTTATTATTTTTTTAATTGTCGCTGCCATTTATAAATCAAGTTCATTGTATCCATCGGCGTCTGGCTCATAAGATCCAATTCATGAATAGCGCGCAGTACTTTCTCTGCTTTAGAGTCTACAACCTCTGGTTCTTTAAATAAAGATAATTGCCCATCTGGCTCAACTTCAGGTAATGGCTGCTGTGTTTCTTGAATTGCTGCCGGTTGTTCCCGTGGTGTTTGACTCGTTGAGTTTGGTGTTTTGATCTTTGGCGTAGCAGCTGGCTTACTAGGTGTATTTGCCTTAGAACCAGCTTCCAAGTGCTGTAAAATGCCATCGGCACGTTTCAATAAGCTATCCGGTAGACCGGCTAACTTAGCGACATGAATTCCGTAAGATTTATCGGCTGGGCCAGGCAAAACTTTATGCATAAAAATCAACTTGCCATTTTCCTCAGTCGCGCCAACATGGATGTTTTTTAGTTTGGCTAATGTATCACTGAGCTGTGTTAGTTCATGATAATGAGTGGAAAAAAGTGTTTTAGCGTGGATATGATCATGGATATACTCAATAATGGCCTGGGCTAAAGCCATACCATCATAAGTTGCAGTTCCTCGGCCCAGTTCATCAAATAAAACTAAACTGCGATTGCTGGCATGAGCCAGGGCATAATTGGCTTCGATCATTTCCACCATAAACGTACTTTTACCTGAAATTAAATCATCACCAGCACCTATACGGGTAAAGATTTGATCAAATATCGGTAACTCACAAGTATCGGCCGGTACAAAAGAACCAATTTGAGCCATGACCACGGTTAAAGCCAATTGACGCATATAAGTGCTTTTACCTGACATGTTGGGACCCGTGATCAATAACACATCTGTCGTTTGATCCATGGTTACGTCATTGGCAATATACTGTTGGGGCCCCAACACTTTTTCGACCACGGGGTGACGGCCATTTTCAATATGAATGCCCTTTTGATGGCTGACAAATTTCGGCTGGATATAGTGCTGCTCTTCGGCAATTACCGAAAAGCCCTGCAAAACATCAATTTCAGAGATAATTGCTGCCAAGTGCTGCAGCCTTTGAATCTGCTGCTTGATTTTCTCGCGGATTTCCGTAAACAGTTCATATTCCAAAGCAGTTGATTTTTCTTGAGCCTCTAAGATCAATTGCTCTTTTTCTTTTAACTCCGGCGTAATGTAGCGCTCAGCATTGGTCAAGGTTTGTTTGCGTTCAAAGCGATCTTTAGGTACCAATTTAAGGTTGCTGTTAGTTACTTCAATATAGTAGCCAAAAACCTTGTTGAATCCAATTTTCAGATTATGAATGCCCGTTGTTTTACGTTCCTGAGCTTCTAGATTCAAAATCCATTGTTTGCTGTTATTCATCGCATCCCGATATTGATCTAACTGTTCATTATAGCCGGCTTTGATGACGCCACCATCTGTTACAGAGATTGGTGCATCGTCCATGATTGCTCGATCAATCAAATCATAAACTTCAGGGACTTCATCCAATTTTGGCAATAGTGCGCGTAAGCTTTTCGTATCCATCTGCTGTAAAACATTTTTAATAACTGGCACTTGTGCTAAAGAGCCTTTCAGTTGCAGCAAGTCACGACCATTAACACTGCCAAAAGCAACCCGCCCGGCTAACCGCTCCAAATCATAAACTTTCGTCAAAGCTTCTTGTAAGGTGCTGCGTTCAAAAAAATGAGCCATAAAATCGGCCACCCGGGTCTGTCTGGCTTCGATTTCTCGACGCGTAATCAATGGCCGATCCAGCCACTGCTTTAATAAACGGCCACCCATCGCAGTCTTAGTTTTATCTAATAGCCATAATAAAGTTCCTTGACGTTCACCTGTTCGCATTGATCGGGTTAATTCTAAAGTTTCTTTAACTTGATGATCCATCCGTAAAAATTGATCGGCTTCATATTGGACTGCGATCTGTAAGTGTGCTAGGGCACGCTTTTGCGTCGATACTAAATAAAGCACCAAAGTCTTGAGCACCGCTCGGGTAATCGGTTCATCAATGCCTTGGCTGACAAAGCTAACTTCTGCCGTCGGTTTTTGATCAGCTTGGACAGAAACTAAAATATCCAGCCGATCCAATTGCTGGCGGTACTGCTGCGGTAAATCCTCGGGTACCACAACTTCTTTGGTCTGCAAACTTAACATTTCACTGGTAACGGCTTCAAACTCACTAAATTGAGTGACAAAAATTTCACCAGTCGCTAAATCGGCATAGGCAAAACCAAACTGCTGTTGATCCACATAAAGGGCAGTTAAATAATTATTTTCCTTTGCTTGTCCAGGCTTATCCTCCATGACAGTACCTGGTGTGACCAGTTGAATCACCGCCCGTTTAACCATACCAACTGCTTTACGCGGATCTTCCATTTGTTCACAAATCGCAACTTTATAGCCTTTATCCACCAAAATATCCACATAGTTCTGCGCGGCATGATGTGGCACACCACACATTGGAATTGGATCATCTGCGCTCTTATTTCTAGCAGTGAGTGTTAATTCTAATAATTGCGAGCCTTTGATGGCGTCATCATAAAACAATTCATAAAAATCACCGATTCGGTAGAATAAAAAGGCATCAGGATATTGATCCTTGATGGCCTGGTATTGCTTCATCATTGGCGTATCTTGTGTCTTCTGTGGCATAAAAATCTCCTTATCTATTGATCTTTATCTGCCAAAATTTTGTCTAATTGTGCTTGAAAATAATGCGTCATATATTCTAAAAGCTCATTGGCTTCATATAAACTCTGGCGGTATGCAATGGTCAGCGGATCAGTTTCAATTGCTTTTTCTAAATGATCGGCTTTGGTTTTAGCCGCCAAAGCAGCCTTGTTTTTTTGAATGCGCTGATAGGCCACGATTTCTTTTTGTGCCCGTTCTAATTGCTGCTGCTGCTTTTGTAGCGGCCGATTGTGTTTAACTTGCGCTTCGATCTGTTGGTACGTTTGAATCGTTGGGACAGCTGCTATCGCTTCAGTAACAGCCGTCAATGCTTGCCGAATATCAGCTGGCAACGCTGCTAATTGTTGATCGAGTTGTTGATCTGCCACAGCTTACATCTCCACTAAAGGATGATCTGGGTCGATCCGAATCGCCTGGATTTTCTTAGCTTTACCACTAGTCGCATCTAAATCTATATAACAAGCACCTAATTGACCAGGACCACTTTCAATTGGTTCAAACCGTGATGGCAAGTTGGTCAAAAAAGAATGTAAGACTGGTTCTGGCTTAACGCCTAAAATACCATTGTAACTGCCAACCATACCTACATCCGACAAATAAGCCGTCCCCTTTGCCAAAATACGGGCATCATTGGTTTGAACATGTGTGTGAGTTCCGACCACCGCGGTCACACGGCCATCTACATAATGGGTAAAAGCCAATTTTTCACTAGTGGCTTCACCATGAAAATCTACAAAACAAAGATTCGTTTCGGTTTTAATTTTTGTTAATAAAGCATCTATTTTTTGAAAGGGATCATCAATATTATCTAAAAAAACGCGGCCCTGCAAATTAACTACCGCTAACTTAACACCATTCACATTGATCATGGTATAGCCGGCACCAGGTACTTGTGGTGGAAAGTTTGCTGGGCGAATCAACTTGGAAGTACCGCCGATAAAATCGACAGTCTCGCGCTTACGAAATGCATGGTTGCCCAAAGTAACCACATCAGCCCCAGCCAGTAATAAAGCTTTGTATAACCTTTCAGTGATACCTTTGCCATCAGCAATATTTTCACCATTGATAATCGTAACTTGGGGTTTTAACTGATGCTTTAATGCAGGCATATACTTTTGAACTAACGTTAATCCTAATTGCCCAACCACGTCCCCAACAAATAAAATACGCAATCAACAACGCTCCCTTTTTAAACTTAGTGTCATTTTACCAATATTTACGTCAAAATAACAGCATACTAGTAATTTTGAACTATCTTAAAACAATATCGCCGCCACTTAAAGACCCCCAGAAATTAACACATTAGGCTAATCTCTAGGGGCTTCTGGTTTTAAATTAACTATACAATTACAGGTTAATGACGAACGTATTTGGTTGTAACGTGTCTCATACGCTTATTTAGCTAAATGGTACGTATAGTTGGCAACCACAATGTTTTCCTTATTTGCAAAAGCTTGGCGCAAACGTAAGGCTGTTTGATTATGCAAAGCTTGCTGCCAGTGCTTTTTAGGCACAAATTGAGGGATCAGTACAGTCGTAGAATAGTTTCGCCGTAAAGCATTACGACTAATCACTGAGGTAAAGCGCACTAATGGCTTAGCAATGGAACGATAGTTAGAGTGTACGTCCACGAAACGTACCTCAGGAAAATCTTTCTTGAATTGTGCTTGAATCTCTTTTTCCTTCTCAGGATTTTCATCCATGGAAACGTGGACAGCGATCACGTAATCACCTAATGACTCTGCATAACTTAAAGCTGCTTTCGTTACTTGGGTGACATTACTGATCAAAACGATAATCGTGGCACCATCATAATGGTGTAGCTCAGCATCAGTCGCCTCTAGCCGCAACTGCTCAGCAACTTGGGCATAATGCCCATGAATTTTGTAAAAGAGTGCGACTAATAAAGGCATGATCACGAAAAACAGCCAAATATCACGAATTCGATAGATGAATAAAATCAGCAGGATTGCAAATGAAATCAAGGCTCCAGTGAAATTAGCAGCAGATTTGCCAAGCCACCCTTTAGGCCGTTGCCGCCACCATTTTACGATCATCCCTGTCTGGGAAAGTGTGAACGGAATGAACACGCCCACGGCATATAATGGAATCAGGTTAGCCGTGACACCATTGAAGAGAACGATCAACACACCAGACCCGATTGCTAATGTCAAAATACCATTAGAATAGCCTAACCGATCGCCACGATCCATATAGTTATGCGGTAAAAACTTATCTTTTGCTAAATTGTAAGCTAGGACTGGGAAGGCTGAAAAACCAGTGTTAGCAGCAACTGCCAAAATGAATGCTGTTGCAAACTGGACAATATAAAATAGGAATCCATGACCAAATGTAGTACTAGCGACCTGAGAAAGCACGGTTACTTTCTCCTGCGGCACGATCCCATAATAATAGTTCAAGTAAGTGATTCCAGCAAAGAAAGCCCCTAAAATCAAAGCCATAATTGCCAATGTCTCAGCTGCATGTTTTGCCCGCGGTTTTTTGAAGAACGGCACTGCATTACTAATAGCCTCAACACCAGTCAGCGACGAAGATCCGGAACTAAAGGCGCGGAAAATCAAGGCCATTGAAATACCTGGTACCACGCCACCAATATGTTGTGCGGCTTTAAACGGAATTGCGCCTGTAAAAATCTTATAGAGCCCCACAATGATCATTAATGTGATGACAGCAACGAATAAATAAACGGGCACCATCAAAAATGAAGCCGATTCGCGCATGCCCCGTAGATTCATAAGCATCAATATAATAATGATCACTAAAGAAATTGCGACTTGATGACCATATAACCCTGGAATTGCCGATGTGATTGCCTCCGCACCGGCAGACACACTAACAGAAACCGTCAGCATGTAATCGATCAATAAGGACCCGCCAGCAGCTAAGCCAGCATTACGCCCTAAATTATCACTCGAAACTTTATAGGCACCGCCACCGCCAGGATAAGCGTGAATGATCTGCCGATAGGATAAAGTCAGTGACAGTAATAATACCAGCACAAAAATAGCGATTGGAATGGAGTACCAAATCGCAGCAATAGACAACTGTGCTAGCACTAAAACAATTTGCTCAGTCCCATATGCGACTGAGGACAGTGCATCTGAACTGAGCATGGCTAGTGCTTTTAATTTTCCGAGTTTTTGTCCGCCTTCTTCTGAGGACTTTAACGGACGTCCAATGAATATCCGCTTAAGTTGTTGCATATTCTTTCCCCTTAAGTTGTTTCAATTTTTTTCATTATACGAATCTATTGTAGTCTACAACATTCAAAAAAGAAAAGCTATGCAAAATTCGGATTATTTACGTTTTTGCTGAATGATCACGACATCATGATACTGTAATTTACGTTTTGCTCGAGCTTCAACCTTGGCTTTGGCTGCTGGATCGACCGTTAATTCAGTTCGAGAAACTTCTGGAAAAAGCTTATCAATTGTAAAATCAATTTCTTCAGATTTGATTTTACGTTTATCAGCCATCATGATCACGTCGACTTCACTAAAAGCATCAATATAATAAATATGAACAGCATCTAACGTATAAGTCTTGAAAAATTTAATCGCTGTTTTGCCGTAAAGATAATTGATCGTGCGTGGAATCATTTTATGCAAGCTGGCGTTTAAACGGACTGGGGTTTCAATCAAATGCATGGTCATCACTCCATTTTCTAATAGTTTATATAATAATTATATATAAAAAACAGTATCAAACCAAATAATTTGTCTGGTTTGATACTGCTCATTTAATTAAAAATTCAATTTTTTTAAAACCACTAAGATTTAATTAGCTTACATCATGCCGCCCATGCCGCCAGTTGGATCAGCTGGTGCAGCTGGTGCAGGGTTCTTTTCAGGAATATCACTAACAACAGCTTCGGTTGTCAAGATCAATGAAGCAACGGAAGCAGCGTTTTGTAAGGCTGAACGTGTCACTTTAGTTGGGTCAATGATCCCAGCATCGATCATATTGTCCCACTTGTCAGTGGCCGCATTATAACCAATTTCTGGTTTTTCATCTTTAAGATGTTCAACAATGACAGAGCCTTCTTTACCAGCATTGTAGGCGATTTGACGTACTGGTTCTTCTAATGCCCGTAAAACAATATTGATCCCGGTTTGAACGTCACCTTCATCAGACAATGCAGCAACAGCTGGAATAGCGTTCATCAATGCTGTACCACCACCAGCGACGTAACCTTCTTCAACGGCTGCGCGTGTGGCATTTAAGGCATCTTCGATCCGATATTTACGTTCTTTTAATTCAGTTTCAGTTGCAGCACCAACATTGATGACAGCAACACCGCCAGCTAACTTAGCCAAGCGTTCTTGTAATTTTTCACGATCAAAATCAGAAGTTGTTTCAGCAATTTGTTTCTTGATCATGTCCACACGTTCTTGGATGTCGTTCTTAGAACCAGCACCTTCAACAATTGTGGTATCATCTTTAGTAACTGTTACCTTACCAGCAGTCCCTAATTGATCAATCGTTGTATCTTTCAAATCTAAACCAAGATCTGAAGTGATCACAGTCCCACCAGTTAAAATAGCGATATCTTCAAGTTGAGCTTTACGGCGGTCACCAAAACCAGGTGCCTTAACTGCAACAACATTGAATGTCCCACGGATCTTGTTCAAAACTAAAGTTGGTAAAGCTTCCCCTTCAACATCATCGGCAATGATCAATAATGACTTACCTTGTTGAACGATTTCTTGCAATAATGGTAAAATTTCTTGGATGTTAGAAATCTTTTTATCTGTGATCAAAATGTAAGGATTATCTAAATCAGCTTCCATCTTGTCATTATCAGTAACCATATATTGTGACAAGTAACCACGATCGAATTGCATACCTTCAACAACGTTTAATTCGGTATCAATACCTTTAGATTCTTCAATCGTGATGACGCCATCATGACCAACTTTTTCCATAGCATCAGCAATTAATTTACCGACTTCTTCATTGCTGGAAGAAACAGAAGCAACTTGGGCAATCTGATCTTTAGTTTCAACTTTATGCGAGTTTTTACGTAAAGCTTCAACGGCAGCTTTAGTTGCTTTTTCAATCCCAGAACGGATACCAACTGGGTTAGCACCGGCAGTGACATTCTTCAAACCTTCACGAACGATTGCTTGTGTTAAAACCGTTGCTGTTGTTGTACCATCACCTGCGATATCGTTAGTCTTGGAAGCAACTTCAGAAACTAATTTAGCACCCATGTTTTCATAATGATCTTCTAATTCAATATCTTTTGCAATTGTAACCCCATCATTGGTAATTTCAGGAGCACCATAAGATTTTTCAAGAACGACATTGCGACCTTTAGGGCCTAATGTTGTTTTAACGGTATCAGCTAATTTATCAACACCACGTAGCATTGCAGAACGTGCGTCTTCAGAAAACTTAATATCTTTTGCCATTTTTACTACCACCTCAGTTATTTTATTTTTTTAGTTATTCAACAACGGCCATGATATCTTTTTCATGTAATACAAGATAATCTTCGCCTTCATATTTAACTTCAGATCCGGCATATTTGTCGAACATGACAACTTGTCCATTTTTAACAGACAAAGGGACACGTTTTCCGTCTTCTGCTAAAGTACCTTCACTGACGGCAACAATTTCACCAGTTTGTGGTTTTTCTTTGGCATTATTCGCTAAAACGATGCCACCGACAGTTTCTTCTTCTTGTTCTTGAACTTTAACGATCACACGGTCACCTAATGGTTTTAACACAAAAAATCCCTCCAATAAATCAGTTATATTTAAGATTTAGCACTCTCGATGGACAAGTGCTAACCACAAGAAATATAATATACATGTTCGCTGCTTATTGCAAGTTTTTTAAACATATTTTTGAAAAAACAAAGGAGTATTTATTTTGAAAGCTCGAAATACCACTGCTTTAACCTTATTACTTTATTTGATCTTAATGATCATGCCCTCTTTTTTTCTAAAGTTCCTCCCAGCTAAAAATGGGTATTTTCTAGTAATGACATTATGGTACCTACTAGGCATGTTGTTGTTACTATGGCTCAATACCAAAATTGCACCTAACAATGTGATTGAAAATGCAAACCCCTTTACCACCAAACCTAAAGTCATTATCTGGGGCCTGATAGGCGGCGTACTAGCCATCTTTTTACAACTAGGCGCTAGCACTTTGGAAAGACTACTTTTTCACATCCCCACTGCTTCACAAAATACCGCGACTTTATTAGCAACGATGACAACGTATCCTTACTACGTCATCAGCGTGCTTTTATTTTTACCAATCATTGAGGAGCTTGTTTACCGCAAAACAATTTTTGGCCGTTTGGTACCTTTCACCGGTAAAATTGGTGCCGCAATTATATCATCATTGGTTTTTGCCTTTGCCCACCAAGATGGTCACATTTTACTTTATAGTACTATTGGTCTTTTCTTCTGCTTCTTATATAATTATACGGGTAGGATCTGGACAACAATGTTGGCTCATATGTTGATGAATAGTCTTGTATTCATCTTTAGTGTTCAAAGCTGGCATTGATCGTTGATATCAGCCGTAAAAGTTAATTAACGATAGATTCTTAGGCTGTATAAAAGCCGGTCAATCATTTGCGAGCGCTAAAATTTTGGGTACAAAAAAAGTCCAAAAACAAAATGTTGCTTTTGTTTCAGACTTCTCATGTTCTGTATTGGCTAATTATCAAATTTTAAAGTAACATCTTCACCACCGGGCTTGTCACCTTTTTCGTAGTGATCTAAGAAGTAAATCAAGGTTTGCAGTTCATTAGCCAGATCCACGTTTTGTACACGGACATGATCAGGCACCGAAAGTCGTAACGGCGTAAAATTCAAAATACCGCGAACACCGGCTTCAACTAGTTGGTTTGTCACATCTTGAGCAGCTGGATTAGGGACAGTTAAAATAGCAATATCGATCTGCTGATCCTTTAATTGTTCAACCAATTCAACCATTGGATAAATTGGGACACCACTTTGAATGGTACCTGTAATTGCTTCATTATTGTCAAAAGCTGCACTAATACGGATGCTATTCGTTTGTCTAAAGTTATAGTTTAATAAGGCATGGCCTAAATTGCCGACTCCGACCAGCGCGACGTTTGTTAGCCGATCTTGGTTTAAAATCTTTTTGAAAAAATTCAATAAGTCATTAACGTCGTACCCGTAACCGCGTTTGCCTAATGCCCCGAAATATGAGAAGTCACGTCTGATTGTCGCAGAATCAACTTTTACGGCCTCAGATAATTCGGTAGATGAAACTTTTTTCTTGTCAGCATCGTTTAAAAAGTTCAGATAGCGATAGTAAAGTGGCAATCTTTTGGCAGTTGCCTTGGGAATTTTAATTTCTGCCATTATGTGTCCCCTTTCAAGTTTTCATAGATTGTGAAATTACATCCTGAACAAGTAATCAACTCGTATGTATATTACTTGATTTAATAGTAAAAATCAAACAAATTATCCGCCGAACAAACTATTTAATTGTGAAAAGTCAAGGCTAACGCCTATGCCTATCCGTTTTCATACTTATTTTTTTTAAGTCCATTTTTTATAGAAAGGTGCCTCATTTTGATATTATTACAAGCACAAAAAGTTGCCCGGGAATTTTCCGGCGATTATATCTTTAAAAATCTCTCTTTAGAAATTCAAACTGGTGATCGGACCGCTTTAGTTGGACCTAATGGTGCCGGTAAATCAACTCTACTTAAAATTCTTGCAGGTATAAATGCCCCCGACGAGGGTCAAGTAACAACGCCCAAAGATATGACTATGGGCTATTTAGCACAAGATACGGGTTTAGATTCAGACAAAACAATTTATGAAGAAATGTTAACCGTCTTTGCACCCTTACAAAAGATGGAACAACAAATGCATGACCTAGAAACACAAATGGCCAATGATGCCCATAATACAGAATTGCTAAAACAATATGATAACTTACAACACCGGTTTACTGAACAAAATGGGTACGGTTATCAAGCTGAAATTCGTGGTGTCCTGCACGGGTTTCAGTTTCCTGAATCAGTACAATCCAAGCCAATCAATACATTATCTGGTGGTGAAAAATCACGTTTAGCGCTGGCCAAATTGTTATTGGAGAAACGCGACTTATTAATTCTTGACGAGCCTACCAACCACCTAGATATTGAAACCTTGACTTGGCTGGAAAATTATTTATCTGGCTATCCCGGTGCTCTTTTGGTAGTTTCTCACGACCGTTACTTTTTAGACCACGTGGTACACGATGTTTATGAAATACATAGTGATCGTTTGGACCATTACAAAGGTAATTACTCCAAATTTTTAGTGGAAAAGCAAAAGCATCTAGAATTAGAATGGAAAGCCTATGAAAAGCAACAAGCTGAAATTAAGAAAATGCAAGATTTTGTGGATAAGAATATTGTCCGTGCGTCTACAACTAAACAAGCCCAAAGCCGCCGCAAACAATTAGAAAAATTAGATCGTATTCAAAAACCAACTAACGACGATCAAACGATTCATTTTCGCTTTGAGGCTGAGACTAAGAGCGGTAACGACGTTCTGCGCGTCAAAAATGCAGCGATTGGCTATGAGCCAGACAAAATCATGGCTGAACCTGTTAATTTATCAGTGGATCGGCGTCACATTCACGCCATCATTGGTACCAATGGTGTTGGTAAATCTACTTTACTACGGAGTATTATTGGCCAAATTCCTTTGATCAAAGGTGAGATCCAATTAGGTACCGGCGTCTCTATTGGCTATTACGACCAGGAACAGCGCAATCTGCATCCTAGTAAAACCGTCCTTGATGAAATCTGGGATGAACACCCAACAATGCCAGAAAAAGACATTCGTACAATACTCGGCAGTTTTTTATTTACCGGCGATGATGTGGCTAAAGTTGTAGCCCAGCTATCCGGTGGTGAAAAAGCCCGGCTATTATTAACAAAATTAGCGCTAGAACATGATAACTTCCTGATCATGGACGAACCGACAAACCACTTAGATATCGATAGCAAAGAAGTTCTGCAACAAGCACTAGAAAACTTTAATGGGACCGTGCTATTTGTTTCACATGATCGCTACTTTATCAACCGCTTAGCTACCGAAATCACCGAGATCACACCCGAAGGCAGCACCCTTTATTTAGGCAACTATGATTACTACCTAGAGAAAAAAGCCGAAATTGAAGCCATGAAAGCCGAGGATAACCCAACAACCCCAACCGACACCTCAGGAAACACTCAAGCGCAAACGGCTTACAAGGAAAGCAAAACTGAACAACGCGCGCGCCGCAAATTAGAACGCGAAGTGGCCACACTTGAAACCCAAATTGATGATTTAACTGCTCAAAGTCAAGATATTCAAACGCAGATGGCAGCTCCAGAAATCGCAACCAGCTATTCTAAAATGCAGGCACTTCAAGAACAACTGGATGCCATTGAACAGAAACTAGCCCCTTTAGAAGAAGCTTGGACTGAAAAAAGCATGCTTCTGGAAGATGGTGGTCAAGACTAACTGATCCACTTTTGGAACACGGTTAAAATTAATTGTTCGCAAGCAAAAACATACTAAGATTAGATCTGTTGATGAAGTATATTCTTACTTCGGTCAACAGATCTTTTTTGATCAATTATAAAAATACCGTTCACTCATTGGGGCTTCGAGCCCGTCCTATTCTTTTGGTAAA
>NZ_JACGCJ010000020.1 GCF_021030645.1 Agrilactobacillus fermenti | reverse complement strand
AACGTGATGACACCATTTATAATAAGCCGCACGAGAAATTTCAGCCAAGCGGCATAAATTACTGACAGTATATAGATTCTGGGTGTCTGGATTAATGATCTTTGTCAATTCTTTGATGGCTAAGTATACTTCCTGTGGGATCTTTCGCTCCTTTCCAACTCTGCGAATTTTTTTAACAAGGCATTCTCCGTTGAAACATATTCCAATCTTGCTTTAAGACGTTTGATCTCTAATGATTGGCGTTCATTGGCAGATAGATGGCCATCGTCTGACTTAGCTTTACCACGACGGTCGACCAAGGCCTCTGGGCCTCCTTGTTTAAACTTCTTGACCCAAGCATAGACTTGTCCATAGGAGATATCGTACTGTTTTGTGGCACCTGTATAGTCCATGTCATTTGCGATGACCCACTCGGCAATCTCAATGCGTTCAAGTTGTGTTGTCTTGCGTCCGTTCTTCATGGCTAGATTCCTCCTAGCAGATACTAGTGATTTACCACTAGTATACCGAGAAAGCCACTGAAAAATAACTCCGGGATTTGAGACCTCGAATTTATCACAAAGTTGAGGCATTGAAATACCGCCTGCTAGATACTCTTGAACGACTTGTTCCTTTAATTCGATAGTATAACTTTTACATGTATGTTTGGGTTTTAGTGCGACTATACCTCCATGATGAAATAAATAATTCCAATGACTGATCGTTGTCGCTTTGATACCAAACTCCCGTTCAATAGAATTGGCCGATCGGCCGTTTTTAAGTAGGCCAATGAAATGAAGTTTCTCATCAATAGAATATCTGGAACCTTTTCGGCCCATAAAAAATACTCCTTCCTAAGCAAACAGGTTTTAATTATTTACCTGTCTACTTAAGTAGGAGTATAGCCTGTTTTCAGGCTCTTTTTTGTTGCTTTGGCAAAAGTAAGCTGATTGCCATAACGTTCGTTATCCGCGCAAAGTTTTGATAGCAAGGCTTTGAACAGCCTCCTTGTATTGAAATATTTATATATTGATATAATTAAAATGGGTAAAAATAAAACAAGGGAATAAATAAACGCTGGCAATGAAACAGAAAGGAGCAGAAACCTTGAAGAATCGTGAACAATTGATTATTTTGATAAGCCTCTGCCTAGGTCTGGTACTGGCTGGTTTCACGACAAATCAGGCCTCTGCACAGATTTCGCGCAATGTTCAAAATAATTTAACGACCACGCCAATCGATGATATGCGTGTCAATCCAGATACTGGGCGGCAATACCAACGTAATGAAGGTATTCTGACAGCTACGGGTGTCTATGATGCTGAAAAGCAGGGGACGAATAATAAAGATCTGGTGACTACTAATAATGATGAGATTACAGGTGGTGAGTCACCAATGCTGATTCGCCCATATACTAGCGGCGGTGGTTTCGGTAAAGCACCTTGGTTTAGTTGGAATTACCTGGAATCACCCTCGGGAAAAGCACCAGGTTTCATAGGCTTTGATAATGCCACCCAGGCGAACAATTTTACACCGACTTTTAATGGAAATAACTTCGTAAATAAAATGGATCGTACTGGGACAATGCCTGTTTTAGACAACGATAAAAGCTATGATAATGGTTACCTGAATGTTTCTGGAAATGTACCCGTATCTGTGAAAATAAGAAAGCAGAAAAATGCAGCATTACATTTAATGGCTGGTAATTGGGGCGTGATGATCCGAGTTAAAGTCCCCAAAGATATCGATCGAGTTTCTTTAGCCAATGCCATTGACTGGGAACGTGCCTATTTTAATTTATCGCTACAGACTGTTACGGGCGGTGACTGGACCGGCACTTATAATTTTCCACTACAGTTTGACCATCACGTTTATTTAGATCCAGATGATGAAACTGCCTTTTACTTGAAAGTTAAGGGTGTTCCTTACAAAATTACTCATACGGATAGTTTATTGTTGAATCCTAAAGCGACCTTTAATCTATTAAATTATGCCAGTGATGCGGTGGATTATAAAAATAATTTAACCGTTAACCAAAATGGCACCGGAACTCAAAGTTATCTCGAAGAAAATGGAAAAACAGCATCAGCACTTGGGTTTCAGAA
Source organism: Agrilactobacillus fermenti (assembly GCF_021030645.1). Taxonomy (GTDB): domain Bacteria; phylum Bacillota; class Bacilli; order Lactobacillales; family Lactobacillaceae; genus Agrilactobacillus; species Agrilactobacillus fermenti. The sequence continues at coordinate 52,496 of NZ_JACGCJ010000020.1, read as the reverse complement.
GGCTTGGGCCTTAGGATCGGCGGTTAATAACCTTGGTAATATTGGTTCAGCTAGTGCACTGATTAATTTGGCCAGTGGTGAATTGTTTAATTACGAATTTGACCCTGGTTTATCGCAAACTTTTACTTGGTTAACTCAATTTTTTATTGAGCAAGGTTTCCAAGGCAATGCTAACATCAATTTCAATTTTGATTTATCAAAGTATAATGGCAATTTAACGGATGCTTATAAGGGCTTGACCAAGGCGCGCTTATTCCCATCGCCTAATTCTGACGGGCTTTTTAACCAGGATAATGGTTTGGGTGGCAATCGACGCGACATTGGAATTGATTTATACGGTACCGATCAATTAACGGACCCCTATAGTGTCGGTGAGTCAGCAATCACGCAAAATAATATTATTCATAACACCGGCACATTCAAGGGCAATACGCCGATGGATTACGCGGTCGTGAAGCGCGATCAGGTTGAGCATGGGACGAAATATCCAGTATACACTAACTTCTCATCTTGGAATGTTTTTATTGCCCCATTTGATAATATTATCGACCGAAAAAATGTGGGGCCTGATCAATCCGCTTTACCAACAGACTATGTATCCGGCTTTAATATTCGTAATCGTGTGGCTAACCCTGATCCAGCGATTGATGGTGTCGTTGTTAACCCAGCTTCCGATACGCCTTATACAACCACGGGGGATACCACTAGTACAGATTCCAACAGTCCTTATCGGCTGACGGATAACGGCTTGGCTGGTGTGGTGACGCCACAACGCTATACTAAAGCCTTTAGTTATTTTAACTTTGCCACGGGGCAAGTGGACCCGCAAGAAATTGTCAATGACCCTGATTTGAGACTACAGGCAACCCCAACAAATGCTAGTTCTGCGAACCCTGCCGGTGGTACTGTTGATGCTTTGCCAAGTGGAAATGTGACCTGGGCGTTGAACGGCACATATGGACCTTATAATGTACCAGTGGCGGGTAGCCAATTAAACGTGAATCAATTACTTGATCCAATATTGACTTCGGCAGTGCCAAATACCATTGTGGTAAGCCGGCAGAATTTACTCAATGGGCAAGCTCATGTCATTAATGCGGCGGGCTCATGGGTAGATGGTTTTCCGGGGCCGGATAGTTTAACGATCACTTCAAACGATACACCAAGTGTCACAACAACTACGGGTGATATCTTGAATCAGACCCAGGACAATCAGTTGAATTTAAGAATCGAAAATGATACGACCAATACACCTGGCGGCACTTTAGCAGTGACGACGGAAAACGAGCAGCACGTGGTCAATGCAACGATTGGATTGAACTTACAGAATACAAGTGGTATTTATACCTATCAGTTGACGCTGGCTCGGCCAAATGGCATTATCGCACAGGACAAAGCTGGCAACCGTTGGACAACGGCTTCTGGTTCAGACCAGGCGATGAAAGAAATTAGAATTTTGGTCGTCGATGATGCCCAAAGTTCGCTGCGGTTAGAGAAAGGTTTTGTGATTGGAACCCACACGACGACGACGGATACAAAATATGTCAGTCAAAATGGTGACAAAGTCATTGTCAATGTTAAGGGCAAGCAAACGAGTGATCAAGCATTGAATGGCGATATTTATTTGCAGGTTCCAACGATCAATGGTGCCACTCTTAATACGGCGACTGGCGTGACCGTGAATTACAATGGTCAAACTTATCCAACAACCTATAATTCGTTCGTAAGTTACCCAGGATTCAATGCTTACCAATGGACCTTGCCCAATGGCGGCAGCTTACCAGTAGATGCTGAATTTACGTACACCTATACGTATGACGTCACTGATATTAGCCAAGTGCCTGATCAGTCTGATATTTTAGATATGGCTTTTACGCTAGATGGGTTCACTTCTCGTTATTTGGGACAATCCAATCAAGTGACATTACTTAAAGCCAGTGGACCACAGCTATTAAGTGTCCCAGAGCTGGACTTTGGCACTAATCAGTTAGAAAGTGGCTCGCAGCCGCGTCAGCTTGAAAATAAAAATGGCACCCCAACTATTGAACTCTATGATAACTCAATAACCGATAGTTGGACTTTGAGTGCGGTCATGACACCGTTTACCAATCCGGACACCCAAAAACAATTAGCGGCAGACCAGTCGGCTGTTAATATTGAACTTGGCCAGGCGACAACAACAAATAACGGTAATCAAGACCCAAATTTGATTGTAAATCACACGGCGCAAAAACTGTTTGCAGATGGGAGCACACCAAGTATTTTATATGTTCTCGATCGCAGTCTGGAAGAAAGTAGTCAAAATCAGATCAGTCTGGCGTACCGAGATAATGCTAAACTAAATATCCCCGACAATGTCTGGCAGCAGATCATTCCGGGGAAATATGAAGCGTATATTAATTATCATGTGACGTTGGGACCTTAGAAATTTTGACGGTAGAAGTCATACTTGCGTTTAATTTCAAGAATGGGAGCACTTAACACATGTTCTTTGCCCACGGTATCTAATTTGAACGCCTGGTGAATCTGGGCCATTAAGTGGGCATCAGCTTCAAAAAAGTGGGTTGGCAGCGGTGTATTTAAGGGTTCAATACTTACTTGCTGCAACTTGCTTAAAGTAGCTTGATATAAGTCTTGTAAAACATCAGCATAGGCTTGGTCCACATACTTGAGTTCAACATGTTCCATTTGGTCGTAATAGTCTTGATCGGTTAGGCCACGTAGCTGCTTAACTAATTCTTGCTCGTCATAATAATGTGCATAGTATTGGTCCCAGTCCCGGGTGGCATAGCGGTTAAGGCGCGTCAATACTTGTTGACCTTCAGAAGTCAGGTTAGCCGCTGCTGACCAATGCAGCGCTGGGTCACGCAAATAAGGATGCAGTAAGATTTGAAATAATTGATCATAAAAGGAATTTGGTTGGATCTCAGGTTCAATTTCAGGTTCATAATCAGGACCAATGCTTTGTTTTTCCGGTAAATCAGCAAGGCTTAAGTCAGCAGATTGTAGTGCCTGTAAGAATTCACGCTCTAAATCAGCCGGCTGACCATTGCTTAGCAGGGCTTTCATGAGTGCTTGGTCAGGGTCAATATGATATTGACCGATGATTTTAGCAAGTTGTTGATATTGGCTTCGCAAACCATTCAATAGTGGCTTTTGATTGGCATAATAAAAACCTTGTTCTGCCAGCATTTCTGTTACTTTTTGTAATTTATGTTCTAGCAAACTGACATTTTGCACCAGATCAGCATCTTCTTTTGGAAAAAAGAAAAGGTGCAGTACCATATTATTTTGTTGGATCTCAATTTCTAAAGCCTTACGTAATAGCGGCCGCCAAGACTCGAAATAAGTTTGTTCATATATATTAAAAACTTTGGGTGTAAAGTCGTGGTCACTTTCAGAGTTATAAATTTGCACCATCTGCTCACCTTCCTACTATAATAGAATATAGGAGTTGTGATCATATGACCATTAGGTATTATCCTAAAAAGATATTTTTTTAGGCTGACAAATCTCAATTGATGGTATATAATCATCAATCCATTCTAATTTCACCTGTTTGGAGGTTGACTGCTATGTTAAACGACCATCAATTAAGTTCAAATGATCATTTATTATATTTAGGTGAAGATAATGAAATCAGTGTTTCAGTCGTATTTTATGATTTGACGACCGTTGAATTTGAACGCCAAATCAAACGACTTTTTCAGGCTTATCAACGACTATTACCTGCTGATGCAACTTCGGGTCAGGAACAAACGACACTCGCACAGGTACTAGGACATTTAAATTTAAGATTAGAACCCAAGATTCGGGGGATCAGTACGGCAAATGATATTCATTTACCAATTCTAAAGAAGCATTTGATGGCGCTAAGCATTGACCACTTACATCGTGAATTAGCCAGAGTAGGCGTAGCCATCAATAAGTTTGCCTTTTATAATCAAACAATGGCTTATTATTTTGATTTTGGTAAAAATAAATTATTGCCATTCCATACAAAATCACTAACACTTTCAGCATAATCAAGTCAAGGAGGTCAGGTATTATTTTAGATCAAACATGGTTGGCACAGTTACCCGTTCACGATATTCAACAAGTAACACCAGTGGGCGGCGGTGATATTAATGATGCGTATCATTTGCAGACTAGAGACGCAGATTACTTTTTGCTAGTGCAGCCTGGTCAACCTCAATCCTTTTATAATCATGAGATCGATGGATTAAATTTATTGGGCGCGGTGGTCAATGTGCCCCACGTGATTGCCAGTGGTCAGATTGAAAGCGATGCTTATCTTTTGATTGACTATATTCCTAGTGGGCAAGGTGACCAAGCTCAATTAGGCCAGATGGTTGCCCATTTGCATCAAACGATAAGTCCTAATGCCCGTTTTGGCTACAAAACAAGTTTTTACTCGGGAAACTTTGAGGTCCGTAATGATTGGTCTGATAATTGGTGCGACTTTTTCCTACAGACGCGTTTACAACCGTTGGCTCAAAATTTACAGCAAAAAGGGTTATTTCTACCAGAATGGCAAGTTGAATTTCAGCACGTCGTGGTTAAATTTCAAAAATTAATGCAACAGCATCAGTCTAAGCCAGCTTTGTTGCATGGCGATTTGTGGGCAGGTAATTATCTATTTGCCGATGATGGAACGCCGTATTTGATTGATCCATCAGTTTGGTATGGGGACCGTGAATTTGATCTAGCACTAACAACGGTTTTTGGAGGGTATAATGAGAGATTCTATGAAGGGTATCAGCAAGTTTATCCCTTAGCAAGCGGTTGGCAAGCACGCATTGAATTTTATCGGTTGTATTATTTGATGTTGCATACTTATTTGTTTGGCGCTGATTATCAACCTAGTGTTAGCGCAATTTTACAACAGTATTAGGCAGATTAAATCGTGATTAGATATGATAGACTAATTATCATTGTATTATTGGTTTACATGCCGTACGTATATGTTATGCTGACATTAGCAAAAAAAAAAAGGAAGATATTTATGAAGCGGGTTTTGTTCGTTTGTTTAGGTAATATCTGTCGTTCGCCTATGGCAGAAATGATGTTCAAGCAATTGATCAGACAACGTCATCTGGAAAAACAGATCAGTGTGGATTCTGTGGCAACTTCACGTTATGAAGCGGGCAATCCAATTCATTTAGGTGCACGTAAGGAATTAAAGCAACATCAGATTCCCTGTGAAGCACATCAGGCACGTAAAATTACGTCACGTGATTTTGATGAAGCCGATTTGATCATTGGTATGGATTATCAGAACATCAGCACTTTGAAACGTCTGGCGCCCAATACGGTGGATACAAAAAAAATTCACCTAGCAGCTGATGTCTTGCCAGATGATGCGTCATTTGAAATTGCTGATCCTTGGTATACTAATAATTTTGATCAGACTTATACTGATTTGGCGCGTTTATTGCCTAAATGGTTAGATAAGATCGAAACACGGCTGCCACATGGCGATTTGGCACTAGAGTTTTAGGGGTAGAGCTACAGTATATTTGGGGTTGCTGAAACTATCACTTCGTTGGGTGGTCAACGTCGTGATGGTTTTTTTGTTGCCATTCTTTGCGAAGAATACCATATTTCACACTATTCCAATAGCGGTTTTGCCAGAAGCGGACTTGACGAATCTCCGCTTCTTTTTTTAAGCCTAAACTTTCGGCCAGATGAATCATGCGTAGATTGCCTGACCAGGTCGTTAATCCAATATGTGGTAGTGCGATTTGATCAAAAACCTTGGTAAGCCACTGTCTTAATGCTTGCTTGCCAATACCTTGATGCCATTGACTGGGTGCATAAATAACGATGCCTACCTCCAGCCAGCGTTGTAAGCTGCCATCGACATAATGTGCCGAGACTTCACCGACAATTTGGTCGTCAACGCTGATCACTTGACAAAAAGGGTCATGTAAATAACGCTGACTTGTATAAGTCAGAAACTCATTTTTGCTAGGTAAGTGGTCGTGAAAATAAGGGCCATTCCATTGCGTCCATTCAGCTTTAGGATCACTAAAAGCTAATTGCCAGAAGTCTTGCAGTTCACTTGATTTTAGTTGTCGAATTTTAATTTGCATGGCACATACCTCATTTAATCTAAGTTTACGCTTAAGCTTCTACGGCTGAAGGGCGGATCACAATTTCAGCACCATCACGGGTGATCAAGCCAAACACATGTTGCTCTGGATTTTCAGCTAACGTACCAAAATCAATCGCTGGTAAGCCATCGATTTCAGTCAGACCTTGATAACGATTTAAAATAAATTTTTTTAGAATATCTGCTTGATGCGTGAATTCAGTGACTTTAGATGCTGCGGCTTGTAAAGTGTAGCCTTCGTCTAAAAAGTGTTTGATAGAGGTAATGGCAATGACAGTTTTAAAATTGTAAGTTCGTGTTTCGCCTTCTTTTTTTGCTAAGGGTTTAATATAACCGCGCTTTTCCCAATAGCGGAGTTGACGTGTGGAAATGTCGGTCATTCTAGCAATTTCGCCAATACCGAAAATCAAACGGTCAGTGCTTAAGAAAGAAAATTGATGTTTACCATTTAACATACGCACAGAACCTTTCCGAAATTTACTACTGTAATTATAAGTTATTTAACGTCCATGTCAAATTTGTTTATTTATATGTCAATTTGATTGACAATGTTTTCTGAAAGTATTATATTAGTCAGCAGACTTTTAATAAGTAAAGAGGGCATATAAATGGCAAATTCACAAGTAACTGATGTTAATGGCAAGCCTTATAACCGCATGCTGCTATTAATGACGGTCATTGTTGGTACGTTTACAACGGTGCTGACGCAAACACTATTGGCAACAGCCTATCCAACTTTGATGAAGGCTTTTGATATTTCAACATCTACGGTTCAGTGGCTGACAACTGGATTTTTGCTGGTCAATGGGATCATGATTCCAATCAGTGCATTCTTGATCAATCGGTTTAATTCAAAGTATCTTTATATTTCAGCGATGACAATTTTCTTCATTGGCACGGTCATCTGTTATATTGCACCTAGTTTTGCCATTTTATTGACAGGACGTTTGATCGAAGCGATGGGTGTTGGGTTATCTATGCCTTTAATGCAGACCGTATCACTTTCGATTTTTCCACCAGAGCGGCGGGGTGCAGCCATGGGTATGGCCGGCTTAGCCATTGGTTTGGCGCCAGCGATTGGCCCAACTTTATCTGGGTGGGTCATTGATAATTATAGCTGGCGGACTTTATTCGGCATGATTCTACCGATTGCCGGATTAGTTATCTTTGCCGCATTTTTCTTCATGAAAAAAGTATTAGAAACATCAAAACCAACACTAGATGTTTTATCGGCTTTACTATCCACAGTCGGCTTTGGCAGCTTACTATATGGCTTCTCAGAAGTTGGTGATAAAGGTTGGGGCAGTGCCATCGTCATTTCCACCTTGATCATCGGGGTCATTTTTATTGTGCTGTTTGGCTGGCGCCAACTCCGTTTGGAACATCCATTTTTGGAATTGCGGGTCTTTACGAATGGGACATTTACAATTTCCGCAATTTTGAGTTCCGTGGTAAATATGGCCATGGTCGGTGCCGAAATGGTATTGCCCCTATACATGCAGACGGTTCGTGGTGATACGGCGTTACAATCTGGATTGACATTATTACCTGGAGCGTTGATGATCGGTATCATGAGTCCAATTACGGGACAACTATTTGACCGCTTAGGCGCTAAACGTTTAGCTATGACCGGGTTAACACTTTTGACATTAGGGACGATTCCTTTCGTATTCTTAACAGAAAACACCCCAATGATCGAAGTAACGATCCTTTATGCCGTTCGGATGTTTGGGATTTCAATGGTTATGATGCCAGTGACAACTGCTGGTATGAATGCCTTATCTTATGACTTGATCAGTCACGGTACTGCTGTCAATAATACGGTGCGCCAGGTCGCTAGTTCGGTGGGGACCGCTATTTTGATTTCAGTATTGTCCAATGTGACCAACAATCAAATGCCTACAAAACATGTTCTGAAAACCACACCATTACTTTACAAAGACCAGGCTATGGCTTCTGTTTTGAGTGGTTATCATGCTGCCTTTGCCGTAGCTGCTTTATTCTGTGTGGTCGGCTTGGCCATCAGTTTCTTCTTGAAAGAGAAACGCAATCATCAGGAGGTGGCTAAATAATGATTATCTTCCTATTAATACTAAGCGTCATTTTATTCGCAATCTTCATGATTGGTTTTAAACCCGGTATCTTAAAATCAGTTTTAGTGGCTTTATCATTAGTTCTGATGTTGGGGGCTATCACTATGTTTGTCGCTAATGATCAATTCCATTGGGGCATGAAAGAAACCACCGAAGTCGTGGATAAGCCCTTGACTGCCGCGGCCAATATCAATGGCACCAATACAATATTGTATAAACCTCTGGGGAATGGTCACGAAAAGATCTTTATCTATAAAACAAATGCGCAGCAAAAGAAAGTGACCACGACATCAGCGGATGTTAAGGTAACTAATAAACTCGTGCGTAGTGCCCAGATCCAGCACCCCGTGTTAACACAAACCACTTATCGGTATACGTATAAAAATAGTGGCTACCGGTTGCTCTTTGCGGGAACCAGCAGTAATAACCGTTACAAGAAACGGACCAATACATTTAAAGTGCCGCAAACCTGGGTTGTTTTGAGCACGAACCAAACCGCAAAATTGCAAAAACAAGCAAAAAATCAGAAAAAAGTGATGGCCGCAAAAATGAAGCAGGTCATCCAACAGCAAGTGCAGCAAGCTCGGCAGCAAAATCCTAACATGACAGCACAAGAGCAAAAGGTGCTTGTCCAAAAGATCGAAGCCCAGGCTAAAGCACAAGCAGCACAACAAGTTAAAACACAATTAGAACAAATGAGTCTAAAGTAAGTTAAAATATATATATAGAAAAACACCATTATTAAAAATGATTAGTAATGGTGTTTTTTTGTTTTGACAAATAAATCTATGAATGTTAAGTTGTTATTCAATGAATATTTAGATAATAGTTCCAGCAACCATCTTCTATTATTATATTTAAAATATTTAAATATCTATAAGGTGGTATTTTTTTGAAAAAGCATTTTGTATTAAAAGTTTTATTAGCCTCAACTGAAGGAGTTATGTGGGTGATTGGTTAGGAAATTTAATTTTATGATAAAAACTAGTAAGCAGGATCAATATTTGGCAGTTTTGTTGAGTATTGTCGTTAGCCTGATTGCATTTGAATCTCAAAATGTTGGTTTGTTCATTGTTGTTGCTGTTTTTGGCCTTATATGGCTCATTAGTGAGGTTTATTTTTACGCCAAATTAGGCTATATGATTTTACGTTATGGTCGTGAGGGTCAACCAGATCCACCAGCTGATTTTGAAAGTCGAATGCATTTGCCCATGGCATGGTTTGTACCAATGGCGATAGGCCTACTATTATTAAGTGCTTTTTTATTTCAAAATTGGTGGCTTGTTTTGTTAGCTTTTGGCCTAGCCCTATTATTATTTTATCGGTATCGATGGCGTTACCTTTCTGAAAACAGTTAATTTATAAAATTCGATAACATATAAATGCTGATACGTCTATTGGGATAGGCGTATTTTTTGTGCGTGAAACATAGTAGATAGCCGATTATAAGATTGGGCGCATTTTAATTGGTATTGACTAGTATATTAATTAAGACTTATCGTTTGGATTATTCATATTTCTTTAGACCGACTAATGGGGTGGGGATTAATGCCTAGATAAAAGTTAAGTGTTTGTGTTAAATGGTCACGTTTTTGCTAGTAACACAGGCTGGCCTACGCTTAGTTTAAGGGCAATCCCTATATTTTTTGTAAACGCTTACTTTTAACTTATTTTATGATAAGCTTTAGTTGAATTTTGATCCTACTCACTGAGCAATTGATTCAAATGGAGGTGGCGTTTATGGAGGAGCGAATTATTCAAGCAATTGAAGCCATTGTTGGTGCGGAAAATATACAAACAGAGGCGACCGATCTTTATACTTATGGTTATGATGCCAGTCCGGAGTTTCATCATGAGCCCGATCTAGTAGTAGCGCCAGCAAGCAAAGATGAAATTATTCAAATTTTAAGTGTGTGCCGTGATAATAGGGTACCTATCGTTGCTCGGGGAAGCGGCTCTAATTTAAGCGGTGGCACAGTGCCGATTGCTGGGGGCATTGTTTTACTTTTCACTCGGATGAATCGAATTTTAGAATTCGATCAGCAAAATTTAACATTAACGGTTGAGCCTGGCGTGATCACGCAAGAAATTAATCAATATATCGCAGATAGTGGCTTATTTTTCCCACCAGATCCTGGTTCTATGCAGATTTCGACTATTGGCGGTAATATCAGTGAAAATTCGGGGGGCTTACGTGCTTTAAAATATGGGGTTACCAAAGATTATGTTTTGGGGTTAGAAGTCGTGATGGCGAATGGTGATGTTATCGAAACCGGCGGTAAACTAACTAAAGATGTGGCTGGATTAAATTTGACGCAGTTAATGATTGGCTCTGAGGGAACTTTGGGCATTATTACCAAGGCTATCTTGAAATTAATGCCTAAGCCAGAGGCAAATAAGACCATGATTGCGACCTATCGAACGATGACGGCGGCGGCCCAATCGGTCAGTGACATCATTGCGGCTAAAATCACCCCGGCTACGATGGAATTTTTAGATCAAGTGACGATTAAGGCAGTAGAGGATTTTGCCCATGTGGGTTTGCCGACAGATGCGGCTGCGATGCTATTGATTCAACAAGATGGGCATCCGCGTGAGATCGATGCCGATATTGAAACAATGGCCGCAATTTGTCGTGATGGTGCCGCCATTGATGTGCAAGTCGCCAGGGATGAAGCCCACGGCGCACAATTGATGGCGGCGCGCCGGACAGCGCTTTCGGCATTAGCTCGTGTCAAACCAACAACGGTTTTGGAAGATGCCACGGTACCGCGCTCAGAGATTGCGGCCTTGGTCAATTTTATTAATGAAACCGCCCAAAAATATCAACTATACATCGGTACCTTTGGGCATGCTGGTGATGGCAATATGCATCCGACGTGTTTGACGGATCTACGTGACGAAGCGGAAATGAAACGGGTCCACCAAGCGTTTGCTGAAATCTATCAAAAGACGATCGAATTGGGCGGCACCGTTACCGGTGAACATGGGGTCGGTTTAGCTAAATTACCCTATTTACCTTGGAAATTAGGTGCTGGTGGCATGCGTGCCGATCGCGCCATCAAAGCAGCATTAGATCCAGATAATATTTTAAATCCACAAAAGCTTTATTAAACCTAGGGAGGGTTTACTATGACAGTGCGTCAGCCTAAAACTGAGATCCAACAAGCATTTGATGCGCGCATGGATCGAGATAAATTATTGCAGTGTATGCGTTGTGGTTTTTGTCTGCCAACTTGTCCCACGTATATTACATCTGGTTTTAAAGAGTCCCATTCACCTCGGGGGCGGATTGCCTTAATGAAGGCAGTAGCTGACGGTGAAAAAGAACCTGATGAAGATTTCTATCGTAGTATCGAGCTATGTTTGGATTGTCGGTCTTGTGAGGCGGTTTGCCCTTCTGGCGTGGCATATGGTGAATTGATCGAAACTGCCAAGCAAATTTTGATTGATCATCATAAACAATCGATCAAAGAAAAAGTCATTCGCGCTATGACGGTACGCGGCTTGTTTCCCCATCCGGGTCGCTTGAACTTTGTCGCCGATTTTGTCTCATTTTATCAAAGCAGCGGTTTACAGAAATTGACCCACGCCATGCGGATCATGAATTTGTTTCCAGCCAGTTTGAAAGCAATGGAGGCTGTGGTTCCAGATGTTCATACCTACAAGCAGCCGGTTGATGCTGCCAAATATCAAGCGGATCTACCACCAAAGAAATATAAAGTTGCTTTCTTTGAAGGTTGTTTAATGGGTTCCATGTTTAAGCGAACCAATAGCACGTCAAAAATTTTATTAGAACTGGTCGGCTGTGAAGTGGTTTCACCAAAACAGCAGATTTGTTGTGGTGCTTTATCTGATCATAGTGGTGAAAAGGCAATGGCTCGTGATTTGGCTCGTCAAAACATTGCGGCTTTTGAGAATTTAGATGTTGATTTCATCGTTAACAACGCAGGCGGATGTGAAGCCGAATTGATTGAATATCCGCGCTTGCTAGCTGATGATCCTGACTGGTTACCGCGGGCGCAAGCTTTTGCAGCCAAAGTCAAAGACGTCACGCAGATTTTAGCACTGGTAGGCTTAGACCAATTTCATTTGGCATTACCAGAAATGACCGTCACTTTCCAAGATTCCTGCCACCAACAAAATGTGATGAAAGTTGCAGCAGAGCCACGCCAATTATTACGGGCTATCAAGGGTGTTCATTTGGTGGAAATGGAAGCACGGGTGAGCTGCTGTGGTTCTGGAGGTATCTATAATATGGTTGAGCCAGACGCATCCGGTCATATTTTGGAATGGAAAATGGCTAAGGTCGCTGCTATTCCAAAAGTACAGCGCATCATTACAGCCAATCCTGGCTGTTTTATGCAAATGCGTTTAGGTGTCGAACGTGCTGGTTTGGCGGGTCAAGTTCAAGTACAATCTATGACTGATTTCTTATTAGATGCGGTAAATTATACCCGTTACCATCATTAAACCATTTTTATTTTTCTAAAAAGATACTCATATTTTTGGCATCAGTGCGGTAATCCTGTTATGATAGTCCCAGAAAATAAGTAAGGGATAAGGACAATCATGAGGCGAAAAGTATTTTGGGTGATTTTGGCAGTAATTGTGCTGACGTTAGGTGCTTATTTGGGGTACCACAGTCAGGATGAACGTAATTATGCAAGGCAGACACAGTTGGAACGCTTGAATCATCGGGCGGTCTACCAGCATGAAGTGGCATTAGCACAGCTACGTGCGCGGCAAGATCAAGCCAAGGCACGGGCTGAAGCTGATCCAACTCATGGCTGGCAAAAAGTAAACGGCCCCGTACAATTACCAATTTTAATGTATCATAGTATTTCAACGGGTAATTCTTTGCGGATGCCACCAGAACAATTACGTCAGCAAATGACATGGTTAAAGCAAGAGGGTTATGATACACTTACGCCAGAAGAAGCTTATTTGGTATTAACGACCAATAAAAAACCAGCCGATAAAATCGTCTGGATCACTTTTGATGATGGTTATCGTGATAATTTGATTCAAGGACTGCCGATTTTTAAGGCACTGCACATCCATGCCACAATCAACGATGTGACAGGCTATCAAATGTTGGGGGATTCTTTGAGTATCAATGACTTGAAAACATTAAAGGCTAATGGCATTAGCATTGAGAGTCATACTGTTTCACATAAAGAATTGCCAACTTTAGCACCGAATGTGCAGCAGCAAGAATTGACTAATTCTAAACAGGAACTAGATCACGTATTACATCAGCGCACGATGGCTATTGCTTATCCAGTTGGCCGGACAACACCAGAAACACCGGCGATGGCCCAACAAGCGGGCTATCAATTAGGTGTGACAACTAAAGAAGGTTTAGCTCAAGCGAGCCAAGGGTTACTGACACTAGATCGGGTACGCATCAATCCGGGCGTTACCCGGGATCAATATTTAAACTTGTTGCGGACCGGTTTTTAATGTAGCGTTTTTGACAAATAAATCATATCTTTTAATTCATGGCCACCCTCAATAATGGGATGGTCATAATTTTGTTTAAAGAAGTTTTTGATGCGATGACTATATTGGTAGCCGAGTTTTTGATAGAAAGGCAAGGTCAAGGGGCTTTCACCTGTTCCCAGGGTTAAAGTTTGATAGCCTTGATTTTTAGCATAGTTTTCCACTGCCTGCATCAGTTGGCGGCCAAACCCCTGGTGCTGTTTTGCCGGAACAATGGCAATGTTTTTAAGTTCTAATGTTTTTTCTGACTGGGGTACAGCCAGAGCAACGCCAAGCAAACGTTGCTCGTCAAAGAGGGCAAATAATGGGCCTTGATTTAAGTATCTTTGGACCATCTCAGCCTGTTCATCACCAATTAATAAGATATCCATAAAGTCAGCTTGATCTTGGAAAAATATTTTAATTTTCATGAGGGGCTCCTAGTATTAATTTTTTGATAAAAATTTGGTTTTTGCGTAAGATAGGTGTGTGTGCAAGAGGAGGGAAGCTTTGTGTCGAAACGAACCTTACAGATAGGTGTTCTTAATGTCATGCATGATAAGGCGGCAACGAAGTTTGACTTGACGCAGGCTTTATCGCATTTTGAGATACCCGTTCAATTGCACTTTTATTATCCCACATTACACTATCGCGGTCGATCTGTGCCAAATGATGTCAAACAATTATTACAGCCACTAGATCTTAAGGCGGTGGCGCGCTTGGATGCCTTCATTATTACTGGTGCACCGTTGGAAACAATCGATTTTGCGGCCATCACTTATATTCAGGAAATTCGTGAGCTTTTGCAGGTCTTGCAGCAGCTGCCTAACCGGTTATATTTATGTTGGGGCGGCATGGTGGCGTTACATGAATTATATGGGATTCACAAACACAATTTGCCCCATAAGCTGTTTGGCGTTTATCCCCATCATATTGTGACACCCAGTCCGTTATTGGCAGGGTTGCAGGAAGGCTTTTTAGCACCGCATGCGCGCTATGCCGAGATGTCTCCAAGTGAGATTGAGCAACAGCCCCAACTTAAACTACGAGCTGTTTCTAAGCAAGGACAGCTGTTATTGGTTGAAAATCATGATGCCAGTGAGGTTTTTGAGTTTGCGCATCTGGAATACGGGCAAAAAGGGCTATTAGCAGAATATCAACGCGAGACCGCTGCTCATCCAGAGCGTACTTATCGCAAACCGGTTCATTATTTTAAAGATCCAGATCATTTAAGCGGGCCACAATTTCTATGGCGGGATACGCAACGACACTTTTTTTACAATTGGCTGAAATTAGTGCAGGGAAATGTTGGTAGATAACTGTCAGAACGTTTGATAATTGGAGGTTTTAAGTATGGTCAAAGCTGCAAATAATATTACTGAATTGATTGGCAACACACCGTTAGTCAAGCTAAATCAGGTGGTGCCAGCAGAGAGTGCTGATGTCTATGTTAAATTGGAATTCTTTAATCCTGGTGGTTCCGTCAAAGATCGAATCGCGGCGGCCATGATCATGAAGGCAGAACAGACGGGCAACTTAAAAGCGGGTCAAACGATTATTGAGCCAACGTCAGGTAATACGGGTATTGGCTTAGCAATGGTAGCAGCCGCAAAAGGCTATCATTTGATTATCACAATGCCAGAGACAATGAGTATTGAACGCCGTAAGTTGATGCAGGGCTATGGGGCTGAATTAATTTTGACACCAGGGGCTGATGGTATGCCTGGCGCAATCAAAAAAGCTGAAACATTGGCACAAGAACATGGCTACTTCATGCCGATGCAGTTTGACAATCCTGCTAATCCAGATATTCATGAGCAAACAACGGGTCCAGAAATTATCGCCGCTTTTGAAGGTAAAACGCCGGATGCTTTCGTCGCTGGCGTGGGTACTGGTGGAACTTTGACAGGCGTCGGCAAGGCTTTACGCAAAGTCAATCCTAATGTTAAGATCTATGCATTGGAAGCAGCCGAATCGCCCATGCTAAAAGAAGGTCACGGTGGTAAACATAAGATCCAAGGTATTAGTGCGGGCTTTATTCCTAAAGTTCTAGATACCCAGCTTTATGATGATATTGTAGAAGTGACTAGTGAGCAAGCACTTGAAATGGCCCGGAAAGTAAGTCATGAAGAAGGCTTTTTGCCAGGCATCTCTGCTGGTGCTAATATTTTTGGTGCCGTTGAATTGGCTAAAAAATTAGGCGCTGGAAAATCAGTTGTTACCATAGCACCAGATAATGGCGAACGCTATTTGTCCACGGACTTGTTTAACTTTTAGAGCATACATTTAAACCAAAACTGTTCGTAATTAATAGGTGGTGAGAGTGAGACAAAAGGCGCTCAGCACCTGAGCACTAACAAGAATTGCGAAAAATGGTGGGCTTGCCATTTGAGCCATTCGTGGTTAGGTGAGGGTGTTGCCTTTTGGCACACGTTTAAAAATTTAATTGTTCGTAAACACATAGTGGCTGAAAACAAAACGTTAATTTTGTCCCAGCCACGTCACCTTTTTTGAGGACTGATAATATCATGTTCATTCAATCAGGTTCAGAGTAGTGCTGGTAGCTATCATATAATGAATAGGCGAGGTGATAATATGGGTGAAGCCATGGAAAGAGTATTTCAGAAATCAGAAAATATTGATCAAGGAATTCGTAAAGGGCTCATTTTCAATTGGATCAATTTTGTGATTTTAGTCTGTTCGATCGTTATTGCCTGCGTGGGGTTGAATTTAAATTCAACGCCAGCAATTATCGGAGCTATGCTGATTTCTCCGTTAATGGATCCTATTTTAGGTATGGGCTATGGCATTGGCAGCCAAGATTTGAGGTTGACAGCTAAAGCAGTCAAACTTTTTGTCTTAGAAGTTGTTACTGCCCTAGGTGCTTCAATGCTGTATTTTTGGATCTCACCGTTAAACGATGCTGGTCAACAAATTATCAGCCGTAGTAATCCAACAGTCTGGGATATTATGATAGCCATCTTTGGTGGGTTAGCCGGTATCATCGCCAAGGCCAAAAAAGACTCTAATAATATCATTGTTGGTGTTGCTATCGCTACGGCGTTGATGCCGCCACTATGTACAGTTTCATTTGGGTTAGTCTATCAAGATTGGAAAATTGCCATTGGCGCCGGTTATTTATTCTTATTGAATGTATTTTTCATTATGTTCGTGACAATTCTAGCTACGGCGCTTTTTAGTTTATCTCATCGCGATCAAAAAGCGATGTCGCTCAAAAAAAGATTGATTCTATTGGCGATCGCCATGATCATTTCAGTACCAAGTATTTATTCAGGTGCAAGTCTCGTTCAAAAATCATTGAATGAACAGCATTTAAATAGTTTTATTAACGTAGAGTTATCTGACTATGTGGTAACCGATCAAACAATTGATTCGGCAAACCAACAAATTGAGTTAACTGTGATCGGCCCTTATTTGAATTCTAAAAAAATCGATCAATTGGAACATGAATTAAAAAAATTCCAATTAGGCGAACAAAAACTCAAACTGACTCAATTTCAAAGTGATAAATTTGTGACAGCACAGCAAATGAAACAATATGTCAAAGACAATCAGTCGAAATTAAGCGACCAATATGGCACCGTTGTCCAACGAGGTGTCGATTCAGCTTCTAAATTACAAGAATTATTAGATTCAAAATATCCCGATATGATTGATTCAGTTTCCAGGGATCAACAAAATTTAGTTGTGACAGTCAAGCCTCAGACATCTACTGAAGTTAAGCGTCAAATAAAAACGTACACGGAAACGATTATTAGTAAGAAAATGACAGCACAGGTGGCAACGAAACCATAGCAGTACGCTGTGCTAGTTATAAATAAATTTGCAAAACATATTGTGAAACCCCTCCCAAAATGGTTATAATAATTGTTGTGACAGATAATAATTACTATTAATTTATTTAAAGGGGGATTTTTTTATGGAGAAACCTGTTGAAACATTAGAGGGATGGTATTGCATGCATTTATTGTGGTCAATTGAGACCTCAAAGTGGCGGCAACTACCAGCAGATACAAAGCAGGCCAGGGTCCAACAGTTTCAAAAGCTACTGCAGCAATATTCAGATCAGGAAGCTCAGGGACAGGGCAGTCATTATTTATTTAATGTTTCTGGACATAAGGGCGATTTGGGCTTGATGATTTTAAGAGAAACATTAGATGAATTGAATGAAATTGAACTTGAGTTAGCAAAATTGCCATTATTTGATTGTCTCAAACGGGGGCGTTCTTACGTATCTGTCACCGAAGTAGGTACCTACACCGGCAAGCCTAAGTCAGAAAAGGGCTGGGCTTATGTTAATAAACATTTAAAACCAGAATTACCACAGAAACCTTATATTTGCTTTTATCCGATGTCTAAGTTACGTGTTCCGGGGGCTAACTGGTATACCTTAACTTATGAACAGCGGCAACAATATATGCATGACCATGGCGTTGTTGGTAGAACCTATGCTGGTAAAATTTGGCAATATATTACTGGATCTATTGGGTTAGATGATTATGAATGGGGGGTAACTTTGTTTGCTGATACACCATTGATGTTCAAAAAAATTATTGCCGAGATGCGCTATTATGAGGCTAGTTCCGTTTATGGTGAATTTCCTTATTTTGTCATTGGCACGCATTTAGACTTTGAACAATTGGATCATTTCTTTTTATCAGGTTGGGAGGCATGATTTAGTGTGATCAATACAATGGGGAAAATTCGAACGCACTTTTGGATTTATGCAATTGCCGTTTTTATTTCTCAATTAGATGGCGGTACGGTTTCAACACTATTGCCCTCAATTACCAAGGCTTTTGATTTGAGTTCCATCACCGCTTCTTGGATCGCAGGTATTTATACATTAGGGTTGGTGGTCGGGACACCGATTGCATCAAACTTATCCGATATTCATGGGGCAAAAAAAGTATTCCTGGGTGAGCTCATTATTTGGTTTATTGGGACGTTGCTAACTGCTTCTGCACCAATATATCCTGTATTGTTGCTCGGACGTTTCATTCAGGCTTTGGGGGATTGTGGCATTATCGTTTTATCGATCAATATTATGTTACATAGTTCAAATCATCAACGCCAAGGTCGACGTGTGTCCGTTGTTGGCATCGTATCTGGCTTATCTTCAATTTTTGGACCCATTTTCGTGGGTCTGACGCTCGCTATGACCGAAAATTGGCGGACATTTTATTACAGTCTGTTACCGTTCATCGCAATTTTATTTTTACTAGTCTGGTATATTTTGGATAATGAGACTCAAACTAATACTTGGCGAACTGACTTCTTTGGTCTATCTACGTTTACCGTGTTTATGACTTGCATTATGTTAATACTGACTTTTGCCCAGCGCTTCAATCTTTATAGCTATGCAATTTACGCTTTAGTTTTTATAGGCTTGATTAGTTTGGGGTTATTCCTACGTGCTGAACATCATGTCAAAGCTGACCAACTGCCATTTTTACCGATTCAATTATTGAAAAAGTCAGCTTATAGTTTAACACTTTTGCTTGGTCTATTAGGCGGCACTTTGTTTTCTGTTTTTATTTACATTCCAACCTATATCCATACGGTTTTTCAATTACCAATGCGTCTTTCTGGAATGACTTTAGTTATTACCGGATTGGGTAGTGTGATTGGCTCGTGGATCGGCGGTTTATTAGTGGATAAACTAGGTAATAAAAAGACACTGATCGTTGCGGCAAGTATTATCGGATTGTCGGGCTTATTACTTGCGCTTAACTTAGAAAACTTGGGATTCTTTGCTGCCGTTTCATTTTTCTTGGGTATCGGGTTAGGTAGCTTTATGTCGGCACCACTGCAAGTTATCGCTGGTAGAATGGCTGGTCAAGGCAATCATATGCAAGCGATTGGTGGTCTATCTACGACCAAAAAAATTGGTGCGACGATCGCACCTTTGATTTATGCTTCAGTGATTCAACTTAATTTTAATCATGGTCAGACAGGGGCCAAGATGTATCAAGGTATTTTCATTTTATTAGTTGTCATTGCGGTACTAAGTATCCTGATCACAAGTCTTATTCCATTCAAGAAAGAAGAAAAAATATGAATCATAAAAAGGCAATTTTATTGATGGCTTATGGGACACCTTATGACTTAACAGATATTATGGCGTACTATACGAATATTCGGCATAACCATCAACCAACCCCAGAGCTTTATAATGACTTGGTTGCACGCTACAAAGCGATCGGTGGCACATCGCCGTTAGCAAAAATTACTCAAGCTCAGGCTGATGCATTGCAGAAAAAGTTGAACAAGACGTTTCCTGATCAGTACGAGGTTTTTGTTGGCTTGAAATATATTCACCCATTCATCAAAGATGCTGTCGATCAAATCGCAAGTCAAGGCATCCAAACCATCTATGGCATACCACTTGCGCCACATTATTCGACTTTTTCGACAGAAGATTACCATAATCGTGCGAAAGCAGCTCTAGCAGCCTATGATGGCATCAAATATATTCCAGCTAAGAGTTGGTGGGAAAATGATGATTTGATCCATTTTTGGAGTGATCAACTGACTGACTTAGCATCACTGACCGAACAAGAAACCACGCAAGTTATCTTTAGTGCACACAGTTTGCCACTAAAAATTATTGAAACTGGGGATCCTTATAAAGCACAAATTGAAGCAAATATTCATGCGATTGCTGCTGCGGCTGACTTAAAGGCAAATCAATATACGATTGCCTGGCAAAGTGCCGGCCGAACTGGCGACCAGTGGATCGGGCCGGACTTCGTCGAGGTTGCCAAAGATTTGATTCAAAATAAAGGTTTTAAACATATTGTTTCTGCTTCGATCGGTTTTATTAGTGATAATCTTGAGATTCGTTATGACGTAGACATCGAATTGAAAGCTGCGATTGAAAATAGTGGGGGGACGTTAACACGACTACGGATGCCAAATGCTGATGAGCCCTTGATCAATGCGCTAGAATCCGAAGTTGAACGATTGTACACGATGGAATCTTAAATGCTAACTAAAAAACCGTCATTCTCAGATGTTTGATATACCTGAGAATGACGATTTTTTGATTTATTAAATATAATGGGGGCGGGACAAAATCAACGTTTTGTCTACGGCCCTGATTGTTTCAAGGACGCTTGTATCTTAAACGTGTTCCAAAAGGCAACGCCCTCACTCAACGACGAATGGCTCAAACGGAAAGTCCACCATTTTTCGTAATTCTTGATGATGCTTGGGCGCTGGGCACCTTTTGTCTCACTCTAATATAATTCAAATTAGCCGATCACTTGAACTGTAGCTGAAGTCACACCATAACTTGGAATAGCGCTATTTGGCATTGCGACATCCAATTGTTGTGGGTTGCTATAAGCAAAAGTACCAGTATCGTTTACCACTCGGTCTAAGACCGTCCCGTCTGCAAGGGTGATACGTAAATGAGTCCCTCTAGGGAAAACAGATAGGTTCGCAGCGACACCGCCGTAGCCCATGTTTGAGCCTAAAACAGCTGGATCATAAAATGAAATTTTGTAAGTACCAGCATTTTGAGCACTTGTGTTCGCAGTATTTGTTGTTTGCGCTGCTGTGCTTTGAGGAGCTTGTTCAACGGCAGCTGGTTGTGTTTGGGCTGCTTGTGCTTGTGCAGCGCCGGCTACATGAACTAATTCACCTGGGTAAATTAAGTCAAAGCCGCCAACTTCACGGTTGTTCAACTGTTCCAATGCGGAAACTTGCATGCCGTAGTTACCGGCAATGCTCATGTAAGTGTCACCAGCCTCGACCGTTACCGTGCCGTTGCCATTGTCGACTGCAGCTTCTGCTTGGTTTGCACCTAATGCTGTCAATGCAATTGTACCGGCGAATAGTAAACCTACTAGTGCTTGTTTTTTCATGAATATAAAAACTCCTTCTTCTCTTGAGTTGCTAACGACAGTAACCCAATCGACAAACGCGTTCGTCAAAGTTACGAGCTATAGAATAACTGGTTAATGTAACAAGCACGTTACAGAAGCGTTAATATTGAGTAACGCGAACATTTGTTTTGTTACTAAAAAGAAATAAAAAAATTCAAAATCCTGATAAAATAGGATTTTGAATTAAATGGATTGTGCATAAATGTTTAAAGTTTTTCATGAAAGCGGCTTATAAAATACTCGATATAGCGTAATTTTTTTCAAAAAAGTTATTTTTTGGTCAATTGGGTTTCCAAAATTTGATAAATTCGAACAACATCATCTTTTGTGCCGCGAAGTTCATAATCAGTGATGAAAGGGGCATGAAATTCTGCCGCATATTGCTTAGCCGTTAAGCAATATTGGTTATTAAAATTCTTGTTGCCGCTGCCAATGATGCCCAGACAGTGGCTGGCGTTGTTGCCATATTCAATATATTCACGCATGGCGTTTGTCATGATCTCTTCTGTCCCATTGTCAATACCATTGCCGCCTTCAAGATAAGTTGGCACAAAACAGAAAAAATCTTCATTTTCTTGAGTTTCTGGTGAAGCTTCGCTGATCTCTTTCAAATGAATTTCGGGGTGATTTTGATCATGTTGATGTTGTGCTGCCGCGTAGTCTTGTAGGTTTTTAACAAACGCACGCGTATTGCCTGAAATAGATATGTAGAGAATGTTCATCATATAAAATCACACTTTCCTAGGGATAATAAAACTATAGCAGTTATTTTTATAGAAGTTAAGGGTTGTTAAGTTAGATGGCTTGAGGTGAAATACTTGCATCTCTGACCTTAGGCGCATACAATAATGTTAGAAAATGAATTGTATACAATTTATTTTAGTGGTATTTGTCACTTTAGTTTAAGAGGAGGGCGTCAAATGCAAATTAACATTAAAGCAGCTGCTCGAGCTTATTTAGCCGATAAAATTGATTCAGGAAGCTATGTCTTCTTGGCTACAGACGATGGTTCTAGTAAATTTTCCAAATTAGGCGGGTCGTGTGCGATTGGCAATAAGTTTCAGCTAGTTGTTGGAACACATGCCGATGACGACTATCAGACACCTGTTGAAAATAACACTGATTATCAATTATATATTTCTGATGGTGAAAAGCCATATTTAGGTAATGGGTTGAGTTTGGATTATAAAAATGCCGGTTTGGTATTGAAAGATGATGGTGGCTTGATTGATGGTGGGGTGACCGTTACAAAAGTTGATCAGGCAGCGTTAAGTCAAAGCGACGCTCGGCGCAAAGAAATGAACGATCTTGGCGGTAAAATCTGCTAGATGCACAGACATGGTTAAATCACATTAATAATTGTATATGAAAAGTAGCTGAAAACGAATGTATGTTTTCAGCTACTTTTCTTTTACTTTAATCGCATTTAAAAATGCTAAAGTGGTGCCCCTGCCAAGGAACTTTATTATAACATTTTAAATCTAATTTGTTTTGACCTGCTTGCGCGATTGCAGAAATGCTATACTAATTAAGTTAGTAATTTTTGAAAGAAGGATTCTATGGATGCCACACGCCGCACGTCTAAGCAAGGAAACAACAATCGAACTGGAGGCACCAAACACCGTGCATTATTATGGGTATTTACAATTATTTTGATGTTTACCTTTGCAGGTTTTGTGGGGACATACCTAGCACACAAAACGGTGCTAAATGAGTCGTTTACTCAGTCAGTCGTTAACCAGCCCAAAAATCAAAAAGCATTGGTGACTGAGTTACAGCAGCAGATCAATCAATCTGGGACTCAAAATGGCCTATCTCAGGAAATAACAGGTCATCTGATCGATCAACCCTCTGTTGTGCAGATTGCTGATAAAACGATCCATAATGTGTATCAAGGTCAAACTGATCCGGTCCCAACAACAACGATTCAGGCAATTATTCGTGAAAAAATCAAAACACTGATTCCGGACACCTTATTAAATGTTAATTTAGATTCGATTTTAAGTGAGCTCGATGGCACAATTAAAAATTATCTGGATCGAAATATACAACCCCAGGCAACAGCATTGAGCCAACGCTTGCAAACTATCAAAAAGGCGATTCAAATGGCAATGATCGTCACAGGTATGATTGCAATTGTTTGTCTAGTGATTATTTTGTTAAATGCCGCTAGTATAACCCTGGGTTTGCGGTACTTAGGCTATGGGCTTACTGGGGGCACATTGATCAGTGGAGTGGGCACGTTCATAGCACGTATGCGTTTGATCCCAACTGTGACAAACATAAGCCGCCAATTGCAAGGTATATTAGATAGTTGGATTGATAAGGCAGTTGGGCGAGTTTATATGCTCAGTGGCATTTTTATTGTTGGTGGTCTTATTTTGGTACTCATCACGAGTTTGATTTATCATCGTCAGGCTAGCAAAAACTAACTAGCTTAACTTTTCCATTGGGTGAAGGTATTGTCTTTTGGAACCCGGTTAAAATAAAACTGTTTGCAAACAAATAGAGGGGTAGCTACAAAACATTATTTTTGTTGCCGTCCCTCTATTTAAATTTGCACCAGCTAGCCTAAATTATCCTAACCGAGTTATAAAGTCATCCTTAAAATTTCAGGTTCAGCTACAAGATATTGATCGACTTCATTGAGAAACCTTTGAAAATGTGGTGTTTGGTTATGTACCGCAACAGCCGCTTCATCTTGCCAATGTTCAATAATTTCATATTCATTGTCTGTGCCAAGCTTTTTGTAATGTCCATAGCTCAAATTACCACTTTCTGCCCGCGATCCAGCGACGAGATCTGCGATAAAAGCTTCATAAGCCGATAACTGATCTGGTTTTACTTTTAATGCAACATTGATAACTTTCATGAATACGCATCCTTTCCAAGGCAATTATCACATAAATGAAGCTGCTGGAAAAGTAGGTTTCAATTAGTTTTAATTTTGTTCCATACTTTCGGAGCGTTGGGCGGCGGCGGCACGAACAAAATGAACCGTCAACCCTAAGGCTAAGCCGACCAAAGCAGGAACGACCCAATCCATGCCCATATTTGCGAACGGCAAGTATTGCTGCAAACGAGCAACCCCTTTACCAAAAGTACTTTGACTGACGACAGCCGGGAAAGCAACGACCATATCAGATAAAGCTGGAATTGCCGTGAATAAGACAACAAAGAAGTATACAACTGAATCACGATGAAATAATGGTGATGTCAAAGATAGTAAGATCAAAACCATCGCAAACGGATATAAGAACATGAGCATTGGTGTTGACCAAGCAATGATTTGATCAAGACCAAAGTTAGCAGTTAAGAATGAAGCGGCACACATAAGTCCCAACCAAGTTCGGTAGCTGACTTTAGAGAAATGTTTATGGAAGTCTTGGGCAAAAGCGGCTACTAGACCGATAGCTGTGGTCAAGCAAGTCACTGTTAGCAGAGTTGCTAGAACAGCGTGACCAAAGGCACCCATATAGTGGGTCACAATTTGATTGAATACGACTCCGCCATCAGCTGAGACTTTAAAATAGGCTAAAGAAGTTGCACCCATTACAATCAAACCAAGATAAATCAAACCGATCGTTCCGGTGGCAAAAACACCAGCTTTGGCAGTAACAAGGGAAACACGACTAGATTTATGGACACCAAGACCCTTTACCGCAGTAACCACGGTAACTCCAAAAGCTAATCCTGCCAAAGCATCCATTGTGTTGTAACCTTGTAAGAAGCCGTTAAAAAATGACGCATGTTGGTATGCAGTGGTTGAAACTTGCGCGGAAGCCGTGCCTAGTGGTTTAACAAAGCCTAAAAAGAAAACAAAAAATAATAGTAATAGAAACAGTGGATTTAAGACTTTACCTACACTTGCCATAATGCGGTTTTGCTTGTATGAGAATAAGTAAGCTGCACCAAAGAAAAGCGCTGAAAAGATCAGTAGACCGACATGGGTTAACTGATTTGGAAGCAATGGTTGTACCCCTACGGAAAAAGGAATCGTTGCCGTCCGTGGTGTCCCAAAAAGTGGGCCGATCGTTGCATGAATTAAGACCATGAAAGCTAATGCGAAAGCTGGCCCCAGAGGTTTGCCAATATCATAAACACCTTCAGAATGCGTGACACTAATTGCAAGTACAGATAACAATGGCAGTACCACTGCGGTGACTAAGAAACCTAGGGCAGCGGTCAGCCAATGACCGCCTGCTAGTTGTCCTAAATGTAGGGGAAAAATTAAATTGCCCGCACCGAAAAATAAACCAAATAATAATGAACTAACTACAAAATAGTCTTTGGCAGATAGCTGCCGTTCCTCTAAGCTTTTCATGTGAAAATCGCTCCTCATAGTATTGTCGTTGATGCTTGAAATAATTGCTGATAATCTGAATCTGATCTTCCATGAAACCATCTCCTTGACAATAAAAAAACGCCCTCTAATGAAATAAACTCTTTACTTCATTAAAGGACGATTAGAATAATCCAACGTGGTACCACCTTAATTTACAGCGATATGGATCTATCGCTGCCTCGATTCACGCACAGATAACACGATGCGCTAACACGATAATGGGTGTCCCCAAGATACTTACTGGCACTTCAGTATCTAGCTCAACAGGGATTTTCATCTTAAGCTTAAAGGCTTCCTTGCACCTAACGAAGCTCGCTGACAGGGCTTAAGACTACTCTTCTGTCTCACAGCATTTATTAATCAATTGTTAACAGTAGTATAATTTTATTCATATCCTATGTCAAGCCGTTTTTTAGATTTTCTCGGCGATATTGTAAAATAAAAGACAGCTATGGACAAGGAGGACGCCTATGAGTGAAACAGTGCAATTTGATAAACAGCATTGGCACTATTTGACAGATTTATCTCAAGATCGGGGTAAAACGCTGTTAGAGAAATATCAGCTGCCAAAGAAATTTTTAAAATACACGCGAGATGTTAAGGAACGTGCCAGACTAGAATATGATGCTGATTCGGGTTTTTGGCTGCTGATTTTTCGCATCATTCATCATGATAATAAGTTGGGTTATGGGACCGTTCCAATTGCGTTTATTTGTGATGATACAGATTTGTTTGCCATTCAGCTTCATGGTGGTCAAGATATGGCCCAGATAAAAGCTGCTGTTTTAAAATTAATCGAAGAAGAAACAACTAGCTCAACATTATCGGTTTTGTATCAATTGCTGACTTTATTGACGGAACAGTTTTTCGACGCAATTGATGCCATCAATGATCGGCGGACAAAATTGGAGAATCGTAAAGGCCGACCAACCAATAAAGCAATCAACCAACTAACCGAGTTAGGCAAGAGTTTGGTCTATTTAACAACTGCAACGAATAATAATTTGGTAGCGGTGCGGCAATTTAAGTTATCAGCTGAAGGTAAAGATCAATTGATCGAATTGAAGGATTTTGAACGCAGTCATTTAAAAGATGCGATTATTGAGTTGGAACAGGCTCAAGATATGGCTCAATTAGCGACAGATGTGATCGATCGTGTTTCTAATGCTTATAACAATATCTTAAATAATAATCTAAATGAAACGATGCGCTTTTTAACAGTTTGGTCAATTGTTTTAGCAATTCCACCAATAATCTCAGGTTTCTATGGCATGAATGTTAAATTGCCGCTAGCTAAGCAGCCCTTTTCGTGGTTATTTACAATAATTTTGTCTTTGGCGGGCGTTGGCATCATGATTTGGCACCTTTATCGGCGACGTGACTTATAAATTATAAATAATCAAACTTTAATAATTGTTTATTATATTTTGATGTACTATAATTAGGCTGAGAGATAGGGGACATTGCAAAACAAACTTGTCATATGACGAGGAGGCTGATTGTCAATGCCACAACGAAGAAATCCACTTTATTATTTCTTAGTTATTTTTATATTGTTTTTTGGTAATTTTTTCTATTTGAACCATGCTGTTGTGCAAGCAGAAACAAGTACAGTTGAATTTTCGATTTTGCCAGCTGGACCATCTTCGGATGATGAGCAGTGGCACGAGGATGATGATGCAACCTCAACACAGAAAAATCCAACGCCGACTGGTACTGACACCTCACAGTCGGATAAAGAAACAAATCAATCCGCAGATGATGCGAAACACAATAACAATTCTAGTAATAAACTGACACCAGGGTCTGGCAATACTGTTCCAACGCCAGGAACCGTCAATCCTAAAGATACCACAGCTACCGAAACCAAAGTACCTAATGATAATAATGGCGGAGGTACTTCTAGGGTGCAAAACGTTACGCCAAATCAGCCAATCACAGCAGGGCCAGGAGCGGGAACCTTTACCACTGCAGCACCTGCAACAACTACACCCACCCGGCAAACGCCGCCTAAAGAGGACAATGATAACGTTGGCCGCAACGGAACGTATTTACAATCGCTGATGGGTCGCTTACCACAAACAGGCGAAGTTCAAAATTATTTGTTAGTCGTGATTGGAATGGAAATATTGATTGTAGGGATACTGATCATACGTGCCTATTGGAAAAAAACAACAACTGATTCTTAGAATCAAACGCAAGCACCTAATGGTTGAATTAAATTAAAAAGGGCCCACAACTAAGGCATCTAAAACAAACACAAAGTTTTTTTAGATGCCTTAGTTGTGGGCCCTTTTTGGTACGACAAAAAACGGTTATTTTGTCATAAGCTTATGGTTTTAGTCTAGCTTCAAGAAGATACCGGCATCAAACATGGCATCAGTAAAGTCTTTAACATGATCTGTTCGGTTCCAATCCCGTTGTAATTCACAAGCTAATTGAGGAAATGAAATCAATTGTGCACCTGCTTGTTCTACCCGACGAAGCGCAGTTTCATGGGCAAGTGTTGAAGTACCGCCAACTGAATCAACGATAGGATAAACTTCGTATCCAGCTCGTAGGGCATCTAACGTTGGAAAGGTTAAGCAAGCTTCCGTCCATAAAGCGGTGATCAATAATTTCTTGCGCCCAGTAGCTTCAACAGCAGCAACGAAATCTTTGTCCTCCCAGGCATTGATCGATGTTCGATCGTAAGACTTTATATCGCCTAGAGCGGCTTTGAGTTGAGGAATGGTATCTTGATTACGGCCTGTTCTTACATTTACTGTAGATAGAATAATAGGTACATGATAAGCTTTGGCTAATTTAGCAACCTGGACTTCTTTTTGAACCAATGCCGCATGTGGCATTGACTCAATCGAATTAATTTGGGTTGGTTGGTAATCGATGATCAATAAGGCACTGTTTTCTGGTGTAATAAGGCTATCCGTTTGCGGATCACGTTGATCATAACTTGTCATATAAAAAGCCTCCCAATAAGTACGCTTAAAGCGCTATCTATTTGAACATAAGCAGTATAACATGTGTCTTTTAAAAGAGCATGAATTTTTACTTGATCAGAGCTTTAATGCGTTTTTCTTCGCCAAAGGCAACAACGAGCAATGTTAGGACACTCAAGATAACGGCAATATAAAAAATCAAAAAGGTATCATGCCAGCCATGAAGTACTTGACCGAAGATAGTTAAGCCATTTTTCTTAGGGTCGGCAATGGCCGCAAAACCAACTTGAGCCATTAAATCACCGAAAATATAGGCAAAGGTGCCGGTTAATCCATCCGAAACATTCAATGCGTTTTTTGGCACAAAACTAATGACCGAGACGCCAATCAATAATTGTGGTCCATAAATCAACATGCCCAAAAAGAATAATGAAGTATTAATAATCATTGGGGTGGTGCCATAGCGATAACCCAAAACAACAAAGGCAGTGAGAACCAAACAAATAATTGAAACCACCGAACGCCGGCCCTTTAATAGGTCGGAGAACCAGCCCCAGACCACACTGCCAACGATACCGCCAATTTGGAAAATAAAAAGGGTGTTGGCCCCTTGAGCGACCGTAAAATGAAGTTGCTGAACCGTGTACAATGGCGCCCAATTAACAATTCCGATACGCACGACATAGACGAATACATTAGCGATACATAATAACCAGATCCAAGGACTGCGAAGCACAAATGTTTTGAAAATCAACCATTTGCTCATGTTAGCTGCAGCTTGATCTGACTCTGGAATCGGTTCATTAAAAATTTTCTCGCTAGGATCCCAGCCAAGTTCTTGGGGATCATCAGCCCCAAAGAAGAGACCCCAGGCACCAACAAGGAGACCAATAATTGCCGGAAAAATAAACATGCCACCAACATGACCCCCGAAGAGCTTGTTCGCACCCCAAAGTGCAAAAATACCAGCCACGGCACCGCCCAATTCATGAGAAATATTCCAAATACCAATGTAGCGCCCACGAGAAGTAGTCGTTGTCCAGCGAGAGATGGTCGATAGTGAAGCCGAACCGCCGGGGGATTGGAAAAGCCCATTCAAGGACCAAAGGACGAGGATAAGACCCACTGGTGCTTGATCCATCAAAAATAAAACACCAATGATCAAAGTCATTAATGCACCTAATAGTAATAGGAATGACATAAATCTTTTGGTATTTTTACCATCTACAATATAGCCCAGAACCGTTTTTCCGATACCATAAGCTAATGAAAAACCATAACCGATCCAGCCTAAAGCAGTTGTTGAGATGCCATCTTGTTTGACCAATAAGGGCTGGGCAGCTGATAAATTATTGCGAATCAAATACATACAAAAATAAACTAAAAATACAACGGAAAAGGCTTTGATGAACTCTTTAAACCAGCGTTTTCGTTGCTCATCAAGGCTAATACCCAACTTCTTTGGCCGTACCAAGGCAAAAAAGTGCTGCATGATCATACCTCCTTTGTAACTGTTTACATAATTAGTATAACGCTAAATATGGTGGAGTGGAGAACTATGATTATTTTGATGGTTTTCTTTTAATGGTATTTATGTTATATTGAACACTTACTGAAGTAACCTATAAAAAAGTAAGTAAATAAACTCATGAAAGTGAGGAGATTTAATGATGACGATTGTGCTTGTATTAGCTGCCTTTACGATTATTTCATTAAGCGGCTCAAGTCTGGTGCGGCAAGAGGTTCCAGTAAAATCAAAACGTAAATAAAAATCAGAAATAAAAAGATCTATTGGCCAAAGCATTTTAATTGGGCTGATAGATCTTATTTTATTTGAAATTTTTAAGTTGGGCGGTCTCAGTTGATGTTACGACCAAATGAACCACAAATGCTTTTTTGTTTCGCACTACTTTTGAATGCCTTGATAAGTCTTTTGCAGGACTTGAGCTGATTCAGTTAATTTTTGACGATCGGCGTTGTTCAGATCTAACTCAATAATACGTTCCAAACCATTGGCACCAACAACTGCAGGTACGCCAATAGCGACATCTTCCAAACCATATTCGCCCTCTAAATGAATTGATAAAGCGAAAGGTGTCCGATCATCATTTAAAATAGCAGCCGTAATTCGAGTCAAGCTAGCGGCAATGCCATAGAAGGTGGCGCCCTTTTGATTAATGATACTATAAGCTGCATTTTTGACTTTTTGACCGATGGCTTCTAGGGTGTCTGCCTGTTGTGGCTTTGGAACCCAGGCCTTAATTGGTTTGCCGCCAATCGTGGTAAAGTCCCAAACTGGGAATTCAGAATCACCATGTTCACCCATGATATAACCAACAACGCTGCGAGCATCGACATTAAACCGTTGGCCAATTTCAGACCGTAGTCGGGCGCTATCTAACGCAGTCCCAGAGCCAATAATTTGATTACGTGGTAAACCAGTCGTTTTGTAAACAACTTCAGTTAGCACATCGACTGGATTACTTGCAATCAGAATAATACCGTTAAAATCGTTGGCCATGATTTGCGTGGCAATATCTTGAATGATAGCGGTATTCTTTTGAACTAGCTCTAAGCGTGTTTGACCTGGTTTTTGCGGAATACCGGCTGTGATCACAATGAGATCTGCATAGCGGCAATCTGTATAATTTGCGGCATAAATATTTTCTTGAGAAGTGTAAGGCAGGGCATCCATCAAATCTTCCACATCACCCTGGACACGTTTCATATTAATATCAATGATACCCAGACTTTTACCGACACCTGAAGTTAAGCAGTTGAAAGCAAAGCTTGAACCAATCGCACCATCGCCAATTAAAATAATATTTTTTGCGTTGATCATAATTAATAGCCTCCTTATGGTTTAGACACCCTTATTGTAGGCTAAACTTGCTGAAAGCGCACACATAAATAAGTAAAAATAGTTGTTCAGTGCTGGATATTCTGTTAATATTTCGTCATTCAAATTAAGGTCATGATTAAAATGAATTTAAATTTAGGTACTTATGAGTATGTTCAACGTGTCTATAATGAAAACATGCTCTTAAAAGCCTATAAATTGCCTTTGCATTTATCTGATGGCCGCCAAACACCGATTCAAGATGGCCTCATCACATTGTCATTGGAAATTATGGCACAGCATGTTATAAAAATTACGATTGTTACGACTAATCCTCGGTCTAGCATATATATGCAAGTGTTTGAAGGCTTTGAATTTGGTTTTGACGCTGTTGCAACTTGGATCCAGAATTATGAAATTTCTATCAAAACTCATGGACCTTCACGCGGTGTGGTCAAAGGGATCTTAGCTGATTATAATACTGACGCTAACGATAGATTGACGGTTTCATTAACCCGGATCGCTGTGGCCTAAATTAACGCGGTATCATGCCATGATAAATCGTAGTGTAGCGTTTACATTTTCTTTGTCAACGCGTTATACTTAAACCAATTGGACGTTGCAATTGGTTTGTTTATCGAGGAGGTCTATTGATCCATGGCATATCAAACAGTTAATCCTTATACAAATGAAGTCGTTCAGAAATATAACAATAGTACGCCAGAAGAAATTGAGGCGGCTTTAGCACAAGCATATGACTTATATCAAAGTTGGCGTGATGATCCGGTTGCTTCAAGGACAAAATATTTGCACAAGCTCAGTCAGTATTTCACGACCCACGTGGATGAGTTAGCCCAAGTTTTAGTGACTGATATGGGTAAACTTTATTCAGAGGCACAAGGTGAAGTGGCAATTTGTGCCGATATTGCTGAGTATTATGCGCAGAATGCCGAACGCTTATTGGCACCAAAGTCCATTCCGACAATTGCTGGACAGGCCCAAGTTTT
The DNA here is from genome assembly GCF_021030645.1 of Agrilactobacillus fermenti. GTDB lineage: Bacteria > Bacillota > Bacilli > Lactobacillales > Lactobacillaceae > Agrilactobacillus > Agrilactobacillus fermenti. The sequence goes on along the minus strand of NZ_JACGCJ010000020.1, from coordinate 19,761 downwards.
GAATCGACCTTATGGGGTTTTGATGGCTGTTGAACCTTGGAATTTTCCATATTATCAAATTATGCGTGTCTTTGCGCCTTATTTTGCCGCCGGAGATCCCATGGTTCTAAAACATGCTTCAAATACACCGGGATCAGCTCTAGCTTTTGAAAAAGCAGTGCAAGCGGTGGGGGCACCAGCCGGTTCGTTTAAGAATTTGTTCTTAAGCTACGAACAGGTGTCCGATGTGATTGCCGATGAACGTATCGCTGGTGTTTGTTTAACCGGTTCTGAACGTGGTGGCCGTTCTGTTGCTAAAGAAGCTGGACAAAATCTGAAAAAATCAACCATGGAACTTGGCGGTAACGATGTGTTTGTGGTCTTAGATGATGCAAATTTGGCTGAGGCTGAAAAAATTGCTGCTTCTTCCAGACTTTATAATTGTGGGCAGGTATGTACTTCTTCCAAACGCTTTATTGTGACTGAGAAAAATTACGCTCACTTCTTAGAGAATTTGAAGCAGCAGTTTGCCGCCGTAAAAATGGGCGACCCGATGGATCCAGAAACCACCTTAGCACCTATGTGTTCTAAAAAAAATAAAAATAAATTACAGGAACAAGTTGACGAGGCCATTGCTGCTGGCGCAACTGTTTACTATGGTAACGAGCCAGTTGATTTGCCTGGGCAATTTTTCCAGCCAACGATCTTAACAGATATCGATCGTGACAATCCAGCCTACTATGCGGAAATGTTTGGACCTGTGGCTCAAGTTTACAAAGTCAAAGATGAAGCAGAAGCCATTAAGCTAGCCAATGACTCTCATCTAGGACTGGGCGGCATCGTCTTTAGTGGCGATCCACAGCATGGGGCTGAAGTAGCTGCTAAAATCGAAACCGGCATGGTCTTTGTGAATACCTATTTAAGTACGTTACCAGAACTACCATTTGGTGGTGTCAAACAATCCGGTTACGGACGTGAGCTGGGAGATGATTGTATCTATCAGTTTGTCAACCAAGAGCTCGTTGTCAAAAATCCGCAAGCCGGTTTACCTGATAATCGTTTCGGTGGTTTGATTGCGCCTGGTTTGATCAAGGATTAAAGCATTGTTTTTGACGACGTCTAATTAGTTCAAAGGGGTCGTTAAGCGATAAAAAAGCATCACGGACAGTCCTCTGATAACTATCCGCGGTGCTTTTTCAATTGGCTGTCGTTACGTGCTGTAAATACTGATAACTATCTAACATTTCTTGACAATCCAGTTGGTTTTTCAAGTTAATTTCAAAGATATTTGTGGCTTGGACATTCAGATGTGGCAATAGTGCGGCCCAATCAATTTTTCCTTGGCCTAATGGCAAGCTGTCATGGGTTTTACCCATCGAGTCAACTAAGTGATAGTGGACAATGTGGGGCGCTAAGCGTTGCAGACTTGTTTGTAGTCGTTGATTATTACCATGAAGGTAGATGAAACCATGACTGATATCGAAACACAAACGCAGATTGGCTTGGAAAATACGCTGGTCGATGGTTGAATCTCCAAAAGGAAAAACAGGAGAAATTGAATTTTCAAACATCACATGGTCGCCACCTAAGGATTGAAAATAAGCCAAGCGTTTAAAAACTAAGTTCCTTGCAGCTGTCACACTGGGATAAAATGTTTTAATGTAACTGATTGGCTCGTTGTAAGATCCATGAAGTAGGACTTGAACGTCGTGTTTGATAGCTAATTGAATCAGTTTTTCAGACCCGGACATGAGAAAGTTATATTCAGCGGTTGCCTTGGTGGCATCAGCAAACATTTCATTATGAATCTGCTGGTATTTCATAGGGTGGTGGATTACTATTTGATGAATCCCATGAGCCTTTACCAAATCGATCATATCCGCTAGATGAATGAGGCCATCACTGGTTAAGTCGTGGGTATCTGTATAGAATTCAAATACTTGAGGGTTGTATTGCAAGCGATTTTTAATTTGAGCCAAATCTGTACTGGCTTTTAAACCTAAATAGGGAAACATTATCTCACTTCCTTGGTTCTATCATACCAGTCATGAGTAAAAAAATAGTTACAAATATTTGTTTTTATGTTATATTAATTGCTGGTGCCAAACCTATAGATTTTAAAAAGACCGTTGTCATTGGATGACGGCAGAAAGTAGCCATGACAGATTAATTTCTGTGATGGCTATTTTTGTAGCTAAAATTTGAGACTGCGCTAAAAAACGAACAGCGACTGATTCGTGGCTAGGGGACAACGTTGCTTTTTGGAAACTATTTAAGCAGAAAAAATATGTTAACTACTTGTTGATTGAATGTATTTAATGCCTATGAAATACCTGAACTAGTTTGTTGGTTTAGAATTGACGATTTCTTTCAAACCATTATTTATAATCTCGTACTCTGACAGTTGTAAATTGAACTTTATTGTGTCGATCTTCTTACTATTTCTATCATATAAAAACATCTGAGATGTAAACTTAACGCCGTACATGCCTAACAAATTGACGATACAATCCAAAATTTGAACGTCTTCAAAGCTTAAGCCAGTGCTCTCTTCTGGAGCATGCTTCATGCTGATTACAAAACAGTCAGGAAAAAGTTCAGTTTGAACCCGTGATGACAATATCTTTCTAATAGTCAGCTGTTTTTTCAAAATATCGCCTACGTAATCTTTAATACCCATACTTTATTACCCCTTTGAATAAAAAATTTAGTTAGAAAGAAGTTTTTACTCTGAAAAAAGCGATTTTTACACTCATTTCCAGCTGAAGTTTTCAGTGTAAGTAATCAAAGTAATTAGACTTTAGTCGTCAGCTAGTACTGGATACTCAGCTCAGAATACAAACAATAGTGCCTCAGCTTAGTGCCTACTTATTTTTCAAAATATAACTCACTGCTTTAACTGTACGGATTTCAAGGCAAGTTTTTGACCACTTATAATTTAGTTTTGACCACTTGTTTGAAAAACGATTCATTCCGATAAAAAATAAGCTATTCTAAGAGTCAAGGAGTTGGTAAATATTGAAAACATTAGCCATGCATCATTTAAAGGGTAAGTATTATGATCAAAAAGTCACACATCAAGTTTGCTTACAATTTAAGCCTCGGCCCTTAGCCATTTTGTTAGGCCCCAATGGTACTGGTAAACCAGAAATCATTCGAATGTTGCTTTGAGATGAAATAGCGACATTCTACTTATTGGTATATTAATGATAACTTTATCGAAGCTAGCCAAAAAATTTGAATATGATGTGGGTGATTAGGTGCAAATCCAACTTGAATTAGATCCTGACTTAAATGATACAGAAATACAGATTATCATTAAAGCAAAAATATATTCGAAGACAATTGATGAATTGATTCAGTATCTCACGGCATTTCAGAGGCCAGCAGAAGTGATTGCTGTACCTGGAGACGACCAGATCAGTATGATCAAAGTCAAAAATGTCATTGCTATTGAGATATTTAAAAATGAATTAGACATTCATACGGTTAACGGGACGCTTAAGACGCAAGAGCGATTATATCGGTTTTTAGCAAAGTTGCCGCAACAAAATTTTGTGCAGATATCTAAGAGTTCAGCTATCAATGTAACGCATCTGATTCGGCTGGAAGCAGGTTTTTCCGGTAACATGACCGCAATTTTAGATCAAGAATATCGACAAAATGTGAGTCGAAAATATTTGCACGATTTGAAACAAAAATTAGGTGTGTAGGTGAATAAAAATGAATTTAATAATACGTAGAAATTTAAGCTATTTTATGACTGGCATTGGTTTTGGTGCAACGGTTTATTTATTGATGTTGATTTTTAATGTACAGCCGAACCACCCGAGTATTAGAAATGGCTTGAGTGTATTGCTTTTAAGTGGCTTGATTGGCTTGATTAGTCAAGTATTTATAAGTGAATGGTCAGTTGGCTTGCAATTAGTCAGCCATTTTATTGGGACACTGCTAATTGTGTTGGGTATGATGGGCCTCAATCACTGGCTTAGCATTATCGCGCTCAAGCGATTTTTGGGATTATTTGTTTTAGTCTATCTACTAGTATGGGGGGGTGTCTATTTACAGTTGAGGATAGATATCCACCAAATTAACGAGAAATTGATAGAAAACCATCAACATAAATCTAATAATAATTGATTATGACATTTGAGTATCATGCCGACTGTGCCGAATTTCAGGTGCACCAAACCAAAGAATCAATAGATTAATGAACAGCAAACAAGCCGTGGAAATAAAGACTGTATTATAGTCGAAGGCACCAGCGATAAAGCCGCCTAATAAAGAACCAAACATGCTCCCCAGTGCCTGAAAAGACTGATTCCAACTAAATAGATAAGAGGTCATATTGACCGGACTGTTTTTGGTGATCAATGTTTGAATCTCAGGGAAGAGTGCCCCATCTGAGACGCCGATCATTAGGCGAAAGAAGCCTAAAGCAAAGATGTTGAGAATCAAACCTTGAGGGAAATACATTAAAGTGGCGAAGATATAACCAAATAAAAGCACTTTACCTGACCCGTGTTTGTCACCGTAGCGGCCTAAACGCGGGGCGGCAATAATATTGGAAATACCTGGCAATGCGGCAATAATGCCGGCAACGATCGTAATCGGTCCAGTATGGTGCATCAATTCTTTAACATAAAGACTAATGATTGGTGCGATCGAGATATTGCCCAATTGTACGATCAAAGTTGAAATCAATAAAAGGATGATCAGACGGGAATTTGGCAGGGCACGCAGCGAGTACTTTGGGGCTTGACCATTGGTACCAGCAGTGATGGGCTGAAAATTTTCTTTGACTAAAAATAAACTCATTAAAAAAGTCACAAATAATAAACCACCTGTGATGAAAAAGGTCACGCGAATAGAAAAAACTTGAGCTAGTGCGCCACCAATCACTGGGCCCAATAACATACCCGAGGTTGAACCTGTAGTCAGTGTGCTTAAAGCAGAGCCGCTTTTTTCTAAGGGTGTCTGCGAAGCAATCAGTGCCTGGGCATTAGGAATATAGCCGGCAAAGATTCCTTGAATACCACGCATTAGGACCAAAAGCCAAACATTATTGACGAGTCCCATCAAACTTAGGGTGATTGCCATCCCCAAAGAGGCTCGCAGCAACATGATTTTGCGGCCCTTGCGATCGGCAAGCTTACCCCATAGTGGCGAAACAATCGCAACAACTAGGAAATCCGCACCGTAGACCAAGCCACTATAAATGGTTACCTGAGCTTTGCTAAAGTCGCCCATCGAACTAACATAAAGTGAAAGAAACGGCATGATTTCACTAAAAGCGACGCCGGCCACAAAAGTACAGAACCAAAGCACCATTAAATTACGATGCCAAGGACCCTGTTTTCTTGCTTCATTATCCAAAACAAAGACGCCTCATTTCTAAAAAGAATTCATAACCAACTATGATAGCACGAATTACATTTTAGACAACGGACGTCTAAGAGAGTGAGACAAAAGGTGCTCAGGCGCTGCCTTTTGGAACACGTTTAAGATACAATCGTTCGTGAAATAATTGCCAGCCACTTGAACATAAATAATATATTAATTACAGTGACCAGTCAGCCTTGAATTGATCGACAAATTGATGCATTAAATTAACGCGTTCTTGCGCTAATTTTTGCGCATAAACAGTGTTCATTTGTTCAGGTAATTGAAATAACTTTTCATAAAAGTGATTGATTACAGTCCCAGTTTGCCGATATTCAGCTTTATTTTTGAGTTGACGGGGTTTGATGTCTGGGTTATAAAGCGGTTCATTACGCTTGCCGCCATAATAAAATGCGCGAGCAATGCCAATAGCGCCTAATGCATCTAACCGATCGGCATCTTGTACGACTTTACCGATTGGACTCAAGTGATAATGCTGTTGCAGATTTTTAGAGAAGGAGAGGTGCGTGATAATATCAAAAATTTCATTGATCTGAGGCGGACTGAAATGTAATTTTTGTAACTGCTGCTGTAGTTTTTGTTGTGCTTTCAATGGGTCAGTTACGACTTTATCATCAATCAAATCATGGACATAGGCGGTTGTTTGTAAAAGTTCTGGGTCTAATTGCACGAAATCATGCTGCTGAATTTGTACTGCCATTTTGGCAACACGTTGGGCATGGGCAAAGTCGTGGTCAGGGGTTGCTTGCTGTAATTGTTGTTGGGTATACTGTTGGATTTGCATCAATCGGGTTGCGTTAGCCATTGATCAACCAATACCAAGGCTGCTGGCTGCCAGAATGCTCAAAGAGTTTCGGTGAAAAGTCACCCAAAGCAAAACCAATCAAGCCAATAATAAGCCCAGCAATAATTAAAATTAAGGCGATCCGCCAATAGTAATGCTTGATCCAAATGAGCCAATTTGTCATGCTGTACCTCCTTTAAATTTGCGATAAAGCCACTTTGTGAAGACGACAGAAGTTAAGCTAAATCGTTTAGCCGTGTGCCACGTCAATGCTAATAGTAGAATGCCAATACCTGTAATAATTAGACTAAAGCCACTTTGCGTCATACCAAAAGCAAGACTGGCTTTGAAGATAGCAACAATGGAAACAAGTGTGGCCAGGCTGCCGACTAGGGTAAAACTAACGCCAATAACGCCAGCAATGAAAGGCAGCAACCAGATCAAGATGTAAGCCACTAATAATAAAATCAAGAGCGTTGCTAAAATGGCTGCCCATAATGGGGCACCTAATATAATGATAGTTAACAGTAAAATAAACATGGGCTTAGATAACTTAGGCCGCATTGCTGGGTGGTCTTCAGCAACGATTTTAGCGGCAATGATTTTAGGATCATCTAAGTGGGCAATGACTTGTTCAGGACTAATAGCCTTATCATCCGCCTCATCACTGATCAATTCAGCATAGTCACTGACATAATCAGTATAATTAATGACGTTTTGTTTTTTGAGTGCTCGAAGAAAATCAGTCTGATTCATGGTTCGTTGTCACTTCCTTGATAAAATTATAAACATGTTCGACTGCTTGCCATTGCTTGAGAAAGTCTGTCAAATCAGTTTCACCAATTGCCGTAATGTGGTAATACTTCCGTAAACGGTTATTATAGATCTCACTGTAACTGGTGATTTTTTCTTGACGTTCCAAGCGTTTTAAAATTGGATAAAGGGTTGATTCAGAAATATCAATAATGGTGTCTAAGTTTTTGATGATTTCATAACCATACGAATCACCCGTTTTAAGCGCTGCTAGAATGCTATATTCCAGCAGACCTTTTTTTAATTGTGGGTTCATATAAGCCTCCTTACGCATAATACTATATAACACATAGTATATAAACGCAACTTTTCCATCAAAAAACTTGACAGCTTAATGCGATTAAATTATGATTAGTAAAAATTATAAAACTTCAAATAATTTATGTATTGCGGAGTAGAGTAAACCAAGTTTTGATTGCTCAGAGAGGGCTGTTTTGCTGTGAAGGCCTAATTAGAATTGGTTGAAAATGAGCTTCAAATTACAGGATTTCAGTGCAAGCTGAAACCACGTTTGACAGCGTTATATGTCCGAGCATATGATTGTGCTTTGAGGTGTCTTTTAGACACGAATTTGGGTGGTACCACGGTGTAAATTTCGTCCCTTACGTTTTCTCATGAAAATGTAAGGGACTTTTTTTGAAGTTTTAGAAAATAAGGAGTGAAACAAATGAAAACCAACAAAATAATCATTGGTATTTTAGCTATTATAACTGGTATTAGTAGTTTTGCTGTTTGGCAAAACAATCAAGTTCCATTGGCTCGAGCAGCCGCGACCAAAACAATTGGGGTCGCCCCAGGGCCTTATGGTGAAATGGCTCAAGATGTGATCGGGCCGTTGTTGAAAAAGAAAGGCTACATTGTAAAGACTAAAGAATTTAATGACTATGTCCAACCCAATAAAGCTTTGAACTCGGGTAATATTGATGCCAATTTATTTCAACATACAGCCTATTTAAAGACTTTTTCTAAAGCAAACCATCTTCATTTAACAGCCATTGGTAAAACCCCAACGTTAGGGATGGGCATTTATTCTAGTAAAATCAAGTCTTTAAAATCACTTAAAAGTGGCGATACGGTAGCTCTAGCAAATGATCCTTCCAATTTAGCACGTTCATTACAATTACTGCAGGCTAATCATTTGATCACGTTGAAAGCAAATATTGATGTGGCTAAGGCTAGCATTAGTGATGTGGCAAAAAATCCAAAAAACTTGAAGTTTAAAACATTAGATGCCGCACAGTTACCAACGGCTAGAAATACAGTCACAATTTCGCTGATTCCGGGGAACTATTCTTGGAATGCCAAGATCAAGCCAAGCAGTGCTTTAGCTTTAGAGAAACTATCTGAAGATTATAAAGAAGTTTTCGTTGTACGCACAAAAGATAAAAATAGTAAATTTGCCAAGGCTGTTCAAAGTGTCCTGAATAGTCAAGCCTTCAAGAAAGCTATTCAGAAATCAGATTTTAAAGATTTTGAAAAGCCAAATAATTGGAAGTAGGGATCAAAATGAGCCAAATCGAAATCAAAAATGTCTCAGTAACTTTTCAAAATAAAAAACAACGCATTACTGCTGTTTCCCAAGTTTCCATCGCGATCCAAAAGGGTGAGATATTTGGTATCGTTGGTTTAACAGGTGCAGGGAAGTCAACTTTGGTACGCACGATCAATGGCTTGCAGCGTCCAACTACAGGTGAGGTAATCGTAGATGGTATCAACATTACTAGGGCCAATAAATCGACTTTAACTCGAGCCCGTCAAAAAATCGGTATTATTTTCCAAAATTTCAATCTGGTCCAGAACCGAACCCTGGGCGAAAATATCGCCTTTGCGCTAAATGCAGGTGGCTATCCTAAGCGACAACAAAATAAAAAGATTACTGAGTTGTTAGATTTAGTTGATCTGGCCGATCGTAAAGACAATTATCCAGGACAACTCTCTGGGGGTCAAAAACAGCGTGTAGGGATTGCTCGGGCTTTGGCTAATGATCCTGATATTCTTTTGTGTGATGAAGCCACTAGCGCGCTGGATTTAGAGACAGCAGAAGAGATCGTTGCGATTTTGAAAGACATTAATACACGGCTGCATATCACAATCGTATTTATCACTCATCAATTAGAAGTTGCACGTAGTTTATTTCAACGAGTCGCGGTAATGGAAAATGGTCATATTGTGGAGCAGGCAACAGCGTATGATCTATTTGCGAATCCCCGATCTGCCATGGGGCGACGCTTAGTGGGGCGGTTCTTAGCGACAGCGTTACCTTCGGAAATTAGACAGCGTTTGGCTAGTGTACCCGGGCAATTATTGGCGTTAAGATATCGCGGTGAAGATTCATTAGATCCAATTATTACTAAAATTGCCGGAGAAATCGGTGTTAATGTGAACATCATTCAAGGTCGAATCGAATACGTTCAAGCTAAAGCAATTGGGGTGTTGACTGTTTTTGTAACTGGACAAGCGGCACAATTATTAGCTGCAATAAAAGCGTTTAAGCAGCAAGTTGATCAGGTGGAGGTGGTGCCCTTATGAGTGAAACGCTGCAAATTTTACAACAAAACTTAGGTCAAGCCTTATGGGAAACAGCCGAAATGGTCATAATTTCTGGTGTGATCGGTGTTATTTTTGGAACACTATTAGGCATTTTACTATATTATTATGCGAATCCTTTATTCTCGCCACATCCTTTAGTAAATGCTACCGTGGGGTTTGTGATCAATGCGATTCGCTCACTGCCGTTTTTAATTTTAATGGTCGTGCTAATTCCCTTAGCAAAATTGTTAGCCGGCGATCCCTACACACCCATGGGAGGTACAGTTTCGCTATCAGTGGCAGCAATTCCATTTTATGCGCGTTTAGCAGAAGGGGCCTTTGCGGACGTTGATCCAGGTGTTGTGGAAGCGGCAACGGCAACAGGCGCTAAATTCAGTTTGATTTTCCGCCAAGTTCTTTTTCCAGAAGCTCTGCCAGCCTTGATTCGTGGTATCGTTCTGACTGTGATCAGTTTGTTGGGCTATTCGGCAATGGTTGGCACGATTGGTGCTGGCGGCATCGGGAATTTAGCCATTCAATTTGGCTATAATCGTTACGAAACCGGTGTCTTAATATTTGTGATTATTATTTTGGTGATTATTGTGCAGCTCATTCAATGGGTCGGCGATCAGCTAGCAGAACATTACACAAAAGTTTAGTAATTTCTTAGTAACTTAAAGAACAAACATTAGGAGATGGCAGTTTGAATTTTTCTGAATCAGATATTTTACAACACTTACCGAAACAATTCTTTGCTAATTTGGTCAAAAAGGTTAATGCCAAGATTGCCTCTGGTGTTGATGTGATCAATTTAGGCCAAGGCAATCCTGATCAACCAACGCCTAAATTCATTGTGGACGCTTTAAAAAAAGCAAGTGAAGATCCCGCTAATCATAAGTATTCCTTATTCCGTGGATTACCTGCTTTTAAACAAGCAGCGGCAGATTTTTACCAACGAGAATATGGCGTGACTTTAGATCCTGAAAAAGAAATTGCCGTATTGGGTGGTTCCAAAACCGGGCTGGTTGAGTTACCGTTGGCTCTAATGAATCCAGGAGAGACGCTGTTATTACCTGATCCCGGTTATCCTGATTACCTGTCTAGTGTGGCTTTGGCACAAATTAAGCTAGAACTTTTCAAGTTGCGGGCCGAAAATAATTTTCTGCCTAACTATCAAGAAATCCCGGTGGATGTGGCCCAAGCCGCTAAATTTCTTTATCTAAATTATCCTAACAATCCGACCGGCGCCGTAGCAACGCGTGCTTTTTTCGAAGATACGGTGGCTTTTGCCAAGGCAAATCAAATTGGGATCGTGCATGATTTCGCTTATGGCGCCATTGGTTTTGATGGTAAAAGGCCGGTGAGTTTCTTGCAGACCCCAGGGGCTAAAGATGTTGGCATTGAGATGTATACTTTATCTAAATCATATAATATGGCTGGCTGGCGGCTCGCTTTCGCGGCGGGAAATGCCGATATCATTGAAGCTATCAACTTGATTCAAGACCATTTATTTGTCAGCGTCTTTCCAGCCGTGCAGCAAGCCGGGATTGCAGCTTTACAAAGTGACCAAAGTACCGTACGTACTTTAGTTGCACTTTACGAAAAACGACGCAATCAATTCTGGGCAGCGGCCCGTAAAATTGGTTGGGAGCCATATCCTTCTGGTGGTTCATTTTATGCTTGGATGCCAGTGCCAGCGGGCTATACTAGTGAAAGTTTTGCCGACTTGCTATTGAATGAAGCCGGTGTTGCCGTGGCTCCTGGAAATGGGTTCGGCGCAGGTGGCGCAGGCTATGTTCGTGTTGGTTTATTGATTGATGAGCCCCGATTTACAGAAGCTTGTCAGCGCATCGACAAGTTACATGTATTTGATAAAAATCATGTGCGGGTCTGATGAGCGTGAGACCAAGGTACCTGATGACTATAAGAAAAGCCCATCCACAAAATTATTAATGTTTTGTAGATAGGCTTTTTTTTGTGACCAACAACTGAGCAGGTCGTTGGATTTTATAAGCATAGTTTGCTGGAATTTTTAAATTGTTTTAAAAGCAGAACTGATTATTCACCGGGTTTATAAGCTTCATCAATGACTAGGACTGGTTTGATTGTCTTACCACTGCCAGAATCAGCATTAGCTTCGTTAATTTGGTCGAATTTATAGAACTTTTCAGTCTTATCGAAATCGAACATGCCTTGTTGCCAGAATTTAATTAATCTTGGCACGTCGATTTGTGGAATAGAGTCACCCATATTGACTCCAATAACGGATTTGTCATCGACACACAAGTCATTCCAAGTATCAACATCGATATGATGAGGGGTAACGGCGATACATGCACTGACGCCACCTTGGTTCAACGCTTTAATTGAGCTCTCCATGACAGCAGTTACACCGGTCGTGTCAACAGCATAATCAACGCCATAACCATTAGTCAATTTCTTGATAGCTGCAACGGGGTCTTCATTCTTACTATTGATGGCGTGAGTGGCACCTAATTCTTTCGCTAATTCAAGACGAGAATCAACGATATCAACGGCAATAACTTCAGTACAGCCAGAGATACGACCAGCCATCATTGCGGCTAAGCCAACAGCTCCAGTACCGAAGACAGCAATTGTTTCACCTGGTTTAGGTTTCAATGTATTTAAGACAGTCCCGCTACCAGTGACATAACCACAACCCAGTGGACCTAATTTACGTAAGTCAACGTCTTTTGGAACTTTAACACAATTGGCTTCACGAACAACGGTTGTTGTCGTGAAAGAAGATTGGTCAAACATATCAGAAACACGATGACCATCTTCAGTAAAGTGATCAGAACCATCTGGCCGGACACCAGAGAGGTTATTGTCAGCATAGTGTAGGCATTGGGTTGGAACACCTTTCAAACAGTTTTCACAGTTACGGCAAGCATAAAATGAAAGCACAACGTGATCACCGGGTTTGAAGTTTTGAACATTATCACCGACTTTTTCCACGATGCCAGAGCCTTCATGGCCTAAAACAATGGGATAGCCGATAACTGCATCACCCTTACGTAAAGCTTCATCTGAGTGACAGATCCCAGTGGCAACCATATGTACTTGGACGTCATCAGGGCCCATTGGTGCAAGTTCAATGTCATCTTTCATAACGAAAGGTGCGCCTTGTTTTTCAACAACAGCAGCTTTGATTTTCATGTTCTATCAGACTCCATTCAGTATTATTTCTGTTTACATTGAATATCATTTCACAATTGGTAGATCGTTGCAAGCGGTTTCTTATATCCTACAAAAAAAGCTGAATAATTGATACACGAATTGTCAATTATAACAGCATCTCAAGGTTTCTAGCATTATTTAAAGTATCATATTTACAGATTGAAGGGTGTGCTAACCTTTTTATTTTCAGCAGCAGAACGGTCTTTACCTGGGGTTGTATGGTACGCAGCCTTGTATTTGTCATAGAAAAACTTCTTATTGCTGATACCCACACTTTCCATGATATCAGCAATGGGCATCGTTGTAGATGTAACCATTGTGCGCGCGTGAATTAAGCGCTCCTGAGTTAAAGCGTCAGAAAAAGTTTTACCAACTTCTTGTTTAAATAGATTACTGAGGTAATTTTTGTTGTAATTAAATTTCTTAGCTAATTTATCCAAAGTAATATTTTGATAGTTACGATTGATTTCTTTTAGCAGTTTCATTACAAGCTGTTGTGAGACGGTCGTAGGTCGAGCTTTGATCTTATAATTGCGAACAATTTGGATAAATAAAATGGATAGATAATCTTTAATGATTGCGTTAGCAAAAGGCTTAGAACCAAAATATTCCTCAATGATATGATCTAAGGTGACTTGGATCTCACTGTTGCCATTGGCATCGCTTCTAAAAATTAGATAAGATTTTTGATTGGTTCGTTTGACAGCTCGATTGACTAAGAATTCATAGAAAACACTTTGGTTACTGCGCAGTTCATTTAGCATATCAATATTAATGTCTTGGTCACGAAATAGGATGTTGATCATGATATCTTCCTTGGATAACGTTCCAATCGAGTGACGACAGCCAACATCTAATAGGATTAAATCACCTTGTCCCAAATGAACAGATTCACCATTAACGACTTCATTAGCTTGGCCTTTTAACATATAATTCATTTCCAAAAATTCGTGGGCGTGGGTAGGGTAAGGGGCAAAGCGATTGTGTTTACGAACAAAGATATCTTTGTTTTTGAAATAGTAGTTATTCAGTACTGGTGTCTTTAACTCAATAGTCAAATTCTTATTAACAGCGGAATTTGGGATATCATTGTGAAATTGTTTGCTTTTGAGTTGCTTTTTTTCAATTGGGTTGATTCTAGTTAAATAATCGAGTATCTCAGCATTCATATCATATCGCTCCTGTATAAATGATACTTTTAATAAATTCATTTGTCATTGTAGCACAACTATGTAAGCGGTTAAACTTCAAATGTAATCAAATATGTTTGGAGGTAAATAAATTATGAGTGACGGAAAAAGTAGTTCGTTAAAATCAACCGTTACAGTTTCCATCACCAACTTCTTGGATTCGGGATCAATTGTTGCTGGTGCCAGTGGTTTAACTTTGTGGACCAAAGCACTTGGCTTATCAAGTTTTGAAGTTGGGTTACTAGGCGCGTTAAGTGCTAATGCTTTTGGTTCAGCCATCGGGGCTTTGATCGGTGGTCGTTTGTCAGATAAGTATGGCCGCAAAGTTATTTATACGTATGATATGTTAGTTTATATGGTCGGCACAATTTTGGTAGCGCTATCGCAAAACTTCGTGATGCTGCTTGCTGGCTTCCTTGTTACTGGTATTGCCGTTGGTGCTGGGGTACCCGCCTCTTGGACTTATATTTCTGAAACCTCTGAAGGTAATAATCGAGCAAAAAATATCGGAATTTCACAGTTTGCTTGGTCATTAGGACCTGCCATTATTTTCGTTGGTGGCGTACTACTTGCACCTATGGGTTTGATGGGTAATCGAATCTTATTCGCTTTCTTAACATTAGTAGCTTTCATTGCTTGGCGTTTGCAAAGCAAATTGGAGGAATCTCAAGAATGGGTCGATCAAAAAGCTCAAGAAAAACGCGAGGGCAAGAAAGAACATCCATACAAAGATCTTTTCTCCAATATGGTCAGTGTCAAATCACTGTTATTCTTGATTGGTGTTTACATGTTTTGGAATTTAGTCGCCGGTGCAATGGGCTTCTTCATGCCATACGTTTATGAAACTGCTGGTGGCTTGTCCAATATGCAGGCTAATTTATTACAAGCTGTGCTTTGGATCTTAACCGCCGCTGCAACTTACTTTGGGTTTGCGAAATATGGTGATCGGGCTAACCATCGTATCTTCTTCTTTGTTGGTGCGGCTATGGCCTTGGCTTCATGGGTTGTTTTGACCTTTGCCGGTATGAAGAGTTCGGCTAGTCTTTGGACATTCGTTGCACTTTGGGGCATCTCTGCCGGAATTGGTGCTCAAGCTTGGTATGCATTATGGGCAACTGAGTTATTCCCAACAAAATTCAGGGCCGGTTCGCAAGGCATTATGTTCTTCGTCGTTCGGGCTTCAGCAGGTGTTTGGTCTATCATCTTCCCAACGATTCTACAAACATTAGGTTTCCAAACTGCCGGTATCTTTATGATTGCTTTGTTAGCCGTTTCCTTGATCGTTGGTACTGTTTGGGCACCACATACACGTGGCAAATCCTTGGATGAGATTACTATGGAACGTTATGGTAAGGCTTATGTTTTAGACACGCATAAAGCTGCTAAGCATCAAGGGACAACCAGTCAAACCAAAGTAGATTCAGTTCCAAACGGATCAACCAATCGCGCTTAGAAAATTGCAGTAAAGGAGTTTTGTCAGTATGAGTAAGTCTTATGTTGCTGTCGACATTGGTGCGTCAAGTGGGCGCTTAATGTTATCCCATGTTGAAAACGGTAAAATGCAGATTGAAGAAGTTCATCGCTTTAAGAATGGTTTCAATCAAAAAGCTGGGCATGACCGTTGGGATATCGATCACCTAGTAAATGAAGTGATTGCTGGTCTAGAAAAGGTCAAGGCAAAGGGTATTGATGACGTTCAGCTTGGCATTGATACTTGGGCCGTTGATTATGTATTAGTCGATAAAGCTGGCAACAAACTAGCTGACCCCATCAGTTATCGGGATAAACGGACGTCAACAGCTATTCAAAAATTAACCACTGATCTACCACGTGAATATATTTATGAAAAAACGGGCATCCAGTTCCAAGATTTCAATACGCTATATCAGTTATATTCTGAGGATAAAGATTTGTTAGCCAAAGCCGATAAAATCTTAATGATACCTGATTATATTGGTTATAAATTGACTAATAATGCTGTAACTGAGGTAACGAATGCCTCAACAACTCAGATGTTGAATTTGCGTGAAGGTCTATTTGATAAAGATCTATTGAAGAAAGTGAATGTCACAACCGATCAATTTCCAAAGCTAGTTGACCCTGGAACCGTTTTAGGACCAGTTTGTGAGCAGTGGCATAAAGATCATGATATTCCACAAACAGAAGTGATTACGGTGGCTACTCATGATACTGCTTCCGCTGTTGTTGGCACCCCCGGTAAGGGTGAACATTGGGCTTTCTTAAGCTCAGGTACTTGGTCGTTATTAGGAACAGAATTGAATACGCCAGAGAACGGCTTAGATGCTTTTCATGAGAACTATACCAATGAGTGGGGTGCCTATGGGACTTATCGGTTCTTGAAAAATATTATGGGTCTTTGGATGGCTCAATGTATTAAACGAGAATTAAATGATCAGTATTCATTTGCGGAATTGGCTGACTTGGCTAGTCAAGAACAACCTTTCCAGCAATTTATTGATGTAAACGATAAGCGTTTCGAAAATCCAGAGAATATGATTCAAGAAATTCAGGATTATTGTCGCGAGACAGAACAGACAATCCCGGAAACACCGGGACAATTGATGATGGCGGTTTATAGTAATTTATCGTTGTTCTATGCTAATGAGATTGAAAAGCTAGGTCAAATTTTGGATGAACCAATTGAGAAGTTAAATATTGTTGGTGGCGGCAGTAACGTTGCCTTAATGAATCAATTAACGAGTACCTTGGCTAAGATCCCTGTTATTGCTGGTCCAAGTGAAGCTACGGCAATCGGGAACATTCTCGTTCAAATGATTACAACGGGTGAAGTTGCCAACTTAGCGGCTGCACGTCAATTGGTTGCCGATTCCTGTGACCTTAAGACCTATCAACCTGAAAATAAGAATTATGACGGTATCTTACAGCGGTATCAAGCTTTTTTGAAACATAAATTAACGCAAACAATTTAGGGGGGCGAGATTAGTGGCACGGATCGGACAAATTATGTATCTCCATAAGGATGCTTATGATGAGTATCAAAAACGGCATTCCGAATTGTGGCCTGAAATGAAACAAGCATTGAAGGCACACGGTGCAAGCAATTATTCTATTTTCTTGAATAAAGATAATGGTGAATTGTTTGCTTATCTGGAAGTTCCAGATGTTGCTAAATATAACGAAATTGCAAATACAGAGATTTGCAAGAAGTGGTGGGCTTATATGGAACCATTGATGGCTACCAATGCAGATAACAGCCCAGTTGCCACAGACTTAACAGAAGTATTTCACTTAGATTAATTAGGAGGCATTTTTGATGGTTAAAACACAAAATATCGATCAAGCATATGAAGCAGCAAAGGAACGTTACGCCGAAATTGGCGTAGATACTGAAAAGGCAATGGCACAATTGAAGAAAGTCAAACTATCGATCCATTGCTGGCAAGGCGATGATATTCATGGCTTCTTATTCCCAGGTGCTGAATTAACTGGTGGGATCGGTGTTTCTGGGAATTATCCGGGGATTGCTAGGACCCCTGATGAATTAACTTCAGATTTACATGAAGCTTTGTCACTCATTCCTGGCAGTCATAAAGTTCAACTGCATGCGATTTATGCGGTTACTGATAAGAAAAAGGACTTGGACGAACTAGAGCCAGAAGACTTTAAGTATTGGGTTGATTGGGCGAAACAAGAAGGTGTTGGTCTCGATATGAACGGGACTTTCTTCTCCCATCCTAAAGTTGTGAATAACTTTACTTTAGCTAGCCCTGATAAAGGTATTCGTGATTTTTGGATTGAACATGGGAAACGTTCTCGTGAAATTGCCAATTACTTCGGTGAACAATTAGGACAACAATCTATCAATAACTTCTGGATTCCAGATGGTTATAAAGATAATCCTGTTGACAAAGCCACTCCGAGAAAGCGCTTAATTGATTCATTAGACCAAATTATTAAGAAAGAATTACCTGAAAAGAATACAATGGAAGCCTTTGAAGGTAAGTTATTCGGTACTGGGATCGAATCTTATACGGTCGGTTCTCATGAATTCTATCAAAATTATGCGATCAGCCGTGGTAAGATCTGGACAATTGATGCTGGACACTTCCATCCAACTGAGGATGTTTCAGACAAGTTCTCTGCCTACTTCCCATTCGGCAAGGGCTTAATGTTACATGTTTCTCGGCCAGTACGCTGGGATTCTGACCACGTAGTTATCTTTGATGATGCTTTGATCCGCATTGCTCGTTCTCTAGTTCGTGATAATGAATTAAGTAAGACAAATATTGGCTTAGACTTCTTTGATGCTACAATCAACCGTGTTGCTGCTTGGGTCATCGGGGCACGTGCAACACAAAAGGCTCTATTGCAAGCTATGTTAGCACCAATTGACGACTTGAAGAAAGCCGAAGAAAACTTCGACTTTACTCAAAGATTGGCTGAAACTGAAGAATTAAAATCTTATCCATTTGGTGCTGTTTGGGACAAGTTCTGTGCTGATAACGGTACACCAGTTGGCTTAGACTGGATGAACAATATTCGTCAATATGAAAAAGATGTTCAATTCAAACGTGACTAGTCTTGATTTTTTTAAGTAAGGTACTTCAAATCCTTTATCCATGTACTTCCGACATTTTCACAGACAAAAAATGATATTAAAGAAGATTTATATCAAAAAGGAGTAATCAATTTGAATTCACGCAATGATTTTCTCAAACCAGGTAGTGACAAAGAAACTTTTGTCAATTCACCTTATGTGACTGAAATGCGTAAGATCACCAATGAATTGTATCGTCATGGCTGGGACGAACGGAATGGGGGCAACGTCAGCTATCGCTTGACTGAAGCTGAAGTCAGTGCTTATAGCGATGTCCATCAAGTTCTCCGCAATATCCCCATCGACTTTGATGCCAGTGCTTTGAAGGGGACTTACTTCTTAGTCACCGGGACTGGCCGCTACTTCAAGAACGTCATTGATTTTCCAGAACGAGATACGGGCTTAGTCAAGATCTCCGACGATGGTCATAGTGCCGACTTGCTCTGGGGCTTCAATGATGGCGGCCAACCTACCAGTGAATTTCCATCACATTTGATGACGCATATCCAAAGATTAAAGCAAGATCCAGATCAACGGGTAGTCATGCATTGCCATCCAACGAATCTGATCGCCATGTCTTTCACTGTCCCTCAAGACGAGAAGACATTCAGTCGGATCCTTTGGAAGATGCAGGCTGAATCTATCGTCGTGTTCCCTGAAGGCTTGGGGATCCTGCCTTACATGACACCAGGCACGAATGAGATCGGTCAAGCAACGGCTGATAAGATGGCCGATTTTCGGGTCGTGATGTGGCCGCACCATGGTATCTTCGCGGCTGGAGATTCCATTGACGAGACTTATGGTCTGATCGAAACTGTCGAAAAGGCAGCTCAGATCTATACTACGATCCAAGCTCAAGGCGGCGAATGTCTCGCTGAGATCTCAGATGCGGATCTGGTTAAGCTGGCTAAACGGTTTGACCTGACACCTAATCCTGAATTTATGGATGGTAAATCCATGATTCGTGAAACAGTAAAATAACCGGCAGTTCCATAAAAAAGTAATATTTGTCATAAAATAATCCCAATCCTGTAAATGACCAAAAGTAAAACTGATTTTGCTTTTGGTCATTTTTTGGATTAGTGTCTTTAGACCTAGTTGAGTACCATAAGGTACGAAACAGTAAACCACCCGCTATGCGGGTGGGTGTTCAATTGCTATGCAAAAAAGCCCTCTTTTCAGATAGAATATTGGATGTTCAGGCCAATCAATCTATTTGAAAGAGGGAAAAAACAAATGGCGAATCAATACAACAGTTTGGCACATACCAAATGGTTGTGTAA
>NZ_JACGCJ010000019.1 GCF_021030645.1 Agrilactobacillus fermenti | reverse complement strand
GCTTTAGACTTCCTTCAGATTCCACCTCACGGTGGACACCCTTGTCCTCAACTAATAGTTCCGACTACTACGGTCTATAGTGGACTTTCACCACCAAGTTAGCGCCCATGCCGGGCGCACTAAAAAAGCAACCGGTCAAGACTAAATCTTACCAGTTGCTCTTCATTGAACCCTGAGCTATTAAACCTAAATCGGGCTATTCAACCGCTTTAATGGTCACATCCATAGTGCCACCCGGTGTCTGGATCTGAACCTTGTCACCGACGTGCTTACCTAACAAAGCCTGTGCAATCGGCGAATCATTGGAAATTTTTCCAGCAAAGGGATCTGATTCAGCTGCACCAACGATTTGATATTCTTCGGTATCATCTTCACCGTCTTCCAGAAAAGTTACGGTTTTACCAACTGAAACCTCATCTTCATCGACAGCACTTGCATCGACAACGTCGGCAAAACGAATCATCTCTTCAATTTGTGAAATACGCGATTCAACCACGCTTTGTTCATCTTTAGCAGATTCATACTCGGAGTTTTCAGATAAATCACCAAAGCCACGTGCTACTTTGATTCGTTCAATTACTTCGGGTCTTTTTACGGTTTTTAATTCTTCTAACTCTTGTTCGAGTTTGGCTTTTCCTTCAGCGGTCATTGGAAACGACTTTTGAGCCATTATTACACCTCCACATATAATGTGAAATTTAAATATTACAAGTAAACATCATATTTATTTATGAATCGTTTGTCAATGCTGATTTTAAAAAACCACCCACAAGGGGTGATTTTTATTGACCTAAGTTTGAATTCGTATTTAAATGCTCATCGTAGGAATGCGTATAATACACCTTACCCGTCTTTAGATCAGCAACAAAATAGAGATAATCCTGATCTCGATCAGCTGGATTTAAAACAGCTTGAATTGATTCAAGACTCGGTGAATTGAAAGGCCCCGGTCCAAATCCTTTATTCTTATATAAATTATAAGGCGATTTAACTGCTGTATCTTTGTTAGTCAAATGCGTTTTATGTGTATTCAAAGCGTACATGACCGAAATATCTGATTGAATCGGCATATCAATTTCAAGTCGGTTGAAAAATACACCAGCAATTTTACGCCTATCAGTATTTGTCACACCTTCACGTTCAACCAAAGAAGCCAATGTCAATGTTTGCTGCACTGTCAAATCTTTATTTTTAATAGTTTGATAATACGGCGCCATGACTTGATTCATCTTAAGCACCATGCTATCAACCAATTGGCGCAAAGTATCACCTTGATAGATATCATAACGTGCTGGGAATAAGTAACCTTCTAAATGATAACGTACATTTTTTTCAGCCATCGTTGAATTCAACAACTTAGGATACTTCTTTTGTAAAGCCTTAAGATAGGCTTCATTTTTCATCAATTTAAGAAAGTCTGCTTTTTTAAACTTAGTTTCTTTTTCAATTGCATCGCCGATTTGTTCGACAGTAACGCCTTCTTTGACAGTTACACGACTGGCAACTTTCTTAACCGGTCCTTTTTGTAATTCACCAGTGATTTGATCCAACGTTTGTGCTGGCGAAAAAATATAGGTTCCAGCTTGGAAATCAGAGAAATTGTGTGCTTTGACATAATAATTGAAAACGGTGGCACTCTTAATAATATTTTTGTCTTCCAATTTTGCAGCAACTTCTTTAGTTGTCGAGCCGATTGGAATTTTAACAGAAACTTCTGCTTTACTATTACGATCATATGGTTTGAGAGAGCTACTAATGTAGTGATATGTCATCAAACCCAACACAACAACTAAAACAGCTAAAACGGCTAAAATCCAAGTAACAATGCGATTAGCTGCTTTTTTTTCAGTTTGACGTTGCTGTTTACGTTTTTGCGCGGCAGCTTTTAATTCCGTTTTGGAATCTTGATTGTGGTTATTCTCACGCAAAGTTAGCCCCCCTGAATGCTTAATCTTCACAATTATACAAAATTTAGCACGTTTTTGCACGAGCTTAATGAACTTTTAAGAAAATTAACGAATTTCAGCATTCAGTTCAGATTTCAAGTAGTCCAAAATATGAGTCATTTGTTCATTGATCACACCTTCAGTTAAGGTATCCTCAGGATTTTGAAATTGTAAACTATAAGCCATTGATTTATAACCAGTTGCAATATTCTTGCCTTGATAGACATCAAAAAGTTTGATTCGTTGCAGATATTGACCACCGCGTCTACGGATCACAGCATCAATTTGAGCATTCGTGGTATTTTCAGGAACAACTAAAGCTATATCCCGAGAAACAGCAGGATATTTAGGTGCCGGCTGAGAAACAATGCGTTGATTTGGCATTTCAAGTAGCTTTGTTAAATCTAGTTGAAAAACATAAGTTTCGTGAATGTCATATTGTTTGGCAATCAGTGGATGGACTTGCCCAATAAAACCAACAAACTGATCCCCAATGTAAATGTCAGCTGTACGTCCCGGATGCATTTCTGAATACCGATCAGTGGCTCGATAGACCACCGCATCTTTTAATGCCAAAGTCGCCAAGTAATTTGTCACAATGCCCTTCAAAGTATAGAAATCAGCGGCTTGTTTAGGTTCGAGCCAATTTGGAGATTGTGTTAGCCCAGTAATGGCCCCAGCTAAATATTCGACTTCATTTGGTCGAACTTGCTGTTCAGGTTTCGGAAAGACACGACCTTGTTCATAGATTGCTAGATCCGTCTGTTTTCGAGCAACATTATAAGCAATATCATTTAATAGCCCACTTACTAGATTTAATCGTAAATAAGCATGGTCTTCAGTCATTGGCCAATTCAACTTCGTCAATTGATCTAATTGCGTCATTTTAAACTGTGTTGCTTTTACTTCTGTCGTCAATGCATAGCTGATCACTTCTGATAGACCTGCGCTCTGAAGTTGTCGTTTAGCATGTCGAATGAACTTTTGTTGGGGATTAAATTCACCTGGTGTCATGGCAACTTTAGGTAACGAAACTGGTAAACGATCGTAACCATACATACGTGCGATTTCTTCAACCAAATCAGCTTCAATATGTATATCCCAGCGGCGTGGTGGCACGGTTACTTTGATCAGTTCACCATCAGTGACTGCGGTACCAAAGCCTAAGTTATGAAAAATTTCAATAACTTGATCTAATGTTAAACTGGTTCCCAAAATATGATTAATTCGATCTAACTTAATCGGGATAGTAACGGCCTGAGGTTTTATTGCTTGACCGGTCAAATAGCCTTGATCAACTGTAGCTGCTGCATATTTGACTAACAAAGCGGCGGCCGCATTTAAGGCTTCAATGATCGCACTTGTATCAACTCCCTTTTCAAACCGGGTGGAAGCATCCGTCCGTAAATTCTGACGTTGTGCCGTTTTTCGAATTGCTGCCCCATCAAAGACGGCTGATTCTAAAATAACATCAGTCGTGTTGCCATCAATCTCGCTTTGTTTGCCACCCATGATACCGGCTAAAGCAATTGGTGTTTGGCTATCATCAGTAATCACAATGTCATCAGTACTTAATTGACGTGTCACTTCATCAAGTGTTTCCAATGTTTCTTTCTTTTGTGCTTGCCGTACGACAATATGGTCACTGGTTAATTTGTTAGCATCAAACGCATGCAATGGCTGCCCGTAAGTGATCATAACGTAGTTGGTAATGTCAACGACATTATTGATTGGCCGAATACCAGCATTCCAAAGACGTGTTTGCAACCACATCGGACTTGGTTGCAGTTTAACGTTATGAATTCTACGTAAATAATAGGCTGGTACCAAATTTTTATTTGTCACATCAACGCTTAATTCATTGGCAATTGACTGCCCAGTTTCAACTAAATCGTTGGTTTCAAATTTAGGTTTTTCAGCATACATCGCACCAACTTCCCATGCAGCACCATGCATACCCAACGTATCTGCTCGATTTGGTGTAATATCAAAATCCAAAATAATGTCATCCATACCTAAATACTTAAATACCGGTGCACCCACAGTAACTGGCTCTTGAAAGACGTAAATGCCGTTTGCAAATTCTTTAGGTACAACATTTTCGGAAAAACCGATCTCTTGAAGACTGCAAATCATGCCCATGGATTGCACACCACGCATTTTTGACTTTTTAATTTTAGTATTGCCGGCAATACGTGAATTAGGCAAAGCCACGATGACATTCTGGCCAGGTGCGACATTAGGTGCGCCACAAACGATTTGATAATCTTCAGCTTCACCAACATCAACTTGGCAGATATTTAGATGATCTGAATCTGGGTGTGGTGCCATTGCATTAATATGCCCAACGACGATTTTTTTCAAGCCAGTCTCTGGTCGAATGACACTTGCAACCTCGATCCCAGTTCGAGAAACCTTATCGGCTAAGACATCAGGATCTTCAGATAGTGGGATATAATCTTGTAACCATTTATAAGAAATTTTCATTTTGTCTTATCCTTCCGTATTAAATTGATGTAAGAAACGAATATCATTTAGATAGAATTCACGAATATCATCAATACCATATTTCAACATCGCAAAGCGATCAGGTCCTAACCCAAAGGCAAAGCCGCCATAGACATCAGGATCGATTCCAGCATTTTTGATAACATTTGGATGAACCATTCCGGCACCAAGAACCTCGATCCATCCGGTATATTTACAAACAGCACAGCCTTTACCGCCACAGGCAAAACATGAAACATCTACTTCAACTGAAGGCTCAGTAAATGGGAAATAGCTTGGGCGTAAACGAATCGTTCTTTCAGCACCGAAGACATGCTTCGCCAAAACTTCCAATGTTCCCTTTAAATCAGCCATTGTAATATGTTTATCAACAACTAGGCCTTCAATTTGATGGAATTGATGTGAATGGGTGGCATCATCTGTGTCACGACGGAAAACCCGGCCTGGACTGATCATTTTTAGAGGGCCCTGAGAAAAGTCATGTTTTTCTAATGTTCGTGCCTGAACTGGAGAAGTATGTGTCCGCATCAGCAATTCATTTGTAATATAAAACGTATCTTGCATATCACGAGCGGGATGATTCTTAGGAATATTCATCATTTCAAAATTGTAATGATCTTCTTCAACTTCAGGCCCGTCCACAACTTGATAGCCCATACCAATAAATAATTCTTCAATATCATCCATGGTCTGTGTGAGGATGTGGCTCGTGCCCACATGAACCTGCCGACCTGGTAAGGTAACATCGATTGTTTCCGCCGCAAGTTGCTTATTTAGAGCTTCTGCTTCTAAACTATTTTTCCGTGTTTCAATTGCTGTCGTTAATGTATCCCGAATCTCATTAGCAAAAGCACCAACTTTTGGCCGTTCCTCTGGAGATAAGTCTTTCATCCCCCGGAGAACATTCGTAATTGGCCCCTTTTTCCCCAATAATTTGACACGAATATCATTTAGATCTTTCATTGACTCAGTGGCTTTAATTTGGGTTAAGCCCTGATCACGCAATACTTCTAAATCATTTTTTAAACTCATAAGCAATTCCTTTCTTGGGTCATATTAATCACAAAAAAAAGACCTCATCCAACAAAGGGACGAGGTCTACACGCGGTACCACCCTAATTTACAACGTCAAAAACGCTATACACTTCATGTTTAACGGTCACTCAACCGGAGCACCTTCAGCAAGAAAGCCTAAGTGTCAACTCAGGAAGCGAATTCGTACAACCAAACATCGGATAATATTTCAGAAAACGATTATCTCTCTAACCCGCCTAGTTGTATTACTATTTTCCTTCAACGTTTTTCAATATAGCTATCATACCGCAAGCTTGCAGAAAGTCAATACAGAATCACTAAGCGTCACATTCAGCTTCGGTAATGTATTCGTCAGCCCAAGCATGCACTGATGCCATGACTGGTGCTAAAGCCTTGCCTTTTTCAGTTAAATGATATTCTACAAGATTGCTATCATAAAATGAGACACGACTAACAATATTTTCTCGTTCAAGTTCTTTTAAGCGTTCAACTAAGACACGATCACTGCACTTTTCAATTGAATGTGCTAAATCACGAAATCTTAATGTGCCATTCTCGACCAATACATCAATGATCAGGCCGTTCCATTTTTTCCCTAAAATAGAAAAAGTCTTTTGAAAACGTGGACACAATTCAATTTGTTTCTTTTGACATGCTTCAACATTGGTTGTTTTTTGCATCATTCCGATCACCCCTCGCTTACTTAAAATAAGTATACACAAAAAGGCTGCTTAACGCAACCTTTGTTTGATTTTTAAATTATTGTTCTATAGAAACGCCAAAATGCTTTTTAATTCTTGCTGCAGCTCGATGGTATAAAGGATCTCCGACTTCTTCAAGGGCGCAATAGTCATCAACCAGTGTAACAACCCAACTCTCTTTGTACTTTGGTAAAGCCAAGGTAGCACCAAACATATGCTTGATGATAATGTCTTTTTCCATTGGAGATAGATCGGTAATTTTTTCAGCATTTCTTAAGGCGATTCTTGGATGGACATAAGCATGTGTACCCATATCAAACTTCGTATTACGCCAATCGTAATAAAATAAGTCGTGTAAAAGGCCAGCTCTTGCTAAAGCACGCGTATTTAATCCAAGTTTTTTCCCAATCAGATAACTCCGATATGAAACATGAATCGAATGTTCCAATCGGTTAGAATAATAATGTTGGGTAAATTCTGCTAATCTTAATACTTCATCTCTTTGTAATAAATCCGAAACTAATGCGACGTATTCAGAATCATGTTGCCAACTATTTACGGTCATTCACAAACTCCTTTGACAAAGTCACATATTCAAAAACTAACGACATAATATCATTTAAAGTATTTAAGTGCAATGATTTACTTCTAAAAAATTAGTAAATTTATTAAAATAATCTATCCTTGTGAAAAATGGTACATTATAATTGCAGCTGCAACTGCCGCATTCAGTGATTCTGCTTTACCTCTGATCGGAATTACAATATTTTGAGTTGTCTGCGCAAGAATAGCGTCCGAAACACCGTTGCCCTCATTACCGATCACGACGGCGAAATTCGATGTAGCGGGTATTTGCTCAATACCGACCGCATTTGGTGTTAACGCAGTGCCAAAAACCGGAATTTGTTGTTGCTTCAGCGCAGTTAATACAGTCAGTAATGATTGGGTCACTATTTGTAAATGAAACTGACTGCCTTGAAGTGCACGCAATACTTTTGGATTGTATACTGATACTGTACCTTCGCCTAAAATAACACCTTTCAAACCCAAAGCATCTGCTGTTCGAATAATGGTGCCAAGATTTCCTGGATCCTGCAAGGCATCCAGCAAAATCCAACCTCCCGCTAAATCAGTTGGTAAGGTTTGTTCGGCTATTTTGATAACGGCAAAAATACCTTGTGTTGCTTTCGTGTCGGATAAGTAAGCACTGACGCTAGGCTCAATTTGAATCATATCAATTTCAGTTGCTTCAGTCGCAAAGCTCAACTGAATGCCCTCAGTAATCAATAAGTGTTTAATTGGCGCATGTGCCTGAATCGCTTCTTGCACTTCATGAGGGCCTTCCAATAAATAAGCCCCAAATTTTTTTTGATACTTAGTTTGTTTTAATTTATGAATTTGCTTAATCTGATCGTTTTGAGTTGAACGAATTATCTTCATAGTTTCACCTTATTCTATTTCTATCTATTCCATCGTATTATAACATGTTCTCTAGGAGGTCATGTGATGCAAAAGGCATTAGCATTAACTGTTTTTGGTCGTGTTCAAGGTGTTGGCTTTCGTTATACGACTAAAATGTTAGCAGATGAATATCATTTAGCAGGTACCGTCGCAAATAAAAGTGATGGCTCTGTCTATATTGAAGTGGTTGGTCCAAAACAAGCTGTAGATCAGTTTGTAGCCGCAATTAAGGCTTCTCCCACCCCGTTTAGTAAAGTACAAAAAGTTATCGTGCAATCACTCAGTCCTACGCCCGATTTTTCAAAATTTCGCGTGATTGGTTGAATATTGGCTTCCCTTCACGTATAGTAATTTTGTATTCTTATCGGAAGGGAAGCTAACATGAAGCAAAAAAAAATTAAATACTTACTTTTGATTTGTTCAGCCTTTGCACTAATGTTTATTTTAAGCGGTTGTTCATTTCAGAATTTCTACAAGCCAGGGCAAAAACCACCCTCAGGATTCTTTTATGGCACACTTTATAATGGTTTAGCCGTACCAATGCAGCATCTAATCAATTGGACGGCTGATAAGATTGGAGGCCCTAGTGGTTATGGCTGGGGTATCTTGATTATTACTTTTGTGGTCCGTTTGATTATTTTACCGTTGATGTTAGTTCAATCTAAGAAGTCCACCATTCAACAAGAAAAAGTTCAACGGATCCAGCCTCAGTTACAGTTGATTCAAAAGCAAATGAAAAAGAATAATTCTCAAGCAGCGCAAGCAAAGCTTGGTCAACTGCAAATGGATGTTTATAAGAAAAATGATCTTAGTTTGACTGGTGGCATGGGTTGTTTACCCCTGATCATTCAATTTCCAATTATGATCGGGATTTTTCAAGCTGTTATGTACTCACCTGAAATTTCTTCTGCGCATTTCCTGGGTATTAATTTAGGCCGCTCCAACTTGGTTGTTGTAATCGTTGCAACTTTATTTTATGCCTTGCAAAGTTACCTCATGCTTTTATCTGTTCCAGAAGCGCAAAAACAAGCAATGCGTGTTTCTGCGATGATGGGACCAATTACGACATTTATTTTTGCTTTGATTGCACCAGCTGGTTTAGGCCTATATTTCCTAGTCGGTGGTCTAATCGTTGTCATCCAACAAATTATCGTTACATTTTGGATGACCCCACGTATTAAAAAACAAATTGATACAGAACTTAAAAATAAACCAATTGTAGAAGTTGTCAATGAACAAGTCATTGAGTCACTAGATGACAATCCAGCCGCAACTACTCAAACGAATAGTTCTGAAACGGCGGAATCGCTTAAAGCAATTCATGAGCGCAATCGTCAACGTAACGCTGGTAAACAGAATCGACCAAGATAGTAAAAAAAAGAGGTGCCGTAATGGCCCTCTTTTTTGTTATCCTTTGATAAAAAATGTCACAAACTTATTGTTCCTTTTTAGCCAGTTTTTCTTCTTCTTTCTCAGCTTCTGGTACAAATAAAGGCACGTCTATCCGAAAAATCGACCCTGAACCAACGGTACTTTCTACTGAAATGCTACCATGGTAGCTTTCAATCAAGCGTTGAGCAATCGAAAGTCCCAATCCATTACCGCCTTTGTCCCGACTGCGAGCCTTATCAACGCGGTAGAATCGATTGAAAATATTTTTACGATCATTTTCAGGTATACCTGCGCCAAAATCTTGAACTGCAATATTTACAAAACGAGAATCTTGTGAGGCTGATAAGTGAATTTCTTTTCGATTTTCAGAATATTTAACGGCATTATCCATTAAGATGACTAAAATTTGTTCAAGATGATTACGATAAATTCTTACGAAAGTATCCGCCTTTAAATCTAAATCCAAAACAATTGAAAATTCTGGATGTAACATTTTAAAGTTATTATAAATTTGATCGACCAATGGGACTACCTCTGTAGTTTCTTGGCCATAAAGTTCCTCAACCTGATCGGCGCGTGATAGATCTAACATTTCTTGAATCAAATATTTCATCCGTTGTAATTCTTGGATAGAAGCATTTAATGATTCATCCAAAACTTCTGGATCATCCTTGCCCCAGCGATTCAACAATTGTAGATGCCCTTCTAAAACAGCGACAGGCGTCCTTAGTTCGTGAGATACATCTTGGACAAAATTATTTTGAGCATCTACAAAACGTTGGGTTTTATCTAACATATGATTGAATTCATCAGTTAGTTCGGCTAATTCATCGTCACTATTAATTTCTGGCACACGCATTTGAGTATTGGGCTCGACTTTAACCAATTCAATGGCATCACTCAACTTGCGAATCGGCCTAAGAAAATGTCGAATAATCAGAAATGAAGCCAAACCGCCTAGCAGGACAGCTATGGCTGTAAATAGAACCATAAATAAGCGCAAACGCTCCATATTGCGATGATAGCTTACCATACCGTCAACAACTTGAATATAGCCAATCAAACGATTATTGCGCTGTGAATGTATCGCAGCTTTGCCTTGCATCACCGTTTGGTGCTTATATTCGCGCAAAAACACCCCTAAGTCACGCGTATTCTTTAACGGCAAAGAAGTAGCTTTAGTTGTAAAAATTTGTGTACCACGACTATTATAAACACCAACATTAATATCATTCCGTGATAACTTTTGTATGACCGAATCTTGAAAAACATCGGTCTGATCCCAATTCGGTGAGGCTGGATAAAGCGCATTTTTATCTCGTTCAATATTTAAACGCGGCAACACATTATCTGCAGACAATTCATGTGTTTCAGAATCTAATCGATGTTTAACAGCCGTAATTGTTTCTTGAACTGTAATTTTTTCCTGATCCAATAAGACGTTTCGAACCGTATAATAAATCACAAATGAGAACAAGAGTAGCGTTCCCAGTATAATAACAGACATCCCTAAAGTCCATTTGGCCTTTAAAGATGTCTTTAAACTACGGGTGCGCTTTTGTGGTTGAGCAACTTGTTCTTCCATCAAATCAGCATTCCCCCTTCACAGTCTAGGAGCGCATAACGTATCCTGTACCACGAACTGTTTGAATATAGCTTGGCTTGCCAGCAACATCGATTTTATTACGTAAATAGCGAATATAAACATCCACAACGTTTGTTTCAGCGTTGGAATCATAACCCCATACTTTACGCAATAAAAGTTCCCGAGATAAAACGACATTAACGTTTTCCATCAATGTCAAAAGCAATTCATACTCGCGCTTGGTAAGTTCAATGATATCCTCGCCCCGACGCACAACTCGATTTTCTTTTTCAATCGTCAGATCGCGATACGTAATGGTGTGTTGCTTATTTGCATTATGTTCGCCTTCAATGTCGATTCTGCGTAAAAGTGCGCGCAACCGTGCTAAAAGTTCTTCAATAGCAAAAGGTTTGACAATATAGTCATCAGCGCCATGATCTAGTCCAGAAACACGATCAATGACTGAATCCCGAGCTGTCATAATAATAATCGGTGTATTTTTGACTTGGCGAACACGACGAGCAACTTCCAAACCATTCAACTCTGGCAGCATTAAATCTAGTAAAATAGCATCCCAATCCTCATTAAGTGCCGCATCTAATCCAGTACGCCCATTAAAGTAAACTTCAGCGTCATAACCTTCATGTTTTAGCTCCAATTCAACGAATCGTGCTAAATTTTTTTCATCCTCAATTACTAATATTCTACTCATTAAAAAAAGCAGCTCCTTATAATAATCCACTTAGTTGGGCTTAATCATATTATATAAATTAAAAAGTGAAACTTTTCCACATGCCATTTTACCATAAGAACCAACTTAATACAGCAAAACTTCATAAATTATGAGCGAATCGTATTAAATTAGGATAACAAAAAACTGAGATACAAAAGTATCTCAGTCTAATCTCATAAATAATAATTATAATTATTGTTCTTTATACCAAGTATAATGAAAAATACCATCCTTATCGACACGTTGATACGTGTGGGCACCAAAATAATCCCGTTGTGCTTGAATCAAATTAGCTGGTAAAACCTCGCTGCGATAAGAATCATAATAGGAAATAGCTGCACTAAAAGCGGGAACAGGAATACCTGCTTGCGCTGCCAAAGCAACGACATCACGAGTGGCTTGCTGATAGTTTTTAGCAATGTCTAAGAAATAATCATCCAATAACAAGTTTTGAAGGTCTGCTTTGCGGTCGTAAGCATCAGTAATTTTTTGTAAGAACTGAGCACGAATAATACAACCTGCACGCCAGATTTTGGCGATTTCACCATATTGTAAATCCCAATTGTATTTTTCGGAAGCAAAACGCATTTGTTCAAACCCTTGGGCATAACTCATAATTTTACTGAAATAAAGGGCTTGTCGAACCTTGTCAATTGTTGCTTTGACATCAGAGATTTCAGGCATCTTATCTGGACCCGGCAAAACTTTGCTGGCGGCAACCCGTTCTGTCTTTAAAGCAGAAATATAACGCGCATAAACAGCTTCGGTGATAAGTGACTGTGGCACACCTAATTCTAAGGCATTTTGTGAACTCCACTTACCGGTACCTTTATTACCAGCAGCGTCTAGAATCATATCAACGATCGGATCATCAGTGCCTTCGTCATCTTTGCGTGTTAAAATTTCGGCTGTGATCTCAATCAGATAACTTTCAAGTTCACCCTTATTCCACTCATTGAAGACACCTGCAAGATCTTCAACGGAATAATGCAACACATTACGCATAATGTTATAACTTTCAGCGATCAATTCCATATCGCCGTACTCGATACCGTTATGTACCATTTTGACATAATGGCCTGCGCCATTTGGGCCAATATAAGTGACACAGGGTGCGCCATCGTTAGCTTTAGCAGAAATTTGTTCTAGAATAGGCGCTACTAGATCATAAGCCTCTTTTTGACCACCAGGCATCATCGAAGGCCCTTCAAGGGCACCAAGCTCACCACCAGAAACGCCCATACCAATGAAATTAATGCCAGATTGATCTAATTTTTCATTGCGACGCATGGTATCTTCAAAGAAGGTATTACCACCATCGATCAATACATCGCCTTTATCAAGCAAAGGCAATAACTCATCGATCACTGCGTCAGTACCCGCACCAGCCTTGACCATCATTAAAATTCGACGAGGCTTTTCGAGTGATTTAACGAAATCCTCAATTGTGTAACTTGGTACTAATTTCTTTTCACTGTGTTCTTTCATAACAGCTTCTGTTTTAGCGGCAGTCCGATTAAAAATTGCGACTGTGTAGCCCCTGCTTTCAATATTCAAAGCTAAGTTTTTGCCCATTACGGCCATGCCGATAACACCAATTTGTGGTTGATCCATGAAATATACCCTCCTATTTAAATTCTTTGTTTATCCTAGCATATCTACTTCCCAAACTTCAATTAATCTGTGTTTTTTCTGTCTTGCCCAGAGAATAAGTCTTTTAATTTCTCGAATTCAGGGTTGGGTGTGCCCTCTTCTTCAGACTGAGCAGTTTGATAATCTGCTTCGGAAACGACATGCCACCCCTGGCCTTTAGGCATGATATCTGCTGCCTTTTCTTCGGGCGTCAACACTTGTGATGGAATGCTCAAAATAATATTATCTTCGATAGATTGCTGAAGATCTATTTTTTTGTCTTCAATTTCAATGACTACCTCATCTTCAAAATTCTCATCATCAGCATTTTCACTCGTCACATAAACTTCGGAAACGTAACGATCAATTGGTAGAGATACCGGTGCCAAGCTTCGTGTTGACGGCACTGTAATCGTACCAACAAGATGCATATCTAAAATCCAAGCATCATGGTCAAAAGTCAAACTACCCTTAACAGTAAACGGCTGGGCATCGCTAATCTCACTTAATCTCTGATGCAATGCCTGCTTTAAATCCAAAGTTTCATTAAATTGCAACGGTTTTTGCTGAAACTTTGCAAGCTCAGCTAGCGTCCATTGTAACAATATACTACCTCCTGATATAAATCGGTTGACGACCATAATTTTGACTGACATGCGTTAATAATTCAACGAATTGATCTACCCGGTTTTGTAAATAAAAAAGACCATCTGATTTAGTATTCTTTGAATTGGCGCGAGTAATAATTGGTAACGTGATTTGCTTTTTTACCTGATTTAAATAAGCTCGACCACACTCATTAAATCCCAGGGGATGAACAAAATCTTTGGCTAAATGCATTTCAGATTTTGTAACGCCTAATAAAATATAAGTCAATACGCGTTGTAGTCGTGCAAAAGTGTAACGCTTAGTCTTAATAGCATGAAGAAAGTCCGTAAAAGAATCGCAATCTCGGATATGTTGCAGTATTCGATATTCTAGACCTTCGTTGATCTGATAGATTTTTGCCAACCGCTCTAAATCTGTGGACAACAAACGATACTTCAAAAATTCAAAACAGTTGGTCCAATTCAAAAATTTAGGTGCTTGTTTCAATTCAAAGACACTCGTTTGTGGCAAAAAAGCCGTCAATGCTTCTGGCAACACACCCGCTAATAATTGATTGCGTAACGCACTTGCACTTTGATATTTTCCAGTCTTAACAGAACTGTCATGTTCGACACCTACGCGCTGAATTGGTACTAATGACAGCGGCATTGCCAAATCAGCATTAGCCCGAGCATAACTCGCAGCCAATAGCATATTAGGTTGATCAAAACTCAGCCCCAGCTCATTTTGAAAGAACTCATTAATTTGGGTGGCATAAGTTTTCCGATAATCAACAAAATAATCATTTCGGTTTGGTAACTGCCGCAATTTAAAGCCCAGTTGTTGATAATTTATCTCGGCAACTTCAGTGCCAAAAGCCAGATGCTCACATTGCAACGCACTTAAAATTGTCAATGCACCTTTTGCAAACAAGTCTGCTGGTTGGACACTATTAGAAAACGGTAACTCCACAACAAGGTCTGCCCCATTTGCCAAGGCCATCGCCGTTCGTTGATACTTATCGACAATGGCAATCTCACCACGTTGAACAAAATTACCACTCATTACAACGACCAAAACATCCGCGTGCGTTTTGATTCGAGCCATTTTTAACTGATATGCATGTCCAGTATGAAAAGGATTATACTCAGCAATTACCCCACACGCAGTCAATTTTTTTTGTTGCACTTAAAAAAATACCTCTCTGAATCTGATTGAATTTCTGTACGACCGAAATCAGCAGTAGCTACAATATTGACAAAGCCAGCAGCCGTCAATAATTGCTTAAAATCAGATACTGCGTAAGTCCGTTCATGGTGAATTTCTTCAATAGCTTGATAGCCTTGAATACCTTCATCCCAAACAAAAAAAGTCAGTTCATGCACCACAGCATGTGCGCGTTGGTCATCCGCATAACTAGACCACATAAAAGCTAAATCTTCAAATTTAGCATTATACATGTATCCTGGAAAAATATGGTCCATTTGATAAAGCGAATGAACATCAAATAAAAATATGCCGCCAGGTTTTAAGGCACGATAGACGTTGCTAAAGGTCTGTGCCACCGCCTTAGAATCGCGTAAATAACAAAGTGAGTCATCAAAACAAGTGACCACATCAAAATTTGCTGGAAAATCCAGGTCTAACATATCTCCTTGAATTAAAGGAACTTTCAATTGAGCTTCAGAAATTTTCTGATCGGCTAGTGCCAACATTTCTTCAGAAATATCCAGCCCCGTTACCTGATAACCGTGTTGTTGTAAACGAACTGCCAAGTCACCAGTCCCACAGGCCAACTCTAATAGTTTAGGATGGACACCCGTCTCACGTAGTACAGATTGATTGACGTAAGTAGCCCACTCGTCATACATTGCCTCGTCCATGAGTCGATCATAGACGCTAGCAAAGGTTGTATAAATCATTCTGTAACCCACTGTGAAACATTAACTAACGGTGCATCAGACCATAATTTTTCAAGATTGTAGAAATCGCGTTCTTCTTTTAAGAAGACGTGCACGACAATATCGCCT
The DNA here is from genome assembly GCF_021030645.1 of Agrilactobacillus fermenti. Lineage (GTDB taxonomy): Bacteria > Bacillota > Bacilli > Lactobacillales > Lactobacillaceae > Agrilactobacillus > Agrilactobacillus fermenti. Next base: position 39,678 of record NZ_JACGCJ010000019.1, on the reverse strand, counting down.
AAATCGATCAAAAACCAGCGAGAGCCCTTCTTGCCTTCCATATGTTTGATTTCAAAACCATGTTTTTCTTCCTTATCGACAATTTCACTAACAATAGCTTCAACTTGCCGTTCGGAATTTCCATGCATGATCAAAAAATAATCTGCCAGGAGACTAACTTCTTGCATATCTAACGCCACAATATCTTCTGCATGCTTGCCGTCAGCGGCCTTAACTGCTACTTCTAACATCTGTTGACTATCCAAGTATTCAAAACCCCTTTATTAATTTTCTAAATATTCCCGCCATGTATTATAACTTATAATTGTTTTCGGATAAATCTTAGCGCCTTGCGTCACCAAATACCTTAAAGTATGTTGCAATTCAAAAGCAACACCGATTGCTAACGATTTTTGAGCTGCTTTTCGAGCTGCGTCAATACCCGGGAAATTGCGGTTTGGTTCAATATAATCAGCAATAAAAATAATTTGATCCAACGCTGACATTTCGACATCAGCTGTCGTATGCTTAGCAACGGCCGATAAAATGGCAGTATCAAAAATACGTAAATCACGTTTGATAAAATAGGTGCCGACGACACCGTGCCAAATCCCGTTGTTATAGCCTAATAACTCTGGCGCTAATTTTTGAGACATAATGACTTGCTTAAACGCTTCGTCTGGAAATTGCTTGGCATAATCATGAACAATCCCAGCAATTCGTGCTTTCACCGGATCAGCTGAATACTGTTGTGCCAATGCTTCAGCCGTATCCGCTACTCGCAAAACATGATTATAGCGGCTATCGGTTAATTTGGCATGAACCTTTTGTAATAATACCTCATAATCATATGGTAGTACTTCATTTATTTTTGTCATGAACATACAGACCCTTATCATAAATATAGTCTTCAACTGCATTTGGTACTAAATAATGAATCGAACGATTGGTACGAACACGTTGCCGAACATTACTAGATGAAATATCAATCAGTGGTGCATCCACCCAGATCACTGGATAGGGTGAATGGACAGCATAGTCTTGACGACGAACCCCTACGAAATGAACCATTTTTATTAATGACTCAATTTTATACCACTTTGGTAAATAGGCTACCATATCGCCGCCGATAATAAAATAATAATCTGTATCCGGATGACGCAGCTTTAGCTCACGAATCGTGTCATAAGTGTAACTTTTACCACCGCGTTCCAATTCAAGCGTTTCTAATTCAAAATTCAAATTATCCAGAATCGCTAAATTGACCATATCTTTTCGAAAAGTGCTTGGGATCGTTTGTTTCTGATCAACATGGGGCGGTTGATTGTCTAGCATAAAAAGAACTTTCTCCAAACCAAGTTGTTTTAAAACTTGATCTGCCATGATTAAATGACCTAAATGTGGTGGGTTAAAAGTCCCCCCGAGAATACCGACCTGTCTTCTCTGATTCAGATAAACCAACTTGCGTTTAACTTCAGTGGATATGACTGGTTGTCGCAGTGTGACTGTCTTTTGCTGCACATTAATCTCTTCCTTATCAATTAAATATTATAATTCAGCAATCGATTTGGAAATGTCTTGAAACTTTTCTTTAGTTGATGGGCGAAAAACTAAAATCGTCCGACCAATAATCTGAGCAATCTCAATTTTATGATCCTGAGCAACTAACCACTCAGCCGTATCCTGAGGTGTTACAGCTGCTGCTTGCAATAAAGATATCTTAATCAGTTCACGTCGTTCTAAAGTCGCGTCGACTTGTGCAAACAAATGCTGTGAGAATTCATTTTTACCGATTTGCATGATTGGCCGCATCGTTTGACCCTTTGAACGTAAGAAACGCTTTTGTTTTCCTGTTAGCATAATAACTCCTTTTAAATAATTGCTGGTCGAACTGCAACATTGACACCTTCAGGTACATAAGCGGCCACTAGTCCTGGATGTTTGACTGTGATCCATCCTAACCCGGCATAAACAATGTCACTCGGTTCTTGAATCGAAAATTCTTGACGAACAAGTTTGGGAAAGTTCTTGAGATCCTCAGTACGGGGTGGTGTTAATAATTGCCCAATCTGTCTCGTATAAAATACATCCGCATTCTCTAGCTTGGTGCGATGGAGATACAGTTGATTATCAGCATAGACGGTAATTCCTTGACGTGCACCTTGTATATAATCAAAACGTGCAATACCCGCCAAAAACAATGTCTGTCTAGCATTTAACTGAAACGTTTTCGGCTTGATTTCTTTTTGCGGTGCGATCAAATTCAAATCTTTGTCATTTAAATAATGCGCCATTTGATGTTCATGAATAATACCTGGCGTATCAATTAGGTAGCGACCATCTTCAAAGGGAATTTCGATTTTATCCAAAGTTGTACCTGGAAATCTTGAAGTTGTGATCAAATCTTTGATGGTCATATTCTGACGAATCACTTGATTGATCAGTGTTGATTTACCTACGTTCGTAGTTCCAACCACATAAACATCTTTATCTTCACGATAACGATCGATCACTTTTAAAAGTCCTTCAACATTTTCACCGGTTTTAGAAGATACCAAAACTGTTTTGATTGGCCGTAGACCTTGAGCATGACTTTGCACTTCTAACCAGTGCCGAATCTTTGGCCTTGAAACTTCTTTGGGTAAAACATCTACCTTATTGCCGACAATAATCACAGGGTTTTGACCCACGAAGCGATGTAAACCTGGGATCACACTACCATCAAAGTCAAAAATGTCAATCACGTTAATGATCAGTGCATCTTTAGTACCAAGTTCATTTAGCAATTTAATAAATTCATCATTTGCAACAGATACTGGCACAATCTCATTATAGTGTCTTAACCTAAAACACCGTTGACAATAAATCGTTTCTGCGTTTTGTGTCAGCTGTTTTTGCAAAGCACTATTAGGAATATACCCTGGAGCAGATTTATCCAAAGTTTGGATCTTAGCACCACAGCCAATACAATATATATCTTCAGTTAAGTCCATGCATACCTCCAAAAAAATTAGCGGTCCGTCAATTTTTGATGCCAAATTAAAGGACCGTTTTGATAACGTAACTTCATAAAAATAAATTGCTCTAAAAAGCGATTAATGCTTGTGTTCCAACCATCAGTTGCTACCAGCGGTTTGACTAGAACTGTACGAATACCTGCAGCATTACCGGCAAAAATATCCGTCATCAACTGATCGCCAACCATTACAGTTTCACTGGGGCGCAAGTTAAATTGTTGAATCGCATGACGAATCCCTTTTGTAGTTGGTTTTAAAGCTCGTGAAATAAATGGTACATCAATATCCTTGAGTGCCAGTTTAACACGCTGATGGTTATTATTAGAAACCACAATAACTTTGATTCCCGCTTGAGTTAAGTGTGCCAACCAATGTTTGAGCTCATCGGTTGCGCGCTTATCATTCCATGGTAATAATGTATTATCTAAATCTGTCAGAATATTTTTAATATCTAATTGTTTAAGTTGATCAGCATCGATATTAAAAATGGACTCAATCATAAATGTTGGCGTAAAACTCACAGAACTTTCTCCTATTTTTCGTTTTATACATATACATTTATACATTATAGTAGATTTTAGCATTTAATGCATGTTTTATGGTAACCTTGTTTTGTAAGCGATTTATTAAGTCCAAAGTTATTGCTTACTTTGTGTAAGTAATATACAATAACTTAAAAGGGAGGATCTAACATGTCAAAATTGCATCACGTCTCCTTATTAACTAAAGATGCTAAAAAGAATATTGCATTCTATACACAAGTCCTTGGCTTTCGTTTCGTTAAAAATACGGTAAATCAAGAAAATATTCATATGCGGCACCTGTTCTATGGTGATTATTTAGGCACACCAGGTACTGTTACTACTTTTTTTGAAGTGCCTAATATCGGTCATCGTTATGACGGCAAAAGCTATTTGAATGGCATCCATTATGCAATCCCCGAAGCTAGCTTATCATTCTGGTATGACCGTTTGAATCATTATCACATTATGACCACACAGGTTGATGATAATTTACAATTCAATGATCCAGATGGTGTCACAATTACGCTCCATCCAAGCTTTAAAGCGCTGGCACCACAACAATATGTTTCTAATAATATTCCGGGCAACTACCAAATCGTCGGCCTTTTAGGTACTGAACTACACGTGCCAGAAATAGCACCGACACTTGACTTTTTTGAACGTTTTTTAAATTTACATTTTGAAGATGATCAATTGCTGCTGGATGATGGTAACTTTTTAAAGATTATGTTTTCTAATTCAACCGATAAGCACCGCTTTGGCCGCGGTAGTATGGACCATGTTGCATTAACGGTAACAGACATTAAATCACTGCAGGCCATGATTCAAAAAGCTCAAGATCAAGGTTGGTCAATTGAAGAGGTCCGCGATCGTGGCTGGTTCACCAGTCTCTATATTCGTGAGCCGAACCATAACCGAATTGAATTTGCAACGATGACACCAGGATTTACCTTAGATGAACCCTTAGCAACGTTAGGCGAAAGCTTAGGCTTGCCCCCTAAATTTGAAAGCAAACGTTCCGAAATTGAAGCATATTTTAAACAAAGGAGTGTCGTTTTTAATGGATAATGAAAATTTACTAGGTTTACATCATGTGACTGCGATTACATCGGACGCACAAAAAATATTTAATTTCATGTCTAAATTATTGGGCTTACATTTAATAAAAAAAACAGTCAACCAGGATGATGTCTCAGCCTACCATCTTTATTTTACGGACGATATGGGCACTGCTGGTACAGATATCACCTTTTTTGAATTTCCCCATCTAGCCAAGGGTAAAAAGGGAACCAATCTAATTTCACGAATTGGCTTTCGTGTGCCTAACGATGCAGCTCTAACTTATTGGACCAAGCGATTCGAAGTAAATCACATTACGCACTCAGAAATCAAAACACAATTCAGAGATAAAATTATCCAATTTGAAGATTTCGATGGTCAACAATATCAGTTGGTATCCGATGAACATAATAGCGGTATTTCTGGCGGTACACCCTTTAAAAAAAGTGACGTCCCTGCCGAATTTGCTATTGTAGGTCTTGGCCCCGTTCAAATTACCGTTTTTAATCAAGGCCATTTAAACTTGATCTTAACTGAACTGATGGGCTTTACTCAAAATGAAACAGAGGGTGCTTTTACTCGGTATGAGTTAAATAATGGTGGCCATGGTGCTGAAGTGATCATGGAACACCGCGAAGATGTTGCTCCCGCTGAAGAAGGCTATGGTAACGTACATCATTTAGCCTTTCGCGTTAGTGATGAAACTGTTTTGCGAACCTGGATTGAAAAAATCAAAGCCTATCGCTTGCCACAATCTGGTTTTGTAGATCGTTTTTACTTCAAATCTGAGTACTTTCGTGCTGCACCACAGATTTTATTTGAGATTGCAACGGATGGCCCTGGATTTCTACAAGATGAAACTTATGATGAAGCAGGTATTCATCTGGAACTACCCCCATTTTTGGAAAATCGGCGTTCTGAAATTGAAGCTGGTTTAACACCAATTAAAACGGAGTTGAAATAATTAATGAAAACTAATGATATCAATTATGAATTTGTTCAGGGATCAGCCAATGCTGCACCTTTACTTCTGCTACATGGGACTGGCGGTGATGAGAAGGACTTACTACCGATTGGACATTTTCTCTCACCAGAAGCAAGCCTTTTATCTATTCGCGGCCGGCTCATTGAGAATGGTCTTACCCGTTACTTCAAACATACAGCAACTGGTGGTTTTGATCTAGATAGCTTAACTCAAGAAACTAACTGGTTATTTAATGCCATCAAAACCCTAACAAACGAGCATGGCTTGTCTATCTCTGAGATGATCGTGGTGGGTTATTCAAATGGCGCAAACGTTGCTGCGAAAGCGATATTGGCTGGTATTAGCCCAATCAAAACTGGGATATTTTTTCATCCGATGGTTTTAGCAGCTAATGAAGCAACACCAGCAATTCCAGATACCAAAGTTTGGTTATCTCACGGCAATCAGGATCCAATCGTTTCGCCAGCAAACTTTAACGCTTTAAAAACAATGTTCCAAAAACAGCAAGCTGATATGACCGCTTATGAAGCCAACCAGTCACATAATCTTTCCGAAAACGAATTAGAAGCGGCTAAGGCTTGGTTAAGTACGAGTGGTCGAATATGATTACCTATGCGGCACAAGATTTATCGCACATAGATCAATATAAACTTTTATCGGGTAGCGTGATTCCACGACCTATTGCCTGGGTCACAACTTTAAATTCAGACACAAAAGTCGTTAATCTAGCGCCCTTTAGTTACTTTTCTGTCGCTAGCAATCAAAAGCCGATTATTAGTTTAGCAATTTTGCGGCAGAATCAGTCTGTTAAGCATACAGCGTTCAATATTTTACACCAAAAAGAAGCTGTCATTCATATTGTCAGCGCAGAATTTGCTGCGGCAATGAATGCTACAGCAGCCGGTATAGCTGCTCAAAATAGTGAGCTGGATCTAATTAATGAACCGCTAATTAAAAGCGATTTTATCGCGGTACCTGGTTTAGTCCGTGCCAAGATTCGTCTAGAAACAACCTTATATCAACATATCCCATTATTAGATAAAAATAAGCAAGTTATGACTGATCTGTTACTCTTAGAAGTACAAGGATTTCATTTTGCCGAACACATCTTGGATGAAACAGCAAAACATATTGATGTCGAGGCATTACAACCACTTGGTCGCCTAGCAGGTCCAAATTACACTTATTTAGGTAAAACTTTTTTCATGCAACGGCCGAAATGAGCTATGATAGAACTATTGTGCCATATTTTAAATTAATTGGAGGTTTTGCTTATGAAATCTTTTGGTTTTAATACTTATGGTGCACCAGAAGTATTTGAAACAATTGAGCGCCCTAAGCCCGAACCTAAAAATAATCAGGTTTTAATCAAAACAGTGGCTTTTGGTGTTAATCCTTATGATGTGAAATTACGCCGAGGTTCAGAACAACAGAACCGGCCGCTGGCCTTCCCCATTATTCCAGGCTCTGATGTTGTCGGTCAAATTGCCGCTATGGGATCAGAAGTCACTGATTTTGAAATTGGTGACTGGGTCATTAATCTACGACCGTTACGTGGTTATAGTGAATACGTCACGGCCACCACATCTAAAATTGTCAAAAAACCTAAAACTATGTCTATTTTAGATGCTGCCAGTCTACCAACACCAGGCGTTGCCGCCTATAATATTATTCATCGATTCTTAAAACGTTTTACGGATACAAACGACAAAACAATTGCTGTAATTGGCGCAAGTGGCACAGTTGGTTCAATTGTTGTCCAAATTGCTAAAAGCTATGGTAATCGAGTCATTGGCATTGGTGCCAAGAAAAATGCCGCATTTATGCATTTGATTGGTGTAGATGAGATGGGATTTTATGATCAAGAAGATGTTGGGGCCAAATTTGAGAATCAAGCTGATTTCGTCGTTAATGCGGCTATGAATGGAACAGACAATGGTTTGATCAACCAACTCGTTAAGGCTGGTGGCGGCTCAATTGCTACTGTGGGTGATATCGCCCCAGTGATTACTAAATCTGGAACTTCACTGGCTTACGTCCATCAAGACAAGAGTTTTGATACCAACCAGGCTTTGCGTTTTCTCACCCACTTATCACGAACATTTGGTTTAATCATTCGCGCTGATGAGGCACTTCCTTTTAATGTTCAAGGTGTCATTACGGCCCACCAGAAACTGGAACAACATACTAATGAAGGTCATTTAGTTATTGCTCAAAAACACGAACGCACAACAACTCATGGCCCGGCTAAATAAGTTAAATATTTTTTATACAAAAAAACCACTCATAATTAAAGAGTGGTTTTTTTGTGCTTTATTAAGCAGCTAAAGCTTTTTTAGCAGCATCAACAAGTGCTGTAAATGCAGCAGCATCACTGATAGCTAAATCAGCAAGCATTTTACGATTGATATCAATACCAGCGACTTTTAAGCCATGCATTAATTTGCTATAGCTAATTTCATTTTGACGTGCAGCAGCATTAATACGTGCGATCCATAATTTACGGAAATCACGTTTACGTTGCCGACGATCTCTAAATGCGTAACGATACGAATTCATTACCTGTGCATTTGCAGATTTGAATAAAAGATGCTTAGCACCTGTATAACCTTTTGCTAATTTTAAGACTTTCTTACGACGTTTGCGGGTAACTGTTCCGCCTTTAACACGAGCCATGGTTTTTCCTCCTTGAAACGATCATCTGACTTGGTCAGGACTGTTAATTTAAAGATTGATTATTTTACTTGTGAAAGCATTTGACGGTAACGACCGCGATCTGCGCTTGATACTAAAGTACCTTTACGTAATTGACGACGTTGTTTAACCGTTTTGCCATGGAAACGATGCCGTGTATAGGCATGGTGTCTGGTTAATTGACCAGTGGCAGTTTTCTTAAAGCGCTTTGCAGAAGCGCGATGTGTTTTTTGCTTTGGCATAATTGAAAAATCCTCCTAAGTACAGAACCTGATTAATAATCAGGTTCGAAAAATGTATGTGACAGTAAAGCTTATTTACTGTCTTTTTCGGCTTTAGGGGCAAGCATTAAGAACATGCTGCGCCCATCCATTTTTGGATGAGATTCGACAGTTGCAACATCACTAGCTTCTTTGGCTAGTTTTTCCAACACTTGACGACCAATGTCCTTATGCGTGATTGCCCGGCCTTTGAAACGAATTGAGACTTTAACCTTATCACCTTTGCTCAAGAACTTACGAGCATTGTTCAATTTCGTATTAAAGTCATTTTCTTCAATAGTTGGACTCAAACGAACTTCTTTAACACTGATGGTCTTCTGTTTCTTACGAGCTTCCCGTTCTTTCTTTTGCATTTCAAAACGGTATTTCCCGTAATCCATGATTCTTGCAACTGGTGGTTTAGCTTTCGGCGCGACAATTACAAGATCTAAGTTGGCTTGGTCTGCTAACTTTAGAGCATCTTGTTTAGATTGAACACCTAATTGATCACCGTTTTCAGCAATAAGACGAACTTCGCGGAAACGAATGTTGTCATTTACCATCATGTCTCTTGCTATGGTCAAGCACCTCCATAAAAGTAGAAAAAAGGCGGATTTCCACAGAAATCCGCTCGTAATCTTCATTCATATAACGTTCAATGAAAAATACAACCCAGAGGCTCAAAAGCATAGGCGAGAAGACGGACTTCTACTTTCTTATTTTTTACAACATCAAACAGTATACTTAACTATCGTTTACTTGTCAAGTTTACTTTCAACGGTATTTTCTTTACCAGTACGACTATAATTATTGATTTCAGCAATAATTGCATCAACAAATAAATTAACATCTTCTGTAGTTGACTTCTCAGAACCGTATTTACGAACAGAAACCGTGGCGTCCTCAACCTCTTGGTCCCCTACAACTAATGTATATGGTATCTTCTGAGTTTGCGCTTCTCGAATCTTATAGCCCATCTTTTCGTTACGCAAATCTACTTTGACTCGGATACCCTTTGCAGCCATGCGTGCCTTCAATGATTGAGCATAATCAGCATGCAAGTCCAAATTGACCGGAATTATTTCAACCTGGTTTGGTGCTAGCCAAGTTGGGAAAGCACCCTTGTAAATCTCAGTTAAGTATGCAATGAAACGTTCCATTGTACTAATTACACCCCGATGAATCATAACTGGCCGATGTTCTTTGCCATCTTCTCCAGTATACACTAAGTTAAATTTCTCAGGCATCATGAAATCTAATTGGATCGTTGATAAGGTTTCGTCATTGCCTAATGCTGTCTTAGTTTGAACATCAAGTTTTGGACCGTAGAAAGCAGCTTCACCTTCAGCTTCATAATAATCTAGGCCTAAATCATCCATGGCACCCTTAAGCATTGATTGTGACTTATTCCACATTTCATCATCATCAAAGTATTTTTCCGTATTTGCTGGATCACGGTAACTGAGCCGGAATGTATAATCTGTAATATCAAAGTCTTCATAAACACTCATCATTAGCTGTAAAATCTTCTTAAATTCATCTTGAATTTGATCTGGGCGCACGAAGGTATGACCATCGTTCAATGTCATTTCACGTACTCGCTGCAGCCCAGACAAAGCTCCAGACTTCTCATAGCGATGCATCATGCCCAATTCGGCAATCCGAATTGGTAATTCCCGGTAACTCCGTAAATGATGTTGGTAGATTTGAATGTGTGACGGGCAATTCATCGGCCGTAATTCCAGCATTTCACCGTCACCCATATCCATTGGTGGGAACATATCTTCCCGATAGTGGTCCCAGTGACCAGATTGTTTATATAGATTTAAATTAGCCAATACTGGCGTATAAACATGTTCATAACCGGCAGCAACTTCGCGGTCAATGATGTAACGTTCAATTGTCCGTCGAATCGTAGCCCCATTTGGCATCCAATATGGTAACCCGGCACCAACTTCTGGATCAACGAAGAAAAGATCCAATTCTCGGCCTAATGTCCGATGATCACGTTCTTTAATTTCTGCCCGCCGTTTAAGATCAGCTTCTAAGTCAGCTTGTTTAAAGAAGGCTGTCCCATAAATTCTTTGCAGCATTGGGTTACTGGATTTACCTTGCCAATAAGCACCGGCAACAGATAACAATTCAAAAATCTTGGCTTCTCCGGCCTTATTCAACAAAGCACGATAGCCAAAGTCAATAAAGTCCCCTAATTGGAAAGCAGCAATCTGCACGCCCGTTTCAGCATTGATCAATGATTCCATATAAGGATCATCAGCGAATTCTTTGAGTAAATCGGCTTTATCAACAAGTACCCGCTTGATTTCACCATTGGCTTTAACTAGCTCTTGCATCTTATTTTTGATATTTTCTAGATCATTAACAGTCACTTGGCCATCAGCATTATCTGTATCATAGAAAAAGCCATCTGAAGTAGAATGACCTTCGCCAAAATGCATTTTAGGATACAAAGATTTTAAAGCAGCAGCCAATAAAAATGCAGCTGTATCATTTAATACGATCAAGGCATCATCGTCTTGTGCCGTTAAAATTTGTAGCTTACCATCTTGTTTGATTGGCCGTTGTAAATCAACCAATTCATCATTAAATTTACCGGCAATTGCTTTTTTACCTAACGAAGTACTGATAGATTTAGCGACATCTAATACAGAAACACCCTCATCAAAAGGCTTCTTTGAACCGTCTGGAAATTCAATTGAAATTGTCATATCTAAAACCCTCCAAGTTTTTGCGTTTTAACGTTGTAGTTGGGTATAAAAAAAGCCCTAGAACAAACTACAATTTGTTCTAGGGACGCTTTATTAAAAGCGCGGTTCCACCCACGTTAAAATCACAAGATTTTCACTCTTAGCTGATATTGGTTGCCAACCAATTTCGATCGAAACTATAATTCATGAAAGTGGTTTTGCAAGTTAGGATTTTTATTGATGTTTCAGCCATGCATCAATTCTCTGCTACCTTTTGCAACATATCTTTCAACTCAAGGACTATTAAAACACGATTTGCATGAAACCGCAAGTTCCTTTTGAAAAACATCTGAAAATTGATAACTGACCAGTGACTAACTAACGCCGATTTTCACCCGCCACTGAAATCTCTTGACTTAAGAAGTGGATGCGTTCCATGATGCGTGCGGCTTTAATAGGTTCATTACCCTTATTGCTATTACTCAAAAAGGTTTTTAACTCAGTCCAGGAAAAGTTTGAAGTAAAACAGGTCGGGAGCTGTTCTTGCATCCGGTATTGCAAGAGCACGCCGAGGACATCATCTCTGATCCAAGCGCTCGGAGATTCAGCACCAATATCGTCTAACATTAAGACAGGGGAACTTTTCAAGCTATCAATACGATCAACCACACCATTAGTACTGATCGCACCACGCATTTCAACGGCCAGTGTTGGAAAATGAATCATTGCAGTTTGAATGTTGCTTTGAGCGAGCTCATTGGCAATTGCGCCAAGTAAATATGTTTTACCAACGCCAAAAGCCCCATAAAGATAAAGCCCTTTGTGAAAAATATTTGGTTTGGTGATCATATCTTTAACAAATTCCATAGCTGCCATCAAGGCTTGCTTGCGGCCAGTAGTAATATCGTAATCTTTAAAACTCGCCGTCTCAATCGCTTTAGGCATATTGACCCGAGTCACACGCTGCTTCAAAGCCGTATTTTGCTGCTGGGCAATCAATGCGGCACTAGGTTCATATGAAACATCGATTAGGCCGTTACTAATGACCAATTTAGGAATATAACCTGGAATTAAACCGGATTTGCCAGCACGTACCTTATTTTTTTCCCGTACGAATTCGTATAGTTTAGAGGCACTGCGTTCGATTGCTGCTTGATTTAAGCTATCATGGTTATTCTGCAGAAAAGTTTGCACATCTGAATCCTGTATCGTCTGTTGAATCACGCGCTGGTAATTTTCATTTAACTTTCGCCGATCCATATAAGCCGCAAACTGGTCACTAAGACTTTTCACGTTTCTCCCTCCTTTGTTTGATATCATTCAATTGATCAAAAAGTTTATCGAACTTAAGGTCATCCTGACTAGCTGACTTAGTGGCAGAAGGCGTGTGTTTACCCTTATTTTGGGTATTGGTTGATTCTTCTGATAACTCTGAACTTTGAGATTCCTGATACCATGCAGGTATTGGCTCAGTAATTTGTTTGGCCTTTGGGGTCCGACTATAACGTTTCCCATTAACTGCTTGATTGGTACGTCCATTGGTTTGGTAATGAGCTTGGATACGTTTTAACGCAGCTTCAGGCGTTTGAATATCATTTTGCTGCCAATCATTGGCTACATTTTCAATGAAAGCCAGCGTCACGGTACTACTTTCAATCAAATTAGCATAGGTCAACATATTGATCAATGCGTCAGAAAAAATATTGCGATGTTGCAATTCCCGTAAGACTCGAGTTTCACCCTTACCTACGAACCCTTTTTTCAATTGTTTTTGCCAAGCAAGAAAATCAGTTACTGATAAAGCCTTTGCTTGACGTAACAAGCGTTGTTCATCATCTGAGTAAGTTTGTGCTGCCTTTGAAGCTGAAGTATCATTTTCAACTGTTTTTGCTTTCACAGTCGTCGATTTAACGCTGCCTTTAGTTTGAGTGTATTCCTGTAACGCTAAACTCTCTAACTTTCGTGGATTAATTTCATTAGTCACAATATCTAAAGTACTTGTGATCAAGTTAGCCATGGCCACTTCATCAATACCATAAAATCGATGCAGTTCATAAATCATTTGCTGATTTTTTGTGAGTTCGGTTTTGGGTATTTGATAACGCTGTAATAAATCTTGTAATAATGCCCAATCAAATGATTGTATTTCTCGCGTTGAAAACGATGTTGGTGTCCGGTCTTTGATCTGAAAATTTGCTTTTGTTTCTTGAATACGGTCGGCATCTGTAACGGCATCTTTGACTGCATTAGGAAAGATACTGGCAAATGGTACTGTAATTTCCTTTAGGTCTTTTGTCACTGGGTGTAACTGAAACTGCGCTTTAATTTGATCAAAGCGTTGAGTCCCTACCGTTTGATAAAGTAATAAACTTAATAAATCCTCATGAAAAAAGTTGCTTGGATCTAAAGGTGCATATAATTCATAGACAAAATAACGCCCCATCATATCTTCAGCCGTATAGGTTCGCAGTAAACTTAAAGCTTCCAATCGACGTCGTGCTGTTTCCACGGCGACAAGATCAACACCCAGTGTATCCAATAAAACCCGATGCAAAGGGCGTTGTGTACGCATCAAATCAGGATTTTCAAGAGATTTTAATGTCGTATATAACGCCGCTGCAACGGGTCCAAGAATTGGTTGATATAAATAAACAAGATATTTATTTTGGGCATCATTATAATAATCCGCATGAGTCACTAAAAAACCATCTTTGGGCGAAAATTGAACATCACTACCATTCATTTTGTCACCTCAAATCATTCTTTTTTATCACTAGCCGGTTTAGCTTTATGCATCATCTCTTGAACTTCCTGCATAAATCCATTCATATCCTTGAATTCACGATAGACACTTGCAAAGCGAATATAAGCCACATCATCAATTTTGGCGAGCAGTTGCATAACATATTCACCAATCTCACCGGATTTGACTTCAGTCTCGCCAGTCGCCCGAATTTTATTTTCAACTTGATCAACTAAATCGCGCATTTGATCCATTGAAATTGGCCGCTTTTCAGCGGCGCGAACGACGCCACGTAATATTTTTTCACGATTGAATTCTTCTCGCGTCCCATTTTTTTTGATTACTAGTAATGGAGTTTGTTCAATACGTTCAAAAGTCGTAAAACGGTAGCCACAATTTTCACATTCGCGACGGCGCCGAATAACTCGACCTTCGTCAGTTGGTCGACTATCGATGACTCGTGAGCTATTGTGATGACAATGGGGACATAACATGATTATCTCTCCTATATTTCAACATAGATTAACAACTACAATGAATAATTATTTAAACTTACAATAAAAATAGCGTAAAGTGACTAACTTTGCAAGTTTATACGATGACGATGCTTAACTGGGGCTAAAATCTTGTTTTACAAGAAATGCTTTAACTTGCTGTTTCAAATCGGCTATCGACCCCGTATTATCCGTATGATAATCCGCACGAGCTAACTTGGTATCAATATCTAGCTGACTATTGATTCGATTCATTGCTGCTTGCCTAGATAAACCGTCTCTGGCCATCAATCTTTTTAATTGCAGCTCACGTGGCACGTAAGCAACCATGACCGCATCGACTATTTTTTCATAATGGTATTCGTATAATAATGGTATATCTAAAATGACTAATGGCACTTGTTTTTTCTGCCAAGAAGTTAACTGGGCCATAATTTCTTGGCGAATCAATTGTCCATTGATTCGATCAAGCAAATGCCGTTTATCTGTATTTGAAAAAACAATTTCACCCAATCGTTGGCGATCCAAACTACCATCGGCTTTAAGAATTTGTGGTCCAAAATTAGCGACAATATTAGTTAAGCCGGGAGAGCCTGGTGCCACAACTTGATGTGCGATTTTATCGGCATCCACTATTGGACAACCATAATCGCGAAATATTTGTGCAACTGTCGTTTTTCCGGTGGCAATGCTTCCTGTTAAACCTAATATATAAGTCATTGAATCACCGCCATGGTTGAATCCGCAGGTAAGACTTGTTCTTGCGGGCAAAAATGAGTGCCCCGACCGCCGACTTTGATTTTTTGGATCAATGCACCACAGCGTTCACAAGGTTGCCCTTCACGACCATAAACATGGAGATTAAATTGAAAGTGTCCTGAATCTCCATTAGCATCTACATACGAGCGGATCGTGGTACCACCAGCAGCCACAGCCTTTTTTAACTCTGCTTGGATGGCAGCATGCAACGATTGAGCTTGAGTAAACGTAACTCGATTTGCTGGTAATAAAGGATGGATTTTGCTTAACCAAAGTACTTCATCACAATAAATATTTCCCAGACCTGCAACTGTATGCTGGTCTAACAAAACAGCTTTAATATTTTTTTTATGTTTCTGTAGTCTCTGATAAAAATCAGCAACTTGAAAATCAGGCGATAATGGCTCTGGCCCTAGAGCATGAATTCCAGACAACTGATTCTCTTGACCAGTTTTTAATAACGTCATCCGTCCAAATTTACGAACATCTGCGTAACGCAATTGTGTCCGATCTGTAAACGCAATAATCACATGGGTATGTTTCGTAACTGGCTCATCAGACTGATTTAAAAAGTATCGTCCTTCCATGCGCAAATGACTGACCATTGTCAAATGGCCTGACAGTCGGAACAACAAATACTTTCCACGCCGATCAATTGCCTCTATGGTCCGACCCGCTAACTGCTGCTTAAATTCTTCACTATCGTTAGTCACAATTTTGGGCCATAAAACTTGGACGTCAACAATTTTTTTACCAACAACTAACGCTTTTAACCCACGTCGAACTGTTTCTACTTCGGGTAATTCTGGCATTGTGCACCTCTTTGTTCTATTAAGTTATGCTTTAACATCGTACCAAGTAGCGCCATGACCACTATCAACCTTCAAAGGCACATCCAGCTGAATTGCTGAATCCATAACACTTGGAACGAGCTTTTCTAAAATTGGCAGTTCACTCTTTGGTGCTTCAAAAATTAATTCATCATGAACCTGTAATAACATTGTGGCCTGAAGTTTTTCAGCTTTCAATTTTTGAGCCATTTGAATCATTGCAATTTTAATAATATCAGCGGCACTTCCTTGAATTGGTGTATTCATTGCCGTGCGTTCTGCAAACGAACGTAGATTGAAATTCTTTGAATGAATATCTGGCAAATAACGGCGCCGATGTAACAAAGTTTCGACATAGCCCTGTTCACGAGCTGTTTGAACAATAGCTTCTGTCCAGGTTTTAACCTTCGGATATTGTTCAAAATAGGCTTCAATAAACTGCTTAGCCTGTTTCCGTGTGATACCAATGTTTTGGGAAAGACCATAATCACTAATACCATAAACAATGCCAAAATTGGTTGCTTTTGCCTGACGACGCATATTTGGGGTAACTTGTTCTGGGCGATCCAAACCAAAAATCTTCATCGCAGTATTGGCATGAATATCGCGGTTTTCCCTAAATGCTGCTTGCATGTTTTCATCACCCGAAATATGAGCCAGCACACGCAATTCAACCTGAGAATAATCAGACGAAAAGATCTCCCAGTCCTTATGCCTAGGGATAAAAGCCTGACGAATTTGGCGGCCTTCTTCTAAACGAGCAGGTATATTCTGCAAATTTGGATCAACAGAAGATAGCCGACCAGTTTGTGTTAATGTCTGTAAATATCGTGTGTGTACCTTATGATCAGGATGGATCTGTTTCAACAAACCTTCAACATACGTAGATTGTATTTTTGAAATTTGGCGATAGTTTAAAATTTCATCAATAATTGGTGAAGCAGACCGTAATTTCTCCAAAACATCAACTGAAGTAGAATAACCAGTTTTAGTCTTTTTAATGACGGGTAACTGCAACTTTTCAAATAAAATTTCAGATAATTGTTTGGGTGAATTGATATTGAACTCTGTACCCGCAATTTCATAGATATTTTTTTGGATTTGTGCTAATCGCTGTTTGAACTCACCTTGCATCGTAGTGAGGCGCTGAGCATCAACCGTAATTCCTGCAATTTCCATATCGGCCAATACAATAGCCAATGGCATTTCTAAGTCTATGAAAAGATCCCATTGTGCATGTTGTTTTAGTTGATCACTTAATGGCAAACGCAAATCAGTGATTGCTCGGGCTTTGTTAGCCAAGTGTGTGAAGAACAGTTTCTGGTCCGCTGGTATTTGTCGCTTGGCGCCTTTACCATAAACGGCTTCATCTGTTTCAACTTGCGTATAATCATGTAATCGTGCAATTTCACCCAAATCATTACTATTATTGTTAGTATTCAATAAATATGATGCCAACAATAAATCAAAATCTACGCCTGCCAATTTGATATCTAAGCGATTTAAAGCCACATAGGTTCGTTTTAAATCAAAAACGGATTTTTTGATTGCCGCATCGGTTAATAGACTCTTGATTGTCGGTTCTTGTAACAAACTGATATCGTTGGAAACATACCAATGTCCCTCACTACCAAGGACAAACCCATCCAAAGTTGCGGTGTGATAATTATCATCTAACATTTCGATGATTAGACTGATTGGTTGCTTTAATTGCTGAAGCACATCTAAATTATCGCCATTTAATAGCGTGTACATTGCATTGTTTTGCATTTGCGGTGTAGCAGTCCCTGTCGTGACATCTAATTGCGCTAAAAAGGCATTAAAATCCATTGCCTTGTAGAACTCAATTAACTTTGCTTGGTCTGGGCCATGATAAATTGTGTCATCGAGTTGAACTTTGAGCGGAGCATCTGTTCTGATTCGCGCTAAGTCTCGGCTCATATATGCCTGATCTTTATCATTGATCAGATTTTCTTTCATTTTACTTTGCTTTAATTCATCAATATGTGCATACAAGTTATCAATACTGTCAAATTGAATTAAAAGTTTTAAAGCTGTCTTTTCGCCAACTTTTGTCACACCGGGATAATTATCAGAAGTATCTCCCATCAAACCTTTAAGATCTACAATTTGACCCGGTTCGATGCCAAGTTTTGCTTTAACATGAGCTGGTGTATAGGTTTCAAGTTGATTGACACCTTTAACAGTCACCTGCACAGTAGTTTTGGTAGTTGTCAACTGCGTCAAGTCCCGATCTCCCGTAACAATTGTTGTACTAAAGCCAACAGCTTCAGCTTCTTTAGCGAGCGTCCCAATGATGTCATCAGCCTCATAATCCTTTAATTCATACCATTTAATACCATAACTATCTAAAAATTCGCGCATATATGGTAGCTGTTCTGCCAATTCACTTGGCATCTTGGCACGCCCACCTTTATAATTCGCATATTTAACGGTTCGAAAAGTCGTTTTGCCTGCATCAAAAGCAACCAAAATATGTGTCGGCTGTTCTTGTTTAATAACCGTTTCCAGCATATTCTTAAATGCATAAATTGCATTAGTATGTAACCCATCATGATTTGTGAAGTGATCCAACGCATTATGCAGTGCAAAAAAAGCACGAAACATCAACGAGTTACCATCAATTAATAAAAGTTTTTTTGCCGTCATATTGACCTCCAATAATTCCTAGTATTATTGTATCAGAGCCCACAGATGATTCAAATTCTAAATTTTAGAATTAAGTAAAATCACCGATTTTAGAGCAAATAAAAACCGGAACAGAAAAATCTATTCCGGACATAGCTGAGCCATTAATTATTTTGCGTATCAAAGCCAAAAATCTGCAAAATATACAGGAAAATATTAATAAAGTCTAGATATAAATTTAACGCTCCCATGACAGCGATATTATTCAAACTAACATCTGCTGACAAATCACCACGGTTGACACTTTGATAATAGACACCCTTCAAGTATTGGTTATCATAAGCCGTCAGCATTGAAAAAATCAAAACGCCAACGTAAGAAAGTATCAGTTGCATGAAACTAGATTGCATAAATAGATTGATCACTGATGCTAAAATCAGGCCAATTAACAAAGCCATACTCATCTGACCCATGCGTGATAAATTCCGTTTTGTTACAAAACCTACGATTGCCAAAGCAACAAACAGTGCCGCAGCAGTCACAAAGGCTGTCGTAATATCTGCAATATTATAAAACGACAATGTTACGGATAATACAAGGCCGTTAATAGCGGCAAAACTTGCAAATAAAGCTAAGTTAATTGCCGTTGATCGCCGCTGGGTTGCTCGAAAACCAAAAACCATTGCAATTTCAGCAATAAATAAAATCCAGAGTGTCATTGGATGTTCTTGTAACAGCTGACTGTACTGATCTCGAAATGTATTCAAAGCCAAAAAAGAAATCAATGCAGAAATAGCAATACCCAAACCCATATAACTATAGACTCGAGTGAAGAAGCGATTTAAACCGACATCTTTGACGTAAACTTCTTTTGAAGGTACCTGTTGCATAAAACTGCCCCCTTTTACATAACTTAATTATATTGTATATGATTCGATGAAACAAATAATCGGTCCAAATACTTATTTATTTCACTTGATTTTGTAATAACTTTTCATAAGCGACTTCATATTTTGGAATATCACCCGCACCCATAAAAATAACTACGGCATTATGATATTGCAATAGTGGTGTCATATCAGCTACTTGTAAAACAGTTCCACCATTCGGTAATTTATCAGCTAAGTCATTAATTGAAATATTGCCAGAATTTTCACGTATAGATCCAAAAATATCTGTCAAATAAACAACATCTGCTTTGCTTAAACTCGTGACAAAACCAGTCAGCAATGCTTTCAGCCGAGAATAAGTGTGTGGTTGAAAAACAGCAATTAGTTTTTTATCTGGGAATTTTTGTCGAGCAGCATCAATTGTTGCTTTAATTTCTGAAGGATGATGTGCATAATCATCAATGATAGTCATATCACCAATATTTTTTTGTGCAAACCGTCGTTTAGCCCCTTGATAAGTCAAAAATTCACGCGCCAATAAACTTGCATTGATTTTTTCGAGATGACTGACGCCAACGACTGCAAGACTATTTAAGATGTTATGCTGGCCAAACAATGGAATTTTAAAATGACCAATTATCTGGCCTTGGTGACGTACATCAAATTCTGAACCAGCGGTTGTTTTTTCAATGTTGACAGCTTGAAAGTCATCGGTATCCCGTAATCCGTATGTGTATATTGGTGCATTAGCGTGCAGCTTCTTTAGATTGACATCATCGCCCCAGACGAATAGACCTTTTTTGACTTGTTCAGCTTCAGTTTGAAAAGCTGAAACCACATCATCTAAATCTTTATAATAATCTGGATGATCAAAATCAATATTAGTCATAATTAAATAATCAGGATGATAGGCTAAAAAATGACGGCGATACTCATCAGCTTCAAAAACAAAGAATCGTGCATCTCTAATACCTTTCCCCATACCGTCACCAATCAAGTAAGCCGTTTTGTCGATACCACTTAAAACATGAGCTAACAGTCCAGTCGTACTTGTTTTACCGTGCGTACCAGCAACACCAATACTCGTATAATTAGTCATTAAATGACCTACGAATTCATGGTAGCGATAAAACGGCAACTTCATTGCTTTAGCTTGTTTAATTTCGATTTGGTCGTCTGTAAATGCATTTCCAGCAATAACGATCATATCTGACTTCAAGTTGGTTGTTGCAAAATCAACTATTGGAATACCTGCTGCTTCTAAAGGCTGCTGTGTAAAAGTATGTTTTGTAATATCTGAACCAGCAACTTTAAGTCCCATATCATGTAAAATTAACGCCAATGCGGCCATCCCAGTACCTTTAATCCCAATAAAATAATACGTTTTTTGTGTTTGAAATTCCATGAATAAACTGCTCCTAACGTTACTTGTTTTTAATTTTTGGCCTGAAGTTTATCCAAGTCACTTTG
This sequence comes from Agrilactobacillus fermenti, assembly GCF_021030645.1. GTDB lineage: Bacteria > Bacillota > Bacilli > Lactobacillales > Lactobacillaceae > Agrilactobacillus > Agrilactobacillus fermenti. The sequence continues at coordinate 18,620 of NZ_JACGCJ010000019.1, read as the reverse complement.
TGAAAAATAAACCTCTCTAGGTTTAGATCCCTGAGATTGCCCAACATAATTATTAGCTTCTAAATCATCAATGATGTTTGCCGCTCGGTTGTAGCCAATCGAAAACATCCGTTGTAATTTTGATGTCGAAATTGTTTTCTCTTGAACCAAATATTCAAAAACCTGGGGCATCAACTCATCTTCTTGAGACTTAGCTATCGAACGTTTTACTAAATCATCAGGTTTAAACTGATAATCAGGTTCACGCTGTGCTTTCACAGCGGCTATGACTTGATCAATTTCAGATTCAATATACGTCCCTTGAATACGGATCGGGTGGTTTTGCCCATTGCCTAAATACAACATATCACCACGGCCAAGCAAGCGCTCTGCACCACCAGTATCCAAAATTGTTCTGGAATCGATTTGACTGGAAACCATGAAGGCAATTCGTGTTGGAATATTGTTTTTGATTGTTCCAGTCACGACGTCCACGCTAGGCCGCTGAGTTGCAACAATCAAATGAATACCTGCAGCTCTTGCCTTTTGCGTAATTCGAGCAATACTATCTTGAACATCATTAGAAGCTGTCATCATTAGATCAGCTAATTCATCAATGATAACAACGATATAAGGCATCTTAAGACCTGCTTGCTGATTATGTATTGCCTTTTCATTAAATTGTCGAATATTACGAACACCTGCATTAGCAAAACGAGCGTATCTTTTTTCCATTTCAGTGACGACCCATTCTAGAGCGGCCGAAGCTTCACGGGTATCTGAAATCACAGGCGTCAATAGATGTGGCAAGCCGTTATATGGTGCTAATTCAACGACTTTAGGATCGATTAAAATCAGTTTAACTTGATCAGGGTCAGCCTTATACATTAGCGAAGTCAATAGTGAATTGATAAATACACTCTTACCAGATCCAGTGGAGCCGGCAATCAAAGCGTGCGGCATTTTGGCAATATCAGCAATCACAGGTTTTCCAAACAAATCAACACCTAGTGCAATGGTTAGTGGCGATGAACTCGATTTGAATTGCTGTGTTTCAAGCACTTCCGACAACCGAACTTGCCGAGACTTTAGGTTCGGAATCTCTATGCCGACTGTATTTCGTCCCGGGATTGGTGCTTCTATACGAATATCCTTAGCTGCTAAGGCCAATTTTAAATCATCATTTAAATTGGTGATTTTATTGACTTTGACGCCACGTTCCAAATGGACTTCGAATTGGGTCACTGTTGGCCCAATTGTGTAACGCACCACATTGCCCTTAACGTGAAAGGCATTTAACGTTTCATTTAATGTTTTTTGCTGCTGTTCAGCCCATGAGTCAGCGTCAAAAGCTGGTGACACGTCTTTATCTGGCAATAAATTTAACGGCGGTACATGATAAGTCTCCGAGGCAGTAATTTTAGTTGGCGTATCAGAATGATTACTCGTCCCAACTTCTGTTACTGGATGTTTCACTGTAGCCGACTGTTCAGGCAAATGGTCCTTCTCAACGCCAAATTTCACATCGTTAATTGTTGCTTTATTAGCAGTGGTAGTCGTTGCTGCTTGCCTTGCTAAGTTGTTCGCCATATTTTCCATCTGGGATGTGTCAGTAGAGCTTAAAATCATAGCTGCATTATCTTTTTCTTGGTGCTCATGGCGCTTAGCGACTGCTTCCCTGGCGGTTGATTCAATTGTTGGCGCTGTAGTTGCTGATTCTGCCGTGACATTGGTTGGCGTCACCTTCCCCAATTGCTTGGTTATCGATTCAGGTTGCTTAGCCAACATTGCCGGCGCGTGCAATAAACTCGCAGATTTAATCGTGTGCCCGGCATCTACTGATTTAGAAGCCATTGTTTCAGTCGATGTTTTTATTGTTTCCTTTGGTTCTGGTGCAGCTGTTACTATATTTGCTGGTGCTGTAGTTGCTGCTTGTTGGCTTTTTTGGTCTGTTTTTGTACCTTCGCCATAATAAATATTGCTCACATCGGAAGCAGCAAGCAAATAATAACTCTCTAAAGGCTTTTCAAGTTGATTTAATAAATGAGCATAATATTGTTTTTCATGGTTGGCCCGGTGATAGGTAACTGTGTGTTTCTTCGTAAAATTTCTAAAAGCAGCAACATTATCTGTTTCTTTTTTCTCTTTAGTAGTTGTGGCACTATGTTTTACCGTTTGAGCTTTAGGGGAAACAACCGTTACATCATCAGGTTGTGCTTCAATAATTTCCTTTGTCTGTTGCTCATGACGTTGCTTTAAACGTGCAAGCTTGCGGTAAAATGCTGGTCCGTCATAGTGTGTCATGCTTCTCCCCCTTTCTAAAATTGTCACCGTTCATTATATAACAATTTTAACCAAGACAATAGGGTTACCAGTTTTTCTAAATCAATTTAATTCATACTTTGGCGTAATGATGTGTTAAAAAAATAATCGTAGTCTTCAGATGAAACATTAGTCTGAAAACCGCGATTATTTTGTTTTGAACAGCTATGTCCCAGCTATATTGGTTAATTACAGATACTTTTAATTTTAAAATCCATCACAAATTATTGGGAAATATTTTAAATTATCAGCAGCACAATAATTAAATAAACATAGTTTGTGCAGCTTTAAAATCAAACGGACGTCCAACCGGTGCATCGGTATCAAGCACTAAAATACCACGTTGTTTTGGTGCATTGGGAATGCCCAATTCCTTAGCAGAACTGATCATACCATCAGACGCTATACCACGTAATTTACCAGGCCAAATAATACTACCGTCTGGCATCATCGCACCAATTTTAGCAACCACAACATTTTGCCCCTGAGCAATATTAGGTGCACCGCAAACAATCTGCAATTGTACCCCCTGATCCACGGTCACTTTTGTAATGTGCAAGTGATCAGAATCAGGATGATCACTAACTTCGTCCACGTGCCCAACCACAAACTTAGCAGTTTCATCTTGCTGAAGCTGGTCAGACCACCCAGCTGCTACAATCATGTCATTCAACACATCAATCTGCACTTGGTTTAAGAATACTTGCCCAGCACCCTTTAAATCAGGGATATGCTTTGAAATATTGAAAAAGTTAAATCCGATCGGTTCTTGTGTATCTTGATTGACAATCCGAGTTACATCAGCATTCGTTTTCGCCTTCTGCGCAGTACCATCGGGTCCTAAAATGACAACTAGTACATCGCCTAAACCAATAGGATTATAACTTGCAATTAACATGAATATTAAAACTCCTTTAATTTTTATGCAGGTAATGAATTAATAAAATCTTCAACCTGTTTCTTCGTTTTGCGTTCTTTATTCACATAACGCCCAATCTCTTTGCCGTCTTTAATAGCAACAAAAGATGGAATGCCAAAGATTTGCCATTTTTGTGCCAGATCCATATATTGATCACGATCAACTTCAATAAAATCAATTTCAGGGTAGTCAGCTTCAATTTGTGGTAAAAAAGGTGCGAGTGCCCGACAATCCCCACACCAACCTGCTGTAAACACAAAAACGTGGGTGCCCGTCTTAGTTAATGTTTCAAGATTATCATTTTCTAAAGTGCTTAATTGTTTCATTCTCCACACATCCTAACTTTATTTTCCACTTTAGTTTACTATAAGTAAGCAGAAAGTAAAATAATTTTGTTTAACAGTAAAAAACGATATACTAAAAGTACAAAAAGGAGGCCAAAAAATGACAAAACGCGAATCAAATTCAACAAGTTCCTTTGGTTATGGATTATTGACAGGCGCCCTCATAACTGGGGTATGCGCTGCTTATAAAGATTACAATATTAATAAACACCGCAATGAAATCCTAGACCATGTTAAGTCGCTTTTCCTACGTGAGGGTCCGATTGAAGCAGCTTGGATCGAGCATATGCCAGCACCTTATTCAGATAGCCAACATAGTGCAAAAGCCTACTTCGGCGGTGTTACCCGCGATGAAGATGGTACCCTGCAACAGTATCAATTTGCTGTTGATGCGAAAAACGGTGAATTATTGGATATTTACAAAATTTAACACCCAAAACAATAGTTTTTATAACTAACAGTTGTCGGAACGAAACATGAGTTTTGTTGCCGACTTTTTTGTGGCCAAAAACCTAAAATTGTAGCTTTAAAGAACTTAATCTTGTTTAAAATGAGCTTTAACCTGATAAATTGGTTGACCTTTCTGAGTAAACTTTGTTTCATATTCAGTTTCAATATTAAAAGTTACCCTAGTATCATGATGCAAATCTAAAGAAACAAAATCTAAAATTAACCCATACTGGCTAAAACTAACCAGTGAATACTCAAATAAGCCACGATTATCCGTTTTGAATTCGATCCGTCCCTCAACGTCAAGCAAGGTCTGGTATTGTTTAAGAAAAGAACGGTAGGTTAGACGCCTTTTTTCGTGCCGCGTTTTTGGCCAGGGATCGGAAAAATTTAAATAGATGGTCGCAATAGTGTGCGGCATAAAAAAATCCGTTAATTCAGCACCATTAGCATAAAGAATCTGTAGATTTGGTAATTGTAGTGCGACTTGCTTCTTTAAGATCATGGCGACTGCAGCTTCCTGTACTTCAACAGCAACAAAATTGATTTCAGGGAATGCTTGAGCCATTTGGATCACAAATTGACCCTTGCCAGAGCCCACTTCAATGTGAAGTGGTTGTCTCTTTTGAAAACGTTGGTCCCACTCAATTTGAGTTCGATCTTTCGCCTCAACGAGCCATTGTGGATTTTGAGCAATTAATGTTTTTGCCCAGGGTTTATTTCTTAAACGCATAAGACCTCCATTAGTTTAACGATCAATCAACTGATCTAATCGTGACATTTCTTCACGTAAATTCGTTAAATTGGTTGTTTGTTGAATAATTGAAATAATTTCTTGTAAGATACTATACCAACGAATACGACCAATCAAATCGGTATCCAATTGCTGGCCATAATCTGCCAACCAACGCGTCCAAGACGATCTGGGCACATAATTGATCAACACTGTTGTTAAATCGTAGGCAGGATCAGTCAAAATTGCTTGATCCCAATCGACCAAAAAAAGGGTATCGTTGACTGTTTCTAACCAATTTTTTTTATTCAGATCACCGTGACAGACACGATATTCCGTAACCGGGACCTGCAACGTATGGTCTTCTAACCAAGTGATACCTTTAATAATTGACGGTAAGTAACGTAGCTGATCTGGTAGTGTCTGTTCCAATTGGACCAACATTTGATCGGCAGTAACAAAACTACCGCCCATTTTTTCCAACATGCCCTTTAAAAGGTTTGAACTATGAACTTTTGCTAACAATGCCGCTGTTTTTGGTCCATTCATTTGTTCTGCTGTTAAAGTCGTGCCTGCCACCCACTGTTGCGCCGTGATGACATCGCCGTTGGGCATTCTTTTTGTCCATAATAGTTTGGGTGTGATCCCCTCAGCAGATAAAGCTGCCAGAAAAGGTGACGTATTTCGTTTAATAAAAATTTTTTCCTGTGAATGCGAAGCTATAAATGCGTTACCTGTGCTGCCACCTGCTGAATGAATCTCCCAATCCTGACTGAGTCCAAAAGCCATACAGTCAAACCCCTCTAAATCGTCCACTCATTTGGATCAATTCGTCTATTTTGATTTTCCTAGTGGCTTAGACAAAACGAACGCTTTGTTTTCAGCCACTATTTATTTGCGAATAATTAAATTTTAAACAGTCAAATTTAAGATATATACGAATGCTAATTTTAATTTTTTTAAGTGCAAGCGTCAACCGTTCATTTTAGACTTTCTTAATTCTAGTTTTACTATAGCCATAAACAAAAGCCAAAACGAATAACAAACCAACAGCTATGCATACCCAAACAAGGGGGTTCTGATAAAAGTTAATGATCAAAGGCATAGACATAATCAACCATTGAACACTCATTAAACCAACCAGCAATTGTTGGAAACTATGCAATTTAGCTTTAGACGTAACGGGATAAAGTTTGGTAAAAACAATGCCATCATACTGACTATAAAACGGTAATAATTGAAAGCCTGATAAGTATAAGAATAAAAGATACAAAACAGTGCCGACCCAAATTTGATGAATAAAAAATAAAATGATGGTGCCGATAATGACAAATCGTAAATAAAAACCCAGGTATTCTGTCCCTCTCAAAAATCCCCGGAAAAACAGATAGAGAAAGCTATTCTCGTGATTTGGTTTAACTAAGCGTAAAAATGGATCTAAATATTTCCGGCGTTTTGCTGGACTTTGCAAACTTGGAACATCTGTAAATAAATTATAGATTTTTAATATTCTAAACTGACGTGCATTTTCATTGGCAATAACAACTGAAAATCGTAAATTGCCGGAAATGACATAATTGATTACTTGATGCCGTAACCATAAATTACCAATCAGAGCTAACACGACTGTGATGATAGGGGAAACATAAAATCCTAATAAAAATGAAAGCAACGCTAAGCCATACCAAAAAGATTTATTTAAGAGCCAGTTCGTGTTAATGGTATTGCCATCATAGCAATTCATAAGTTCGACCCAGAGTAACACATCTTTAAAAATTAGTGTGCTTAGGGCCATTAAAATAACCGTCCAAACGCTACTCCCCTGTACTAGAACCAATGTGAGCGGTAAAATGGCCAAATTCAATCCGAAAATTACGATTATCGGTAAAATTAAACTGTATTTTCTGGCTGCTAGTAGATAGTGGAAGAACTCGCCTTCCTTTGGTAACAGAAACGTGCTATCGGCTGCTTCAATCAAATTAGCAAAACGCCCAATTGCCAGAATCAACGAATATATTAAACTGAGAACGATGGGCCCCCACCAATAAGCATGGGCAACGAGACGGACCAATGAAGCGTAGCCTACACCCAACGCACCAATCAGAAAAATCAAGGCGATGACAAAGTGATCATTGAAAACAAGTTTCAAGTATTTAAACTGTTCCATTTGATGCTTCCGCAATCGCTTTTTCCATAAATCAAGCATTTGCGTCAACACCCTCTCTTGTCATTTGCATGTAGATATCATCTAAATTTGCATTAGACATGTGGAATTCAGATTTCAACTCGTCTAAACTACCTTGAGCACGAACTTGACCATTATTTAATAATACAAACCGATCAGCATATTGTTGTGCAGTTGCTAAAATGTGGGTAGACATTAAAATAGCCGCCCCTTGTTTTTTCTTGGCTTCCACAATGTCCAATAAATCATGAATGGCTAAAGGATCAAGCCCAGTAAATGGTTCATCAATGATAAATAAGCGGGCGTCAGTCATGAATGCACAAGCAATCATGACCTTTTGCTGCATCCCCTTGGAGAAATTATTAGGGAACCAATCTAATTTGTTATCTAAGCGAAATTTTTTAAGTAGCTCTTGAACCCGAGCCATCGTTTGATTCGCATCTAAATCGTAAGCCATAATTGCCAATTCGATATGTTCTCGCAAGGTTAATTCTGGATACAAAACAGGCGTTTCGGGGACATAAGCAATTTTTTTGTGATAGGCGTCACGATCACTTTTCAATGTTTTGCCATCGACTTTTATCTCACCCTTTTGTGGGGTCAACAAACCAATGACATGTTTGATCGTTGTTGATTTTCCGGCGCCATTCAAGCCAATTAAGCCGGTTATTTGACCATCTTCAGCTTTAAAATTCACATTTTTTAAAACAGCTACATGTGCGTAGCCGCCAGTTAAATTATTAATCTCTAAACTCAAAATATTACCCTCATTTTTTGCTAAGTATTCGCTCTGTATAAGTTAATCACTTTATGATAGCATGAAAAATAAAGTTTAGAAATTGATTTTCTTTATTTTTTAGGAGGGCCATATTTATGGAAGACTGTATTTTTTGCAAGATCATTCGCAACGAAATCCCCAGCACAACTATTTATGAGGATGATTATGTCAAAGTATTTTTGGATATTTCTCAAGTAACACCGGGTCATACTTTACTTGTGCCCAAAGTCCATGTACCGGATATTTTTGCCTACGATGAGACGCTGGCAGCTCAAGTGTTTAGTCGCGTCCCTAAAATTGCTAAGGCAATCAAAGCCAGTGATCCAAACATTGTCGCGATGAATATTGCCAACAATAATGGTGAACTTGCCTACCAATCCGTCTTTCATTCTCACATTCACTTTGTGCCCCGATATTCCAAAAAAGATGACTTTTGGATCCATTGGGGTGACCATACGGATCAGTACACACCGGAGAAGCTGCAAACGATTGCCGATAATATCAAAGCACATTTGGAGGTTTAATCATGGCAAAATTTTCAACTGGATTAACTTGGGGGTTGATCGCCGGTGCCACGTATGGCTTACTAACTGTCAAAAGGACTGGCGCACAACGGATTCAAAGCTTAACCAATTATGTTGCTGACGTTACAATAGCCACCAATGATTTTCAAAAAAGCCTAGGCACATTTAAGACAGCATTACATAATCTTGCCCACGAAACTCAAACAACAGCTGTTTCAGCGGTTGATGACATTCAGAAATCTATGAAAACATTTAATTTTCAAACAGAACCACGTATTAAACAAATCAAAGCTGAGGTCTCAGATTTAACTGATGTGGTGCAAAACGTGAAGCCTTCATAAAAATTACATGTTTTATAAATATTCATGAAAATAGTGTGAATATTCGTGAAGTCATGTCATTATTTTTTCAGTTATGGTATATTAATCAAGGACATTACTGAAGTACAGTAAAATATTATACAATTAGGATGTGTTTTTTGATGTCAAAGGGTTTTAAAAAGCTCTTACTAGCTGTTGCTGGTATCATGCTTGTTCTTGTCGCTGCTGGCTGTTCAAATAACAGTACAGTTGCAACCACTAAAGGTGGCAAAATCACTAAGGATGAATTCTATAATGAAATGAAGAAATCCCAAGCTGGTAAGTCAACCTTACAGACTATGATCATTACCAAAGTTTTGGAAGATCAATATGGTAGTAAAGTTTCTGACAAGCAGGTCAACCAACAATACAATAAGTATAAAGACCAATATGGTTCTTCATTCAGTTCTATTTTGCAACAAAACGGCTTGACTGCTTCTGGTTTAAAGAAAAATATTCGGACTAACTTATTAACAGAAGCTGCTTTAAAAGCTAATAAGCAAGTTACAAATTCTGATCTGAAAACACAATGGAAGTCATATCAACCAAAAGTTACTGTTCAACATATCTTAGTTGCTAAAGAAGACGATGCTAAAGATATTATTAACCAATTAAACAATGGTGCTAAATTTGATGACTTAGCTAAGAAGAGTTCAACTGATTCTTCAACTAAGAACAATGGTGGTAAGTTGCCTGCTTTTGATAATACTGATTCTTCATTACCATCTGCTTTCAAACAAGCTGCTTTCAAATTGAAGAATGGCGAGATCACACAGACACCGGTTAAAACAGACACTGGTTATGATGTTATCAAGATGGTTAAAAATCCTGGTAAAGGCAAGATGTCAGACCACACTGCAGAATTAAAGAACCAAGTCTATGCTAAGTGGATGCAAGATTCTACTGTAATGCAAAGCGTTTTATCTAAAGTGCTTAAACGCGGTGACATTTCCATTAAAGATAATGATTTGAAAGATGTTTTAGCTGGTTACTTATCTTCTTCTAATTCAAGTTCCAGCGCAAAATAGTTTCGTCACTCAAAAAAGATCAATGGCAAAATTGTCATTGATCTTTTTTTATCTAAATACGAGAGTGAGACAAAAGGCGCCCAGCGCCTGAGCACCAACAAGAATTACGAAATACGAAAAATGGTGGACTTGCCATTTGAGTACTGCGTCGTTGAGTGAAGGCGTTACCTTTTGTCTTACTCTCCCCTTTTTTTATCTAAATATCACTACATATCACTACATTTTATGGGGCCGATAGAATTGGCGTTGTTCCAGTGCCGAAATGCGCGGTGTAAAATTTCCAGGCTTTGTGTGCTCAAGATGATTAGAAATCATTGTTATTGAAGCATCTAATTCATCAATTTGGTGCAAAACTTCTGCTTCTAAAAGCTTAGGCCGTTCAGGAGAGCCGAACTCCAATTGACCATGATGGGCCAATACCGTATGTCTCAAAAGCAGTATTTTCTCATCTGTTAAATCATAATTTAGTTCCTGACATGCTAATACGATCTGTTCATCAATTAAAACGATGTGTCCGATTAAGTTGCCACTTAACGAGTATTCAGTTGTTGCCGCACCAGTTAACTCAATAACTTTCCCTAAATCATGTAGAATTGTAGCAGCATATAGTAGTGGCCGATTAATACTCTGGTAGGATTGACTGAGTGTCTGCCCCAACTTTAACATACTCACTGTATGATAAGCCAAACCACCAAGATAAGCATGATGATTGGTTTTGGCAGCTGGAAAAGTAAAAAAATCTGTCTGGTATTTCTTTAATAGTAAGCGAACAATGCGATTCCACTTTGCTTCAGTAATTTCAAGCACAAACTCGTTGATTACAGCTTCAAGATCTGCTTTAGCCATGGGTGCTTGTGGTACTAAGTTATCCGCCGAATGAGTTTGTTCTTCTAAAACAGTTAACTTATCAATTCGCACCTGGGGCTTAGTTTGATAGAGTTCTCGTTTACCCTTCAAATAAACTTGCTTTCCCTGTGTAAATTGGGCAATATCTTCAGGTTTAGCACCCCACATTTTTCCCGTTATAGTCCCAGTCTGATCAGAAAAAACAAAAGCAATGAAAGGCTTGCCATTCTTGGCGGTCCTAATGTCTGCATTTTTGATCAACACTGTTTGATCAATTGTATCGCCAACTTCATAGTCTAATAGTCCCATGTGTTCAACCCCCTTTAGTATCTGTCATCTTAATCACATGTTTGGCGGACAATTCTTGCATGAAAGCATCATGTGCCGTCGTGAAGAACACTTGATTCGTCTGACTGATTTCTTGGATCAACTGAATCATTTGTTGTAATCGTTTTGTATCTGCATTTACTAAGACATCATCCAAAAATACCGGCATTTGAACAAGATCCGACATAGTTTGCATGAAGGCCAGTCGAATGGCCAAAAATAATTGTTCCATCGTACCCAATGATAGTTCACGAACATCAAATAGCAGATTATCTTTAGTTTGAACGGTTAACGAATCATTTTCTAACATAATTTTTTGATATTTATCCAATGTCAGAATACTAAAATAGCGTGTCGCTTTAGCAATAATCTGTGGATAGCGATCTTCGCTTGCTGCGGATAGTGTCGACCGAATCCACTGGGCGGACATTTCAGCCGTTAAGTATTGTTGGGTTAAAGCAACAATTTCCGCCTCAAGATTGGCCTGCTGCTGTTGTAATTGCTGTAGCTGATTATCTGTCGCCAAATGCATCAATTGAACATTTAAATCCTGAATCTCACTTTGCTGTTTAGTCCGCCGCTGTTTTATCTGTTCTGTATCTTGTTGCACCGCTTGCTTTTGCGTCCGAAGGTCTTCAATTTTTTGATATTTCGCTAAGGCCGGAAGATCATTTTCCAGCTGCTGATTCAAAAAACGACGGCGTTCCTGATCGTTCGTTGCTTTTTTAGCTGTTTCCAATTGTGTTTGTAGTTCAGAGAAGTCGCTTAAGTCAGCTTGCTGCAAAATTTGCTGCTGTTGCCATTTCAAATCCGCAAGTTCGACTTTTTGCTGTTTTAACCAGGATTGTAACTGTTCTTGGATCACGGCACTTTCTTGCGACTCGGTCACGTAGTCTTGGTAGTCCGATAACTGCTGTTTTAATACATTGAAATACGCTTCTGAAAAGGTAGAATATTGCCCTAAATCCGACTTTAAAAAAGCAGTTAAATCATCAAAAGTCACCAGCTGTTGGTTGAGTTGTGCCAATTCTTGCTGTTGTTTGTGACTTTCATGGTCCAATTGATGCATTTCTGTTAATAATGGTTGTACTTTTAATAAATCTTGATTTGGTGTCAGATTGTACTGTTGTTCAATTTGCGTTAATTGTTGCTGTTGTTGTTTTAAAGTTTGCTGACTCTTTTGCTGGTTGATTTTTAACTGATCTGCTTGTTTCTTTAACTCATTTAACCGCGACTGCTGTTGTGATTTTGGATCTGCTTCCGCATCTGGTGCCTTAGCCGCTGCATCCGCATCATATTGACGCACCTGACGCTTTTGATAAATTGACAGACCAATGATACCAAGACCGACTAACGATAGCGTTTTAACAAAGCTTGGCAAAAATAAGCCTACAATAAATAACAAACCACCAAAAACAACTAACCCATTTAAAAAGTTATTATTCTCAGCTGCCGAAACTGATTGGTCTTCAGACACTGGAACTTTAATTTGATCTAATGCCCTTAATACTTCTGTTTGCTGTAACTGATTAGCCATTAAAGACTGAGATGTTTGTTGCAGCATACTCTCTGAATTTTTGATTTGGGCATTTAACTGACTGACCGTACTTAGATCTTCCACGGATATCGGTTGCATATCTAATGTAATTGCCGGATTATCACGTTTCAACGTGTTCAAACGCAACTGATTCTCTTGGATACGTGTTTGTAATGTTTTCCGACGCGCAACTTGCGCCTGAATATGGGGCAACTGTTGCTCAATTTCCTGAAAATCCTGCAGGTGCTGACCATAGAAACTATCAGAATCCACATGGCTTAACGTCTCAGTGCGCCGTTGTTCCATAGTTTGAATTTGATAATCGATTTTGGTTTGTAGTTGCTGATATTGATCAAATAACTGCTGTAATTCCGTGACACTTAATTTTTGATTCGTTTGATCAGATGTTTTCAAAGCTTGATACTGTTGATAAAGGGGCCAAAGCTGTTCTAACTTATCAAGCTGTCGCAATTGTTGTGTCTTTATCTGATAATTTGATTTTATTGTTTGTAATTGTGCTTCAGATTGACGTAATTGCGTTTTTATTGCTTCATATTGGGGTAATTTAGCTTGTTGTTTGCTGATCTGAAGCCTGATATCCTGTAGGTCAACTAGCCGCTGATTGATTTCAGGTTTCTTGCCAGTGGGTTTATATAACTGGCCTGCTTGTTTTTCCAAAGCAGCCGACCGTTTGAGCCAATCACCACTGTTAACCGCACCAATAGCCAAGATTTGTGTCACCAAAGCCTCTTTGTCTAATGATTCAATGGTTAACATCGATCGTGTGTCAAAGACGAATAAGGCTCTAAAAAGATCTTTTGTCAGTGGTTTTAAAATATTTAAAAATACGTCATTATCAATTTGCTGATCATTGGCAAAGCAAACCAGTTCACCACCATTTTTACCTTCTGTACGGCGGATTAAATATTGCGTCGATCCTTCCTGTAATAAAACCTCACCGCCATAGCGACCGGAATCCTTAGGAATATACTGTTCACTGGCTCTTTTTTTAGTGGCAAAGCCAAATAAAATACTTGTCAAGAAAGCCAATAAAGTGCTCTTACCAGCTTCATTGGGGCCATAAATCACATTTAGTTCAGTATCGAATTCAAAGCTTTGTTCCACTAAACTGCCAAAGCCATATACTTTTGCACGTTTGATATACATCGCAATTATCCTTCTCGCTTCATCTTTATTGCTTAAAATCTTGTTTGATGCTAAGCATGGCTGCTTGCTGTAATCTTTCAAGATTTTGCTCTGTTAAAATTTGAGTTGCCAGAAATCGTTCTTGGTTTAAGTTGCCTAATAGTTCTTGTACATTGGGCAACTGAAAAACTTTTTTGCCTGCTTTATCCCAATAGGCCTGATCTAACTGTGGCAGGTCTGGCGTCTGATCGATGGTCAAGGTGACATCGATTGGATAATCAAAACGTTGGTCATTACCATTACGAAATTCCTCTTGAAGAATTTGTAATAACTGGTCTTGGCGTAAACTATCCTGTGTGTTGCTGTCAATTGCTGTGTTTTCAATTTTGATTGATAATAAATTACTAGTTGTTCGTGGCAATCCAGTGACCATGTGCTTAATATGGGCCACAACCTCTGGGACATTTAACGGGGTTTTACTGTCCACCGTCAGGCTTTGCCAAAGAAACGGCGCGACATTATGAAACGTTGCTTTAAGTTGTGCACCTTGACTATTAATTTCATAAAATCCTTTTTGACCACGTTCATCTTTATTTCGCCCCTGTAAATTACCCGGATAAATTACTAAGGGTTGCTGGTTCAAGACTTGGCGCTGATGAATATGTCCCAATGCCCAATAATCATAATGTTTCGCAAGCAACTCATCTAATCTAAAGGGCGCATAATCTTTACCACCATAACGCATCTCTGACCCATGTAAGATACCAATGCTAAAATCGGCATCAGAAGCGCGCATCGGATAGTCAGCTAACCGATCCTCGGTCACGTGCATTTGATCATAACTAAAACCGCTCAAGTCTACGATATAACCTTCATCGGTACGTAAACGGAAGGTTTGCACTGTCGCTGGAAAAACAAAGACATTGTCAGGATAATCTAAGTTTTTTTGATTGGCAGTTTTATAATCATGATTCCCATAAATCAAATATACTGGGATTTGAGCATCAGCTAGTTTTTGGAATTGCTGCTGCAAAAACCATTGTACACTCAGACTTTGGTTATTAGCATCAAACGTATCACCAGCAATAATGATAAAATCAACTTGATTGGCGATAGCATAAGTAACCATCTGTTTAAAAGCTTCAAACGGTGCTTGATATAGTTGTTGGCCAATTCTGGCATCAATTTTTCGTAGGCCAATAAAAGGACTATCCAAATGAGCATCTGCAATATGTAAAAATTTCATAATCAACCTCTTAACGAATATATGTTTCCCTATCACATAGTATAAGGAAAATACCGCTTAATTGCATTAAAATTATTTAGATCCAACTAAAAAAGACTGAAAAGCAAACTCTGCTCCCAGTCTTTTAAAGTATTAAGTCATCCTTGCAGCCCGATAGAAATCGTCTGTTTCTAAAATAATTATTGCATTGGTTTATAGATATCTGCAATTGGTTTTGAAATAATGCGGTTTAATTCATCCATTAAAGCACTCATTTTTCGTTCTTGATCCATTAAGTTATTGATCGTATCGAACTTGGAAAGCTGTTCGCTCATCCCTTGCATTGATTGAACGTCTTCATCAGAAAATTCTTCACCATTCATTTGTTTTTGCTGTAATTCAAGTTGCTTATCTTGAAATTTCTTAAATGTTGCAAAAGCAAAATCATCTTTCTTCATATCGGCAAATGCTTTTTGTAATGCTAAAAATTCATCTGTTTGTTGTAATTCTTGTTCTAATTGGTTCGCTGTATCATAAATATTGGCAGCCATAAAACTCTCCTTTAGTTGTGTTTAATTTCCAAAAAATGACTTGATATCATTATACCATTCATTGGCTTTCTCTTGGGCACCTTGAAGCATATTTTTACCATTATCGAGCCCATTTTGAATATTTTTTTGAACATCATCAAACCAATTGCCGGTATTATCAGCATGTTCGGAGGCCGCAATACTAGAGGCGGCTTTCGTATTAAAACTATATGTGGGTGCATTAGGAAGGATATTTTCCATTTCTAATTTAAAAATTGGGGCAACGCCTTGTTCACTGATACCTTTCAAGAAATGGGCTTGATCCGTATTATCAAAACCGATCCAAGTTGCAACGACTACATTCGGGGTATATCCGACGATCCATTGATCTTTTGTCCCATAACCATAACTATCTGGCACCTCTGTACTACCCGTTTTTCCAGCAACCGTATACCCACTAGGTTTGGCAGTCTGTCCGGTACCGTTTTTGAAAACATCTAACATCATACTAGTCATTTCTTTGGCATGTTTACTGGAAATGACCTGCTTGCTTTTCAGATCTGAATTGTCCACAATAACCGCACCAGTAGCATCCACGATTTTGGTAATAAAGTGCGTATCTGCCAATTTACCATTATTGGCAAAAGCGGTGTAAGCTCGGGCCATTTGGTAAGGCGACACGCCCTTACCCCAGCCGCCTAACCCAAAGGCCAAGTTTTGGTCCGCATCTGGAACATTGATCCCAAATTTTTCCACCGAGCCAACCCCTTTTTTAACACCAATTTTATCTAATAGCCATGCAGCTGGTGCATTTTTACTTTGTGCTAAAGCTACATACATCGGCACTTCACCAGCATACTGATTGTCAACATTCCTCGGCTCATAATGATTCTTACCGTAACTCGTTAATTTATCTTGTAACATACTATCATAGTGATAGCCGTTTTCTAGAGCTGGTTCATAGATAGCTAATGGTTTCATAGTCGAGCCCGGCTGACGTTTGATTTGAGTGGCCCGGTTTAGTCCACGAAAAACATGATCCCCACGGCCGCCAACAACAGCCGTAACATAGCCATTTTTCGGATCGATCGCTATGGATCCCGCCTGAACCTTCGTACCATCAGCCGCATCAGCTGGAAAAGCCCAATCTTGTGCAAAAGAACGTTGCATGGCTCGTTGGTATGTTTGATCTAGTGTCGTATAGATTTTATAGCCCTTATTCATGATATCTTCTTCTTTTAGACCATAGCGGTTAATTGCCTCATCTACAACAGCATCAAAAAAATAAGGATAACGGTAACCGTCCTCTTGACTATATGTATCTTTTAAAACTAGATTTTGCTGTTTGGCAAAGTTGGCCTGGCTTTGATCAATTTTTTGATTGTCTACCATCAGTCCAAGCACTAAATTGCGACGACTGATCGCATTATCCATATGATCAATGGGATTATAAAAACTGGGACTACGTAACATTGCGGCTAGCGTTGCGCCTTGAGAGAGCGTCAAATCAGCAGCATCGGTCCCAAAATACTTCCGAGCAGCATCTTGAACCCCCCAAACACCATTTCCAAAGTAGGCATTATTCAAATACATCGTCAATACATCTTTTTTGGAATAAACACGGTTGATTTCAATGGCTAAAAATATCTCTTCAATCTTCCGCGTCACCGTTTGTTTTTGCGTTAACAGTGCATTCTTAGCTAACTGCTGGGTTAACGTACTCCCACCCCCTGAAATTTGACCGTGATGGATCACAACACCAATTGCCGCACGAACAATCCCTTTAATATCAAAACCAGGGTTGCTATAAAAGCTGCGGTCTTCCGTAGAGATAACGGCGTTTTGGACATTTGGACTAATTTTATCCAAAGAGACAAAAGTCCCCTTTTGAGCATATAAAGACCCAGCTTTTTGCCCCTGACCATCATAAATCGTTGTTGTTGTCTGCAGGGCAGATTTCAAATCAGCCACGTCAGAGGTTTTTGCTTTATACGTATAATAAGCACTAATCGTAAAAAAAAGTATCAAAAAGCCTAAGATAAACCATCTGACTAACTGATAGCGATGATTCAGGCGCTTAAAAAAGTGCCAAAAAATCACTGTTTGTTTGCCGATCCAGGTCACAAACCGACGAAAATATAGTTTTATTTGTTTTAAAATCATATGTACACTCCAATTACCATTGGCAAAAATTACTAATGCATTGTACCATTAAAAAATAACTTGAACACCATCCTTAAGATGGATTTTATAAATCTAATAATTGGGATGACTGGAGTGAAGATCAGTCTAATGAAAAGAAACATCTATCTCAATACCCAGACAACTTTTCCTAGTGTCCGGGCGTTATTAAAAGCGTGGTATATCCCCCGTAAATGGCAGCATGAATTACGCGTTAACAAAGCGGTTCTAATTAACGGCCAATATCAGAATTTCAACCTAGCTGTCAAACCAGACAGCCAAGTCACTTTAAACTTCAAAAATATCAGCTCTAATCAACAAAACTATCCAGCAGCATTTAGACACGACCTCGCAATTTTTTATGAAGATCGCGATCTAATCGTTATCAACAAACCAGCTGGCTTAAAAACGCATCCGAATCAACCCAACGAAACCAATACGTTGATCAACTATGTAGCAGGATACTTAGCACCCAAACGGCAACAACCCTATATTCTTCATCGCCTAGACATGTTAACCAGTGGGTTAATTATTTTTGCTAAGAATCCACTTGTCGTGCCCTTAATGAACGCTATGTTGCGTGACAAGGTCATCCAACGCCATTATCTAGCTATCGTTCGTAATAGTTTTACGCTCAAAGACCAGGGCATGATTGATTTACCGATCGATTTTGATCCTAAAGATCAGCGGAAGCGTCGAGTAGCCTCAACTGGTCTACCAGCCATTACAAACTATAAAACATTAAAGCGTCAACAAGGATTGGCTTTAGTTCAGTTAACCCTAGCAACTGGACGGACGCACCAAATCAGAGTTCATTTAAATGCCTTAAATGCACCTATTGTGAATGATCCCTTATATGATGCTTTAACACCTGAAAATACGACTGATCGATTGATGTTATTCGCCCAAGAGATCAACTTGCAGCGTCCCTTTAGTTACAACAAAATAGTCATTCAAGCGCCGATCCCGCGTGCTTTTAAAACATATTTCTAAACTATTAAAAAAACTGAGTTGCAGGATACCTGGAACTACTCCGTGTCAAGTAGACAACCTAAATAATTAAAATGCTTATGCACTTTCCTTAACGGCATGGCACCCATATTCGTTGGGGGTCATGCCGTTAAGTGTTTCTTGGCGACGTTTGTTGTTATACCAATCGATACAACGTGAAATCTGAAGCGCTAGTTCCTCTTGTGAATACGCTTGT
>NZ_JACGCJ010000018.1 GCF_021030645.1 Agrilactobacillus fermenti | reverse complement strand
TCGATACCGATCAGATCGGTCATCGAACAACATCTTCTTTCTTGTGATTAGAACACTAACTACTCCTGGATCTCATTTCCGATACCCGAGCTCGAAGCTCCACAAACTTAAAATTGATTAACAGAAGGTAGTAGTGAAAGCCAGTTTTTTTTACGGGCTCGAAGCCCCAATGAGTGAACGGTATTTTTATAATTGATCAAAAAAGATCTGTTGACCGAAGTAAGAATATACTTCATCAACAGATCTAATCTTAGTATGTTTTGCTTTGGTTATTTAGTTAAGGCTGCAGGTTATTGCAATTGTGTGCTGCCAAGTTCGAAGGGTAAGCAAAAAAGTTGCAAATTAATATTTATATATTATTATATCAAAATGGTAATAATTACGATTGGCTCTATCGGGCAATAAAGGCCGACACTGTTTGTGGTGACAGTGCGTTAACTCGTTAATTTATTACTAAGCTGATTGTTTTATATCGCGATAGGTGGAATAGGAGGAAAAGACTGATGAAAAAGTCTTCGATTAAGTATGTCAGTGTCGCCTTGACGGCTTTATTAGCAGCAGCACCTGTAGCAGTACCAATTTTGCCAACCGCTGTAACAGCGACGCATGTGCAGGCAGCAACGGCTGGACTGCCTGAGACACAGGTCATCGTTGGTTGGACCGACCAAGCACCGTTAGAAGTCATGGGAGCAAAGGGGCTGGAACAAGTTCAGGCACCCGCAGCCAAGAATGTTCATAGTCAGTTGGTCACACGTAATGGCAATGAATATTTGATGACTGATGCTGTAGCTGGGAAACAGTACTATATCAAGCTTGATGACAAAGGTTTGCCCGTTGCTGGCACCGGTGTGGTCAATCGAGTCGAGCAGCTGCAAAAGAATCACGATATTAGTGGGTATGCCCTACAAGCTACTGGTGATAAAAATGCCAAAGGGGATTTTGCCAAACTCAATAGTCTCACTGGCGAGGTTGATTTGGACCCAAGTGCAGCAGCACAACTCAATGCGGCAATCGACCAAAATAATGGCAAGGTTACCCCTGTGGCCGAATATACGTACGTTGCCAGTGGGTCAACGGTACAAACAGAATATTATGGCTTTCTTGTGGATGGTCAGGTCTACTTTATTAAAAAAGATGCTCTAGCTGCCGCTAATATCCAATTAGTACAGTTACCTAAAGCTAAGCCGACTAATCCAGTTAATCCAGTTATGTCTAGTACAACAACTGTTGTATTAAATGTTTCAGGTATTTCAGGTACGATTACCACCACGGCTGATAGTGTGGCTGCCTTCAACAATGCGGCTTTAACCAGCTATGCCGGTATTTTTCTTGCTAAGGCTACGCAACTCTCTGTTGATCAAGTTGCACTGCGTGATGATGGCACGGTTATGGCTTACCACGTAGCTGCTAATGCTGATCAAGCAGCTGGCAAGTGGCTGGCCGCAACTAATGTGACTTTTGCGGAAAACACACCAGCACCGCAAACTTCGCGGCAAACACTACCGGCGGACACAGTGCTATATTCTCAAAGCGCCGCTAAAATTTATAGCGATCCAGCACTAACACAGGAATCTGGTAAAAAATTGGCCTTAACTATTGATGAATGGCGCGCTTTCGAAAAATCCTTAGATGAGGCTGACAATGTGATTGCTTACCGCTTAGGTACAAATCAATGGGTCAAGGCTAACGCGTTACAATCGCAGAAAGCAAAAAATGGTGTTTTTGTTACCAGCAAAGGAATGCTACTCTATGATGTGAGCGGGCAAGCAGCTGGTAATATTACAACAACGGGGACTTATCGGGTTTACGCGGAACGTCACATCAATGGACACCAGGCACTTAAGTTAGGCACAGATGCACAGTGGATCTACGCTGAAAATGGGGCTTATTATCCTGCTCAGTAATATATAGAGATAAAACGCGATTTTTATAATTGCTTTAACCTAATAGATGATGTAAATGATAAGGTCTAGGACACAAGCATAACGCTTGTTTTCTAGATCTTATTTTTTGGGTTCTAATTTGAATATTTAGTTGGCTAAAATGAATGGGTTTTAGTTAGGCCGAGATTTGATGGTTAGCGTTATTGTAAGTGCGAGTTAGAACCGGAGAGTGACTAAATATGGTTAATGAGCGGTTAAGCAGTATGAAATCGAGAATTTTCAAATGTAATGAATTTGTAATACGAATTGAAAATAAATCGTCAAAATGCTGGTTTTTCGGGGTTTGCGAGTAGAATGAATTTTCAGCAATATTAAAAAATGGTGTCATTCAAAAAAAAATAGGTAAAACAGTTCACAACCGCGCCGGTTTATTGTAATATTATGTCGTTGGTAATAATTGACCAACATGGCAATTGGAATGATCGTTTATTGCTAGCTGAAACTCAAACATACATAGTGAGATCCACCGCGGAGATCTTACCCGGGTTTGAGATTCATTGTACAAAGTAAACCTTCATGCTATAATTGTCACTGGTATCAATTATAAATTATGAGAATTTTAGGAGGAATACCACACTATGAAGAAATCTTCAGTTAAGTATTTAGGTGTTGCAGCAGCAGCTTTATTAGCCGTCGCTCCTTTAGCAGCACCAGCATTATCAGCAACAACAGAACCTGCTCAAGTTCAAGCAGCAGTTAATGGTTTACCACAATTTGTATTTGGTAAAGATAACAAGGTTACACCTCAAGATTCAGGTTACGCTTCTCTTGGCAATGGTGCTTTCCAAGCTGTTCATGCAACAAATACAATTTATTTGGGGCAAACACCTGCTACTACCGTTTTAAACATTGACGGTACAGACAAACCATACTTCAGCGTACAAGGTGCTTACTTCACTGTAAGTGGTAGCCAATATGGTAATGGCCAATTCTACGTTCAAGCTAAAGACTATTGGACAAAGAATTACTCAATTTCAGGCAACATCCAAACAGATTCAGCTGCTGTTGGTGACAAGCCTAGTGTATTTGAAGGCCCAGCTACTCCTGCTACAGGTGCAACAGCTACTAGACTTACTAATTTATTAAATGCTGGTTCAGTTACTGCCACTGCAGCATACACTGATGAAGCTAAGAACACTTACTTCGCATTCACATACGCTGGTAAGACTTACTTCGTACCTGAAAAGGACGTTACCTTTGCACAAGGTGCTCTTGTAAGTGACGTAACAGGTACTGCTACAACTAATGATGATGATACACCAACTTATAACGATGCTAATGCTGTTGATTATACTGGTACATTAGTTCGTGATAAGGGTACTAAATTATCTGTATCTAAAGTTTCTAAGACTTCTGATGGTACAGTTGTTGCTTACTTCGTTGAAAACAAATCTGACAACGGCAATGCTGCTGGCAAATGGGTTTCAGCTAACGATGTAACATTCACTGCTACAACTCCTGCTAAAGTAACGACTAAGAAATTGCCTGCTGGCACAGTTGTTTACTCTAAGAATGCTGCTACAATCTATAGCGATGCTGCAACTTCTAAAGATTCTGGTAAGAAGTTAGCTACAGACGTTACTGAATGGCGCGCATTTGAAGAAGCTTTGAACGATGATGGCGACGTTGTTGCTTATCGTTTAGGTACTAACCAATGGGTTAAGGCTTCTGACTTAGCTTTACAAAAAGATAAAGATGGTGTCTTTGCTACAGCTAAAGGTACTACACTTTACACTTCTGATGGCGACGTAGCTGGTTCAATCCAAGCTGACGGTGTATACAAAGTTTACGCTGAACGTCACATCAACGGCAAGCAAGCTCTTAAACTAGGTACAGATTCACAATGGATCTATGCTGAAAACGGTGCTTACTACCCAGCATAATTTAACCCTAACGTTAAATTAAACAATTAAATCAATTATTCTAGAATGCTTGAACCGATGGACTTGATCACTCCATCGGTTTTTTTGTATCCAGTTTTATTAATACTTAAGTTCTATACTTTTTGGCATCCACTGGTGCCTTTACGATATTACGTTAACGAGTTGGTCGAAGGGGTCAATCATAAGGTCAAAGAGATCAAATAAATTCGCTGCAATTTTAATCCATCAGAAGTCCAAACTCACGGTTTACCTGCAATGTGTTCGTATTTGGTGATGAGAATAGTTTTCAGCGTAGGATAATTTTGACTATAGCCAAAGATTCTCGTTAAGTTCAACGTTCCGAAACGCCCTTATTAGTTAACGATGAATCTTTTAAGATAGTGAAATTAAAAAAAATCAGAAAAAAATATAAGAATCAAAATTAATATTTTAAAAATTATGCAATAATAATTTTTTTAGAATTAAGTCACTAAAAAATGTGCTTTAACGATATTTATACGGACGATTTAAAGACAAAAGAATTTAGTACTTACAATTCATAATTCAGGATCATTAGAGAAAAATCATTATTATTAATTAATGATTATAAAATGTGAATTTTCTGTGTCCTTGATAATTAAATAAGTGTTGTAATATTATATTATTTGTAATTACTGACCACCATGCAGTGGTAAATATCGATATACTATGAAGTAAACCTAGCCATTGGTGATTTTAAGGCAAACTCCTGTCAAACTGTTAGTGGTCGCAATTATAATTATGAGAATTTAGGAGGAATACTGTACTATGAAGAAATCTTCAGTAAAGTATTTAGGTGTTGCCGCAGCAGCTTTATTAGC
Source organism: Agrilactobacillus fermenti (assembly GCF_021030645.1). Classification (GTDB taxonomy): domain Bacteria; phylum Bacillota; class Bacilli; order Lactobacillales; family Lactobacillaceae; genus Agrilactobacillus; species Agrilactobacillus fermenti. The sequence continues at coordinate 53,515 of NZ_JACGCJ010000018.1, read as the reverse complement.
CGTTGCACCTTTAGCAGCACCAGCATTATCTGCAACAACAGAACCAGCACAAGTTCAAGCGGCCACAACAACGGGCTTACCTCAATTTGTGTTTGATACATCTACACCAGTGAAATCTGGGACAACTGGCTACACTTCAATTGGCAACAATGCTTATCAAGAAGTTAAAGCTAGCAGCGATATCTACTTAGGCAGCAATCCAACTTTGACTTCCCTTGATCTTGGCTCTGGTGCTGCACCTTACTTAAGTGTCAAAGGTGCATTTTACAACGTTGATACGAACCAAAATGGGAACGGTCAATTCTTTGTACCAGTCACAAAATATTGGGAAAAGGCTTATTCAGTTTCTGGCAGCATTCAAAGTAAAGCCGATAATCCCATCGTAACTGTTTATGATTCTTACGAAAACAATCTTAAAGAAGGTAATGCAACGCTTGGCAAGATCCGTGACTTATTACACAACGGTTCGATCACCGTCAAAGCTGCTTACCAAAATCCAGCCAAGACAGAGACCTATTTTGCCTTCACTTATAACGGTGCAACCTACTTCGTGCAATACGATGATAGTGAAATCACATTTGCACAAGGTGCTAATGTAAGTGACGTTGCTGGTACAGCTACAACAAACCAAGATGATACAGCTACTTACACAGATGCTAAACTTGCTTATAACACAGGTGCTTTGGTACGTGATAAGGGCACAAAGCTTTCTGTTACTAAAGTCGCTAAAGATTCAAATGGTAATGCAACAGCTTACTTCGTTGAAGACAAATCTGCTAACGGCAATGCTGCTGGCAAATGGGTTTCAGCTGGCGATGTAACATTCTCCGCAACAACACCAGCTAAGGTTACAACTAAGAGTTTACCTGCTGGCACCGTTTTATATTCTAAAGATGCCGCTACAATCTATAGCGACGCTGCAACTTCTAAAGATTCTGGTAAGAAGTTAGCAACAGATGTAACAGAATGGCGCGCATTTGAAGAAGCCTTGAACGATAACGGCGATGTTGTTGCCTATCGTTTAGGTACTAACCAATGGGTCAAAGCCTCTGATTTAGCTGCACAAAAAGATAAAGATGGTGTCTTCGCTACAGCTAAAGGCACAACACTTTACACATCTGATGGCGACAAAGCTGGTTCTGTTCAAGCCGATGGTGTTTACAGCGTTTATGCTGAACGTCATATCAATGGTAAACAAGCACTTAAATTGGGGACAGATTCACAATGGGTTTATGCTGAAAATGGTTCTTATTACCCAGCATAGTGTGCTACATTTCTAGGTTGAACAATTAAAATTCTCATTTAACGATAAATATATGAAACCGGTGGTATAGTGGGCCACCGGTTTTTTTGCGTCTAGTAACTAAAATACAAAATCGATCATTCCATTGGTCTATGTAAGTAAAATGGTATTTTATAAAAATAATGCATAAATGTGCCTAGCTAGTCATTGTTGCACACTATTAACCAGGCAGTTGTTTTACTATGATATTCTAGAAAATAAACAAGAGAGGTGATAATTGCATGAAGCTATTGCAAGAAGTATTGAGCTATATTTTAGGATTTCCAACCTTTGAACCTGGTCCCGCCATTTTACCTGATAAAAAGAAATAATATCTGTAAAATAGATGGTATACGTATTGAAATAACCTACTTAGCTTGAAAACTTCAGCTTGGTAGGTTATTTAGATTGCATTAAGGGTCGTTAGCCAATTGCTATTTTCAGAAATACAAGGGTATAATGCCTAATAGTTAGTATTTTTTTAATTAGGGAGTTTGAGACACATGCAGGAACGAGTCAAAAAGCGCAGCTCAAATTTTGAGTTGTTGCGTATCATCAGCATGTTTATGATCATTCTGGGGCATTATGCTTTGGGATCAAATTGGTACTTTAAGCCACATATTTATTTCAAGCGCGAAATTGTCGAATTCTTATGGATCGGCGGCCGGTTGGGCGTGATTCTGTTTACCTTAATTTCGGGCTATTTCTTAGCCACAGGTAAATTTAAATGGAAAAGTTTGTTGAACAATTGGTTGGAAGTTATTTTTTATTCCTGGTTATTTATGATTGTGATCAAGGCTAGCGGCACGTCGTTGATCCATATGACCAATATGGATATTTTGAAGAATGTTTTTCCAGTAACGTTTGGCGTGGCAAATTGGTATGCCACTGCTTATATTATTTTATATTTATTATCGCCATTTATTAATAAGCTGATACATAGTTTGACCAAACACCAATATCGGATGTTACTAGGTATTTTGATCTTTTTTATTTCTATTTGTGGTGTATTTCTTTCCAGTCCAGCCGTGGGATCCAATGGCTATGATGTGACTTCACTATTTGTCATTTACTTGATCGGTGGGTATATCCGACTATTCCCAGAAGACTTCACCCAAGCACACTTGAAACGATATATCTGGGTCTTTATTGGTGCATTGATTATTGGCTTCTTGTCAGTCCTAATGGTAGACTACATTAATTTTCATGCTACAGGTTATTTTAAAAATAAGTATCGCTATTTGTATTTTTTGGATGGCAACAGCCCGATTCAATTGGTTGCTGGGACGAGTTTATTTTTGACTTTTAAATTTTTGCCGCTGAATCATAGTAAAGTGATCAATTCATTGGCTAGTACGATGTTTGGCGTTTACTTAATGCATTCTAATTATTTCATTGTTGGACCGCTGTGGAATAATCTCGTTCGCGGTTTCCGTTTCAACCACACGATTGTTGTTTTAGCTTATGGCGCCTTAGTCGCGGTGGCTATTTTGGCGGTCGGCGCGATGATTGATTATTTGCGACAGTGGTTGATGCGCTTTTTAGACCCTGTGATCACTAAAGTTGCCAACAAGCTACAAGCAAAAAACATCTATTGAATCAGATTATGGTTGATTATCGGAGGCTATTGTGGGAATTTTGGATAAAATCAGAACGACTATGGGCTCACTATTGACCCTGCTAGTTGTTTTCTTTTCAGCGTGTATGATTTGGGCAGTCAGGACCATGCTCAAACTTGCGCCAACATCGCAAGCACAAACTTTGGCTAATTTCAGCCAGCGTGAAACTTGGCTATTAGCGGGTGTGTTTATTGTGGGATGGGGCCTATTTGCGTTACTTGTGACTTATTTGCCAGATAAGAAGGGCATTTGGCTACTGCTAATTGGCTTGATTTTATTGCTGGGGATAGGCCTAAGACTTTATTGGATCTATAAAGTGCCTTCCCAGCGCTTTTCGGATTTTAAGACATTATATCGCGATTCCGTTTATTTTAGTCAAGGGGATCGTTCATTCAACGATGATAATTATTTATTAAGCTATCCCTATCAAAATGGGTTTATCATGTATCAATCATTATTGATTCGCATATTCGGGCCAAGTCCGTTAGCTTTGAAGCTCGTCAATGTTTTCATGGCAAGTTTAACGATGCTTGCATTATTCGGCATTGTACATCGACTCTTCAATAAACGGGTGGCTGCCCTAGTCATGCTGGCTTTTGCCACTTTCTTGCCGAATATTTTTATGATTACAGTATTGACCAATCAATATGCATCGTTGGCTTTTAATCTGATCGGTTTATACTTGTTTATTGCCAAGAATCATAAGTGGTCCTGGTTATTATGCAGTGGCTTTTTCTTAGCATTAGGGAATACTTTGCGACCAGTCGGCGCATTGATATTGTTGGCTGTTGGTTTGGGCTATTTATGTTTCTTATTAAGAAAGCGTACCTTTTGGCGTGGTTTGATCGGTATGGTTTGCATCATGATCGGTTACTTTGGGATGCTTAGTGCCGTGAACGGCTATATTAGGTATACAGGGCTGTCAGAATATCCAATGGGCAATCGGAATGCAACTTGGAAATTTGTGACTGGTTTAAACAGCCAATCTAAGGGACGGTATGTGGGACCTTTAGCAGGTGTGTTAGATGAATATCCTATTGGTCCTAAGCGAGATGCGGTAGGCAAGAAACTCATTAAACAGGAATTAAAAGATAAGCAGAAAGTAAAGCAACTGTTTATTGATAAGTATCAACTGATGTGGGGGGACTATGATGAGTCTATCGATTGGTCACTGACACCTAATGTTCGAATCAGTAATCAGCACCGTCGTTTCTTAGCTCAGGCGATGTGGGGGCAGTGGGTGGCTTTGATTCTCAGTATGACTTTAGGTGCCCTAGCGCTGTTTTGGGCGAAACTTAGGCGCAAGTTACCCTATCATAATAAGATCTTCATCTTTGAGTTATTATTTGTCGGCTATGTATTGATTCATTTCGCAATTGAGATTCAAACGCGGTATCGTTTCTTTATCACGCCAGAAATCACAACCTTTGCGATGCTAGGTATTTGGTCTTTAATTCAATTGATTTTTAAACGTGATTCGGAGGCATTGTCAGGCACTAAGGAAGATCAGACTTTTATGAAGCAGGCACCAATTTATGATCCCTATACTTGGCGGAAGTTTTATCGGTAGGCAATCGCTAAATTTGATTCAACCGTTATTCTAACGAAATATTTAATGATATATATTACGCAAAACGAACGTAACCAATAAATTACGCAAAAAAGTCCGGGAATGATTTTAACTGCTGCTAAAATCGTCGGGCTTTTTTGTTAGCCTAAATTTGGTAAAGTGGGGTCACCACAAGCGCTTGTGGAATCTTCTTTGGAGGTTTCACATAAAAATGGAACAAGCAGAATTATGGCAATTAGCAATGGCAAATGAGCGGGTGATCTATGGGGCATTGAAGCATGAACGGATTTGGCGAAAACGAGATGATTGGCAGGATTTGGTACATGAAGGATTTATGGTTTATGTGGCGAGCTATGATAAATATGCGGCACAGCAATCTCAGCCCTTCGATGTAGTTCAATTCAATCGCTTTGCTTTTCAAGCCATCTGCTGGCATATCCGTAATTTATTGCGTCGAGATATGTGGTTAGCAGCACGCACCCAGATTCAATTAGATCAAGTCACTGATGAGCCATCTGAAGCCGCGTTACAAATAACACCTTCGGATCAGGCTTTGATCATTGAAGAATTATTGCCAGCGATTAAAAGTCAACTGACAGCAAGGCAACAAACAGTATTGGTTGAGCATTTACTTAAAAGACAAAAATTAACCCGGTTGAGTCAGCAACTGCATGTCAGTCCACGGACATTACGCAATGACCGCCAACAGATCGTCATGATTGCTAAAAAACTACACCGACCTGAATTAAGTTGAAAATGCAATTGAAATTGGTATATATATTTCACTTGTGTTATTTTTAAACCAACTTAAAATGGAAGGATGCTAGAACAATTAACAAGCAAAGATTTCCGTGGGGGAAGGTCTTTCAGGGGCGTTATTTTGATAAAGCAGCACTTTTATCTGGTCAGTATGATGCGTATATCCGCACGCGTAAATGTTATAATATTTCCCGGGAAACATTACTGCTATTGGATATTAGTCAACAAGACGGTCATTATGCCACGTTGGCACTGGACTACTATCAGGGTTTGATCAAAACGGGTTTAACAACGCGGCAGTTGGTGCAGCAGTATTTGGCTTTTGGACCGATTAATTTGAAGCATGTCCGGTTGTTGAAGCAGATGGCTGGGATTCGTTCCACGCTTCTCCCAATTAGTTTTGGGCAGGTGCAGTTTTTACCAACTGGTGGTGCCAGTCACGGTCAAACAGATTGGATCGGGACTTTTCATTTACAACATTATTTAGAATCGGGTAAAAAGTTGCAAGTTCGTTGGGGTGATTATTTGGGGGCTGAATTAAATTTTCGTGGTAGTTTTCGTCAAGGCTTACACGATGCTTGTATTATTGGGGAATTGTTCGTCAAAATTGTGCATGAAATTGCCGCATGGGGTGGCTTGGAAACAACTGAAGTTCCTCAGTGTCAGGAGTTTTTAGACTGTGCCTGTGCTTTTCATCAGCAGCTACGCTTAAATCAGACGGGGTATTTTCAACAATTTGAGGAACAACATAGCCGAATCTTTAGCAAGTACTTATTAGATGAGACCGAACGTGCCACCCCAGAACTCTTTGAAGCGACAGTGAACTATGGGTTGCGACAGATTGCACGGCTGGAGAATTATAATTGAGGTAAATCATGTCAAATTATTTGCCGTTTCTGCACCATTCGCACCACTTTTGCCTAAAAGTCGTTTTACTTGCCATTATTGGTTTAATATCAACACTGTGGGTAATTGGAGACGAAAGGAGTAATTGTCCATGGAAGTTTTTGAGTTCATTCAAGTCATGTTGGGTCAGAAACCTAGCGTTGATCCAGATGATGATAAGGATAAAAAATAGCGTTATGTATAAATGTTGGTAGTCGGTCCTGATATGAAAGTTATGCATATATAAAAGTGACAAAGTCCAAATTAATTTTGGATTTAGTCATTTTTTTATGCAATTTTGATATAAAAGCTTTTGAAAACTGAAATTATAGCCGCCAACAGGTACGCTATACTATTTATAGTCACGATTGGAGGGAGATATGGGAAAAAACGCGCACATTATAAAATAAAAGATTTAATACAGCTTATTGTTCACCATGGTAAGCCAAAGTTGAAGCTGTTTACATTGGGGATTTTTTTAGCAGCTATCGGGACTATTTGTTCGTTAGCTATCACAAATCAAATAAGATTATTGATTGATACATCAGTTAAGTCTAATAGATACGGTGAAACAATTGTCATTTTAGTTTGCTTGTTTGTCTTTAATTTAATTTTAGAAGTGCCAGCGAACTTTTTATTAGGATATGTGGCGTCAGATGCCGTTTTGAACTTACGCAAACAACTTTGGCACTTGATCACGACGTTGCCACGACATTTTTTTAAGCAGAATGAGAGTGGGGTCATTGCTAGCCGTGTCTTGAATGATACGCAAACGATTTATAGCTTGATTGCCAGTGCCTTACCTCAAAACTTGACGGGGTTAATCTCACTGGTGGGTGCTTTTGCCATGATGTTAATACTTAATTGGCGCTTGACGCTGATTGTCTTAGCCATTGTCCCTTTATTGGCACTTGTTGTCGTGCCGCTGAGTCAAAAATTAAGTGTCATTTCTAGATTACTTCAAGCGGCTTTGGCTGAAACCATTAATAAGGTTTCGCAGATGTCGATCAATGATAACCTGATCAAGAGCTTTAACCGGGAAAAGTTTTCCCAGAAAATGGGCTACCGAGGTATGCAGACATTGTTTGGGTTAAATGTGCGCCAACTTAGAGTGCTTAGCATCTTAAATCCGCTAGTCAGTGTTTTGTTGTTATTGATCGTGTTTGTCATCATTTTGTATGGCCGGTATTCAATCAATCAGGGCCAATTAACCGGTGGTGGTTTGACAGCATACTTCATCTATATGGTTCAAATGATTACGCCAATGACTAGCCTGTTTTCATTTTTTACATCTTTGAAGACGGTTAGTGGGGCAACTGATCGCATCCAAAATATTTTGATGGAGCAGCCAGAGAACAAGAATCTGAATGGCATTGCTGTGTCACGTATTCAACGTATCGACTTTGAACACGTCTCTTTCAAATATCCAAATAGCGAACAGTTGATTTTAAAAGATGTTTCGTTTACCATTCGTGCCGGCGAAAAAACGGCTTTGATTGGGGAAAGTGGTAGTGGTAAGAGTACGATTCTAGCGCTCATGGAGGGTTTCTACTTGCCAACTTCTGGACAAATTCGTGTGAACGGTATCCCAATTCAGCGGTTAAATCTGGTCGAACTACGGGAAAAGCTTGGCTATGCTTCACAAGATATTCGAATGGTTCCTGGCAGCATTCGTGATAACCTTAGCTTAGGGGATCAAAAAGTGACTGACTTACAATTGTGGCATGCACTTCAGGTTGTAAAGCTGGATACATTGGTTCGCTCTTTGCCGCAGCAATTGGACACTGACTTGGGTGAACAAGGTACTTTATTCTCAGGTGGTCAAATTCAACGGTTATCTTTTGCAAGGGTTTTGATCAAATTCCCGGACTTCTTATTACTAGATGAAATGACGTCAAGTTTGGATCCAAATAATGTTCAAGAGTTTATGACGACTTTGGATATCTTAAATCAGCAATATGACATTTCTGTTTTGAATGCGACACACAATATGCGTACGATTGAAGGCTATCCCCATGTGATTCAAGTAATCAATGGACAAGTAAAACAGTTTTTTAAGCGCATATGAGCTATGAGAGGCCCAGTTGTTACATTTTGGCGTACGTTGGCGCTTCAAAATTGATGCAAATAAATAGAGATCGGAAGCGTTGATTTTGTTTCCGATCTCTATTTCTTGCGAATAATCAATGATTAAACATCTTTACCATTTATTTTAGAACCATTGTTCCAGCCAAAGGTAAAACCCAAAATATTGAGAATGAAATGTAAAACATTAGAAAAACTCATGGTTGTATGCTCCTTTTCATTTTTTGAGCAATTGGGTTTATCTTTTATGTCATCCCAAAGCTCAATTAAATTATACAGATAAAGTCAGGTGGGACTGAACGAATTCTGTAAAATAGCTACATTTGATGTAAATATGCACCAATATTTTTTGAAATATAGCCAATTTTAAGGATAGAACATATATGAAACTGCTAGACCAATTTTGCACTACTTGTCCTTGTTGCTTAGCGCTTTTGGTATGATAATCATGTGATTGAAAAATCATGACATAGATGATGAGAAACGGTTTGTTTAACGTCATCTTTCTTCTTCCCCAGAAGGTGTGGTAAACGTTATCGTTCGTTTATTTAAAAGAGGTTAGATTAAGTTCTAGCCTCTTTTTTTAACTTTATTTACGTTAATCACCAAATAGCGACGTTAAAAGCAATTTGAATCCAGAGAACTTAATACATGATATGCTTTAACTAAGCATGGTGTTGTTAGGACAAATGGAGGTCTTAGTCATGTTTGCTAAAAAGAAAAAAGCAGTTTGTAAAACAGCAGCCATTACTTTGTTAACGGAATTCCAAGCGGCTTGTCAAACAACAGCACCGGAATTAGATGGTTTGCTAGATATTATGATCAACCGACTTGTTGCAAGCGATGATGTTGCCGATGTAGTTGCCAAATTTATCAATTATATCGAAATGGAACTAGCAACAGGACAACTAACGTTAAATACAACTGCAACCGAAAAATTGCATGGATTACAGCGGCCAGCTTCTAAAAAATATGTATATTAATTTTTTTATTTATTTTAAGCGTTGTTACTTTAAGTTTTGAAACAGATGTGCTAAATTAAAGATGGAATCAGATGATTCCTATAATTGATTAATTAGTAATGACTATTCTTTTTTTGAAAAAGTCGGTCCTCCCACCGGCTTTTTTATTTTGCCCTAATGCGGTTAATTTATGTTAAAATCATATTATTGAAAAATAATAATGCATAATGATTAAAAAACAACATGGCTGTTATTTCTTAATATCTCAGGTAAACCCATATAAATATTTAGATACAATGAATTAATTTATTAATATTTTTAAATAATTAGTCAGCAAACAATAAAAAATACTTTGATTAATGCTACTATTATAATTTTTTTCTGGTATGATAAACATGTAAAAGTGAAGGGTCAATTTAAGGAGCACAGGGGAGAACCAATGAAAAAACACAAAATATTTGCCTTACTACTTGGTACTGCAATCTGTATGGTGCTGTTTTTTGTTATGCCTGAAGGACTAGTTCAGGCGAATATCTCAAAGAAAATGATTGACAATACAACGACGGTGAGACCAGAAGATATGCGGATCAATCCCGATACTGGCAAACAATATCTGCCCGGTGAAGGGATTTCCGTTAAAAGCGGTGTCCAAACAGATACTCAGACCAATGGCATCGACTTTGTGACGGCAGACCAGAATGGCAGGATCAGTGGTGGTGAATCGACAGTTTACATTCAACCAAAAGCCAACGATCAAGCTTGGTTTAGCATGAATTACATTCAATCTGGCAACGGTAAAACTCCGGGATTTATTCATTTTAATGATGCTAATGCAGCTAATAGCTTCTATAAAAATAGTAGTAGTGCGGATTATAATCAGAATCAATCAAAAAGCAAGATGGTCAGTGGACCAGATGGGAAGCCAGTCCTAGATACAAGCCTAGCAGATGGTTATGATAATGGCTATTTAAACGTGACTGGTAATGTGCCGGTCTTTGTTAAAATCAAAAATGATAAGGATCATGCTGTTTCCGATTTGTTTGGCGGCAATTGGGGTGTTATGATTCGGGTTGTTTTGCCTGAGGACATTGATCGCGAATCTTTGGCGAATGCCATCGATTGGGAACAGACTTATTTTTACCTGTCTCTCGAATCAAATAGTATTATTGCAGACGCTGCAGGTAAGTTTAACTTTCCCTTACAATTTGACCATCGAGTTTATTTTGATACTGATAAAGACAATGTCTTTTATTTAAAAGTAAAAGGGGTCCCTTTTAGAGAGAAGACAGGTTTCAATTGGGGTAATGTCTCAACCTTTAATTTATTAGCACCGGAACAAGATTTAACTGATTATTATAACAACATTACAGTTAAGGATAATAAGGTTGTGCGTAGTGTAGAAGATAATGGCACGACAAAAAATAGTGGGGCTATTACACCTTGGAATCCAATACGGATACTAGGTGCGCCTGCAGGGGCTGTCAGTCAAACTGGACCAGTTGGGACGGCCACAAGTTTAATCAACTTGGCGACTGGCTCCCATTTTACCGCAGGTGTGGCGAATATCGGTGGCTGGCTCGTCGGGTACTTCGTTGATAAAGGGTTTAATGGCACGGCAAATATCAACTTTAACTTGGATATGTCTAAGTATACGGGTAATAAAACCACGGCCTATAAAGCTTTGACGCAAGGCAGATTATTTCCTTCACCATATAGCGATGGGCGCCTCAATACGGATAATGGGCTTAATGGCAATCGTCGGGCTATCGGCATCGATCTTTATGGGACGTCACAGTTGGTGGATCCTTATAAAGTTGGGCGCGATATGTTAAGTGATGACAATATCCTAAATAAGACTGATGTGAATAGTGATGCCAGTTATGATAAGAAATGGAAGGGCAATACGCCCATGGATTATGCGGTAATCAAAAAAAGCGAGTTGGAAAAGGGGGCAGCTTTCCCTGTTTATACGAATTTTACGTCTTGGAACTCGTTCGTCGCACCATTTGATAACTTAGCTGACCGCCATACAGTCGGACCCGATAATCAGGCGATTCCCGATACCCATGACAGTAAGGCTAAAGCAGCCTACAATATTCGTAATCGAGTTGCTAAACCTGATCCCTATATTGACGGTATTTTGGTCAATCCCTTTATCAATAAACAAACCTTTGGCACCGCTGATAAGTATGACTATCATTCAACGAGTTTGGATAATCCATTCCTTTTGAATCAACAAGATGCCGCAACCGGTCAAGTAACGGCTGGAGCCATTACGCCACAACGCTATGCGCAAGTTTATTCCTATTATAAGTTTGATGCGAATGATCCCAACAAAGCGGGGGCAGTTGAACCCACCCCGATTCATGATAAAACACAGGAACATCTCAAACTAACGGTGACGCCAACCGTTTCGGCAAGTTATCATCAGGGCAGCGAAACCTATTTCACCGGTGATTTAGATGGCGCTGGTAACTTGAAGCGCCCCGTGGATACCCAACAAACTTGGGATTATGAAGGCACTTACGATGGCGTTCCGATTGCTGGTGCCAAACTGCGCTTGGAGCAACAGCTTCGCCCGGAAGTTAATCTTAATTTGCCGGACCCTATTTTAGTTAGTAAAAAAGCCCTTATGAAAGGCCAGACATATACTTACCATAACATTGGTAATTGGAATGATCCCTTTCCAGGACCTTACAGCGGCGATTTGAGCTTAGCCAACCGTTTTGGGGCTGTTAACGCGATTGCCTCCGGAGAACAGAGCTTGCTTAATGGTCTAAACAGAGACAAAAATACGATCAATTTTACGATCAATGGCCATGACTATGGTGACCCTAATGGGGGAACGGAAACGTCGGCGGGTAAATTTAGCGTGCAGGATATCGATGAAGGTAAGACCTTTAATGTGAATTATGATATCAATACGCAATTCCCCACCTATACGAATATCCCGATTCTTTTCTTGCAAGATCGTTATGCCAATGTCGCCATTCAGTCCAAGGATTTAGTGACTGGGGCACTCAATCATTATCAGATTCCTCATGAGTATGAAAATGGTAATTCTGAAAATGATTCTGTCAATGAAAAGCAACATGGCATCAGCTTATTCATTCTAGATGATGTCAAAAATGAGTTAAGTATCACGAAGAAGTTTCAAATTACCGATGGTTTAACAAGTACCCAACGCTATATTGATGCCAAACACCAAATAGTCAAAGTGGTGGCGACGGCCGTTAATAAGGGCAATGCGCCCTTGTCTGGCGAAGTAACATTATTTGTGCCTAATTTAGCAACCAACCGGGTAAATAGTATCGTTGTTTCCGATTTAGGTGGAACGCCCAAAATGGTACAGGCCAATGCCAGCAGCCGTTTGAATGACTATACAGAGTTCTCGTTTATACCAGATAAACCAATTGATGTGGGTAAGAGCTTCTCTTATACCTATACTTATGCTATTACGGATTATGATTCCATCCCACTTGAAAACATTTTGATGGATCACGCCATGCAAACTTCTGGTACGCAAGCGACGATGATCGGGCAGTCGAATAATATTTTCCTATATAAATTAGCCGGCCCTCAAATTCTTCAAGTACCTGAGCTAAATTTTGGCAAACATGTGACCACACAAAAAGGCCCTTATCAAAGTACAGAAAAGCCTAGAATAACCCTGTATGACAATGACAGTACGGATAGTTGGACATTAAGCGCAAATATGTCGCCTTTCCATGAAGCAGACAGCACTCAGCCATTTATGCCTGACCAGTCGGCAATTACGCTAGACCTGGGTCATGCTTCAAGAATAGGCAGTGATCTGGGTATGGATGAGGTAGATGAAACTTTGCGATATAACCATACGGCGGATACCCTAACCGCCGATGGGACGATGTATCCGATCTATGTCTTGGATCAGAGCTTTGAAACAAGTACGGCCAATTATTTTGATTTAAATTTTGATACACCAGCCAAGCTGAATTTTCCAGAATCAGCCTTTGGGTTCATTAAGTTGAAGAAGTATCAAGCCAATATCACCTATAGTGTGACCGTTGGGCCTTAAGAGCAAGAGTGAGACAAAAGGCGTTTAGCGTCTGAGATATGACGCACGCTTTCAGTTTTTGCTGCAGGTATGACCCTATTTGGGAGAATTCAAATTCAATAACAACCTTTATTTTATAACGAGTTTGACGCCCAAAAAAATGTAACGATGCTGATCATATCATTTTTTGCTAAAAATATATTCAAAAAATAAATTTATATTTTAAAAAGATCATCTACCTCTTTCCTAGATGGTCTTTTCTAATAACTATTTTGAATGTAAAAACTCATTTTTTAGTATTATTTATTTGTTTATTTGAAAATATGGATTTATAATGTAGTCGTTCAAAAGGATAACATGTCGCTCAAAAGGAAGGCGCGTAAAAATGAAGAAAAAAATTTATATTGGACTAACAAGTTTAGTAGCCTTACCGTCGTTATTCGCAGCAACTCAAGTATTCGCAGCAGATGATCCTGTACCAACAAATCCCGGCCCTGGGACTGAAACAACTAACTTGGCCACAAAGATTGGGGATAGTGTTGGTTATCTATCTACCAATGATACACCAGCCCTTGCTAACTCCGTAGTCGAGTTCAAAGTTGATCCTGGTTACTTGACCTTAGATGCTGTACCAGATTTCTCGTTTGAAAAAACAAGTGTCACAGCTTTGGGTAGTGAAAAAGGTGCCAATTTGAAGTTAAATGGATTTGAAACTTCTGGGGCTGATCCAACAAGTAAGGGCGTTGATAGTTTTGATGGTAATAAGACAGGTTTGATTCAAGTCTCTGATTTTCGGGGCACTTTAGCTGGCTGGAAGTTATCTGCTAGTTTGAAAGACTTCACCACAAAAGCGACGGTTGATGGTGCAAGCCCAACCATCAGTGGGACGTTGCAACTGGCAGCCGCTGGTGTCCAAGCACCTTTCCAAGGCGCTGATATTTCAAAGGGCAGCACCACAATTGCTAATGCAGCAGAAGGTACCAGTAATGGGGTCTTCAAAGATCAGTTAACAACAGATTCGGCTACATTAGCTCTAGCACAACAGCCAAAAGCAATTCCAGGCAGCTATCAATCAACTTTGACTTGGACATTGGCCGCAACGCCAGATGCAACTGCCCCTGGTTCTAATACTGGAACGGCTGGATCCGGAGGAAACGCATCTACAACTACACCTACACAATAACACAAAAGACTAGTAAGACTGGGGCAGATGCGACTCTGTGGCCAGTCTTATTTTTAAGGAGGCAGCAATATGATGGCAAGCAAACGTAGGCTGATCCTAATTTTATGTAGTCTTTTGGCAAGTATATTTCTGCTTAACTTCAAACTGCCTTCTAGTTCGGCGGCAACCATTAGTCCTGATGATATCAAGTGGCCCGCTTATAAATATCAACCTTCTGAAGGCAATGTACCCAACCCACAGAATGGCTCAAGTATATGGGGTTTCGTTACCCCTCAAACTGAAGAGGTAGTGACGTATAAAGCAAAGGGCCAAATATCAATTACTGCCCAACTGGCGAAAGGCACGTCAACCGGTGAGTGGACTTTTGTTGTACTAAATCATAATCCAGAGAAGGGAGGATGGGTAAGAAGCATATATAGTAAAAAGGAATCGGCTTCGAAAGATGTTAATCCAATGACTGTAACCTTTAATATGCAATCCAATGATGTTGGTTGGTATTATTTTCAAGTTCTCGCTATTTCACCTGGAAGGAATCCTGACTACTACTACTCGAAAATGATTGCTGCTAAGATTGAACCGAATGGCCAGCCTGCAACAAAAATTTCGGTAGCTAGGGACGTTCTATTTAATGGAATGCCGACAGCAATTTCGGCGCAGCTAGAGCCTAAGAATACTAACGCGACAGCAATAAACTGGGCTGGAAGCCTATTGAGTTTTGCCAATTCAGGAATTGTTAATACAACCATAGCTACTGGAAAACTTGCGGGTACTACTAAAGAAAGAGTTCAAGGAGCACAGATGACTACTCTGTCTGTCGAAGCGGACAATAGCAAAATAGGCACTAACAATGTATCAACTAAAAAAAATATTAAGGTTGGCGGCTTGGATAATTTAGAAGTTAATACGAGTAGTCAATCGCCTGTCCAATGGCAGCCCTATGGCATTGATCCAAAGTACGATGCCCCTAATTCAACGTTTCAGTGGTACTATTACAACGATTTAACAAAGGATACGGTTGCCAAGCCATTGATTGATAAAGATGGCATTCAAGGCAGTAAACAAAAGGTATTGACATTTAATACCGGGGCAGCTGCGCAACGCTATAACCAGAAGTACTTTCAATTAGTAGTGAATTACACAGATCCAGTTACTAAGAAAAGTACGTCTTTCTTTTCCAATAAGGCACAATTGATTGCCAGTGATAAGGGAACTTTAGAATTAGTAAGCGTGCCACAGTTATTTTCTTTCGAGAAAATGGACAGTACTGGTGGAAATCCGAGTGTTCAAGAAATCAGTACGTCAGGTGCTGTTTTGGAAGTGAAAATACCACCGAATGATGATGATAAACCAACAATTAGGGTCAGGGATACTCGAGCGGTGACCGATCCAAGCTGGGAACTTGACGTATCTTTGGTGCCCTTTGAATATTTAGATAGTGACCCTGATTTGCCAAAATCGTTGGGTACAGGAGACGGCGGACAAACAGAATTGGATGTAGGCTTCTTTGACACTGACACAAGGATTATGGATGACGGTGTTCCAGTTTTAGCACTAGCTTCAAACGATCGTGGTAATGACATTGCGAAAAAGGTTTATTGGTCAGAACTTCATATTCCACAGACACCTAATATTCAAACAGGAACGTATCAGGCTGTGTTGACTTGGAACTTAGTGGCAGCACCGACTGCTCAAGCGCCAACTAAATAATGAATTAAGCATTTAAGCTTTAAAAGAGGTGCATAAAAATGATGACCCAATACAAGCACATCAAGTTGTGGTTACTGCTGGCAATTGCAGTTTTAAGTGGGGGACTTTTGTTGCTGCTCGGTGTTGGGTCGGTTTATGGGGCACCAATAGCTGAATATCCGCCAATAAATCTGGATCCTTCTTTTGAGGCGAATCAACCGATGACTCAGGTGACGCCGCCTAATCCCCCCTCCGCTCAAGGCGTGGACTTTCTAGGTCTAGGTATTGGCATACCCGGCGGCTTTACCCAACAACCGGTTGCTTCTAAAACAAATTATAATACGGGAGAGATGGTTCACTTTCAATGGCAGACTGTTAAAAATTTTGAAATAGTCCTTACTACAGAGGTGTCCTACACGGTGCAGCTTTATCAAAGTCAAAGCAATACATGGACAAAAGTAATAGATAAGCAAGTGGGAGTATCACCGATGGGAGTTCGATTCATTCCCTCACGGCCAGGAAAGTATATATTTCAAGTGACGATGGATTATGGTATAAGGTATTGGGATTGGGAAAGCATGTCTATGAAAACTACAGCACATAAACCATCTTATTATAGCCAGCTACTTGTGGTCAATGTCGCCCCTAAACCAACACCTGCCACTAGTATTAATATCTCAGGAACGCTAAGTTTATTTAATGGTGTTCCTGGTCGATTACAGGCAAATGTTCTCCCGGATACAAATACAGCTACGATCGGTAATTGGAAAAGTGCTGATCCTGATCATCTAAAGATATCAGCACAGAATGGCAGAATTGCTGAAATTTTGGGCACCTTGCAAAATACACAAAGTTATGGCCAAGGTGCTGGTGAGGCTAAAACTGTAAAAGTAACTGTTGTTGGTGATAATTCTGGTACAGGTGTTGCCGACGTGTTGGGCACGACCTATGTCAAAGTTGGTGGTCTTGATCCAATTACAGTTAATGCAAAAACAGCAGGAACCGGGCCAATCACGTTTTCGCCTTATGGTCTAGGCGACGTGACAGGTAATGCAACGTATAAATGGGTGGTTTATAAAAAGATAGATGGTTCACCATATGTAAAGCTGCTCTCGAATGCACATATTGACGATAATAAACCAACGTTACAATTTAAAAATGTTGCACAAGCCCTTGGTTTTACTGATAACTATTTTCAACTACAGGTCACTAGTGGTGGCCGGACATTTTACTCTAATCTTGCTTTACTAAAAGTGTTAAGTGATGCCCCTAAACAACTGACAATGACAACGATGCCCAACTTAAAATTTGCGGCACCAGCAGGTACAAACATTACTATTGGTGATTTATCCAAAAAACCAGTTACCTTAACGCAAATGTCGGACACAAGTGGCACTGGAGATAATAGTAATCGAATTCATATTTCAGACACACGAGCCTCAACCAGTGGCTGGTATATGAGTCTGTCGATGCAACCATTTAGCTGGGCCACTGGGAACCGGAAGGCTGTTTACGGCTCGAATGAGTCGGGCGGCTCAGTGTCTCTGCAGCTGAAGATCAATGAGCAAAAAAGTACAGTCAAAGATGATGGAAAAACGACAGTTGTTTATCGGCAAGATAGCCCTGGTGATCTAGATGCACTGATCAATAGTGCCCAATTGATGATCAGTCCGACAAAGGATGTTTATTCGGGAGAATATCAGAGCCAGCTGACCTGGACGGCAGCTTCAGTACCTGATCCAACAGCACCGTAATCTCAAGAGTATGGCACAAGGAGGACGTAAAAGTAATAAGAAAATCAGCCTTATTTTGAAAATGATATAGGGCGATTGAGCAATAAAGAGGTGCATGAAGATGATGACCCGATACAAGCGCATCAAGTTATGGTTACTAATGGCAATTGTGGCTTTTAGTGGGGGACTTTTGTTGCTGCTAGGTGTGGGGTCAGTTTATGGTGCTGATGGCAACTTTAATCTCGGAAGATTATCGCCATCGTTTGAGACCGGACAAACAACGATTTTGCCAGCACCACCTAATCAACCATCTAGTCCTGGCGCTATAATTTTAGGGATTTTCGCTATTCCAGGTTTTTCCCAACAACCAGCAGCAATCAAATCTAATTATTACGTTGATGAGACGGTTAATGTTCGGTGGAATGTAGCTGTTATGTTTAGGCTTGCTATCTTTCCCCTTATTATAAAAACGTCTCAATATACAATCTGGCTCTATCATAATCAGACGGCTAGCTGGGATAAAGTAGTCGATAAAAGGGATGGTTCTCCGTCGCAAAGTCTTAGCTTCAATGCCACTAAATCAGGGACGTATCTATTTCAAGTTGAATATTATCGTGACTCAATCTTTGGACTGAAACAAGATTCTTACAGTCAATTATTTCAAGTCAATGTTAATCCAAGACCTGTTCCAGCAACTGGCCTGGCTATTTCAGATAATGGCGGTTTATTCAACGGTGTATCAAGTCAGCTTCACGCCGTAACGACACCCACGGATAGTACAGCAACCATTAAAAATTGGCATAGTGACAATCCAGATTTAGCAATTACCAATCAAAATGGGGCAACAACCACGGCAACTGGCACACTAAAAACCGATACGGATATGCCCAATGGTGTTGGCGATGCCGAAACAGCAACCGTGACAGTTGATGCTGATAACACTGGGATGACTGGCGGCATGGTTCATGCACAGAAGATCGTAAAAATAGGGGGGCTTGACCCACTTACAGTAGATGAAAGCAAGGTGGGTAGTCAAACTCCAATTGTATTCGCGCCTTATGGGCTAAGTAGCATTGTTAACGGAAAATATGATAATAAGGATATGGCGCCAACTTATCAATGGGGCTATTCTGATAAAGACCATCCCAAGACTTGGAGTACAGCTGGCTTTGATAAAATGGGACTTGACGCTACTCAATCGACCCTACAGTTTAAAAATGTGAAGCAAGCCAATCGGTTCAGTGGGGATTATTTTCAATTGCAAGTGACCATAAGAAATGGCGGTTTAGATGGTACTAAAAACCACACTATTTATTCCAATCGTGCCTTGCTGACTGTGAACACCCTGCAACCTAAACAACTGACAATGATATCCATGCCCAATTTAAAGTTTGTAACGCAGGCAGGCACAAATGTGGCTATTGCAGATCTGGTTAAGAATCCGGTGACACTAGTGCAAGCGGCAAGTACAGGTGCAACAAGTGGGACTGAGAACAACAATAATCAGATTAATATTTCAGATAATCGGGCCACAGTAAATGGATGGCGGTTGAGTTTGAAGATGGTCCCATTTCATTGCATTACGAAAGGCCAAGGACAAGTCACTTATGGTTCAAACAGTTCTGGTGGTTTGGTTACTTTGAAATTGAATATCAATAATCAAGCGCATGCGGTCAAAGATAATGGGCAGGATACAGTTGTTTGTCAACAAGCCATCGCTGGGGATCTAAACACGGTAATCAAAGGGGCTCAGCTGATCATCCAGCCAGCAAAAAATGTCTACGCGGGGCAATATCAAACACAATTGACCTGGACAGCATCTTCCGTACCACCTGCCAATGCACCACAAGGATCTTGAGTTAAGGTTTCATTTTCTTTACAGTCAACTTGAAGTGCTTGTCCCGAACGATTCAAGTTGGTATCCTTAGAAATAAGTGACCAAATGATTTAAGGGGAAAACTGATGAAGAAAAAAATAATGAGACAAGTTGCTGCATTAAGTCTTGCAGGTGCTGTAGGTACGACAGCTACAGCGGCTGTGGCACCATTGTTACAAACTGAACCAAGTAAAGCTCAAGCCGCTTATACGGCCCAAAGTTTTTTGACACAGATCGGACCGACGGCGCAACAAGTTGCTACTCAATATGGCTTATACCCATCGGTCATGATTGCTCAAGCCATGTTGGAATCAAGTTATGGTAATTCTAAGCTCGCGCAAGCACCGAATTATAATATTTTCGGAATCAAGGGCTCTTATTATGGACAATCAGTAGCTTATCAGACGCAAGAATGGCGGGATGATCATTATGAAACTATCACGCAGAATTTTAAAAGATATCCTAATTTAACGGCTTCTATTCAAGATAATGCCATTAAATTACGAGAAGGTGTCTCTTGGGATGCTAATTATTATAGTGGGACTTGGATCGAAAATACGAATAGTTATGAAGATGCGACCAAGTGGCTGACAGGCCGCTATGCCACGGCACCTGATTACAACACGAAGCTAAACAGCTTGATCCAGCGCTATAATTTAACGCAGTATGATCCTCAAGTTTCAGCTGAATCTGGTGTTGTCACGATTAAGACTAGCGGTACACCAACGTATGATAAATATGCTGGGCAACGAAATTCTAACGGGGATTGGTTGGGTTATGGCACGCAATGGAAATATGGCCGTGTCGTTAAACTATTTAATTCCGAAGTTTGGTATGAAGTTGGTAAAGATCAATGGGTAAGTGGTCAATTCGTCAGTGTTAATGGTCAAATTCAAAATAATTCCGGTGTCGTACGTGTTAATAATGGCGCCGGTGCAGCAATCCATATGGGGGCGGCTGGAACCGCAAATGGTCGTGTCCTTGCCCAAGGGACTGATTGGCGTTACTTCCAAACCGTGTCGATCAATGGTGAAACTTGGTACAACCTAGGTGCCAATCAGTGGGTTCCGGGTAGTAGCATGACGCAGATGTAGCATAGCAGAGTGCGACAAAAAGCGGTCAGCGGCCGAGCATATTAAAAAAGCACTCAGAACCTTATCACCGGTTTCTGGGTGCTTTTTTAATGCGCATCATAAATAAGCAAGAAAAAGTGCGTGTTAATCTAGTTGTTCTAAGGTACTTAGATTAATGATAATGATCATCAAGATACAGTGAACCGCCTAGAATCCCTTTAAGTTTAGGCTGTAAGCAATCAAATAAAGGAGCCAGATATGAGCCGGGTAAAAGATGTAAAAGAAGTATTTACTGCTGTGGCCTTTTTGCCCATTGTAAAACCAAATTGGAATGGCAGCAAAGACCAGCATCCAATTATAATTGCTAGTCAATAGGTTGGTGAAATTGAAGTCGGTACTTAAGAAAGCAATGAGGGCTAGGCTGGCGATTTGGAAATTGCGATGGTTTCTAAAAAGGTAGAGCATCACTGCTAATATGACATAGAGTATGCCGCCTTCCGTGATAAAGATATTTGGGATAACCATGGTCGTGATGGCCGAGAAGAGTTGGATGGATTCAGAGCCGATCGTCATGAGTATCAAAACAGCGCTACTGACAAGAATCTCAGCAAGTAGGATGCTAATACCACGCCATAGTTGTCGCGAATCTTTGCGTTGATACCCTTGGCTGATGTGTTCGATGGCGTACATCGAAACAACTCCTAGCAAGAGTGTGGCGAAGATATTATTGACAAGTGCGAAACGACCGCCATCTACGGGAAAACTTTTTTGAATGATAAAGCTGCCAAAACTCATGATCCAAAAGCCAATGAGTAAGCGCTGCATGTATTTGAATTTATTATGCGTATGCGTGAAGCCTTCAACGCTGAGAAAAATAAATATCGGCGCAACGACGCGGCCAAGCATATCAAACCAGGTGGGAATACCTAAGGGACCTAGTTCTTCATGGATATGGTCTACAAGCATTAAAACAATACCAATTATTTTTAGGTCGAAATTAGTGAGTCCTTTTTTTATTCTTGCCATGATTGCTCCTTATGTACGTGTGTACGTGCGTTTATAAGTTATGGTAATCTTTTGCTTGTCACACCGCAATCAATCTAACAAAAGTGTTCGTTACTGTTATTTTTGTGTAAGTTAAAAATATAGGTTGTCTACCAACATAATATTTAAAAAACATTTAATGAAAAACTAGACGAAATTTTAAGGTTATAACTGATACAATATACTTGGTGTAATTTCACCATTAAGATCTAGGAGGGAAAATCATGAAAAACACTGCAAAAGTGAAATATTTAGGCGTTGCTGCAGCTGCTTTATTAGCTGTCGCACCAGTTGCCGCGCCAGCAGTATCTTCCGTAGCATTGCCAGGGCAAACAAGCGTTGCTAAAGCGGCTGTTACAGTTAGAGGAACTTATGCTGTTGATCAAAAGGCAACTATTGCTGCGAATGAATTTGTCTTTGGTAAGAATAGTAAAAATCCTTATACGGATGCTACGGGTACAACTAGAGATACAAACACAACTATCAACTCAGGAAGCCAACAAACGCCGTTAAACGTTTATTTTGACAATGGGCAGGTTAAACGGATTCAAATTAGCCTAGGTTGGGTAGATACAGACGATTTTAGTGATACGGTTAAAACAATCTATTTAACTGATACAGCTTTCAATGTTAAAACTAATAAACAAGTTACGGTTGCATTCAATGGTGGTACTAAAAACTTTGCTAGTGGCACTAACCTTTCTGTAAAAGGTTTTGAAGTTGACACAAAGGGTAATGTTAAGAATTATGTTGTATCTTACAACGGTGATACTGGTAAAGTTGACCCAGCTGTTGTAGATTATGACGCTGATTCAGCTGATTTAACAATTGACAACTCTGTACCATCTGATGCTGCCGTTGTCACAGCTAAAACTGATGATGGTGCTACAATCTATTCTAATAAAGGTACAAGTATTCCAACGAATACTAAACTTGCTAAAGGCGAATCAAAGAATGTTAATGCCTTAGTTAAAGATAAAGATGGCAAAGTTGTTGCTTATCAAATTGATGATAATCAATTTGTAAAGGCTGGCGATGTTAATACTGGTGCCCAAGATGTAACGGTTAATATCTTGCCAGGGACTATTGTTTATTCTGATTATAAGTCTTTGCCTGTATATACTGATGCTAAAGCAACAAAACTTTCTGGTTCATACCTAAGTACAAAATATAATGCTTGGAAAGCTTTAGCCGTTTCTGTTAATGCTAAAGGCGATTCTATCGCTTATAAATTAGGTGAGAATCAATGGGTTAAGGCTTCAGATCTTTCTGATACAGAAAACACTACAAGTGATTTGAAGATCTCCGCATTACCAGCTAATACAGTTATGAATTCAAACTATAAAGCTGCGACTGTTTATAGTGATGCCACAACTAAGAAAGATTCTGGTAGTAAATTAAGCACAGACTTTAACCAATGGGCTGCTTTCCGTGTTGCTAAAGATAAAGACGGCAATGCTGTGGCTTATGACTTAGGTGACAACCAATGGGTTAAAGCCTCTGACTTAGATACTTCTTCAGATAATTCATCAGCTACGACTTCTACTTTACCAGCTGGTACAGCCGTATTCTCTAATTACAAGGCTGCTAAAGTTTATAGCGAACCAGAAGGCAAGAATGCAACTGGTAAATTAGCAACTTCTGTTAATGAATGGGCTGCTTTCCGTGTTGCTAAAGATGACAACGGTAATGTTATTGCCTATGATTTAGGCAGCAATCAATGGGTTAAAGCTGCTGATTTGGATACCGTTGAAGCTAAGAATGGTACATTCTATGCTAATGCTGGCACACCTTTATATGACCGTAATGGTGGTCAAGCAGGTTCTATCTCCGCAACTGGCGCTTATAAAGTATTTGCCTTGACTTACATCAACGGAAAACAAGCATTGAAGTTAGGCTCTGATTCTCAATGGATCATGGCTGCTGCCGGTGCTTATTACCCAGCTTAAGTTTTTTCGAAACTTAAATAAATCCTTGCGATATTGATATGCGTTTATAAATAAATGGGATAGTCGATACAATAATAATTTTGTATTGACTATCCTTTTTTATGTTTCACTAATCATTCCCATCAAAATGTGGTACATTGCAAGTATAGACAACTTTTGATTTGGAGGCTTCATTTGTGACAAAAGCAAAAATTAAATTTGATCCCAAAACAAAGGTATTTTATTTAGCTAATGATTCGATTTCTTATATCTTTAGTGTTGAAGAGGGCAATTTATTATGTCATTTGTATTTTGGCGATAAGATTCGTGATTATCATAATGAATTGCGCTATCCACGCTTAGATCGAGCCTTTTCGCCTAATCTGCCAGGGGAGCCGCACAAGACACATCGTGATTTTTCTAAAGATGTTTTACCTCAAGAATATAGTGGCAATCAAACGGGTGATTTTCGGACCCCAGCAATCGTGATCGAAGCACCTAATGGGGCTTTAGCAACAGACTTTCGTTACGTGACTTATCGTATTATTGATGGCAAGCCGGATCTAGAGCACCTGCCACATAGTTATGTCAAAAAATCTGATGAAGCCAAAACATTGATCGTAACGCTATCTGACGAGGTTTTACACGCAGATTTGGAGCTAACTTATACAATTTATGCAGATCGACCAGTGATCACGCGCAATGTGAAAATCATCAACCACGGAAATGATACGTTAAGTATTAAAAAAATTGCCTCCATGCAGATGGATATACCATTAGAAAATATCCAAGCTATTTCTTTGCCTGGGGCACATATGCGTGAACGGCAGATTCAGCGACAAACCTTGCCTCAAGGTGTGACCGAGTTTAACGGTCGTCGGGGGACGAGTTCACATCATATGAATCCCTTCATTGCATTGGTTCGACCTGAAACAACTGAAAATACAGGAGCGGCTGTCGGCTTCCAGCTTGTCTATTCAGGAAACCACCAATTTACGTTAGATAAGGATTTTGTAGGGCAAACTCGAATTTTAGCTGGTATCAATGAAAATAACTTTGAATGGCAATTAAAGCCAAATCGTAGTTTTCAAACACCTGAAGTGATCATGGTTTACTCAAGTCATGGCTTAAATGGGATGTCACAAGCCTATCATAGTTTGTTACGCGAGCGCGTTGCACGGGGGAAATTTCAGTATGCCCCAAGACCTATTGTATTGAACAATTGGGAGGCTACTTATTTTAATTTTGATGCCCATAAAATCCAGCAGATTTTGGATGCAGCACAACCGTTGGGTATTGAGATGTTTGTGTTGGATGATGGTTGGTTTGGCAAACGTGATAGTGACGATCGCTCTTTAGGAGATTGGCATGAATATGACCAAAAGTTTAAAGATAGTCATGGTTTGAAAGGTCTAGCGGAACAAGTTCATCAAATGGGGTTGAAGTTTGGTTTATGGTTTGAACCGGAAATGATTTCCACCGATTCTGATCTTTATCGCCAGCACCCTGAGTATGTACTGCACATTCCTGGACGGCAAATGTCTCCTTCGCGTGATCAATATGTTTTGGATTTTTCGTGCCCTGAAGTTGTGGATAATATTTTCACACAGATGTGTGCGGTGTTGGATCAAGTTCCTATTGACTATATTAAATGGGATATGAATCGAAATTTGACGGAAGTCTATTCAACGGTTCTGGGACCAAAACAGCAGGGTGAAGTCGGACATCGTTATGTTCTCGGTGTTTATGATTTAGCTGATCGTTTGACGAAACGCTATCCTAACATTCTGTTTGAGGGCTGCTCCGGTGGTGGTGGCCGTTTTGATGCTGGTATTTTGTACTACTTCCCACAATCCTGGACTTCTGATAATACAGACCCTGTAGAACGCATTGGTATTCAGTATGGAACAACATTAGCCTATCCACCTTCGAGTATTACGGCTCATGTATCTGCTTCACCAAATCATCAGAATCATCGTTTGACGAGTTTGCAAATGCGCGGTGCTGTTGCCATGTCTGGGGTTTTGGGCTATGAATTGAATGTGAATGATTTATCGCCAAAAGAAAAAGCAATTATTAAGCAGCAAATTCAATTTTATAAAGCTCATCGACAGTTGCTGCAGTATGGGACTTTTTATCGTTTGGCTAGTCCGTTTAAACACAATGAGTCGGCCTGGGAATTTGTTAGTCCTGATAAGTCTGAATTTATCTTGTTTGTTTTTAGAATTCTAGCTTCAGCACAACCAATGATCAGTATTACCAAAGCAGCCGGCTTACAAGCAGATGCCAACTACCAAGAAGCTGACACCGGCCAAATCTTTGGCGGCGATGAATTAATGCATGTTGGTTTGTATAATTTACCGGATCAATTAGGTGATTTTAGAGCACATGTAAAATACTTTAAACGTGTATAATTCAAAAAAACATCCCATACCTTTCAAAGCTATAAGGTGTGAGATGTTTTGTTTTGATTTATTTTTATACCACACTGCGAGAGACAGACCAATTAAGATCGGTACGGTAACGACCAGGTTTAATTGTGGCATCTTCGGGGATGTGTAGATGGATCATATCAGGTGTCCAGGCAATATCAGCACTACCAAAGCCTGAAGATTCAGCGATGGTAGTCGCAACCTGACCATTTAATTTTAATTTGATAGGGTACGCGGCAGCTTTTGAATTGGCTGGAGTTACCCCTTGTTTAAACTCAAGACTAGCGCCAGTAATGACAGTGTTAGGATCATTAGGCAAATATAAATCGTTGGTAGAAATGACATCCACACGCCAAGCACCTAGGGTATCATCAAGGGTATCAGTGGCGTTGGCGTCTAATTGGCTGGGATCTGTGGTCTTAGTATCCATGATCTGTAAGTGATTTTCATTACGGCTTGCAAAATCAGACCGTTTATCAGCCACACGGTAATTTCCAAATTCAATATCACTCATCTGGACACTGAGTCCAGCACTGGTTTTGCGATAAATAAAGGCAATGGCTTGTTGCCGTATGGCTTCTTGATAGGTGTAGGTTCCAGAAAATACGCTGCTAGTTGGATCAGCGGGATTGTAAGGCACCCAAATACTTTTTGCATCACCACCCGGATAGACATAGTAGCCTAAGTACTGATAACCGGGGATTTTTGGAGCAGGGGCATTTTTATCGCTTGGCTGATCACCAATTGTGGGGGTACCTGCTGGTAAATGCTCTTGGATATGTGCTCCCAAGAGACCACTAGTATAACCCGTTGAATTCAGTTTAAATAAGTCACTGGTCGGATTGTTGCTATCTGCTTTGCTGGGGTCAACAGAAAGATCACTGTCGATGTCCCAGTAGTGGAACCAAGCTCGGGCGGGAATGCCCTTTTGAAGGGTCACCTTAATTTTATTGGAACTATTGTCAAAGGTGTTTTTAGCGTAAATCACTAATTGGTGGTCAGTATCTGTTGTAAGGTTTGCTAAAGTTGCTTGCCAGGTGATTGGTTGATTGATGGTGGCATTATCAATCCGATTACTATTAGTTCCATTGAGATTTAGCGGCTTTTCAGCACCACCATCCACAGTATAGAAGAACTGTAGTGCTGCACTGCCAGCATCGGACACAGTACCATTAATAGACAGGGCTTCCCCTGTATTGAGAAGTGTGGTCTCTGGAATTGTAACTTTAGGGGCTGGCACAAGAAAAAGTGCATTTACGGGATTTGAAGTTCTAGGCTGGTCCGTAGTCGTGCCATTTAGTGAAGTAGTGATTGCAGCATAGGCTGTATTTGGTAGAGATAACATTTCGTTGCTATCTAATAAAGGATACCAGCTTGCTTTTTGGGCTTTGTCAAGTTGTGCATTGATCGTGAAAGTGTAGTTCTGATTATAGAAGGACCGGTCATTGACAGCCTTATCAGTTGCTGCAATCGTTAATTTATGATTACTATCTACCGACACATTGAACCAATTCTTTTTATTCTCGTTCTGATCATTAGTGATCAGAATGTCATCTTTTGTAAAATTCAAATAAGGTGACACTGTATCACTCAATTGATAAGTCTTAATAAATCCCCTAGCAGCATAAGGGATTATTTGTCTGATGGTATAAAAGGGCTGCTTTTGATAAATATCAGTAATTGGTGCCGGCATGTTTAAGGGCGTGGTCAGCTGATCAATGGTCGCTTGGACGCTTGAAACAGGCTTATTATAATTTGTTAGCGCCGTTAGTCCTGTTTCTTGGCGCGCCGTACTTAAAGCAGAAAATTTTTGTGGCGCCGGAACTACAATACTCACTAAAGACCCAGTATTAAAGCCAACACCCACATTACCCCAGGTGAGCGCTTTGAAAGAATAGTGGATCGTAGATTTGTCAGTAAAGGCCCCTGTCATCTGAGAAGTCACATCATCCGTGGCAGTCGTTTTACCAGACATTTTCATGGTTGAGCCAGAGCCCTGGTATTGAATGCCACTATTGCGATCAACATAGACTTTGTCAAAGAAAGACAAGTCGAAATTAATTTCTTTAACACTATTCACATCCGCAAAGGTTAAATGGCCGCTCATGTTTACTGGCGTATTGGTGCCATGCTTGACAAAGGTAATGTCTGCGGCACCAGTCGGCCGGCCTTTGTAAGAGTCTTTGTTGGTCGCTTGAATGAAAGCAATCGGCTTTATTTGCACTTGAGCATTGGTTTTAGTGGTATCGATATGTACCTTAGCGTCAATGGCTTCATTATTGCCGTCAAACCCGATATTTGTATATAAAACATCGGCTGAGACGGTGCCATCGCCAGTTGGTTTTAGGGTTACGATTTTTTGGTCATCGATTGAATCTAA
Organism: Agrilactobacillus fermenti; assembly: GCF_021030645.1. GTDB lineage: Bacteria > Bacillota > Bacilli > Lactobacillales > Lactobacillaceae > Agrilactobacillus > Agrilactobacillus fermenti. The sequence continues at coordinate 24,982 of NZ_JACGCJ010000018.1, read as the reverse complement.
AGTGGCGCCGATAATATTACTAACAGTCACTTGCGTTTCTGTTGTCAGTGTGGGCGCAAAAGCATATTTTTCATGTATTGGCGTATTGGTGTCTGAAGATGCATTTGGATATTTAAGAATAGACTGATAAACTGCCGCTTTAGTGTGGCGAATACGAATGTTAAAACAACTCACTAGAATCAATCCTAAAAGTAGGATTGAGTATATTGGATACTTGTTCATTTTAATGCTGAACACGGCAATGCTCACCTCTACGATTCGAGTTTAAAAGTATGAATTGACATTAAAGAAAGCATACCATTTAAAGGCCGTTTTGTGAGCTGATTTGCGAATATTTATTTATTTATATCTATTAATAATTCGTGTTTTAATGAATTAAAAAAATCATAAATAATGAAAATGAAAATATGAAACAGGTGACTAGTGAAGTACAGTTTTTGCATAAAATTACCAGTATTCTGGGATTGAATTGATACTTTATTGGTAATGTTTCCAAAGCCGCTGATACTCTATTTTAGTAATTGGTATGACGGTTCCATGTCTCGCGCCTATTGGTAAATGATAGGATTTTGAATGAATTGGTGTGAATTGGCCGCTATTTAAATTCGAGGTACTGAATGCTTGATAGCCTTTTTGATCATAGTGATCTAGCAGCAGCAGCCATTTGTGCTGGTGATAGAGTTTGTAGACAGTTGGGCCCTCAACATTTTTTTCTTGAACTAAGCGATGGCTTGGGATTGCTTGTCTTTTTTTATTGATTAATTGGGTTAAACGTGTTTCGAAAACTTGTTTAGTCGTTTCATTTTTAGTGAATTGATAGTAATTAGTGCCACTTGAAAAAATAGTCATGTCGATCTGACTCTGATTTTTTTGGTTGAGATAAACGCGTGGTTTGGTGAAATGTTTAAAATCTTTTGTTTGTGCGGCATAAATCGCAAATTTGGACTGGGGTAGTTTCGCATTTATGGGCTGTGACCAGTAGACTAGGTATTTATGGTGCTGACGGTCATAAATGGCTTCCGGTGCCCAAACAAATTTTGTTTGCTGATCGGCTATGGGGACCAATGATTCGTGCCAATCTGTAAGGTTTTGACTGTGCCAGACATGAATATTGGGATTTGGTTGGGCAATGGTGGTTGGGTCGCCTGATTCTTGCTGCCAGCCGCCAGCAGTCGCCAAAATATAGAACCCTTTGTGATTTTGGGCGCGCATGATAAAAGGGTCGCGTACGGCTGGATAACCTTTTTTAGCGAAGAAGACTGGTTGATTGTGATGGAGGGGGTTAAAATGGTAGCCATCTGTACTGACAGCAAAATGAATCTGTTCATTATTTGGATACTTCGGCATTGTAAAGTAAACGAACAAATAATGGTCGCGCGGTTTAGAAATACGCTGTTGGTGATGCGGGTTGAAAGCATAGATACTTAAACCGATCAGGATGACTAAAAGACCGGCTAGCATTAAATAGAGACGATAGGGTTGGTGTTTGTTTTTCATAATGACTCCCTGTTAAAAGTTGCTCTAATTGTAACATAGCCCGCTTGTTTTCAGAGACGTGGTATGATGATATTGATGTGAATGACAATGAGGGTATAACTATGAAATTAACCGCGACATGGTCAAAAAAGCAAATTTGTATTGTGTTTTATTCAATTTTATTTAGCTTACTGCTCACTTTTTTGATGATCAGTGGCTTCTTTCAGACTAAGGTAGATCTACAATGGACGAATTTTCAATGGGTTCATCGGGTGGGGACCAACTTATGGGGGATGTACGCGCCTCATTTTCATGTGGGCAAGCGGATCGATTACCCGCCACTTTATCCTATCCTTTTGAGTACGCTCCAAGGATGGCTGCGACCAGGGCTGGTTTGGTATACCAGTTCTAACGCTTGGTTTGTCTTCTTAGCATATGTATCGATTCGATTCTGGCCGATTGTTTTTCAGATTGCCAATGGCTGGCTGATTTTTAGGTTTTGTGGTCAGAATTTACGTGCAGCGGCATTAGGACTAGCATTGGTATTATTACCAGCATTAACGTTTAATACGATTATTTGGGGGCAAATTGACTCGGCTCTGATCTTTTTTACCTTGGCGGCTGCGTTACTGTTAAAGCATGATAAAGTACGTTTTAGTGCAATTCTACTGGGGATTGGCTGTTTGATGAAGTTTCAGATGCTGTATTTTGTGCCTTTATTTATAGCTGAAACCTGGCTTAAGCGTGGTTGGCGCCGCACCTTAGATGGCGTTTTCTATGGCTTTTTAACGATCTATGTGGGTTGGTTCCCTTTTAGCCTGTATAACTTTGACTTTCTATTACCATTTACCATGACGTTCAAAGCATTTGGCGAATATAGTCACTTATTGATGGGCGGGTTTAATGTTTGGGGCGCAAGTTTCTACGGGCGGCAGCCAAATATTCAAATGAACCAAACATTTTTTGGTACTTTTACATATAACCAAGCCAATCTTTTGCTAATTGCGCTGATTCTTTTCTTCCTAGGGGTCGCTTATTGGCTGCGCCAACAGAAGCTGATGACATTTGATATGTGGTCGGCAGGGCTGATCTATACGCTAGCAATTTTTATGCTGACTGGTGCGCAGCATGAGCGTTATCAGCTGATTATGATACCTTTCTTATTTTTATTGTTATTAACAAAGTCAATAACACATTGGGTAGGAGATTGGGTGCGTTGGCAGTGCTTTAGTCTGCTGATTTTATTTAACGAATTTACCGTCTGGATCCAGCTGGAATATCATGTTTTTGGCAGTGCTAAGCAAGCGGCTCAGTTTTACCAATGGGGTTCGCTAATAAATGTGAGCTTAAGTTTAATACTGCTATTGTGGTTCTTATGGGCACACTATCGGCAGCATTTATCTATCACAAACAGTGACTTAATGGCTGGACAGCTGAGACAGATGGTGACACGGGTAAAAACGTGGTGGGTACGAAAAATCAAAGGTTGAGCCACACAGTAAAAATGAGTTGTGAGTATTAATCTATATCAAAAAAATCGGAGCCGGGACAAAACTAATGTTTTGTCTACGGCTCCGATTATTTCGCGAACGATTGTATCTTAAACGTGTTCCAAAAGGTAATGCCCTCACTCAACGACGAATGACTCAAATAGAAAGTCCACCATTTTTCGTAGTTCTTGTTGGTGCTCAGGCGCTGGGCGCCTTTGCTCTCACTCTCGGCTTTATTTGATTGATGAACGTTTTTATTTCAAACGCGTTCTAAAATTACTCTCACGCTATTTTTTCTCTTTGACGATGTAACGCGGACGATTCTTGACTTCAAGATAAATATTGCCGATATACTTACCCACAATGCCTAAGCAAAGGAGTTGGAGGCCGCCGATCATTAAGAAGATTGAAACCATTGACGGCCAACCTGGCGTTGGGTCGCCATGAACGGCCGCACGAATTACAATAAAAGCAAGGAAAATAAACGAAATGACAAAGGAAATAAAGCCAATCCAAGAGGCGATGGAGAGTGGAAATTCTGAAAAACTAACAATACCATCTAAGGAATAACGGAATAATTTCCAAAAGGACCAGCTTGTTTCACCAGCCACACGTTCCACGTTTTTATATTCTAAGTATTTGGTTTTATAACCGACCCAACCAAAAATACCCTTGGAAAAGCGATTATATTCGCGCATGGATAAGATGGAGTCCACAACCGGACGCGTCATAAGCCGGAAGTCACGGGCACCATCTACAATTGGCGTTTCCGAGATTTTATTAATTAGCCGGTAAAACATGCGGGCAAAAAACGAACGAATGGGTGGTTCACCATCGCGAGAAACACGGCGGGCAGCCACGCAGTCATAATCTTCTTTTTGGATGCCTGCAAGCATGTCAATTAACAATTCTGGTGGATCTTGTAGATCTACGTCCATGACGGCGACTAGCTCACCTTTTGCAGCATCGAGACCTGCTAATAATGCAGATTCTTTACCAAAATTACGCGAGAAAGATAAGTAGTGCACCCGTTTTGGATTTTTTGCTTGCAGTTGGCGCATTTCTTTTAAGGTGTTGTCTTTGGAACCATCATCGACAAAGTAGTAGTCGATTTCATAATCAGGAATTTGGGCGTTGATACCTTCCATGGTTTTATAAAAAATCGGGATGGTTTCCTGCTCGTTATAACAAGGGATGACAACAGATAAATTTTTCTCAGCGGACATCTTTACTTTGAGCCACTTCCTCTTTTTTAGACTTCATTGGATCAGACTTGAAGATAATTTTACTCAAGACGTAATTAATGATAATAACAATGATATTATCTACGATTTTTGTGAGTAAACTATTCATACCTAGTAACGAAACCCCAACATACATAATGGCGTCATCTACGAGTAGGGATGCTAAGCGCGCCGCAAAAAAGGCTAGGAGTTCTCGCGTAAAAGCACCTTTGGTCGTGTATTTAGAACCAAACACAAGCGTCTTATTGGTGAAAAAGGCAAATAAGACGGAAATAAACCAGGCCATATTGTTAGCCCACATATAGTTCCAATTTAGATTATGATCCAATAACTGAAAGGCGCCAATATTGATCACAGTCGTCAATACACCAAAAATTGCGTAGTTGATCAGTTGCTTATATTTTTTTATTAACTCTATCATAATGGGGAAAACTCCTTTACACAAACCTAAATTATAAGCTAAAACGTAAAAGCACTCAATACAACTTCAACGATGGGTTTAGCTTAAATCGGAGTTGTGTAAAACTTGTGGCGAATTTCTGAAAATTATTACCGTGGTCGAACAATGCTCTTTAAGCCTTTGAAGTAGACGGGATAGCCATCGTTGGGGAATACTTTAGGGTCTTTGCCCAGATCTTGAGAATTATAGTTGATGGCATATTTAGTTGTTGGATAATACCACATTGGGGGTACCTTCAAATGGGTGTGACCTTTGGCTACTTGCTGTTCAATATAGCTGTAACGCGTTTTGATTGCTGCATTTGAACGGTAAAGATCCATAAAGCCAGGATAAAAATTAAATAAGGCACTAATAATAATCGCTAAGTTAGCAAGTAGGATCAAACCGCGTTTCCACTTGATCGTTTGGAACTCAAAACTATCCGGGATGGCACTAAATAAAGCAATCAGGCCAAATACCATGCCACCAAAAAAGGCACGGCCGCCATCGATAGCGGTTGGTGCGGCACCTAAAGCGTAAAGCGTGGCGGCACCCACGGCTGTCCATAATAAGGTTTTGACAATACGTTCTAAGGACGGCCAAAAAATAAAGAGCACAATGATCGCAGCTAACAGTGTCCAAACGAAAGGCATATGTAATTTGTTCATGGAATCGCTGACATGCCAGATACCGGTAGAAAAGCGCTGCAAGAAGGGGATCTTTAGGTAAGCTTTACCTACTGTGGCGATAGTACGAACTTGGTTGCCTGGTGCGCGCAGCAACATGAGAAAGCCGAACACGGTGGCCGCAAAGCCGGTGTATTGCCATAAAGCTAACTTAGTTTTTTTCACAAATAGTTGATAGATCATCATCAAACCAATTGCCATAATCAGGCCGCCGGACGTATTCTCGTTGGACCAGCCTGCTAGAATGCCTAAAAAAATGATGAGTATCGCGCGGATAGCTGGCTTCAAGTGATGCTTAAAGGGGGTGCGTTGAATATGGAAGGCTTTGATAAAATAAGGTAGGGCGAGACAGAGAATCAAGAGGGTCGTCCAAAGATAGTTGCCAGAGCCTGCCGCCCAGAGCACACTTTGTCCAAAAGCGGGCAAAAAGAGCCAACTTGCGGCGAGAATTGCTAGATATTTGATGGGAGACAGTTTCTGCCAATTTTTGGAAGTATATAATAGGATCAAGAAAGTTAATGCACAAAAAGCTAAAGCATTAAGAATTTTGAAAGCCGGCCAGGGGATGTTTAATAGGGAACGAAAAATTGTTTGACCCACGGCGCGGCCATTCCAATTGTGATACTCATAATTGGCTACGTCTAAAATACTCCAGAAAGAATGGTAGCGGTGGTACATGTAAAGATCATCATCATATAATGGAGTTAAAAAGTTTAGAGCCCCCATTAAGCCAAAAGATAAAATAAAAATCAGGTAGATCCATTTTTGCTTGAAACGTTTTGCTGTCGTATTCATTTTCATTAAAACCCCAATACGTTAAAATAATGCTAACTGTTCGTAATTATAGCATATCAGCCTTGTTGGATTGGTAAACCTTTGGTAAAGTTTAGACCTCCGGCTGATGGCAAATCATTTTTTTCAGGTAAAATAAAAACAAACAGAGTGCGACAAGGGGGTAACTTTTTTGACAGATAAACCAATTTTAACGATTGGCACAACGACCCTTAGACTACAAACGGGTTTGGAATTAACGGACCAACAATGGATTCAGCAAGCTCATATTAAGGCTTTTTCAGCCAAAGGGGCGGATATCAGCGATCGGGTTCAAATCGACACATCGCAAGTGAATTTTCAGCAGTCTGGCAATTATCAGATTCAAGCTTTTGTAAGTGATCCTGAAACGGGAAAAATTACAGGGCAGATGTTTAATGTTCAATTAGTCGATTTGGATGGACGCATGGCCCAAACACAAGCGCCTGAAACACCTACTGCGAATGTACACCCGGCGGCATCAGCACAAGCAGCACCCAAAACTAATAGTACAACAAACCAAGCCCAGCCCAATAAAACCAAACCCAATAAACCAAAAAAGCGCAATCGCGGCAAACATTTGATGTGGACATTATTAGCTGTCATTTTAGTGATTATTGTCATTTTCTTACTGATCCATACGTTTAGTGGGAATAACAATGATCAAAGTGCTGATAGTCAACAGGAAAGTTCTCAAGTCACCAGTTCCAGCGCCAGTGAATCGAGCAGCTCATCCAGTCAAGCCACTACTTCTAGCCCCACTAGTTCTGAAATTTCGCAGTTGACGCAGACGGTTAAAGATTTGAAAAACGCCGTTGACGGTTATCAAGAATCCAACGATGCCGGGACTTATCAAGCTCAGATCCAAGATGTGAAAAGCCAACTATCTGACTTGGCGCAACAAGCCCAGGCTGATAATTCAAATCTTGCCAATGCCATTACTCAGTTGGAGCAGAAAGTTTCGCAAATGGGCAATGTTAGTAGTCCTCAAGAAGCTTCTAGTGCCTTAAGAAGCGCGGAATCTTCTGCGGCAGGCGGTGCTTTGAAGTCATTTTTAGGTGGTAATTAACATCAGAGTGAAACAAGGGGCTTTGCCTTTTGGAACACGTTTAAACCAAAATTATTCGTAATTAACAGGTGGTTGAAGACAAAGCATTAGTTTTGTCTTCAGCCACCTGTTTTTAGTTATAACTGATTCTGAATATAGAAATTAATGAGGCGCTAAAGATAGCTGCCAGTCAATAGTACCCACATAAGCCTTGCCATTACCTAAAATTTGTGTATGGTTATTGTCATTTACAAATTGCAGGGCAATGCCAGATGCTTGGTCGTTGGTAAGGACACTTTTATCATCAGCAGCTGCAATTGACCCAGTATTTTTTGATTTTAGCCAATTTTCTGAAATATTCTTAGTACCCGCATCTTGCATGATCAAGGCTGGCTGATTGGCAGTTAATTGGACGTCTGTATTTTCGTGCCAGTAGTGAATTGGCGATGCACCGATCGTTTTAGAGCTGCCCGTTTGGGTGAGCTGATCACTTGCTGTAGCGGTTAATTGCCAGGGCAGTTGATAGTTTAAAGCGCTAGATTCGGGCATTAATGTTTGTTGGTCGACTTCTAAATTTTGATCGATCGTTTGGGGCAAATACGTTAATAGGTCACTTGATACATTTGGCAGTGTCCGTTTCCCAAAGTCGATTTTTTTAGGGACTGTCAATTGCAAACTTTGCCTACTGTAGTAATAAACCTTAACTGTCTTAGTCTGACCGGTAAAGCTGATTATGACTTTGCTTTGATCAGGAGTATAGCCAGTGATTTCAGGACTATTGATCGTGACCGGGTCTGGCGTCACGTGACTTAACCCACTCACTAAGCGGTCATCTGCCGCTTTTTGTCCTTTCTTGGGACCATCACCATAGAGGTACTGAATCGTGATATGTGAGTCATTTTTTGTGAAAGGTATGGTTTTTGTGATGACTTGCCCGTAACTATTAAAGACAATTTTTTCTTTCTGAAGGTCTTCAAATTGCGGTGTATTTAAAGTGGCATCTTCAAATTTATCCAGTAAATTAGTGACCATTGGGATTTCTGCATCTGTCAAATTCAAAGCACTTTCTAATTCGGCTTTATCCCAGATACCATTAGTATATTTGCTGCCATCAACGACTAAATCCACAAGTGTCGGTGAATTTTCACCAGATATATATAATTTTGAAAACAACTCTTGATAAGTGTACTTATTAGAGAACATAAGACTGGAACTATCTCGATAAGCTAAAAATGAACTAGCTGCCGACACAAGTGGTCCAACCACACTACCATCGGTTAGGCCAATTTTTAAATCAACTTTGCCAACAAGGGGGGCATACTTAAAGATAACAGTTTGATCCTTATTGGTGATCGTACCTGAGTAATTAGTTTGGAAATTATTGGCCGTCAGCGCCGCATCTGTATCTATATCGCTAGCTTTTAAGATGGTGCCATCTGGATAGGTAACACTCAGCAGAGTATAACCTTCAGGTGCTTTCTTCAAACCGTAATCAATCTGCTGCTCTTTGGTAAAAGTATAGGCACTGCCAAGTGGGGGATCAGTGCTAGTCAAAGATTGATCTGATGCAATAGTCGTGCCATCATAGCTTTGATATTTGATTGCTACACGTTTGCCCGCTGGATGCTTGTTAAGCGTAATCGTATAGGTTGTGCCAGGGACGGCCGTGGCTGGAGAAGAGTCATTTGAAGGCACAGTAAAGTTGCTGGGTATTAACTTGACTTTTGTATCTGTGAGCTGTCCACTACTGATTTGGATATTGTTTGGATCGTAGGGACTTGTGTCTAGACCAGGGTCGTGTGCTTTGATATTTGCCAATGTATCTACGAGACCCACACGACTATAGGTCGTGCCATCTTTTCCTTCGGGGGAGTACAGATAGCCTATATTGTTTGGCTGATCTGGGTTGCTACCATCAACAATTTTGTATATGTCATAAACTAAAATATGGCTGTAGGTTGCGTACTGGGTAAATAAATGACTGGTTGCTGAAACTAGATATTGATCTGGTGCATTTTGCAAGCCGAGTTGTGAACTTAATACGGCAGCATAATTATAAGTTTGGTCATCATAAGCTGAATCATTGGTACCTCCGAAAAGCACACCGTATTTGTTTAAGTCAGCTGAAATATTAGCTGTTGATGTATCTTTCTTACTGTCATTTGGTGAGCCATTGATTTGAATTTTGGCTGGTGTTGTGGCAGCGTCACTGTCCGTTTTAATAGGAATAATGATGGGTAAGCGATCCCTGGGTTCTGTACTAATATCTGGGTCTGGTGGCGCTGTTGTATTCGTTGCGCCATCATTGGGTCTAAAATAAAAAACGTCACGATAATAATCGGTACCATCAATCGTCGATTTTAGTTTTGAAAGCTGATAGACTTTGATATTATCAATCGTAACCCCATCGGATTTTAACTGGGTAACATAGTCATCAGCAGCCTTCTGCATCGCGGTAAGTCCACCGTCAGCAGTAATAGAGGCTGGTAGAATAATATAAAAACCCCCAAGTTGAGATCTGAGCTCATTATATGGATAAACCCGCCAAGTGGAATGCATATTATAAAAAATTTTGAAGTGAGTACTACCGTAATCGGTATAGTTAACATTCAAGCTGGCAAAAAAATTGGCAAAACTTGGATAAGGTATGGGACCCACTACTGGGGGTGTAATCGTTTCTGAATCCAATAGCGTTGCTAACACAGATTGTTTTGGCAAGGTGTCAGTGTTAGCTTTTGACGTCGTTAAGCTGGCCAATGGATTATTTGGTAATGTTTGTGCTGCTTGTATCGGTGTATCGGTGAAAAATAATGAAAGCAGTAAAACAAATAAGCATGAAAGCATAAGCCCCATTTTTTTCATTAGTATGCTTCCTCCCCAAAATATGTGTTTACGAAGAACTTTAAGTCTAAACGTGTTCCAAAAGGCAACACCTTTTGTCTCACTCTCTATGATGCTAATAATTATACTGCAACAAATAATAATTCCTTAATATTTTTATTTAAATTAAACGTAATTCTTTTTGGTGATTTTTGCAATTTTGATATAAATTATATCTTTAATTGGCAGAATTAATTGGATCGGCAAGCGTATAATTGGTTTAGATGATTTTCAAGGAGGATTTATTGTGCGTTTTTTTTGGCGTTTGATGGGGATAATGATTGTCTGTTTGTTAGTGTTGACCGGTTGTAGTCATAATCAGTCTAATTCAAAGGCAAAGGACACAACCTTAAAAAAAATTACGACAGCGAAACCAATTTGGTATCTATACCGAGGAGAAGGCACACATAGCGTCATTTCTTTACAATTTCTGAGCAATAAAACGGTGACCGTCAAAGATATCGATGAGATCGGGGCCCCCGGTGGTGAGAATCGGGTAGATAAAAATTTTGCGAATCCCAAGTTTTCATTACATCAAACGGGCAAAGAAATTGTGATTCATACGAGTGATCGGGCAATGGTACTTAAAATCGGTAAAGCCATGTCTGAAACTTTAAACAAGAAAAAAATGAAAGGCTATCAAGTCAGTTTTGATGGTCAAAAAAACTGGCATTTAGCTCAGTTGAAGCAAGATGGTAGTGATAACGGCGGCACGTCAATCAGCAAAAAACAGCCGCAAAAGAAAGTTAAGCCACAGCCTAAGGATATTACGACGCGCTTAATGGATTTTGTAGCCGACCCTAAAAAGAATGCCAAGCCGATAACCAATCAAGCAGATGTGGGTAACTATGCTTACCGGTCTATGGTTGGACAAAGCCGTGCTTATGGGCAAATTACACTTAATGCAGATGGCACATATCAAAACTCGATTTCGGTGCATGCGGTGCAACAAAAAAATCAAACGGACGATAATCCTGATGTGGCCTATTATGAGGTATCTACCGGACAAATTGCCTACTTATATGGAAAGTATTATTTGGTACCTAAGAATCTCTTGCGAATTTCGTACTATGTCCATGGTCAAGATCCCGACAAGCCTTTACCACAAAAAATTGCTTTGTATACCGGTGACAATATCGGGTTAGCGCGTTCCAGAATTGAACATCAAGGTAACGAATATCATTTCTTCTCTAAGGACTATGAACCTTGGCCTAATGCAGACCAGCCACAGAATCAGCCTTACACCAGCCTTACAAAAACCGATAACACTCAAATTTCGTTGCCGGAGATCTATCAGGCGGCTGTGAAACAATATAATGATTGGAAGCAGACGCCAATCCAAAGCAATAAGGCCTTGATGCAGGTTGTGGCGGCCATGTCTGACAATAATCGCGATCGCGTTGGTGATATGGGTGTGAACTTTTCTGGCAGTTTTGGCGTCACACAACAGCCTAGCGATTATAAGGGTGTGGCCAAGGATGGTTCACAGCAGCCGCAGATGAACTATGTTTTTGCGGTGTCACCAGCTAGCAACCAGTCAGGCTCAGCTGTTATTTCGACTGAAAGTGGGGATTTATTAGTGTTCGGTTCCTTAGATAATCAGTTATACTTATTACATCAACCGGATTCAGATTCTGCCACGGTCACTTGGATGAAAATGGCTGATGTCACATTAGGTGTGCCACAGTTGCGTGTTCAGTTGAATCCTTAGTTGAAAAGCGGCTTTGTACAGTCAAAAATCTATTGCAGTACGCTCTGGAGGTTTATTTTTGAATTTATATGATCGTTTTGTTGCGAATCTCAGAGTTCGCCGTTTTACCGTCTTAGCCTTGATTATCTTTTTACTCTGGCTCGTTCGCGGTGTCATGAGTACATTACTATTGACGTTCATCTTTACTTTTTTAATGGTTCATTTAATTCGTTGGGTCCAACGCAAGCTGCCGCGGATTCGTCCAGGGGTAGTTGTAATTCCAGTGTATATATTGATCATTGGCGGGATATATATCGTCATTTCTCATTACGTCCCGATTTTATTGCGGCAATTCTTCAAGCTATTTCATTTAGTTTTCGAATTCTATGAACGTCCAGATGTGGATTCCAATGAAATCTTAAGGCTAGTTGCGCAGTGGATCCAGCGATTAAACTTAAATGCTCAGATTCGCAGTAGTATTAGTCAGATCTTCCAATATATTACGAATATTGGTGGCGCCGGTGTTACTTTTGTGGTTTCATTTATTCTTAGTTTTTTCTATTCAATTGAAGTGGATCAATTGAATCGTTTCGGCCGTCTATTTATCAAGAGCGACTTTGGCTGGTTCTTTGAGGATATTTACTTTTTTGGTCAGAAGTTCGTCAATACGTTTGGCGTGGTTCTTGAAGCACAATTATTGATTGCAATTGTAAATACCACGTTGACGACGATTACCTTGAGCTTTATGCGCATGCCAAGTTTAGCGCCGTTAGCAGTGATGGTGTTCTTCCTATCGCTAATTCCAGTAGCTGGTGTTATGATTTCGTTGGTACCACTTTCTTTTGTAGCCTATACTGTTGGTGGATTTCGTTATATTGTTTATATTTTGATCATGATCATTGTGATCCACATTATTGAAGCTTATATACTCAATCCTAAATTTATGTCTAGCCGGACTCAATTACCGGTATTCTTCACGTTTGTGGTATTGTTGGCGTCTGAGCGTTTATTTGGGACTTGGGGTCTGATCGTGGGTATTCCAATTTTTACTTTCTTTCTTGATATCCTTGGTGTCAAAGCGATCAAGGGTGGTACCAGTGGCGTGAGCCAGCGTTTACATTTTCATCACTTCAGCCGGAATAGTAAGGGGGATAATGATGCAAAATTTACCGATCAAAATCACGAAAGTGACAAATGATAAGGCAAGAGAACTTGCTCGTCTGCAACATCGCTTATGGCAGAATGTTGCTTATCAGGACCTTGTCGTTAATATTCAAGAAAACTTGATGTTACATGATCGTGCGTTCTTTATTGCACTGCAAGGCGATAATGCTGTGGGTTATAGTGAATTTGGTTTGCGTTATGATTCCGTTACTGGAGCCACTACTTCGCCGGTGGCCTATCTGGAAGGTATCTTTGTTTTGGAAATGTTTCGCCGCCAGCATATTGGCTACAAATTAGTTGAAGCCGGCTTTAAATGGGCGAGTACCCAAAATATTTCTGAAATTGGCAGTGATGTGACTTTGGATAACATATCTTCACAAAAGTTCCATGAGTATTTGGGTTTTCGCGAAGCCGGGCGCCTGATCCATTATATTCGTGAGGTGGACTCGTAGGAACAGAGTGTGACAAAAGGCGATCAGCGACCGAGCACTAACAAGGGTTGCGAGAAATGGTGGACAGAAAGTAAAATGGTAAATTTATCCCAGCCTCGTGGAAAGTAAAGAAATGACTATATATTTTCTGTAAATAAGTGTAAAATGTAACTTGAAAAAAATAATACAAGTGAGGTATTGCTCTTTATGGCAAAATTAGTATTGATCCGTCACGGTCAAAGCGAATGGAACTTGTCTAACCAATTTACGGGTTGGGTTGACGTTGATTTAAGTGAAAAAGGTGTTGAAGAAGCCAAAAAAGCTGGTCAATTGATCAAAGAAGCTGGTCTTGAATTTGATCAAGCTTATACATCTGTATTGACACGTGCAATCAAAACTTTGCACTATGCTTTGGAAGAATCTGGTCAACTTTGGATTCCAGAAATGAAAACATGGCGCTTGAATGAACGTCATTACGGCGCATTACAAGGCTTGAACAAAAAAGAAACCGCTGAAAAATATGGGGACGAACAAGTTCATATCTGGCGTCGTTCTTACGATACTTTACCACCATTATTAAAGGCTGATGACGAAGGTTCAGCAGCACAAGATCGCCGTTACGCTGACTTAGATCCACGGATCATTCCTGGCGGCGAAAACTTGAAAGTTACTTTGGAACGGGTTATTCCTTTCTGGGAAGATCATATCGCTCCAGACTTATTAGCTGGTAAGAACGTCATCATCGCTGCTCATGGTAACTCATTACGTGCTTTGACTAAATACATCGAAAACATTTCTGATGAAGATATTATGAATCTTGAAATGGCTACTGGAGAACCAGTGGTATATGACTTCAATGATAAATTGGAAGTTACAAACAAGACTAAGTTAGACGACTAATCGTCAAAAACAATATAAAAAGAGCGACCGCTTTTGTGGTCGCTCTTTTTATATACCAATGCTCGAATTTTAACTGTGCGTCAGGCTCTTCTTTTGGGACCTATTTAGAATTAAATGTTTGTCCTCACTTAAAGGGCCATCAATAGTCTGTACATTCTAAATTTAAAACCAAACCCCAATTTCACGTTGGGCACTTTCCGGGCTATCAGAGGTATGGACTAAATTTCGAATCGTGCCATCTGGCCATTCCCGCGCAAAATCTCCCCGCAGTGTGCCGCTTCTAGCTTGACTAGGCACAGTGGCACCAGACATTTCACGAATTGCGGCAATTACATTGGTTCCCTTAATGATCATCGCAATAATTGGACCAGATTGCATGTATTTTAACGTTTTAGGAAAGAAAGGCTTATCTACAAGAGCAGCATAATGCTCACGAAGTTGACTTTCGGTGGCCTGTACCATTTTCATAGCGGTAATTTCATAATTACGATGTTCGATCCGACTAATGACATCCCCAATGTGGCTATTTTTTACGCCATCTGGCTTAATAAGCATCAATGTTTGTTCTTCAGTCATAACTAATTCCTTTCCAGTCTTATTAGAAATATATGTTACACTTCTTTGACGTATTATCCTAGTATTTTTATCGATTTTCTGAAAATAAAGGCTCTAAATCCCGACTAAATTGGTTTAGGGTGTTTTTTTATGGTATTATATTCTAGGTATATTTTTTATTCTATAGAACAAAAGGGAGAATACACATGCTTGAAGCAATCAACCTAAAACCAGGTATGGCTTTTGTTAAAGACGGCAAATTGATTAAAGTAATCGAAAGCAACCACCATAAACCAGGTAAGGGCAATACCGTAATGCAAATGAAGCTTTATGATATTCGTTCTGGCTCGACCGTAACGACAACTATGCGTCCAAGTGAAAAAGTAGAACAAGCTATTCTTGAAACTAAAGATGCACAATACTTATACACTCAAGATGACACTGCTTATTTCATGGATCTGGAAACATATGAACAATATGAAATTCCAGTTGAAGTCATCGAAAATGAATTAAAATATTTGTTGGAAAATACAAATGTCAAAATCGAATTCTATGAATCCGAAGTTATCGGGGTTACATTACCAACAACGGTTGAGTTGACCGTTACTGAAACTGAACCTTCTATCAAGGGTGCAACGGTAACTGGTTCTGGTAAACCAGCTACTTTGGAAACTGGCCTTGTCGTTAATGTGCCTGATTTTATTGAAACAGGTGACAAATTAGTTATCAACACGACTGATGGCAGCTATCAAAAACGTGCTGGTAAATAATTGATTATACCAAATAGCTGTAATTAACAGGTGGAGGGCGAAACAAAACTAACGTTTTGTTTTTGTCCTCTATTTTTTACGCTTTTCTCTGTAAGTGCTACCATTTAAATATACTTAAAAGGAGTGTGGCATAGATGGACGAACAACAAAAAATGGCGATTTTAGAGAAATTAATTTCAATTCAATCTGTCAATGATCATGAATTAACAGTAGCCCAGTATTTAAAGACCCTATTGGATCAAGCTGGCATTGAAAATGAAATTCGACCGATCAATGATACTCGAGCCAATTTAGTGGCTACTTTAGGGTCAGGCAAACCAATATTAGCGATTTCGGGACATATGGATGTGGTAGCTGTTGACCGTGACAATTGGCAGACAGACCCCTTCAAGTTAACTCAGAAAGAGGATCTGCTTTACGGTCGTGGTGTGACCGATATGAAAAGTGGTCTCGCTGCTTTAATCATTGCAATGATCGAATTGAAAGAAAAACACGTCCCAATTAAAGGGACGATTCGATTACTAGCCACCGCAGGCGAAGAAGTCGGACAACTTGGCGCAGAAACATTAACAAGTGATGGCTTCATGAAAGACGTCGATACTTTGTTAATTGCGGAACCATCAGGGTATCGGGCGGTTTATGCCAATAAAGGTGAGCTGGACCTGACCATTACTTCAAAAGGCAAAGCTGCGCATAGTTCCATGCCTAAACTAGGGAACAATGCCGTGCAGCATTTAATGAATGTTCTAGCCCAACTTCAAGCCAAGGTAACGACATTAATGCAAGATAAGCGTAACTCCGTTTTAGGTGAGACGGTATATAATCTCGATGTCATTAAGGGCGGCAATCAAGTCAATGCGATTACAAGTTTGGCGACGGCTCAAATTAATATTCGTACGATTCCAGAATTGCCAAATACAGAGATTTTGAAAACAATGAATGCTGTCATTGCCGACTATAACCAAAAAACAAATGGTGCGGTCGGCTTGAAAGTTGATATGGATATTGTTCCAATTATTGGCAAAGAGAATGCTAAGATTATTCAATTGATCAAGCAAATCGCTGAACCTTATATGGCCAAACAACAGCTACCAGCTGCCGATATTGCCCAGGGTGAACGCGCTGCTCAAGCAACCGGCATGTCCTTTTCAGCAGATAAGATTTTGACCATGGGGGTCTCTGGCGGGACGGATGCCTCTAAATTTTTGATCGATCATCAGCAGGACTTTAATTATGTGGTCTTTGGTCCAGGAAATGACACTCCGCATCAGGATAATGAGAGTATTGCCAAACAAATGTATTTCGATTTTATTGCGATTTATGAACAGTTATTGCCAGCGTATTTTGAGGCCTAAAGTAATTTTTTTGATTAAATAAATAGGTAAAAATTGGGAACGCTTCGTGATTTTAGATTGAACTTTTTGTGAAACCAGCCATCTTGGTCGTTATGTCCTTTATAATGGGCGAATAACCAACACGTTATAGGGTGGGAAAACAATGAAGTTCAATTCAGATGACGAGCGTTTCTTTTTAGCATTTGTATTAGTTGCCAATGAAGCAGCTTCGCGTTCTGAAATTACGCTGGCAAAAATTGCTGATAAGTTGCATATATCACGCCAAGCCATGCATCAATCACATTATCGAAGTATCGATGAATTGATCCGTAATCTACACTATTTTATCGACCAAAAACCGCATCAAATGGTCAAAAAATTTATCAAAAATGCGCACCAATATCGGCTCAATGATATAATCCAATTTTTTGGTAATCAGGTATTGCCATTACTATATGAGAAACGGCACTATTTGAAGGTATTATACGGTCGTGTCGCTGATCCTGCTTGGCGATCTTTCATTATTGATCACTATGTTACTTTGATCGAACCTTTTTTTGACAAAAGTACGCAAAAAGTTGGCCTGAGTGCTAATTTTATGGCGCAATTGCTTGTTTCCGAAGCTCTAGCGATCATTGCCAACTGGATGAGACAGCCAGAACCAGAGAACCCCGTTACTTTTTCTCAGAAATTTAATTATTTGATGGAAAATCACACCAAAGCACTGATTGATATTTAATGATGTCTGGAAAAATTAACCACTGTCAACTTTTAGAGCGCTTATTTGAACAAAACATTTCGGCAATCAAGGGAATTTGCCCGAACTGTTGGAAATGATGCGGTTGACAAGTGTCAATTTGAGAGACTTGTTTCTTCAAATCACACGTGAGAATATGAACTTGTAAATTTACTTAGACATGTTGTTGATCAACAATTATCATAATTGGAGGCCGTCATATCATGAATAAACAAATTGTATACTCACGTCAAAATAGGATGCATGTGGTTCTGATATGATGAATAAAAATAAAATATCAAGTAAAGTGCTTATCAGCATTGCGACTTGGATGGTTATTTTTATGAGTACCTATATATGGAACCTTTTAAAAAATGGCTTTAACAATAGTGCTTTTATAAATGCGCTAGGTATTGCAACGTTAGGCACATTGATTATTGCGATTGGAGTCTATTTTATAAAAAAGCTAAATTTATGATATGTCTCCAATAGTTATTTACAACAAGAGATTTAAATCACATGGATAGTATTATAATCGTTTATTAGTATTTTAATGATCATGACATACCTATATATGGAACTGTTTATTTTCGAGGTTTTAACATCACTGCTTGGTTCAGAAATTAAGCTGAAAGGTATGATCACAGATGGTTCAAAAGAAGCGTAAGAAAAAAATCATTTTTTGGAGTGCTGTTGTTCTTTCCTTCATGCTTTTAATGGTAGGCATACATATTTGCACATATGGTGTTTTTGCGAATCGGTTGGTGTCGCGGGATTTAAGCAATGGCAAACAGATTTTAACCGCACCGTTAATAGGAGCGCTAAGTCCATTCGAATTGCGGCACCGATTATTAAGAAATTGACACCCGCTGAGCAAAAGCGACTTGATACTACCGACGAACGGGCCATTGTTGGTTATCGTTACCTGCCCATCTTCGACGTGGCACAAACTAGTGGTGACCCTGTCCTAAGCGCTAAAGACTTTGTCAAAGAAAATTTGGCCGATCATCAGAATGTGACAAGCTTGTATAACGCATTCAAGGATTATCTAAACCAGCAAACCGACCTTAAGGTCAGTGAAGTGCCCTTAGCAACGTTAAATGGGGCTAAGGGATATTTTCAACCCAGCACTAATGAAATTGTTATTGGTGGCGATGAGCCCGACAATGCTTTGAAACTAAAGACGTTATATCACGAATATGCGCATAGTCAGTTACACGGATTGAAATCAGCCTTTAAAGATCGGCCACGAGCCTATCAGGAAACCCAGGCCGAAGCGGTTGCGTATGTTGCCATGCAAAATATTGGCGTTGATACCAGCAACTACTCACTCGGTTACGTGGCCACCTGGGCTAAAGATAAAGCCGTGATCCATAGTGCTTTAAGTGAGATCCAGCAAGTGAGCAACAAAGTGATTGAGCTTAGCGATGGCTTAACCAAACAATTAGGCTTACAAGAAGCCCAAAAAGAGCCTGAGCATGATCTAAAAAAGCTATCAGCCCATGATCTTAATAAGTCCTATCAAGGTTTGCAACAAAAAATTAAGCAAGCAACTGATTCCCAACAAAAATCAGAACTAAAAACCCAGCTAAATTATGTGCACCAGGAAATCAGTAATCGTACCCAAAAACAGTTACAGGATTTCGTTAGACAAAATCCCAAGATCAAACAACCGGTGCAAGATGAAGTCAAACAAAGACAACTATAGATAATTATTTTAATGAGGGAAAAACAATGTGATTATAAAACGCTTTTTTAAAGATTCAGACGCTGAAGAAGTTGCTAACCTAGTTAAAGAAACGATGCTCACTACTAATATCAAGGATTATTCTAATAAATATTTAGAAAATGATTTAGAAGCTGTCCAAGATCTATGATTTTTGATATACGGTAGATTGTAAAATTAATCCGAACGCTGTTCGGACAAAAATGATCAGCTTCCTTTAAAATGGTGTTTACCACAAACCCATCTTTTAGGAGCTGATCTTTTGTCTAGTATAACCTATTCCGAACGAATTAAAATCGAAACCTTTTGTGAACTAGGGCTGTCCAATATCCAAATGGGCGTTCGGCTGAACCGATCACCTGCCACAATTTCTTATGAATTAGCTCGATGTGAACCTTACCAGGCCGAAGTGGCCCAAACAGATACCGAATACAAGCGGTCACGATGTGGCCGAAAGACTAAATTGAATGACAAATTAAGGCAAATAATTTTAAACCATTTACGGCTAAGTTGGTCACCAGAAATGATAGCTCACGAATTTAAACTAGCTACTAAATCTATTTATAATTGGCTAAATCAGAGGAGAATTGGTTTCTCCTTGAATGATCTACCTGAACATGGCGTACGCCAACGGCGTAACGTTGACCAACGATCCAAATATAATCAATCTTTGGGGCGATCAATTGAACAGCGTCCCATGATGATTAATCAACGTAATCGCATCGGCGATTTTGAACTAGATACAGTCATTGGTCCTCGTGGGCATAGTAAGGCAGTTTTATTAACTTTAATCGATCGCAAATCACGGTTCCTTTGGGCATACCGGTTAAAAGATCGGACGACAGCGACTGTTAATGAAGCACTAACTAAGTTCCTAACCACTTTTAATGGTCCGGTGCACAGCTTTACTGTGGACCGTGGCACTGAGTTTAGTGGGCTAGTATCACTTGAATCACAATATGGTATTAAGACCTATTACTGCCATGCTTATACTCCAGCTGAACGTGGTAGTAATGAACGCTTTAATCGGAATTTACGTTATTTTTATCCTAAAGGGACTCGTTTTGAGCACATTAGTGCTCAAGATTTAACGACGACGTTACTCCAAATTAACCAGCGACCGCTTAAAATACTCGACTGGCAAACACCGTATCAGGTTATGCTGACAAATTTGTCCAAAAATTCGGATTAAATTTGCAATCTACCCTTTAACCTTCAATAGTCGTAAACTGTTTAGTGTAACAAGTAACGTTGCTCCCATATCGGCAAAAATTGCTATCCATAAAGTTAACCAACCAGGCATAACTAATAGTAATGCTACTAATTTAACGGCTAAAGAGAAGGTAATGTTTTGTTTGATAATTGCTAAAGCCTTACGGCTTAATTTGATAGTATATGGCAATTTGCTTAAATCATCAGCCATTAAAGCAATATCAGCCGTTTCTAATGCAGTATCCGTTCCAGCACCACCCATTGCGACACCAACTGAAGAAGCTGCAAGTGCTGGTGCATCATTAACACCATCTCCAACCATTCCTACACTTTGATGTTTTCCAAGAAGTTCTTTAATGAAATTCAGCTTATCCTCTGGTAATAAATCAGCTTTAATATCCGAAACACCGACTTGTTTTCCAATTGCTTCTGCGGTTCTTTGATTATCACCAGTCAGCATTACTGTTTCAATTCCGATATGATTCAATTTACTAATAACTTCTTTTGATGTTTCTCTCATTTCATCTGCTACGGCAATTAACGAAAGAATTTCTTTTTCCGTTCCTAAAACCATTACGGTTTTTCCTTCTGTTTGCATACGAGTAATTCTTTCTTTGATGGTACTTTCAATTGTTTGATGTAATTCTTCAAACAGATTTGGACTTCCTACATAATACATTTCGTTATTTACTTTTGCTTTTACACCTTTACCTGTAATAGATTGGAACTCTTCAACCGAAACACCATTTAAATTCAATCCATTTTCTTCTGCTTTTCTTACAATGGCTGAAGCAAGTGGATGTTGTGATCCTTTTTCAATGGCTGCTGTAACTGTAAGCAATTCATTTTCATTTCCACCATACGTCACGATGTCTGTTATAGCAGGAATACCTTTTGTTAATGTTCCTGTTTTATCAAAAGCAATGGCTTTTAAGTGTCCTGCTTCTTCTAAATGGATACCACCTTTAATTAACACACCATTTTTTGCCGCATTCCCTATTGCAGTAACTACGGCAACTGGAGTTGAAACAACTAAAGCACACGGACAACCAACTACTAACACAGCTAAACCTTGATAAAGCCATTGGCTCCAATCTCCACCGAATAATGGAGGAACAACTGCAATTAAAAGAGCTAAAAGCACAATAGCTGGTGTATAGTATTTCGCAAATTTATCGACAAATGCTTGAGAAGGTGATCGTTCTGCTTGAGCTTCTTCTACAAGATGAATAATTTTTGAAATAGTAGTATCTTCATCTCGTTTTGTTACTTTAACTTCAAGTAACCCTTCTTCATTCAATGTTCCTGCAAACACTTCATCATCAATTGTTTTTGTTACTGGAACACTTTCCCCAGTAATAGCAGCCTGATTTAGTGTAGATGTACCTTTAATAACTAATCCATCCATTGCTAATTTTTGACCAGGCTTTACAATCATAATGTCTCCAACTTGAATATCTTCAACGTGAATCATCATTTCTTCATTTCCACGCCGAATTAATGCTTCTTTTGGGGCAATATCCATTAATGATCCAATAGATTGACGAGCTTTATCCGTTGAATAACGTTCTAACGCTTCACTGATAGCGAATAGGATAACAACTGTTGCGCCTTCACCCCATTTACCAATGATCGCAGCACCTATAATAGCAATCGTCATGAGCGTATTCATATCGAATTTTAATCTGCTTAGATTTTTAAGACCTTTAATAAACAGTGTATATCCACCAATTAAAATGGATGCTGCGTAGCCGATCATTGGAAGAAGATGTTCTTCTCCTAATTGCTCGCCCAAAAACCAACTAATCACAAGTAATAACGCTGAAATATAGACCTTAATGTTTTCTTTTTGCTTCCAGAAAGGTTCACGCTCTACCTTTTGTTCTTTTTCATCCCGAACTTTTAAATTTTCAAATGCTCCTGCTTTTTCTAGTTCCTCAATTGTTGTATTTCCTTGAACATAAACTTTAGAGGCTCCAAAATTCACTTTCGCGTCTTTAACTCCTGGCAATTGTTTCACATTGTTTTCGAAGATGCCTGCACAATTGGTACAAGTAAATCCTTGAACACGATAGGTTTTCATTTCTTCTTCAGATAATTTTGCTTGTTGATCAGACATTGGCTTTCACCTCATTTTTATGAGCTAAAGTAATAAGTATTAACTGTTTGATATATTCATTATCTAGTGAATAAAACGCCAATTTTCCTTCTTTTCGATACTTCACAATCCCTTGTTTGTGAAGGGTTCGTAAGTGATGGGACGCTGTTGCAACAGTGGAACCAATGATATTCGCAACGTCACACACGCATAACTCCCCATCTTGGCATAAGGCATAGGTAATTTTTGCCCTATTTTCATCTGCAAGTGCTTTAAATAATTGGGAAACACTAGATATATCTTCTTTTTGTAACTCTTCTCGTATTCGATTGACTTTTTTTTCGTCATAACAATAAATTTCACAAGTATCTTTATTACTCAACATCATCACTCCACTATCATTCAAATATTCATTTGAATATATTATACCCCTTTTTCCAAAATATTGAAATACTTATTTGAATGTTTTGTAGAAATAATCGTTTCTCCAGTTTACAATTCAAGTGCAACACCCTGACGACTAGACCATAAAGGCCATGAAGACCTATTCTTGTTAGTGCTAGCTAAACAAGAAAGCAGGAATCTTCATGACCCACGCTCAGACTAATACCCACAAGCATTACCAACAACTCAGTTTTAGCGACCGTGCTACAATTCAGGCCCTTCAGGCTGCTGGCGACACCGCGACCGTGATTGCACAGAAGCTTCATCGCAGTAAAGCGACAATCTCACGAGAAATCACGCGTGGATCTGTAACTCAGCTCGACTCGAAGCGTCACTCGCATCAAGTCTATCTTGCGGAAACTGCCCAAGCCATGCACGACCGTAAACGCGATAGAACCGGTCACTACGCCTTTCTTAAGACCGGCCGTGCGTTCTTCAAGGCTCTCGCCAGGAAGCTTACTCGTAAGCCGCGCGTACACAGCGTTGATAGCTTCGTACACTTCTATCGCGACCAGGGCAAGGCTTGCCCTTCAACGACAACTGTGTATCGCTACATCGACGCCGGGCTGCTTGAGCTAGACAACATGACACTTCCCAAGAAGCTCCGACGCCGCATCAAAGGCTATAAGAACGCCCACAAGCGCAAGAATAAGAAGATATACGGCGACTCAATCGAGTTGCGTCCTGCGGCCGTGAATGACCGCACAGGCGTGGGACATTGGAAAGGCGACTTGGTCAAAGGTATTCGCTTAGCTGATGAGCCAGCATTAATGACGCTCACAGAACGGTACAGCCAGACTGAGATCATCGTCAAGATTCCTGACTATCATGCGGGCACCTGCCTTAAAGCCTTGCAGGACACGATCGACGACTACGGGGCCAAGGAATTTGAGAGTATCACTTTTGACAATGGTTCCGAGTTTGCCAAGTTATCAGAGATTGTTGGAACCCAGATTTACTTCGCACATCCGTACTTGCCTTGGGAGCGTGGCACAAACGAGAACGCCAATGGACTGCTTAGGGAATTCTTCCCGAAAGGGAAGTCTCTCAGAGCAGTTACCCTGGTTGAAATTCAAGCAGTCCAATCCGCACTGAACCATCGTCCCAGACGTATTCTGAACTATCTTCGCCCATGCGATTACTACCGATGCATGGCGTAACAGCCTAGACCACTATCAAGAATTCGTTATCATCGTTGCACTTGACTTAAAAATTGAGGAACTAATTTATCCGAAATATATGCAGTTAAATAATAGTCCACAAGTTTGCCGATTATTAGAGATTTTGAAAGCAGATAGTTGCAAAGCTTATGTAAAGCCAATTGACTTTACAAAATTATTTACAGAGTGCTTTTTTGTAACTGCTTCCCAAATCAATCCCCGAATTAAAGCACAACATGGTTATTTTATGTTTCAGCCCTTTCTTGAAACAACTTCTATTTCTACAATTCAAAATATGATAACTCAGCAATACGAACCTCAAAAAATAATTGTTCCAGCTACCTATAAAGATTTGATCCAAAAAGAATTAAGGCATCTAGGATATTCACGAGAAACCTTATTTCCAGATGAAGAAGCATTAGGTGTTAAATACAGTGAAACAATAAATTCAATTAATAATTCTCATTGAGCGCTTTACGAGGCTGGGACATAAGTCTTTTTATACAGCCTCAAACAAAAAATTCCTTGAGATTTGATCTCAAGGAATTTTTTGCTTTTATGTAGTGGCTGGGACATAAGCCACGCAAAATAAAATAATCGTAGTTTTCAGACTGATATTGAATCTGAAAACTACGATTATTTTTTTAGCGATTGATTTTCTAAAAATAACATTGACCTTGAGGGTCAAT
>NZ_JACGCJ010000017.1 GCF_021030645.1 Agrilactobacillus fermenti | reverse complement strand
GTGGACTTATCAATCTGTCCACAACGTACCAGTCTATTCAGAAACGCTTAAGTTATTGAACCGCCGTATACGGAACCGTACGTACGGTGGTGTGAGAGGCCGACCCGTTAGGGTCTCCTACTCGATTCCTTAAGCACATTAACTATGACTACTGTGCTAACAACTCAATAACTTCAGACTTAGGAATGCCATTAAAGTATTTATTGGTATCTATATTTTCTAAGGTTTCGCTCAAATGCTGCCGATCATAAATTGTGCCTTTAAGTTTCTCTGCCAATTGTGTCGCATCTTCAGGGCCGAAGAAATCGCCATAGAATTTGATATTCTGAATTTTGCCGCTTTCTACTAATAAGCGAGCATCAATGGTTCCAAAGTCAAAATGCTTCCGTTTTTGTAACGTAAAGTCTGGTGACTTGCCATAAACCCAATCCCAGTTATTATAAGTATCATCAAAGATTTTCTTAATTTGTTGCTCATCTTCTGGTGTCACAATATATTCATGAGCCTTAATCTCGTCAATACTTTTAGCATTGAATAGATGCAATAACAAAATATCCCTAAACTGAGCCGTTGTTAGATTCTGATATTCTGGTTTTAAATAGGGCTTAAGATTGGTAACACGGCTACGAATGGACTTGATACCCTTAGAAGCAATCTTATCAGCAGGCACATTCAGCGCTTCCGTTAGAACATCAAGATCCACATCATATGAAAGGGTTCCGTGACTGAAAGTCTTTCCGTTTTTAGTATACATGGCATTACCCGAAAACTTCTTATTATCGACCAAAATATCATTACGGCCACTGACTTCTGCACTAGTCGCACCCATTTCATGTAAGGCGTCAACAATGGGTTGGGTAAATGACTTGAAATCGCCAAACTCTTCGCTGTCAGCTTTGACTACAAAGCTGAAACAAAGATTTCCTAGATCTTGATAGACAGCACCGCCACCAGAAAGCCGGCGTGTGACTGTAATGTGATGATCTTCAACATATTTTTGATTGATTTCTTCAAATGTATTTTGATTCCGACCTACAATAATACAAGGACCTTCTATATAAAATAACAATAAAGGTTCGTCAAAATTTTTATTGTTCATTAAATAAGTTTCTGTTGCCAAATTTTCCCGAATATCATTAGACTTCATAATTACGTAACGCATTATAAAACCCCTTTCATCAATATATTCAAAGTATACAATTTATTTGTAAAAAAGGGAATCATTCCGATGAGATGAATTTGCCAAATAAACGTATAAAAACTATATTAGAAAGCGTAATATAGTTTTTATGAGGTGAGTGTAAGTGAAAAAGGAAAAAGAAGCTAAACATGAAGCAATTATTGATATGAATGAATTTTTGATCAAGTATGGTAATCAAAAATTGCCTGAAGATCGTAACGTTGTCCACACTATTTATGATGCAGCTAGCAAGGGTCTGGAAAACCTAGACGACTTATTCCAAGATAATGGGTTTGGCCGTACTGAAAATTTTCTTGATGTTGCTAAGGGATTCATTGTTGACTATTATGGCGAAGACCCAGCAAAGACCGATCGCAAAGCTAACGAGTTAGCAAAAGAAGCCATCAATTATCTTGGTAGACATCTTGATGACTTCGTCAAATGGGAAAAATAGGTTTTAATTAAAACTCTGCCAATCTCGCGCCCAAATCATGGCCATGGCACCTTGCCCTGTATGCACCCCAATTACCGGACCAATGATACTTTCATCGACAACAATATTGGGAAAGCTTTGCTGTAAGTCAGTTATCCATTGCTGCTTGACTGTTTCATCTGCCGCATCGAACACGGTTACTCGAACAGGGTAGTCTACTTGAGCTATGGCTTGACTAAAAGCTGTTTTAATATGTTCATAAGCTTTCTTAGCTTGTCGTTCTTTGGCGATGGCAGAAATTTTACCTTCATCCTGGATATCCATTGAAAGAATCGGTTTGATTTTGAGTAACCCCCCGATAAAGCTGGAGGCATTGCTCAAACGGCCGGTTCTTTTTAAATGGCTCAAATCATCAACCATAAAATAGACACCCATTGTTGCTTTTTCCTGATCTAGCGCCTGAATGATATCTGCTGGCGTTTTACCAGCTTGGGCCAATTTTCCTGCTAACAAGGCCATATCCGCTAAACCGGCACAAGTGATATGAGAATCATAGACATGGACCTTAATATTAGAAACTTCTTTAGCATAGGCCGCTAAATTGGGTACAAAAGAACTTATGCCGCTTGATAACAGAATACAAATCACATCTGTATACCCAGCTGCCGCTAAGCGGTCAAAGTATACTTGAACTTCCCCAAGAGCAGGTGTCGAAGTTGTCGGCAGCTCTTGATCTTTATCTAAGCGTGAGTAAAATTCGTCTGAAGTTATATCTTTCGTATCATAATACGTGTGATTACCCCAAATAATTGGAATTGGTACGACTTGTATTTGATATTTATCCTGTTGTGCTTGTGTAAGGTAAGCCGTACTATCCGTTAACACAGCTGTTTTCATAATGTTTCACTCCAAAATACATTTAGTTTGTTTTATTATAACGTAATTACACTGGATTCCAAATAATTTGAAAAAGTCCTTTACTAACGTAAAGTAAGTTGGTATACTTTTAAGCATGCAATAAATAATTAAAGGTGGTTAAAAACTTTATGTCTTCTCAATACTTGGATTTAGTCGAAAAACGTCGTACAATTTATGCTTTGGGTAAAAAGGTAACACAAACACCTGATGAAATCGTTGAATTAGCAGAGCGTGCAATTGAATTGTCACCATCTGCATTCAATAACCAAACGACGCGTGCCGTTTTCTTATTTAACGAAAACCACGATAAACTCTGGGATCTTACTTTGGAACGTCTTCGTCCTGAAGTACCTACTGAAGAAGCATTTAAGAGCACACAAGCTAAAATTGAAGGCTTCAAGGCTGCCTTTGGTACAATCTTATTCTACACGGATACTGATGTTGTTAAAGAATTTGAAAACAACTTTGCTTTGTATGCTGATAACTTTGCTGATTGGGCTGAACAAGGTCAAGGGAATGCACAATTCAACGTTTGGACTGCTTTTGCTAACGAAGGCATTGGTGCAAATTTACAGCATTATAACCCCTTGATTGACGATGAAGTTAAAGCCGCTTTCAACATTCCAGATAACTGGAAATTACGCGCACAATTGCCTTTTGGTTCAATTGAACAACCAGCTGGCGAAAAAGAATTTATGGATCGCGAAGATCGTTTCAAGGTCTTAAAATAATTAGTTTTTTCTAATTGATATTTAAAATAACGTGAGTTCCGAGACAGTTTCTTACATTGTCTTAGGGCCCACGTTATTTTTTAACAAAAGCCCATTGTTGACTGGCTTTTATCTTTACTTAATCAGTTAGTAATTTTGTAACTCGCTTAAAGCAAGGGAATGGGCGCCACCGTTTGCACGTTCGGGGATCCATTCATTCAAAACTAAGGTAAACTGGCTTTGCAGTACTAATAACTGTTTCAATACAGATGCAAAGTGCTTTGCATAATGTTTCGTCAAACTATCGATCAGTAGTTTGCTATCGGCATAAAACGCAACAACTTCATCGGTAGAGAAATTTTCTGTTAGATAAGTGAAAGCCCAAATTGCAGCCCTAAATTCGGCTTCATGGTTATTCATCGTGCCCAGGTAGGTTTTGAGTTGGATTTGCTTATGTGCCTGAATAATTAAAGCACCGCCCGTTGCCGGTCCTGGATTACCACGCACAGCGGCGTCGGTATATAATTTTAGCATGTGAACACCTCGAACAAATCAACATTGATTTAAAAGTTATGTTAACATATATTTCATGGAAATATAACCTTGGAGGCCTCTATATGGATCAACAACATAAATTTCGCGTCCAGCCAGCAATGACTAACACCATTATTTATTGGTGTATCATGTTAATTTTTTTGTTTTTAGGTCTGATTATTCAATTTGAAACGACGGGTTTCAGCTGGATAGGTATGATTTTTTGGCTAATTGCTATCGGTTTAACAATTTATGGTGTGCTAGGCTTCAAGATCGAGCTGCTATACACCAAAAAATCGTTAGTTGCCTTAAAGTATCATCGTGCGTTTGGACGAACGAAATTAGTTACTGTTAAAAATATTAAAAAAATTACAGTCCTGAACCACAATGTTCGGATTAAAATGATCAAACCCAGCTATTTACATTATGACATCCTAATGAGCCACAAAAAAATGAACAAATTCTTAGAAACAATGAATAAAAATCGTGTTACAATAGTGGACGTCGATAAAGTGTTAATTGACAACTAATTCTTTTTCAGGAGGCATTGCATGAAGCGCGATATTGAAATTGCACAAACGGTTGAAGCAACCACAATGAAACCAATTAATGAGATTGGTGCAAAAATAGGTCTACAAGCTAACGATTTAGAAAACTACGGTCAATATAAGGCTAAACTTACTTATAATGCAATCAAACAAGTTAAGAGCAAGTCCCAAGGGAAACTCGTTTTGGTTACCTCGATTAATCCAACACCAGCAGGTGAGGGAAAATCGACGATTTCAATTGGACTAGCAGATGCCCTAAACAAAATTGGTCAAAAAACAGTCATTGCTTTGCGTGAGCCTTCTTTAGGTCCTGTCATGGGTATGAAAGGTGGTGCAACTGGTGGCGGTCAAGCTCAAGTGATTCCAATGGAAGATATTAATTTGCACTTCACTGGCGATATGCATGCGCTGACGACGGCGAATGATACTTTAGCAGCTTTGATTGACAATCATATTCAACAAGGTAATGAACTAAACATTGATCCGCGCCGGATCCAATGGAAACGTGCTTTGGATATTAATGACCGTGCCTTACGTCAAATTGTGATTGGTCTAGGTGGTCCAACTTCAGGCACGCCACGTCAAGATGGGTTTGATATTACCGTGGCCAGTGAATTGATGGCTATTTTATGCCTTGCTGAAGATATTAGTGATTTGAAGCAGCGCATCGCTAACATTACCGTTGCTTATACTTACGACCGGCAACCAGTCACTGTGGCTGATTTAAAAGTCCAAGGTGCAATTACAATGTTGTTAAAAGATGCTTTAAAACCAAATTTGGTACAGACACTGGAACAAACACCCGCTTTTATCCATGGGGGACCATTTGCAAATATTGCACATGGCTGCAATAGCATTTTAGCCACTAAGATGGCCTTAGGTCTGGGAGACATTGCCGTAACCGAAGCTGGATTTGGTGCAGACCTTGGCGGTGAGAAGTTTATGGATATTGCCGCACCAGCTATTGGCCATACACCAGATGCTACCGTTATTGTTGCGACTGTACGTGCCTTAAAATATAACGGTGGCGTTCCCGTAGCTGAATTAACTAACGAAAATTTGACCGCTTTGAAGAAAGGCTTTGCAAATTTACGGCGGCATATTAAAAATATGCAACAGTATCACGTCCCGGTCGTTGTAGCCATCAATGCCTTTTCTGCAGATACGGCGGCTGAAATTAAATTACTTCAAGATTTATGTGCTGAGTTAGGTGTCCAAGCCATTAATACTGAAGTTTGGGCCAAGGGCAGTGCCGGTGGCATTGATTTAGCAAAGGCTGTTACTGAAGCTTTAAAACAGCCTGCTGAATTCACACCACTTTACGATCGCCAGGACTCAGTTGAAAATAAAATCAATGCAATCGTTCAAAAAATTTATGGCGGTAAACACGTTGAATTTTCCAACAAAGCATTACAAAACCTGAAATTAATCAACAAAAATCAATGGCAAGATTTAGCAATTTGTATGGCAAAGACGCAGTATTCATTTACCGATGATCAACATGTGCTAGGTGCGCCGGAAGACTTTACGATCCATGTTCGTGAAATCATCCCTAAAACGGGGTCAGGTTTCTTAGTCGTTTTAACAGGCTCTGTCTTAACAATGCCAGGATTACCTAAAAAACCGGCAGCATTAAATATGGACGTTGATGAGAATGGTGTTATTTCAGGTTTATTTTAAATAATAGTGAAGGTGAATTATGTTTTTTCTCTGGCTCGGCTTAGCGGCCATCATCGTAATTATTGACCAGCTTGTCAAACATTGGGTGCTCACAAATCTTACGCTTGGGGCAGGTCATGTACTTTTACCACATGTTTTTTCACTTTTCTACGTTCGTAATTATGGGGCTGCTTGGAGTATCTTGCAGGGAAAAACCTGGTTCTTTTATATTGTTACGACAGTTGCTAGTGTTGTGATCATCTATCTATTGTATCGAAAACAACATGATCACATCTTGTTAAAACTCGGGTTAAGTTTTATTTTGGGCGGCGCCATCGGTAACTTTATTGACCGACTTCATCTAACTTATGTTGTTGACATGTTTCGACTAGATTTCATCAATTTTCCCATCTTTAATGTGGCTGATACCTTTGTGACGGTTGGTGTTGTTTTATTGTTTATTTATTTACTATTTTTTGATAAGGATGATGTCAAAGCATGAGTGAAGTTATCAGCTACCAATCTGAAGTTGAAAAACAACGAATCGATCGAGCTATCAGTGCCCATTTTACGAAATACTCTCGGTCCCGAGTACAGCATTGGTTAAAAAATGATCGCATAACCGTCAATGGTCAAGTTGTTAAAGCAAACTATCAAGTCCAAATTGGCGATCATATTCAGATTGACATTCCTGAACCGACCCCATTAGAGGCTATTCCTGAAAAGATACCTTTGGACATTATTTTTGAAGATCAAGACGTCATGGTCGTTAACAAACCTCAAGGTATGGTCGTGCATCCTTCCCCAGGACATCCTGATCATACATTGGTTAATGCTTTGTTGTACCATACTCATTTCAAAGGAATCAATGACAAACTTCGCCCTGGTATTGTACATCGAATTGACAAGGATACTTCAGGCTTATTAATGATTGCCAAAAATGAAATGGCAGTTCAATCGCTGACGGCCCAACTCAAAGCTAAAACCAATGAACGCGCATATTTAGCCATCGTCCACGGCATTATTCAAGAACCAGCGGGTACGATCAATGCCCCAATTGGCCGTGACCCTAAAGACCGTAAACGCCAAGCAATTGTCCGCGATGGGCGGCCGGCCGTCACCCATTTTACAATATTGGAGCGTTTCCCTAAGAGCCAATATACATTGATCAAATGCGTCTTAGAAACAGGGCGAACACATCAAATTCGTGTCCATCTGAAATATATCGGTCATCCTTTGGCCGGAGATCCGGTGTATGGGCCTAAAAAGACACTTCCGGGAAATGGACAATTTTTACATGCCGAGACCTTAGGCTTCAAACATCCACGTACCAATGAGGAATTGCAGTTCAGTATTGAGCCACCTAAGATTTTTCAACAAACACTCAAAAAACTTAGAACAATTGGTTGACAGTTACAGTGTTATTCGATATAGTTTAATCAATCAAATAAAAGCACCTTTAAATTTAGTCCAGAGAGGCTAAGAAGGTATACACGTTAAAACATAACCACTTTCAAGCAGTGATTAACTGCATTGAATTAAGTTGGTAGTTTAGGCATTATGTGTTGTCTTGTATAGCGCTCTATCCACTCTGGATCGGGCGCTTTTTTTATGCATTAATACATATCTATAAAGGAGCGAATCATTATGACCAAGGAAGTAGTTGACAGCGCAACAATGAAAAGAGCCCTGACACGAATCACTTATGAAATTATTGAACAAAATAAGGGTGTCGAAAACATTGCCCTTGTTGGCATTAAAACTCGTGGTATCTATGTTGCGAAAAGAATCGCAAGTCGTTTACAACAGCTTGAAGACATCAGCGTTCCAGTAGGTGCTTTAGATA
This sequence comes from Agrilactobacillus fermenti, assembly GCF_021030645.1. Classification (GTDB taxonomy): domain Bacteria; phylum Bacillota; class Bacilli; order Lactobacillales; family Lactobacillaceae; genus Agrilactobacillus; species Agrilactobacillus fermenti. The sequence continues at coordinate 50,417 of NZ_JACGCJ010000017.1, read as the reverse complement.
TTACCCTCTATCGTGACGATATCCACGACGCTTCTAAAAAAAGAGAACCTGAGGTTAATAGTACTGAAATTGACTTTTCGATTGATGATAAGAACATTATTTTAGTGGATGACGTGTTGTTCACAGGGCGTACCATTCGTGCCGCTTTAGATGCCTTAATGGATATTGGCCGGCCTAAAAAGATTTCATTAGCTGTGCTAGTTGACCGCGGTCACCGCGAACTACCGATCCGTCCAGATTTTGTTGGCAAGAATATACCAACGGCCTTAGATGAACAGATCCATGTTAATGTTGAAGAAATCGACGGTCGGGATGGTATTGATATTTCCGATTTACAAACCAAAGCATAATATTTGATATAAGGAAGGGTGTCCGGCTTGTCAGATCAAAAGCCATTTCGCAATAAAGAAGCTATTTTAGATATTCAAGATCGACCAACCTTTGGTCACTGGTTGGGATTGTCGATTCAGCATCTATTCGCCATGTTTGGTTCTACTGTATTGGTTCCAATTTTAGTAGGTTTGAATCCGGGAATCGCTTTATTCAGTTCCGGCGTTGGCACATTGATGTATATCTTGATCACCAATCGACGTATTCCCGCTTATATGGGTTCCAGTTTTTCTTTCATCGTACCTATGTTGGCCCTCATGAAAACGACGGGTTATCCTGGCATCGCTCAAGGAACGGTTGGCGTTGGTATTGTTTATCTGATTGTGAGTTTGATCGTTGCAAAGATCGGTTACAGCTGGATTGACAAAGCATTACCACCAATTGTGGTTGGGCCAATCGTAATGGTCATTGGATTATCTTTAGCTGGAACTGCGGCTAAAGATGCAACAATGAATGGTACACACTATGATATTCGTTTCTTTATCGTTGCCATGGCTACCGTATTGATCGCAATTTTTCTAAATATGTTCCTTAAAGGATTTTTAAGTCAAATCGCGATCTTACTAGGCATCATCGCTGGATACTTGTTGGCTGTTTTAGTTGGTATCGTAAATTTCAAACCCGTTATAGCAGCGGCTTGGCTACAACTGCCAAATTTCCAGGTACCTTTTCTTTCTTACCACCCACACTTATACTGGGGTGCGATTTTAAGTATGGTTCCGATTGCCTTTGTGACCATGACCGAACATATGGGCCATATCATGGTTCTAAATGGTTTAACCCATCGAAACTTTTTCAAAAAGCCAGGATTAAACCGGACCTTAGCTGGCGATGGGACAGCTTCAATCATTGCCGGTTTCGTTGGTGGCCCACCAGTCACTTCTTATGGTGAAAATATTGGTGTATTGGCAATTACAAAGGTTCATAGTGTTTATGTACTCATGGGTGCTGGCCTGTTTGCTGTATTATTCAGTTTTGTAGGTAAACTGAGTGCCTTGATTCAAAGTATTCCATCACCAGTCATTGGTGGTATCAGCTTTCTACTTTTTGGCGTAATTGCTTCAAGTGGGTTACGTGTATTAATTGATAACCACATTGATTTCAACAAAAAGCGTAACTTAATGATTGGTTCATCGATCTTAGTAATTGGTATCGGCAATGCTTATCTACAACTTGGTGAATTTCAGTTTTCTGGCTTAGCAATTGCAACTGTACTAGGTATTGTTTTGAATCTCGTTTTACCAGAGCAAGCAGCAAGTGAAAGGGAAGTGGCGTAAGTGATACGCAAACATGATTTTGTCACGGTGGCGGATTTATCTAACGATCAAGTTTTAGAATTAGTTCAACGAGCAGAGGCATTCAAGCATGGCGCTAGCATTCAGCTAAAACGGCCTGTTTATGCCATCAACTTATTCTTTGAAAATTCAACCCGGACTCATACAAGTTTTGAAATGGCTGAACGTAAATTAGGTATGCAAGTTTTGAACTTTGAAGCCCAAACAAGCTCCATCCAAAAGGGTGAAACGCTTTATGACACCGTTAAAACAGTCAGTTCGATTGGTGCTGATATTGCCGTGATTCGTCATCCAAAAGATGCGTACTATCAACCGTTGTTACAAGCAAATTTACCGATTAGTATCGCCAATGCGGGGGATGGTGCCGGCCAACATCCATCTCAATGTTTGTTAGATATGATGACAATTTATGAAGAATTTCATCATTTTGCAGGTTTGAAAGTTGCTATTGTTGGTGATTTGCTACATTCTCGTGTCGCAAAATCCAATATGATGTTGCTCAAAGATTTAGGTGCTGAGGTTGTTTTTGGTGGCCCTGATGCTTGGTATAGCGATGAATTTGCGGCATACGGCCCCCATTTGTCGATGGGCGAGATTGTCGATCAAGTCGATGTCTTGATGTTGCTCCGCGTTCAACATGAACGTTTAAACCAAACGGATAATCAAAGCTTTTCACAAGCGGACTATCACAAAAAATATGGTTTAACACTTGAAAGAGCCACTCATCTGCAAAAACAGGCAATTATTATGCATCCTGCACCTGTCAATCGAGGTGTTGAAATTGCCTCTGAATTAGTTGAATGCCCACAATCCCGTATTTTTCAACAAATGACTAACGGCGTCTTTACGAGAATGGCCATTTTAGAAACTTTGTTACGAGCCAAAAACCTGATTCAACCAACAAGTAATTTATCTGCAGGAGCTGATAAACATGTCATTAATTATTAAAAATGGAACAGTCTACTACCAAGGCAAACTAACAAAACTAGATATTTTGGTTGCTGATGGCAAAGTTAAACAAATCGCACCTCATATCGTAGCTCCAGCTGATTCGAAGGTATATGATGCAAACGGTCAATTAGTAACACCAGGCTTAGTTGATATTCATGTACACTTCCGTGATCCAGGCTTAACTTATAAAGAAACCATTGCTACAGGCAGTCTTGCTGCAGCTCATGGTGGCTTTACAACTGTTTGTGCCATGCCAAATGTCGATCCGGTCCCAAACACACCGGAACTATTACATAATCAAATCAAACGAAATCAAACTGACGGTCACGTTAAAGTATTTCAATATGCCCCCATTACCAAAAATCTAACAAGTACAGACCTTGTGGATGCTCAAGCAATGGCTGACGCTGGGGCTGTTGCGTTTACCAATGATGGTAAGGGTGTGCAAGAAGCTGGTACAATGTATGACGCTATGAAAGCGGCCAAAACAGTTCAAAAAGCTATTGTTGCCCATGTTGAAGATAACTCTTTAGTCCGTGGCGGGGTTATGAATGCCGGTCCGATAGCTGACAAGTTGAACTTACCGGGTATTCTATCTGTTTCAGAATCCGCCCAGGTTGCGCGCGATATTGAACTTGCTCAAGCCACTGGTGTTCATTATCATATTTGCCATATTTCAACTGCTGAGAGTATTCGCCAAGTGCGTGCTGCTAAAGCTGCCGGAATCCACGTAACTTGTGAAGTTAGTCCCCATCATTTAGTCCTCGATGACACAATGATCACGAAAGACGATCCTATGATGAAAATGAATCCACCGCTACGTAGCTTTGCCGATCGACAAGCATTAATTGCTGGGTTGATGGATGGGACAATTGATTGCATTGCAACCGATCATGCGCCGCATAGTATTGAAGAAAAGAGTGGTTCTATGCTAACAGCGCCTTTTGGAATTACCGGCTCTGAAACGGCTTTTGCCATCTTATATACAAACTTGGTTAAAACTAGAATAATTTCTTTAGAACAGCTTTTAGCGGCCATGACAGCTAAAGCCGCAGCTATCTTTAATCTAAATGCAGGTGTTTTAGCTGAAAATAAAGCTGCCGATATTGCCGTCTTTGATTTACACCAAGAACATCAAATTCAAACAGCTGACTTTGTTTCAAAAGGTAAAAATTCACCATTTGTTAACGATGTAGTTTATGGCTGGCCAAAAGCAACTTTTGTAGATGGCCAACAAGTACAATTTCCCCAATTAGGAGGTCAAGCATGAAGCGCTATTTAATATTAGAAGATGGTAGTGTCTTTGCCGGTGAAGGTTTCGGTGCGCCATTTACAACTACCGGTGAGATTGTCTTTAATACCGGTATGAGTGGTTATCAAGAAACAATTACAGATCAATCTTATAATGGTCAAATTGTGACATTTACTTACCCATTAATTGGCAACTACGGCATCAATCGTGATGACTATGAATCTATTATCCCAACTTGTAAGGGGGTCGTTGTTCATGAGGTCGCCCGTCGAGCTAGTAATTGGCGCAATCAAATGTCCCTAGACGAATTTCTTAAAGCAAAACGGATTCCCGGTATCACCGGTATTGATACCCGAGCATTGACCAAACGCATTCGTTCAGAAGGTACCATGAAAGCAAGTATTATGGATACTGCGGATGAACATGCTTTTGATCAGTTAAAGGCTTTAGTCTTACCTAAAAATCAAGTACAACAAGTTTCTACAAGTCAAGCCTATCCAAGTCCGGATTTAGGTCGGAATATTGTGGTCGTTGATTTTGGCTTGAAGCACTCGATCTTAAGAGAGCTGTCACGTCATAACTGCAATGTTACTGTCGTGCCTTACAATACGACTGCTGAAGAAATCTTAACCTTAAATCCTGACGGTGTCATGCTGACGAATGGTCCTGGTGATCCAACGGAGGTCCCTGAAGCCATCAAAATGATTCAAGGCATTCAAGGTAAAATTCCAATTTTTGGTATTTGTTTAGGCCATCAGCTTTTCGCTTTGGCAAACGGTTGCCGCACTTTCAAAATGAAATTTGGTCACCGTGGCTTCAATCATCCCGTCCGTGAAATTGCGACTGGTCGAATTGACTTCACCTCACAAAATCATGGCTACGCTGTTGATCGTGATTCAGTCAACAAGGATCAATTGATGGTGACTCATGAAGAAATTAATGACCATACAGTGGAAGGCCTACGTCATCGTTTTTATCCTGCTTTTACCGTTCAATACCACCCAGACGCTGCGCCTGGTCCACATGATGCTGTTCATTTATTCGATGAATTTATGGAAATGATCGATGCTTTTCAACAAAAGCAACGCCAAAACTAACAGGGGGCTTTTAAGTAATGCCAAAACGTCAAGACTTAAAGAAAATTTTAGTGATCGGTTCTGGCCCAATTGTCATTGGCCAAGCGGCAGAATTTGATTATTCCGGGACGCAAGCCTGCCTTGCATTAAAAGAAGAGGGTTATGAAGTTGTTCTGATCAACTCTAATCCAGCAACCATTATGACGGATAAAGAAATTGCCGACAAAGTTTATCTTGAACCAATTACGCTAGAATTTGTATCACAGATTTTACGTAAAGAACTACCAGACGCGATCTTACCAACTTTAGGTGGTCAAACTGGCCTAAATATGGCCATGTCCCTATCTGAGTCCGGTATTTTAGATGAATTAAATATTGAATTATTAGGTACCAAGCTTTCGGCAATTGATCAAGCTGAAGACCGTGAACAGTTCAAAGAATTAATGCAAAAGTTAGATGAACCAATTCCTGAATCACAAATTGCTTATTCTTTGAAAGACGCCCAAGAGTTTGTAGCTCAAATTGGTTATCCAGTCATTATCCGTCCGGCATTCACTTTAGGTGGCACTGGCGGCGGCATTGCTAATAATGATGCTGAACTTAAAGAAATCGTTGAAAATGGTTTGGCCTTATCACCGGTAACACAGGTCCTCGTTGAACGCAGTATTGCTGGCTATAAAGAGATTGAATTTGAAGTCATGCGGGATGCAGATGATAACGCCATGGTTGTCTGCAATATGGAGAACTTCGATCCTGTTGGTATTCATACTGGTGATTCAGTCGTTTTTGCACCAGTACAAACACTTTCAGACAAGGAAGTCCAAATGCTGCGGGACGCTTCCCTAAAAATTATTCGTGCCTTAAAAATCGAAGGTGGGTGTAACGTTCAATTGGCTCTAGATCCTAATAGTTTTAACTATTACATCATTGAAGTCAATCCACGTGTAAGCCGTTCTTCAGCGCTAGCTTCCAAAGCAACTGGTTATCCAATCGCAAAAATGGCCGCTAAAATTGCTGTCGGGTTAACATTAGATGAAATTAAAAACCCAGTGACAGAAACAACTTATGCAGAATTTGAACCTGCTTTAGATTACGTTGTTGCAAAAATTCCACGCTGGCCATTTGATAAGTTCGAAAAGGGCGATCGTAACTTAGGCACCCAGATGAAAGCGACTGGGGAAGTTATGGCAATTGGTCGAAATATCGAAGAAAGTTTACTAAAAGCGGTACGTTCATTAGAAATCGGGACGATTCATTTGGAAATGCCTGAATTAAGTGAGGTCCCTGATGATGACCTTTCTGAACGAATTATTCATCCCCAAGATGATCGGTTATTCTATTTAGCTGAAGCCTTACGCCGAGGCTACACTGTCGAAGAATTAGCTGAGTTGTCTAAAATTGACATTTTCTTCCTTGATAAATTACAACATATCATTGAAATTGAAAAAGAACTTGCCCAAAATAAAAACGATCTGGCTAGTTTGGAGCTTGCAAAGAAAAACGGATTTGCGGATCAAGAAATTGCCCACATTTGGCAGGAATCTGCTGATGACGTCCGGCAATTGCGCAAAGCAAATAAACTCGTTCCCGTATATAAGATGGTAGATACTTGTGCCGGTGAGTTTGAATCTCAGACGCCTTATTTCTATAGTACTTATGAAATGGAAAATGAAAGCCACGTGACTAATAAACCTTCTGTTCTAGTCCTGGGTTCCGGACCAATTCGTATCGGTCAAGGGGTAGAATTTGATTATGCGACGGTTCATTCGGTTGAGGCGATTCAAAAGGCTGGTTATGAAGCAATCATTATGAATAGCAATCCTGAAACTGTTTCAACTGATTTTTCAATCTCTGACAAATTGTATTTTGAACCATTGACAGCTGAAGATGTTTTGAATGTAATTGACTTGGAAAACCCAATCGGCGTTATTGTGCAATTCGGGGGTCAAACTGCCATCAACTTGGCTGCCCCATTAGTCGCTCACGGTGTTAAAATCTTAGGCACTCAATTAGCAGATCTAGACCGGGCTGAAGATCGGGACCAATTTGAACAGGTCATCAAAGCTGAAAATATTGCACATCCAATCGGTGATACTGTTACTGATGCGGCTAAAGCTCCGGAAGTTGCGGCACGTATCGGTTATCCTGTACTTGTGCGCCCTAGTTATGTCTTAGGTGGCCGAGCAATGGAAATCGTTCACAACGAGAAAGAGCTTAGCAATTATATGCAGAACGCGGTCAAGGCATCCAATGAACATCCTGTATTGATTGATAGTTATTTGGTTGGTAAGGAATGTGAAGTTGATGCAATCTGTGATGGTGAGACTGTTCTGATTCCTGGCATCATGGAACATATCGAGCGGGCGGGAGTCCATTCTGGTGATTCAATGGCCGTTTATCCACCACAAAATATGTCACAAACTGTCATTGACACAATTGTTACCTACACACAAAAGCTAGCCTTAAGTATGAATTGCATTGGCATGATGAACGTTCAATTTGTCATCCATGATGAAAAGCCTTATGTGATCGAGGTTAACCCACGGGCTAGTCGGACAGTGCCATTCTTAAGCAAAGTTACTGGTATTTCCATGGCTCAAGTTGCTACTCAAGTTGTTCTAGGCAAGAAATTAAAAGATTTAGGGTATGAAAATGGACTTGCAAAACCAAGTAAATTAATTCATGTCAAAGCGCCCGTGTTCTCATTTTCAAAACTTGCTAAAGTCGATAGTCTCTTAGGCCCAGAAATGAAATCAACTGGTGAAGTTATGGGTTCCGATCAAACTTTAGAAAAAGCACTTTATAAGGCATTTGAGGCAGCAAAAATGCATTTACCTGAATTCGGTAATATTTTATTTACCGTTGCTGATGCCGACAAACAAGAAGCGCTAGATTTAGCAAAGCGTTTCCGCCAAGTAGGTTACCAAATTTGGGCAACCAAAGGTACTGAAAGCTACTTTGAAGAAAATGGGCTTGATGTCAAAAGCGTTGAAAAGATTCATGAGTCCGAAAATAATTTACTGCAGAATTTGGAAAACGGTGAAATTCAAGCTGTTGTCAATACGATCGGTCAAGACAGCAAGAGTGCAAATGATGGGATCGAAATTAGAGAAATGGCAATTATGCATGGTATTCCACTCTTTACTTCATTAGACACCGCTGCTGCAATTGTTAAAGTATTAGAGTCTAAGAGTTTTGTAACAAATCCGCTTTAATTGTTAGATAAAATGTAACTATTTTCAAGGAGGCCGACCATGATCAAAGATTATACGGTTACGGTGGAGCAACAGGTTGAACTAGCACCAACTATTTTTGAACTGACACTCAATGGTGCTATCGCAACTGCAGGAATCACAGCGGGACAATTTGTAAATGTTAAAATTCCTGATGATCAGTATATTTTAAGACGGCCATTTGGCGTTGCTGAAGTCAACGAAACAAAAGCACAGATCAAATTGATCTACCGTGTTGTTGGTGAGGGGACAGAAATCATGGCTAAAGTACAACCTGATGATCAGTTAAAGGTATTGGGTCCTTTAGGTCACGGGTTCCCGATTGATTTTCTACAACCTAAAGATCGGGTGCTAATTGTTGGTGGTGGTACTGGCTTACCACCGTTATACGAATTAGGTCGCCGACTCCAACAAAAACAAGTACAAATGGAAATGGCCTTAGGGTTTCCAACTCGGGAACGCGTTTTTTATGAACATGAATTTGCGGCCTTCGGTGAAACTTATGTTAGTACAGATGACGGCACTTATGGAATCCAAGGAACAATCATTGACTTACTGAATCAAAAATTCAAAGCCCATGAATATCAAGCAATTTATGCTTGTGGCCCAAGAGGCTTAGAAATTGCCGTTAGTAATTACTTCGCTGGTCACCCCAACGCTTACATCTCTGCAGAAGCACGCATGGCTTGTGGTATTGGTATCTGTAATGCCTGTGTCTTGCATACAAAAGCAGATCCCAACGGCCCCTCAGAAAAAAAAGTTTGTGTTGATGGTCCTGTCTTTCATATTGATGAGGTGTTGCTATAATGACAAATGAAAACGCGCGCTTAAACGTTGATTTACCAGGATTGACACTTAAAAATCCGATTATGCCTGCAAGTGGTTGTTGTGGTTTTGGTGAAGAATTGGGCAATCTTTATGATTTAAATCAGCTCGGCGCCATCATGATCAAAGCAGCTACATCGCGACCAAGATTTGGTAACGAAACACCTAGAGTTTCAGAAACACCTAGTGGCATGCTGAATGCTATTGGCTTACAAAACCCTGGCGTAGATGAGATCGTTGCTGAAAAAATTCCTAATTTAAAAGCAAAATTTAATCAGTTACCAATCATTGCCAACGTCGCAGGTTCATCAGAAAGTGATTATGTTGCTGTTTGTCGCCAAATCGGACAGCCAGAGAAGATTGCAGCTATCGAATTAAACATTTCGTGCCCCAATGTAGCTCACGGCGGTATGGAATTTGGCGTGGATCCTGAGGCAGCTTATTCATTGACTAAGGCTTGTGTGGCTGCTGCTAATGTGCCGGTGTATGTCAAACTTTCACCCAATGTCACGGATATCCGAGAAATCGCACAAGCAGTAGCTAAAGCTAACCCAGCTGGATTTACACTGATCAATACTTTGGTAGGTATGCGTTTTGACCTAAATACCAAACAGCCAATTTTAGCTAATCGCACTGGGGGTTTGTCAGGTCCTGCCGTATTGCCGGTTGCTTTACGGTTGATTAATCAAGTTAAATCAGTTTGCGATTTACCAATTATTGGTATGGGTGGTGTAAACTGTGCAAAAGACGTTTTAGAAATGATGATTGCCGGTGCTGATGCAGTGGCGATCGGTACCGCCAATTTAACAGATCCTTTTGTTTGTCCGAAAATCATTGCAGACTTACCAAACGTCATGGACCAATACCACATCACTTCATTAAAAGATTTGATTGCACAACGAAATGGGGTAAGCGTATGAGTCTGCCAATTATTGCATTGGACTTTGAAACTAAAACTAAGGCATTACAATTTTTACACGAATTTCCTAAAGATGAACACTTATTCGTAAAAATTGGGATGGAACTTTTCTATCAAACTGGACCAAGTATTATTTCTGAAATCAGTAGTTTGGGTCATGATATCTTTTTAGATCTCAAATTGCATGATATTCCTAACACCGTACAGCGCGCAATGCATATTATTGCTGAAATGGGTAACATCAAGTTAACCACGATCCATGCTGCTGGTGGCTCACATATGATTGCTGCTGCTAGAGCAGGGCTAGATACGACAGCTTCTGGTCAAAAGATTCAATTATTAGCTATCACTCAATTAACATCCACTGCTCAGACACAATTGAATGAAGAACAAAAAATTCCTGGGTCGATTCGTGACTCTGTCTTGAATTATGCCAAATTGGCACAAAATAACGGCGCAAATGGTGTTGTTGCTTCAGGGCTTGAAGTTCATGATATCAAACAAGCTACCGATTCAAAGTTTTTATGTGTTACACCAGGCATTCGTCTGCAAGCTGGTCCTGATAAAGATCAGACTCGAGTTGTGACACCGGAAACTGCCCGGCAAAATGGCAGTGATTTTATTGTGGTTGGCCGGCCAATTACTCAAGCCGTTGATCACGTTGCAGCATATCAAGAAATTAAAAAGAGATGGCAGGGATAAGATGAATCAAGAAGTTGCTAAACAAGTTGCTAAGGATCTATTAAGTGTGCAAGCCGTATTCTTGCAGCCAGAAAAACCCTTTACCTGGGCTTCGGGCTTACATAGTCCAATTTATTGTGACAATCGAATTACTTTGGCTTATCCAATTGTAAGAAAACACATCGCCCAAGGACTAGCCGATATGATTGCTCAAGACTATTCCAGTGTTGAAGTGATTGCTGGTACCGCGACCGCAGGCATTCCCCATGCAGCTTGGGTTGCTGATTTACTAGGTTTACCAATGGTTTATATTCGTTCTAAGCCCAAAGATCATGGTAAGGGCAATCAAATCGAAGGCCATTTGATCCAAGGTCAAAAAATGGTTGTGATCGATGATTTATTGTCTACCGGTGGTAGTGTTCTTGCCGCTGCTAATGCTGCTAAAAAAGAGGGCGCTGAAGTTATTGGTGTAGCGGGTATTTTTAGCTATCAATTAAGAGCTGTTTACGATAATTTTAAAGCAGCAGGCATTCCTTTTGAAACATTGACAAATTATGAAACCTTAATTGATGTCGCGGTTAAAGAAAACTATATTGGTGATCACTTACTAACATCATTGAAACAATGGCGTGAGGACCCTGAAACTTGGTCACATCAATTTGATTAATTTTTTAAAGATAATTATGAATGAAATATAACAAAAGTGGCTGAAAACAAAAATAATGTTTTGTTTTCAGCCACTTTGTGTTTACGAACAATTAAATTTTAAACGTATATTCCAAAAGGGAACACCCTCACCTAACCAAGAGTAGCTCAGGTGCTGGACGCCTTTTGTCTCACTTCCTTTTACAAACGCATTTTGTTGATATCAGTCACTGATGGTGTCACGAACAAAGTCTTTTGCCCTTCATAGATAACAAAACCAGGCTTAGCACCGTTAGGCTTATGAACTTTTTTAACTTGAACATAGTCTACCGGTACAGTCCCAGATAATCTAGATTTAGAGTAGTAGGCAGCTAAAGTAGCGGCTTGAACTAGCGTTTCATCACTGGGCTGATCAGAAGCAATAATCACGTGAGAGCCGGGGACGTTTTTCGCATGAAGCCAAGTATCCGTCTTTTTAGCTTTTTTCAAAGTCAATTCGTCATTTTGTAAATTATTTTTACCCACCAGAATCTTTGTACCATCTGCTGCATGAAAGATTTCCGGCTGACTAACTTTGGCTGGCTTGCCTTTCTGCTTTTTCTTAATGTGTAAGTAACCTTCTCGTTGCAACTCTAGTTTGATATCAGCCAAATCTTTGGGTTCGGCCAGATCAATTTGTGCGAGAATACCCTCGAAATAATCGATTTCAGCTTGGGTTAATCGCATTTGTTCAGTTACATACGCCACTGAATTTTTCAACTTTTGATAGCGAGAAAAGTACTTTTGCGCATTTTCTGAGGGGGTCAACTGATTAGATAATCCAATTTTTAAGGGCGCTTCATTATCATAAAAATTAGGCAAAGAAACCTCAGTCATTCCTTTGTGTAGTTCATGTAAATAAGTCGTTAGAATCTCACCCTTAATGCGCAACTCATCTGCATTCTCAGAAACAGCTAATGTTTGCTGCAATTTCTTGAGTTTTTTCCGATCCTTATGCAACTCAGTATTGATAAAATGAATCAATTCACTGCCTTGCTGCTTAACACGATCTTTTTGGGCTTTTTGTGCATAATAAGCATCCAACAATTCACTCAAACTGCCAAAGGTATGAGCCTCTAAATTAGTCTGCACTTCAAAACTTGTAAAGGTAAAGGGAGTAAAATAAGACTTCTTACTATTTTCATAGAGCGTTGGTCGTGGTTGATGATATTGATGAAAAAAATCAGACCAAATTGATATATTCTTTTCTTTGATTTGATATATCAATTCACTAGCAGTATCGTGTCCCAAGCCTTGAAATTTATGCTGTAATAATTGCACCGGCCGATCAGTCTGCTGTAATTCAATAGCCAACCGTTCTAAAGTTGCAGGTTCAATCTGAAAAGGATCAAGTTTATCTTGATAGGGCGGTTGCTGATAAATCGCCCCTGGCATCAAACCCCGAAAACTGTTTTCACTAGCTGGCACATGCTTTACCAGATCAATAATATGATGATCCTTTAAGTCGATTAAGAAAATATTACTGTGCCGTCCCATTAGTTCTACGATCAATTGTAAATTCTGAAGGTCTCCCAATTCATTCCGTGAAGTGAAAGTGAAATGTATAATTCGATCATTGTGCTGCTGTGTAATTGATTTGATGACGGCGCCATCTAAATATTTCCGCAACGTCATCACAAACTTAGTTGGTACAGCTGGATTACTATAAGGAATTTTAGTAGTTTGAATCCGAGCATAACTTGGGTGTGCCGACAGAAGTAGCATTTGATTTTTACGATTTTTACGAACTGTCAAAATTACTTCGTTTTCATATGGCTGTTGAATTTTATTCAGCTTACCATCTTGAATAGTTGAAACTAATTCAGCAACCATCGCATGTGTAAAAGCACCATCAAAGGACATGAAAGAACCTCCTTAAAATATAAAAATATTGACTTGATTTTTTGGTTCACCGTTACATTGGCGTTCAATTGTACAGTACATTTTTAAAAATGTATACTACATATTGGGTGGTAAAATGGGAAAAGATCTCTTCAATCAACTATATAACGCCAACAAAATTGTTCAATCAAGATTGGCAGATGAATTGAATCAAATTTCACTGTCATATCGCGAATATACAATACTAAAAGCAATTCATGCTAATACCCAGTTAACGCCGATTTTAGCGCAAATGTTAAATCTAAAAAAATCAACTTTATCACGACAATTGAATCAGCTACAAAAAAAGAACTTACTGACGCTTCAAGGGTTCACAGACAGACACGAGAAGAAATTTAAACTAACGACACTCGGCTTAGAACGCCTCACTAAAGCTGAAATCTTTCAAAAAACACTTTATCATGATTACTTCAATCATTGGTCCGATACAGAACTGCGCATGCTGCAAATTCTTTTAGAGCGCTTAATAACTGAAAATTAGTTTCTTGATCAACGCCTCAATAAATATAAAATGCAACTGTTTAGCTGCATTCAAAAACCTATCATATCATAATCTTAAAAAACTTGGTTCATTTCTAAATATCATTCTGTGAGTTTGCTATCGCTGTTACTGTAATTTCAAGGTTATGCTATAATTTATTAGCATTAGGGGGTTTTATCATGTCAGAAAAAATGATTATTATATCGCTGGATGCAATGGGCGCTGACGATTTAACCGCAGATAAATTAAAATGGTTACCAAACTTAGCCAATTTGATTCGCACCGGAACCCATGTCAAAACAGTAGAACCCATTCTCCCCACCTTGACTTACCCATCACATACATCAATTATTACTGGGACTTATCCCAACAAGCATGGTATTATCAACAACGTTAAATTGGAAAGTTTACGCCAATCTCCCGATTGGTATTGGTACCGGAAGGCTGTTCAGGTCAAACCACTTTACGATATTGCCAAAGAAGCGGGGCTGACCACGGCCGCATTTCTTTGGCCAGTTACGGCACGGGCAAAAATCGATTATAACATTGCTGAAATTTTTCCTAATCGCTTTTGGAATAATCAAATCATGGTGTCACTATGGGCAAGTTCGCCTTTATTTGCAATTCAAATGAATACAAAGTTCGGCTATTTACGTCGGGGTATTCGTCAGCCTTACCTTGATAATTTTATAACCGCAGCTGCCGTAGATACTATTAAACATAAACGACCTGATCTAACAATGATTCACTTGGTTGACATGGATGCACATCGCCATCGTTACGGTGTCCGCTCTAAAGAAGCATATCAAGCTTTAAAACGGCTTGATCTAAGAGTTGGACAAATTATCCAAGCCACCAAAGACGCTCATACTTTTGCTAATACAACTTTTGCTATTTTAGGTGACCATTATCAAATTGACGTTACTCATATGATTCGTTTGAATTCACTGTTTCGTGAAAAAGGCTGGCTCCAGCTTTCACCTGATGGGCTAGTTGACTCAGATTGGCAAGTATTTGCCAATTCCTGTGATGGCACCACCTATGTCTATACAAGACCAGGTTTTGACAAAACATCAGAGTTATTTGAAATTTTACAAAACCGTCCAGAAATTGATCATGTTTATACTCAGCAAGAAGCGGCAGAAAAGGGTGCTGATCCTAAATGTACTTTTATGTGTGACGCGAAATCTGGTTATTACTTCATTAATAACGCTACCGGTTCCATCATTGAAACCGTGACAGCTGATCAAATCGGTCGTCCTGACAGATATCGTGCAGTTCATGGTTATGCACCTGACAAACCTGATTACCAAACTACTTTAATTTTGAACGGTCCTAAGATCAAAGCAGGGCAGGCAATTCCAAAAGCTAAACTAGTTGACGAAGCACCTACCTTTGCAAAAATCATGGGTTTAACAATGCCAGACACTATCGACGGTAAGCCTATCGAAGCCGCAATACTTTAAAGTTTTTTAATATTGTAATTTTTCATTTGTGCATCAAAGCCTTTAATGCTATCATTCTCTTTATGCGTTTTATAGCATCTACATTAGTCACTTTAATCACTTATAATTACCTATGCGTAACCTACGATAACTATTAAAAAAATAGAGGAAAGATAGCCCTATGAAACTTGCCATCGTTACTGATAGCACTGCTTACTTGTCAGATGAGCTTATAAAAGCCTATGGTATTCATATCATACCCATTCCCTTTATTGTTAATGGTAAGCAATATCAAGAAGGCGTTGACATCTCAACATCTGAATTTTACCATTTGCTAAAAACATCTAGCACCTTTCCATCGACTTCACAGCCACCATTAGGCAAAGTTGCAGCACTTTATCATGAATTAGCTCAGGCTGGCTATGACACCGTTTTGTCTATTCATTTAGCTAGCACGATATCTGGATTTGTTAACAATCTCCAAATGTTGGCTGAAGAAACCAAAGAGATTAAAATAATCCCGTATGATTCACAAATAACGGTTATGTTAATGGGCTCTTTAGTTTTAGAAGCAGCAAAGTTGGCACAAAAGGGGATTGCACTCGATAGAATTATCGCTCGATTAGATGAAATGCGTCAGACCATGAATGAAGTGTTTATTGTCAATGACTTACAGAACCTAGTTCGCGGTGGACGCTTGTCAAATGCCGGTGCATTTGTTGGGACCATGCTCAAAATTAAGCCATTATTGACGTTTGATGATCAAACTCACAAAATTGTTGCCTTTGATAAAGTCAGATCAATTAAGCGAGCTTATAAACACACTGAATCGATTTTTTCAGATGCTCTTGCCAAAGTTGACTATCCAATTCAGGCTTTTATTATTCACGGTGATGATTTATCTGAAGCCCAGCGCTGGCAAACTGATTTACAGCAAAAGTTCCCACAAGTATCATTTCAAATTAGTTATTTTGGACCTGTTGTTGGGACGCATTTAGGGGATAAAGCTATTGCGTTGGCGTGGATACGTAAATATCCAGATTAAGCCTATTTGTTATATCAAACTATTATACTAAAACTCGAGTATCTGAAAAGCTCGAGTTTTTTATTGGCAAATTACAAAAATGAAACCCAA
Source organism: Agrilactobacillus fermenti (assembly GCF_021030645.1). Lineage (GTDB taxonomy): Bacteria > Bacillota > Bacilli > Lactobacillales > Lactobacillaceae > Agrilactobacillus > Agrilactobacillus fermenti. Next base: position 34,148 of record NZ_JACGCJ010000017.1, on the reverse strand, counting down.
TCTAAATTTTTCACTATATATTGACTTTTACAAAAAAATGAATCAATATATAGTATGTTGTCTGTGTGACAGCCGCTATAAATAAAATTTATATGGATTGAGGGATCTATTTTGCAAATCATTACTGGTTTAACATCACTTCCAAAGAAATTTAAGGAACATATCTTATTAGATTGGCATGGCTGGGCACTTCAAAGTTATTTGTTATTCGCTTTTGGGGTCGGTTTTCTGATTGGAATGCAGCTGATCAACCCCAAAGCAAGTTGGATTTCAACTATTGCTGGTGTTTTAGGTATGGCCTGTGTCCATTTGATCACATCGCGTAAATGGCTAAATGGCTTGTTTGGCTTAGCATCAGCCGTAATGATTATTTTGACGGCTATTCCTAATACAAATTATATGGAAATTGTACTTCAAGGTACCTACATCATTATGTTGGATTTACCAATCCTATTAGGTACAGAATGGGATAAAGATGCAAAGTTACGTCATTTCAGCGATAGTAATAAAACAATTATGGTAATAAAATATGCCGTCTTAACATTGCTTGTTTGGGGCATCGGTTATCTATTGATTGCCAACTTTACAAATGATGCGCGCCCAGCAGTAGACGCACTCAGCACAGCGATTGGTTTAGTCGCAACATGGCTTTGTGTTCGGCGTTTTCCAGAGCAATATTATTTCTGGTTTGCTCAAGGTGTAATGTCCTTGATTCTTTGGACAATGACGGCTCTACATAGTGGATCCGGCGATTGGGCATTGGCCGTTACTTATAGCATCTATGTAGCCAATGATTTAATTGCCTTCTTTAAATCCAACTGGTTTGAACATCGTAGCAAAGTGACAGCAACAACTACAGCTAACTTAACTGAAGAATAGACAATGACCAGAATAACTCACAGGCAAATCATAGCGCAAAGGAAGGCAGATGAATGACAGTGCTTGTATTAAGTGGCGTAATTGGTTCAGGTAAGAGCTCATTAACGCGTATTTTATCGAAACATTTGGGTACTCAAGCTTTTTACGAAAAAGTAGATAACAATCCAGTATTACCGCTATTTTATAAGGGTAATGCAATTGCTGAAAAGAAAAGGGCAGCTGGACAATTAGACGCTACGAATCCGTACACCTTTTTATTGCAGATATATTTTTTAAATACCCGGTTCCATTCAATCAAAGCGGCACTCACAGACGATAATAATGTATTAGATCGTTCCATTTATGAAGATCAGATCTTTATGAAGATGAATACTGATCAGGGTAATGCGACCAAAGAAGAATATGCAATCTATTCCGATCTGTTAAATAATATGATGGAAGAACTAGCTGGCATGCCAAAAAAACACCCGGATTTATTGATCAACATTAATGTGTCGTATGAAACTATGATTCAACGTATTCAAAAACGCGGCCGTACTTATGAACAATTAAATCAAGATCCAAGTTTAGCTGGTTATTACAAAACATTGATTCAATATTATGAAAAATGGTACCAACAATATGACGCCTCAGACAAAATTCAGATTGATGGTGATCAACTAGATTTTGTCGATAATCAAAGTGATCAAGAACAAGTTTTAAAATTGATCGATGACAAATTGCGAGACTTAGATCGATTACCAAAAAATATTATTGAACCGATACAAGTTCAAGCAGCTGAATAATCATCAAAAAAATAGATAGACTAGAAATATAAATTTCTGATCTATCTATTTTTTATTTTAGTGCCCAATTTTTAATGCTAAATCACCAAATGATGTTGACCTCATTCAAAACCAAGTGGGGTGGCATCATTAGGATGCTAAAAGTACAAAATAATAATTTTAGTTTACATAATATATATTAAGCGAAGTTAAGCAAAAACAACAAAAATGCTGTTTTTTACAGCTATTTTTGTTGTGCAATCAACTGCACTAGATAATTGCCATAGTCACTGGTACTTAATTCATGAGCGTCGGCAATTTTCTGTGCAAAATCCCACGTAACTTGTTTGTGCTCTATAGCTTTGGCAACTGCAGCTCGTATATGCAGACTGACTTCTGGCCAACCTAAATAATCAAACATCATTGCACCTGATAAAATAAGCGATGTTGGATTTAATTTATTCTGACCAACAAATTCAGGCGCTGTACCGTGAGTTGCTTCAAATAAACCATAACCAGTTTGATAATTGATATTTGCACTTGGCGCAATGCCAATACCGCCAACTTCAGCCGCTAAATCATCAGAAATATAATCACCATTTAAGTTACAAGTCGCTATCACGTCAAATTGCTTTGGATCAATCAAGGCTTGCTGAAAGAAATTATCGGCAATTATATCATCGATGTAAATTTTACCTTGTGCCTGTGCTTGCTTTAATGCCTTATTCGCAGCATCTAAGGACTCAGTTGCCTTAAGCTGCTGCCACACTTGCTTAGTAAAAACCTTATCAGCATAGTTTTCACTAGCAATTTCATAGCCCCAATTTTTAAAAGCACCTTCAGTATATTTCATAATATTTCCCTTATGTACTAACGTGATTTTATGGCGTCCATGACTTAGCGTATAATCAATTGCTGCCGCAACAAAACGTTGACTGCCTTCTTTTGAAATCGGTTTAATACCAAAATTACTCGTCTCAGGAAAGCGAACTTTAGCTAATTGCTTTGTTTTAGCCAAAAAATCTTTCAATGCTGCTGTTTGATATTCATATTCGATCCCAGCATAAATATCTTCGGTATTCTCCCTAAAAACGACCATATTAACGTTCTCAGGATGTTTTAGTGGTGACGGTGTCCCTGGATAATATTGAATTGGGCGCACACAAACATATAAATCTAGTGCTTGACGCAATTTTACGTTGATTGAACGATGACCTGTACCTACCGGTGTTGTTAATGGGCCTTTAATGCCGACATGAGCCTGTTTCAATGCCTTCAAAGTATCGTCAGGTAACCATGAACCGGTTTGCTTAAACGCGGTTTCACCAGCACCTATGCCCCACCACGCTACCCTTTTTTGCCCTTTAAACGTGGCTTTAACGGCAGCATCAAAAACTGGACGGGCAGCTTGCCAGATTTCTGGCCCAATGCCATCTCCTTCAATATATGGAATAATCGGTTGATTTGGCACATTCAAATGTCCAGCCGAAAACGTAATATAATCTCCAGTCACGCTTTATGCCCCCTTCTGTTTATTTTTTGCGTTACGAATAATCACTGCTTTTGCATCAAATTCACCTGGCTTAAATGTCGGTTTAATCACTTGATTTCTCTTACCAATATATTCAGAACTTGGCCGAATCAGCTTATGTACCGTCCGTTGTTCATGAATATGCGAATATGCGCTAACCAACCACCAGTACGGCAAACGGCAAATAGTAGCGTAAAAACATTTGCTGGCAACCCTAAACAGTGGTAAATTGTGGCGGTATAAAAATCAACATTTGGCTTTAAATTTAAACGATCCGCGACTACTTGACATACCTGTTCAGAAAGCTCAAACCATACCCTTTGATGGTTTAATTTGGTAATCTTTTCAGCACTCTGTTTTAAATAGGTTGCCCGTGGATCGCCATTTTTATAAATTCGATGACCAAAGCCCGGAATTTTCTCTTTGCGATTTAATTTCAGTTGAATAAAATCTGCAACCGTCGTTTCGGTATCGGTTACTGCTTGCTTCAATTCTGAGAGCATTTCAAAAACTGCTTCATTAGCCCCACCATGTAATGGACCCTTAAGCGCACAAACAGCAGCTGTCAAACAACTTACCGTATCTGACTCCGTACTGGCCACAACCCGACTTGTAAAAGTTGACGCATTTAGATCATGATCGGCATGCAAAACCAAAACACGATTCATGATTTGTGTCTGTTCAAGTGTTGGTAACGCACCAGTCAATAAGTAATAAAAGTTCTGTGCAACGTTTAGTTCAGGTTTCGCAGCCAATGGCGTACGCTGTTGTAAAAAAGCAATAATTGTCGTCACTGTCTTCAACATGTGACCCTGTAACCAAGCATTTTGCGCTTCAAATTGGTTCATTTGATCGCCCGGGGTAAACCATAGAAACTGCCGTTCTTAAAAGTGCCATTGGGTGTGCTGTTGGATGATTGTGACATAGCTGATGTAGTTCATTGATAAAACTTGGCGTCAAGTGCATGCCTTGATACAGCTCATGCTTAAGGTTTTGTAGCTGCTGCTGATTTGGCAGTCCTTGATGCCACAGTAAATATAAGACAGCTTCATAGGAAATCCCTTGAGCGATCAAATCATCGATGGCATAACCACTATAAGCTAAATTATTGTGTTTGATCAGTGTGATCTTAGTTTGAGCGCAAACAACATTTGTTAAACTACTAGGTACGGTTATACGCATAGACCTAACCTCCTATAGGTGACATGTCTGCCGAATAATCATTGGTAGAATACCATCATTTTCATAATAGGTCGCATCACTTGGTGTATCAAAACGGATTCGGGTATTAAAAGCCTTACTAGACTGCGATTCAAACGTATCCGTTGCGATGACATGTGCTAAGTGATGCGCATTATCTAAAGTTATTTGAAATGATTCACGGCCAGTCAAGCCTAATGTTGTCGCATCTTCATCAGGCATAAATTCAAGTGGCAAAACACCCATCATTACTAAATTTGACCGGTGGATTCGCTCAAAGCTCTTGGCAATGACCGCTTTGACCCCAAGTAGTTTGACACCTTTAGCTGCCCAATCTCGTGATGAACCCATGCCGTAATCCTTACCCGCCAAAATCACCAAACCATTACATTGCTGTGGTGACAATTGTTGATACCGCTGAGCAGCATCATAGATATCTAAAACTTCTCCAGTTGGCCAGTACTTGGTATAGCCACCTTCTTTGCCAGGCACAAGCTGGTTTTTGATACGAATATTTGCTAATGTGCCGCGAATCATCACTTCATGATTGCCGCGGCGTGAACCGTAAGAGTTAAACTCACTTGGTTGGACCCCTTTAGCTAATAAATAGCGTCCAGCGGCTGTTTGTTGACCAATAAATCCAGCTGGAGATATGTGATCTGTTGTGATCGAATCGCCTAGTTTTGCTAGTGCTCGCAAATTTGTTAGCATATCTGAAGTGCCCTGTGTTGCAGTATCCGAGTTCAAATGATCGAAGAACGGTGGTGCTGCAATATAGGTGGAATCCTTCTGCCAAGGAAAAGTTTTAGTCGGTGCAATTTTCAACTGCTGCCAAAGTTGATTGCCTTGTAAAATATGCGCATAGTTCTTTTGAAAAATAGCCGGCTTCATAACTTGTTTTACAAGTAAGCTAATTTCAGTTGGTGTCGGCCAAATATCTCGCAAATAAATCGGTTGCTGTTGTTGATTCGTACCAATCGGCTCTTGAGTCAAGTCAATCGCTAATGTCCCTGCTAACGCAAAGGCAATAACTAACGGTGGTGAAGCTAGATAAGTATCTTTGATCAACGGATTTACTCGGCCTTCAAAATTACGATTACCACTTAAAATACCCGCCATAGGAAACGTACTCGTCTGCAGCGCTTGTATCAATTCTGGTTTCAAATCGCCTGAATTACCAATACAAGTCGTACAACCATAACCAACGAGCTGAAATCCAAGTTGATCTAAATAAGGTGTCAAACCAGCTTTAGCCAAATAATCTGTTACGGCACGTGATCCTGGTGCTAATGAAGTTTTAACATAATCAGGAACCGTTAAACCAGCTTTGACGGCATTCCGTGCTAAAAGGCCAGTTGTGATCATCAATGCAGGATTAGAGGTATTCGTACAGCTGGTAATTGCAGCGATGCCAATTGCACCATACTTCAGTCGTTGTTTGCCCTGTTTTGTCTCAACCGTTAACGTGTCGTGCGGCTCGGTTTTAAATTGCTGTTTAAGTTGCTTTAAAGGCACCAAATCTTGTGGTCGCTTAGGGCCCGCCAAACTAGCCCCAATTTGACTCAAATCAATCGTCAGAACTTGACTATATTGCTGTGTTAAATCACCTGTATCCCATAAATGATTTTGCTGTGCATACGCTGCAACTAAGTCAATCTGGGCTTGTTCTCGCCCCGTTAGTGTCAAATAATCAATGGTTTGCTGATCAATCGGAAAATAACCACAAGTTGCCCCATATTCAGGTGCCATATTGGCAATTGTAGCTCGATCAGCAACCGGTAGGTGCCGCAGCCCATCCCCAAAAAACTCTATAAACTTACCCACCACATTTTCCTGGCGCAATCGTTGCGTGACGGTTAATGCAAGGTCAGTAGCTGTACTTCCAGCTGGTAACTGACCTTTTAAATATACGCCAATGACTTCAGGAATAGGATAATAAGTTATTTCTCCTAACATACTTGCCTCAGCTTCAATACCGCCAACGCCCCATCCTAATACACCTAACCCATTCGTCATTGTCGTATGTGAATCTGTCCCTACAACCGTGTCAGGATAAACTAAAGTTTCGCTATGATTTGTTTGTGTCATAATTACTTGAGCAATATGTTCTAGATTAACTTGATGAATAATACCGTTATCCGGTGGAATGATCGTTAAATTGTCAAAGGCTTGCTGAGCCCATTTTAAAAATTGGTAACGTTCTTGATTGATCTGAAATTCTCGCCGCTGATTTTTTGAAAATGCTGCGGTTGAACCGGAAAAATTGACCTGAACAGAATGATCAATAATCAGATGGACTGGCACTTCTGGATCAATTACAGCCCCATTGCCCTTCAAAGCTTGAACCTTGTCCCGCATGGCAGCTATATCTACTAATGCTGGGACACCGGTAAAATCTTGAAGTAAGACACGCTGAGCTTTGAATGGGACGTCCGCCTTATGGTTTTGATCCCAGTTCAGCAAATTAAGTGCCGCCTGTTGATTGTTGGCATCATGCCGTAATACCATCTCTAATAATATTCTAATCGTATAAGGTAATTTGCCATGGTCAGATGCGAACTGTTCAATATTCCAATAAGTCATTACTTGATCATGCCACGGAAAAGTATCTTTATATGATTTCATGTAAAGCCACCTCCATAAATTAAAATTAGAGATTGATTATATTGTTATAAATATATAACCATGTTCACATCTTTTTAACATTTGTCAAGTTGTTTTTAAATAATATGTTAGTAAACATTACATGCCATTATTTGAACTGGTACTTTCAACAATCAGTTCCGATTGTTTAGATAAAAAGTGACGCGTAAATTTTTCAATTTCTTCTAAAAGCCTTTTATTTCTCTAATCTAGAATTAATTTCAAAAACAATTGTTAACAATAATAACATTAATTTTGGTAAAAAAATAAGTATCCTAAAAACGAATAAATGCTTTTAGGATACTTATTAAGATTCTAAATCAAAATACTTAGTTAAAAGCTTCAGTTAACGGTGGGACAACTTGTTTTTTCCGTGAAACCACACCTGGTAGACTAGCTTTGTCATCTTGTAACTGTGTTTTAAATGCTTTGGCAACCACAGCTTTATTAGTCTCATCACCAATAGCCAATAATTCAGAGTCACTATTCAAAATGTTCGTGATCAACAAAATAAAAAGATCATAACCTTTGTTCATGCTTTCTGTAGTCATAGCTTGGCGTAGTTCAGCCTCACGCGTTAAAACATCTTTGATATCTACCGTATTCACTTGAGCAACACGTACTTGGTGACCATTCATATCAAAGCTTTTAGCATCCAAATCAACAAGCTCTTCAGCCGATTTTTTGCTTAAATCAGTCCCTGCCTTCAGCATCTCCAAACCATAATGCTCATAGTCGTCCATACCAGCTAGTTTAGCCAAGTCCTCAATAGCTTTCTTGTCATCAGGCATTGTTGTTGGCGATTTTAACAGCAATGTATCAGAAATGATTGCTGAAACCATTAAACCAGCAATTTTGGCTGGGATCTTAACTTTTTGTTCGGCGTACATTTTCCACAAGATCGTGCTCGTGCACCCCATTGGTTCAGCCCGATAATATAAGGGATCTGTAGTATTAAAATCATCGATTCGATGATGATCAACAACATGAGTTACTTTCACATCCGCAATATCAACTGCACTTTGTTGTGGTTCATTATGGTCTACCAACATGACCTGATCTACTTCTGAACTCACTTTAGAAACTACTCGAGGGGCCTTTTGATCAAAATGTGCTAAAACATATTTAGTTTCGTCATTAGGTTCTCCTAATGCAACAGCTTCCGTATCATAACCTAATTGATTTTGGAAATAGCTGTATGAAATTGCTGCTACAATTGCATCAGTATCTGGATTTTGATGTCCAAAAATTAATTGCTTTACCATGAAAACGCTCCTTTATACCTTTGTCATTCACAACTACCATTATAAGACTTAACGCCCTTGCAAGCGAGTATAATAGTCACTTTCACTAAAATAATTATCCCATTCCTTGAAGAATTGTTGAATTCTAGGAATAGCAGTTTTATCTTTTCGAAAAACAAACTGCATCTGGAAAGTAATTGGCGGTTCAAATGGCAGTGCTGACTTTTCAAACTCAGAACGGTGTGCTTTAAAGAAACTATCTGGCAAAGCAGTATTCACATCAATTGCCTGACTAAATTTCATCAACTGAAATGGTGTGGTAAATTGTGCGGCACTACGTGGTCGGTCCACTAATTCATTCTTGTAAGCTTCAGCAACAATGTGTGATAGATAGTAATCGTCTGGATAAGTGACCCATTGCTTATCCAAGGTATCTTGATAATGAACAGTTTTTTGTCGGCTGCTAATGTCTGGATTGTTATGCACAAAAAGCAGTTGCTCTTCAATGATTTTCTTAGTCGCATAAGGCTTCCAGTTTTTTATAGAGTCATCAGGCAGGTACATCACAGCTAGATCCACTAAATTATTCTCCAACGAATCCCAGATCTCTTTACGTGTCATTAACCTAAATGAAATTTCAATATTAGGATTTTGTTTAATATAATGAATAATAAAGTCTTCAAAAACAGAGCTCTCCATAGAAGACAAAAAGCCAATACTGATTTTGCCATTCGTTGCAGTTGTCGTCTGTTGAATCGCATCTGCAGCATCATTCAACACGTCATAAATTTGATGTGTTGCTGCCAGCATCGTCTTGCCTGCCTCGGATAAATGTAATTTCTTGCCAACAGAATAAAATAATGGGGCGCCTACAGTACGTTCTAGCTTTTTAATCTGTTGTGTCAGTGCTGGTTGTGTAATACCTAGAATTTGTGCTGCTTGCGTATAATTCATAGTTTCTGCAAGTTGCAAAAAATAAGTTAAAGTTTTAGAAGAAAAAATACTTTCTTGCTTACTTTTCAAAACGGTAAACTCCCTTCAAGAAGACGGCTAATAGTCAATCATTATCAAGCAGAATTAAATTTTGTTGTCTATTTACTCGATAATCTAATCATAATGAAATCAATAAAAAAGAGCAACCTATTCGTTGTTCTTTTTTATAACTTTATAATTTTTCAATATATCAAACTCAATCAACGAACTTTATAACCAGTGTAAGATTTAGTATCTAATAATTTCTCCGCATTAGCAACGCGTTCAGCCGTTGGTGGTTCGATGCCTTCTAAAGGATAATGAATCCCCAAATTTTGATATTTACTAACACCCATTGTGTGGTAAGGTAACACTTCAACTTTATCGACTGTCTTAATTGTTTTAATATAGGCACCTAATTGCCGCAAATAGTCATCATAGTCCGTTCGTTCTGGTAAAAGTACGTGCCGTATCCACATATGATAACCGTTATCTGACATGTATTGAATCATACCCAAAATATTTTCATTAGTCCAACCTGTCAATTTTTTGTGTTCTGCAGCATTAATATGCTTAATATCAACTAAAGAAACATCGGTGTATTGCATTAATTCTTGAAACTTACTAAAGAAAGGTTCTTTATAAGAAAATGGCTGGCCACAAGTATCTAGACAAGTATTGACGCCTAATGCTTTCGCCTTTTTAAATAAATCCAAAATGAAGTCGATTTGAAGCAAAGATTCACCACCGGATACAGTAATACCCCCTTTTTTACCCCAAAAAGCCTTATACTTCATAGCCTCTTTCAACAGATCATCGGCCGTCCATTCAGTCCCAACGCCAATATTCCAAGTATCTGGGTTATGACAAAATTGACAACGCATTCGACAGCCCTGTAAGAAGGCCACGAAACGAACACCAGGTCCATCAACAGAGCCAAATGTTTCGATAGAATGTACATAGCCTAAAACCGGTTGTGCTTTATCAGTTGTCATTTGAATATCTTTTTCAGCTAACATCTTAATTTCCTCCTTAATGAGGCTTCCTACTAAAGCAGACGACTTGGCTGAATTCAAACGAGTGTCATCTGTTTTAGTAGAAAGCGGATAAGTCCCCTTATCCGCCCTCTCAAACTAATTTTATGCTGCTAATTACATAGATTCGAAGAATGTTCTAGAAATAACGTCATCTTGTTGTTCCTTAGTTAAATCAGCAAAGTAGACACAGTAGCCAGAAACACGAACGGTTAATGTTGGATATTCTTCTGGGTGTTTTTGAGCATCAATCAAAGTGTCGCGGTTAAAGACATTAATGTTCAAATGCATCCCATTATTTTCCATATAACCATCAACCATGTTTACCAAAGCATCTTTACGATCTTCATCGTCGTGACCTAATGTGTTTGGTGTGACACCAAATGTATTAGAAATACCATCAGTGGCATATTTATAAGGAATTTTAGCGGTTGAAAGTAGTGATGCCAAAGCGCCGTTCTTTTCAGCACCATAAGCAGGATTCGCACCAGGAGAGAATGGTTCACCGGCTTGACGACCATTAGGTGTTGTCCCAGTGTTTTTACCATAAACAACGTTAGAAGTAATGGTCAAAACTGACGTAGATAACTTAGACCCACGATAGAGATGATGTTGATTCATCTTGCTGTAGAATGTCTTAACTAACCATTTTGCAATATCGTCAGCGCGGTCATCGTTGTTCCCATAACGTGGGAAGTCGCCTTCAGCTTTGAAGTCGACAGCAACGCCATTTTCGTCACGAATAACTTTAACTTTACCGTACTTAATAGCAGAAATTGAGTCAACAGCATGAGATAAACCAGAAATACCTGTAGCAAAGGTACGATCTAGGCGAGTATCCTTAAGTGCTAATTGAGCTGATTCATAATAGTATTTGTCATGCATATAATGAATGGTATTCAACGCATTGACATAAACATCGGCTAACCAGTCCATCATCTTGTCGAATTTACTGATAAATTCATCATAATCAATGTATTCTGACGTAATTGGTTCATAAGCAGGGCCAACCTGAGCATCTGCAATTTCGTCTTTACCACCATTAATGGCATAAAGAACGGTTTTTGCCAAATTTGCCCGTGCCCCGAAGTACTGAACCCCATCAGCGATAGGTTGTGCTGAAACACAGCAGGCAATGCCATAGTAGTCTGTACCCCATTGATTACGCATCAATTCGTCATTTTCATATTGAATCGTCGAGCTCTTGATAGATACTTCTGTGGCATAGCGCTTGAAGCCTTCTGGCAACCGATCTGACCACAATAATGTGATATTTGGTTCTGGTGCGGCACCCATATTATCTAACGTCTTTAAGAAGCGGAAGGCTGTCCGTGTCACATGATGGCGACCATCCATACCGATACCAGCCATAGACAATGTTGCCCAAATTGGATCACCAGAGAATAAATCATTGTATTCTGTTGTTCTGATGAAACGAACCATCCGCAATTTCATTGTAAAGTGATCAACTAATTCTTGAGCTTGTTCCTCGGTTAAAATACCACGATCCATATCTCTTTGAATATAAGCATCGATCACCGTATCGATCCGACCAACAGACATAGCCGCACCATTTTGCGTCTTAATAGCAGCTAAGTAACCAAAATAGATCCATTGAATGGCTTCTTGTGCATTGGCAGCTGGCCGTGAAATATCATAGCCGTAAGCAGCAGCCATTTCTTTCATTTCGTTCAAAGCTCGATATTGTTCTTGAACTTCTTCCCGCAATTGGATCACATCATCAGTCATCTCACCGTCACCAATGTGGGCAAAATCGTTAGCTTTTTCAGCCATTAAACGGTCGATCCCATAAATCGAGATACGCGGAAAGTCAGATACGATCCGGCCACGACCATAAGCATCAGGTAAACCAGTAACAATCTTATAATGACGTGCTTTACGCATTGCTGGTGTGTAAGCATCGAAAACACCTTGGTTATGTGTTTTACGATCTTCGGTGAAGATTTTATGCATTTCTGGATCGGTCTTAAAACCATAAGCCTTTAAAGCATCTTCGGCCATCCGAATACCACCAAAAGGCATAAAGGCACGTTTTAAAGGTTTGTCAGTTTGTAAACCAACAATTTTTTCTAAGTCTTTATTTAAATAGCCAGGGCCATGAGAGGTAATCGTGCTAACCACATTATTGTCAGCATCGAGTACACCGCCCACTTCCCGTTCTTTTTTCTTGAGCGCTAATAATTGATCATTCAACTCAGTTGTTGCTTCAGTTGGACCAGCTAAGAATGATTCATCACCATCATATTGATTCAAGTTCTGTTGGATAAAATCGCGGACATTGATCTCATCTTGCCAGTCGCCACCATTAAACCCTTCCCAGTAGTTCTTGATTTCGTTTTTTTCTAATTGTTTCATATTTTGATACCCTCCATTTTGTGGAATCATAAACAGCAACATATTCACAAGGAACAGCTTTAACGATTAAAGTATAACACATCACAAGTTCTTTGCAAGCCCTTTCTTTGCTTTTGCATAAATATTTATAGCGCTTTCTTGTAAAAGACTGTTAAATCAACTAAAACACCAAATTAACTATCGCTATCATTTAATTGTAAGCAACTAATCTAGCGCATGTCTTCTGTGTTAATACAGAAGACACTTCGTTACTCTTTTACTATAACAGAATAAAAAATAAGTCGTCTTTGTTCTGTTTTTCACAGTTATATTCAAAATAAATTTCTTTATAGCATTAAATTCCCTCCAATTATTATACACAACAAAAAACATCAATAACTACCCGGTCGAATTTAACCTAGTAATCTTGATGTCTTCGCTAGTTTTATTTTAATAACACCTTATATTATTTTATTTACTATCTTTATCTGCTGACTCTGTTTCCAATAAATTATACTGAATATCTATATGCGCTGGTACGCCTTGTGTCTCGGTATCTAAAATGAATGACCCATTAGAGTAACGATCACCAAAACTATGTTTTTTCGGATCAATAGTCACTTCTGTTTGTGTGTCTGTTGTTAAGACGATTTTTTCAATTTGCTGCCCACTCTGTTTTGGTTCAGTAAAAATTCGGAATATCCGGTGTGGATTTCGCTTGAGTTCATGTAAAATCAACAACCCTCGACGTGCGCGATTGGATACCGGCAACTCTGATAGGTGCATTTGTTTGTAAGCACCCCGCTGGGTTAACACGCCTAAATCGTCTTGAGGGTCAAATACTAGTGTGTAAGCAGCCACAAAGTCATCGTCTTTCAAGTCCACTGCTTTAACACCAGCAGCTTTAGCCCCAACTTCTGGTACCTCTGACAAAGGATATCGTAGACCATAGCCTTTATAGGTTGCGACAACAACATCAGTGTGTAAAACGTCAATAGCGTCTATTTGAGCTACTAATAAAACTTCATCTTGGATATCTTTAAGTTTGACAGCCATCTGCGGCTTCGATTTATACGTTCGATTTGGCTGCAAATTTGCTAAAGTGACTTGCTTAATTTGTCCCAATTTTGTCGCAAAAATAAAGTTGAGTGGCTCTTTTAAAGTATTGATAACTTTGGCAGCTATAATCACTTCATCCACATCTAATCCCACACTCTGAGAAACGTGCTCGCCCACTTCTTTCCAGCGAACCTCGGTGATCTCATGAATCGGTCGATAAATAAGATTACCCTTATTGGTAAACATAAATAGGTGCTGCAAGGTCCGCGCAGTCGTATTTAAAACGAAGTAGTCACCCTCACGCACGCCATTATCTTTAGCATCTTTGCCACCCTTAGAAGCCTGAAATGAGCGAATACTGCTACGTTTATAATACCCATCTTTGGTAACCGCTACTCGAACCTCTTCATCGGCAACAACGACGCGTGTACTGATCTTTATTGTTTCGATTTCTTTTTGAATCGTTGTTAGCCGTGGCGAAGCATAAGCTTTTTTGACGGCTAATGCCTCTTTTTTAATCAATTTGGCTAATACTTTAGGATTCTGTAAAATCTCTTGATAGTCATTGATTGACTTAGAAAGTGCCTCATTTTCTTGACGCAATTCAGTGACATCCGTATTAGTTAAGCGGTATAACTGCAAGATCACAATTGCTTCCGCTTGTTTTTCAGTAAATTGGAATTGATGAATCAAGTTTAATTTAGCATCTTTCTTATTTTTACTGCTACGAATAACTTGAATCACTTGATCTAGGATTGATAAGGCCTTGATCAAACCTTCAACAATGTGCTGTCGATCTTGGGCTTTCTTTAAATTAAATTTGGTCCGTCTAGTCACCACATCTTGTTGATGCGCTAAATAGCTCTGTAAAATTTCAACTAACCCAACTTGCTTTGGACGCATATCAGCAATGGCGACAACGTTAAAATTGTAAGTAATTTGTAAATCAGTATTCTTATACAGATAATTCAAAATACCTTTGGCATCAGCATCTTTTTTTAATTCGATCACAATAGATAGGCCCATTCGGTCACTTTCATCACGAACTTCAGCAATGCCATCGACTTTTTTAAGCAAACGCATCTCATCAATGCGTTTAACTAATTGGGCTTTATTGACTTCATATGGAATCTCAGTGATCACAATTTGAGCTTTATGTCCACGCAAGGGTTCAATATTGGTTTTAGCTCGCAACACTGCCTTGCCTCGACCAGTTTGATAGGCTTCTTTAATACCAGCTAAACCTTGTAAAATACCACCCGTTGGAAAATCTGGGCCTTTGATAAACTGCATCAAGTCATCTAAAGTCGCTGCAGGATGGTCAACTAAATAGACCATTGCATCAATAACTTCTCCCAAGTTATGGGGGGGTATTTCAGTGGCATAACCTGCCGAAATACCCGTAGCACCATTAACTAACAAATTGGGAAAACGAGCCGGTAATACCGTTGGTTCTTGTTCTGTGTCGTCAAAGTTCAAGACCATGTCAACGGTATCTTTATCAATATCCCGTAATAATTCAGCTGAAATCTTACTTAACCTTGCTTCGGTATAACGCATGGCAGCTGGTGGATCACCGTCCATCGAACCATTATTACCGTGCATTTCAATTAATGGTTCGCGCAATTTCCAATTCTGGCTTAACCGAACCATCGCATCATAAATTGAACTATCTCCATGGGGATGAAAATTACCCATAATATTACCCACGGATTTAGCTGATTTCCGAAATGGTTTATCAGAGGTGTTGCCGTCCAAATACATGGCATAAAGAATTCGCCGTTGAACTGGTTTTAAGCCATCTCGAATATCTGGTAAGGCACGTTCTTGAATAATATATTTTGAATAGCGTCCAAATCGATCGCCCATAACTTCTTCTAAAGATAATTCTTGAATTTTTTGTGCTGCTTTAGCCAACTATTTCACTCACTTCTTTTGTTGATCTAATTGTTCCAATAAATGTTCATTATCTGCATGCCGATTGACTTCTGTCTCAGCGGCGACATTATGATCCAAGATACTGCCATCTTCTTCCAGAGAAAAGCGAACATTGTCTTCGATCCATCGCCGTCGAGGTGCCACTTTATCACCCATTAATGTGGTCACACGACGCTCTGCTAATTGAGCATCATTAATTTTAACTCGAATCAATGTTCGTGACTCAGGGTTCATTGTGGTGTCCCAAAGCTGGTCGGCATTCATTTCACCCAAACCTTTGAATCGTTGCAGACTGTAGCCACGCCCCATTTGCTTGATCTCATGTTCTAACTCTTCATCTGTCCACGCATAAACAATTTTAGTCTTATGTCCTTGTCCCTTTTGTAATTTGTACAATGGTGGTAAAGCAATATAAACACGACCATCCTCGATAAGCGGTCGCATATAGCGATAAAAGAATGTTAATAGCAAAATTTGAATGTGAGCACCGTCTGTATCTGCATCAGTCATAATAATGATCTTGTCGTAATTAGCGTCTGCCAATGTGAATTCAGGACCAACCCCAGCTCCGACGGTATGGATCATTGTATTGATTTCTTCATTATTTAAAATATCAGCAAGCTTTGCTTTTTGGGTATTCAAGACTTTCCCACGTAAAGGTAAAATTGCCTGAAATTTACGATCGCGGCCAGACTTAGCCGAACCACCGGCAGAATCACCCTCCACTAGATATAATTCATTACGACTCGCATCTTTGGACTGGGCTGGCGTTAACTTACCTGATAAGAGACTCTCACCCTTTTTTCGGCGTTTCCCATTTCGGCTCTCTTCCCGCGCTTTACGGGCTGCTTCACGTGCATCTCGAGCTTTAATGGCTTTTTTGACGAGCATTTGGCCGAAATCACCGTTCTCCATCAAATAATAGCTCATTTGTTCGGAAATGATCGTGTCCGTTGCCGTCCGAGCTTGTGGTGTACCTAGCTTACCCTTTGTTTGACCTTCAAATTGTAAGATTTCTTCGGGAATCCTAATTGACAAAACACCTGATAGACCTTCACGAACATCCGAGCCTTCTAAATTTTTGTCGCGCTCTTTAAGTAAATTAACTTTACGAGCATAATCGTTAAATGCCTTCGTCAGACCCGATTTCATCCCGGCTTCATGAGTGCCGCCGTCACCGGTCCGAACGTTATTCACGAAAGAGATAATATTTTCTGAATAACCATCATTATATTGGCCGGCGAATTCAATTTCCATGCCATCTTTTTGGCCTTCAAAGTAAAAAACTTTTCCAAGAGTATCTTTATCTTCATTTAGATAATTTACAAAAGCTTTAATACCATCTTCGTAGTGATAGACTTCAGCCTTATCAGTGCGTTCATCCGTAAGTGTGATCTTTACACCCTTTAAAAGAAAAGCAGATTCTCGTAAGCGTTCCGATAACGTATCAAAGCTAAAGTTAGTTGTTGTAAAAATTTCAGCATCTGGTTTAAATGTAATAGTTGTCCCATTAGGTGCATTAACTTTACCTAATTTTTTCAATGTTCCGACTGGATGGCCGCCATTTTCAAAACGTTCTTCAAAAGCCTGTTTATCACGCACTACGCGAACCGTCAGCCATTCAGATAAAGCATTGACAACAGAAGCCCCAACACCATGTAATCCACCAGAAGTTTTGTAAGTATTTTGCGTAAATTTACCACCCGCATGTAAAACCGTTAAAATCACTTCGATGGTGGGTACACCAGATTTGTGCATTCCCGTCGGCATACCGCGGCCGAAATCTTGGACTGTCAAACTACCATCCTTATGAATCGTTACGTTGATCTCATTACCAAAACCGGCGAGAGCTTCATCAACTGAGTTATCAACGATCTCATAAACCAAGTGGTGTAGGCCGCGGACATCTGTCGATCCAATATACATCCCGGGCCGTTTGCGGACAGCTTCAAGGCCTTCTAAGACCTGAATGGATTTATCATTATATTCATTGCTCTGAGCCATTAAATTCTACTCCTTCTCAAAAAGGGAACATATATTCCCGTAACATTAATAGCTTACGTAAATATCTTTAAAAATTCAAGTCTAAATTTATTTTCAGAAAAGTACATGCTACAATATAGCAGAACACTAGGAGGTAACGATGAAAATTGCACTGTTGTTTATTCTATCATATTTGTTAGGTTCAATCCCATCGGGTGTGATAATCGGTAAACTTTTCTATCAAAAGGATATTCGCCAGTATGGCAGCGGAAATATTGGTACAACTAATACTTTTCGCGTACTAGGTAAAATACCCGGCACAATTGTTTTAATACTGGATATTTTAAAAGGCACTCTGGGTACATTATTGCCTATTTTCGGCGGCTACCACGCACATTATTTGTTACTGATCTCCGGCATTTTAGCAGTTATTGGCCATTGCTACTCTATTTACTTGAGATTTAGCGGTGGTAAGGCTGTGGCAACAAGCGCTGGCGTTTTATTAGGCTATAATCCCAAATTCTTTTTGATCGCTATTTTAATTTTTTTAATTATTGTTTTGCTTAGCAGCATGGTTTCTGTTGCTAGTATTGTGGGCTCGGTTTTTGTTGTATTAACGTCATTATTGTTTAAAGACTATCTAATGACCGGCTTTCTTGCTTTATTAGCCGCTTTATTGATTTATCGGCATCGAGCTAACATCATTCGAATCAAAAATGGTAACGAAAGCATTGTCCCCTTTGGTCTAGTTTACCTATTAAGAAAACGTCATAGTGAACCTTGACTTGAATAAAGCATATCAAAATAAAGAAGCTGATCTAAGGTGTGGCTACCTTAAACTTATCAGCTTCTTTATTTATATCATTCTAATTATTTTCAAAATAAAGCAATGCGATAACGAGCAGTATAGTGCTCGTGCGGTGTTAATTTTCGAATCCCAACTTTATGCGTCAAATCGCCATCACTATTCACGCCGTCAGCAATGCCCCACCAAGGTTCAATACAAACAAAATCACCTTGCGTAGGGTACGCTGACCACACACCAACATAGGGGCCCTCGTTAACCATCAACTCCAAATAATGCTCGGATTGCTCCGTTTTAATCCGGAAAGTATCTCCCTTGCCCAATAATTCATAAATTAGCGCATCATCTTTGAATAAATCATGCGATAAAGCAATATCAGCATCCGTCGCAGCCAAGGTACGTGCTGAAAAATCGATCAAACCAGAAGCACCTAATGGTACTCGAATTCGAGATTTACGAGGTGAAAAATTCAAAAAATAATCCGTAAATTTAGTATCGGCTATAAAAGGGACTTTAAACCCGGGATGACCACCAACTGAATAATACAGTAAAGCATCATCGCTCGGGTTCTCAACCCGATAGCGTACCTTCAATAAGTTGTTGATCAGTGCATAGCGGATCGTTAGTTTAAAAGCAAATGGATACATTTTTCGAGTTTCAGCATTATCACGTAATTCAAAAATGATTTCTGTATCAGATTTAGCAACAATTTCAAAATCTTGATCGCGGGCAAAGCCATGCTGTGTCATATGATAAGTTTGTCCTTGATAAGTATACTGATCATCTTTTAACTTACCAACAATTGGAAAAAGCACTGGCGCTTTTCGGCCCCATATTTTAGGGTCACCTTGCCATAGATGTTCTATCTCTGCTGTTTTATTCCATAAACTCTGTAATTCCGCACCGTGTTCACTAACCTCAGCACGAATGAAATCATTTTCGATCGTGACCATACAAACCCCTCCGAAACATTAACAACACGTTTACTTTAAAGAATATAACGCGTCATATCTTTATTCTTGATAATATCACCAATTCGATCATCAACATACTTTTCAGTAATTGTAATGTCACCCATTTGCATATCAGGGCCCTCAAACAACACTTCTTCAAGAAGTTTTTCAAGAATTGTTGCCAAGCGACGTGCCCCAATATTGTCCGTCCCATGATTGACTTCAAATGCCGTAGCGGCAATTTTTTGAACAGCTTCTTTGGTGAAGGTCAACTTAACACCATCTACGCCTGTTAATGCCATATATTGTTTTAATAAGGCATTATCTGGTTCAGTTAAGATTCGGACAAAGTCAGCTTCTGTTAAATCATTTAATTCAACTCGAATTGGGAAACGGCCCTGTAATTCGGCAATTAAATCGCTTGGTTTAGATTCCGCAAAAGCGCCAGAAGCAATAAACAGAATATGATCGGTATTGATGGCACCATATTTCGTACTGATCTGAGAACCCTCCACGATTGGCAAAATGTCCCGTTGGACACCTTCACGTGAAACTTCACCAGAACTTTGTTTTTGTCCAGCAGTAATTTTATCGATTTCATCAATAAAAATAATTCCTGAAGCTTCTGCACGCTCAATCGCATCTTGATAAATATCATCGTGATTGACTAATTTATCAGCCTCTTGCTGAATCAAAATCTCTCGAGCCTCTTTAACTGGCAATGTTCGTTGAATTTGACGTTTCGGCATCATTGAGCCCAACATGTCACCCATATCTACGCCCATTTGCCCCATCATATCATTCATCGGACTAACTTTTTTAGGCTCATCCATGGTAATCGTAACATCACGATCTTCTAACAATCCCTTGTCCAATTGTTCTTTAACGGATAAGCGCTGATCGCGAATCTCATCAGTAACTTCTTCTTCAGGTTCTTGCGGCACTTGTTCATTACCCGATTGCAAGTTATTGAACATATTCATCATTTCTTGAAAGCCGTTTTGACGTTGTTCTTTTTTAATGCCGGGTACGAGTAATTTCACTAAACGCTTATCGGCTGCAGCTGCAGCAGTGGCACGAACTCTTTTGAACTGAATATCTTCTTCAATACGTACTGCCACATCCACCAAATCACGGACCATAGATTCGACATCTCGGCCGACATAACCGACTTCTGTAAATTTGGTTGCTTCAACCTTAACAAAGGGCGCGTTGACAATTTTAGCCAAACGACGTGCAATCTCAGTTTTACCAACACCGGTTGGGCCGATCATTAAAAGATTTTTAGGGGTGATCTCTTGTTGCATGTCCGCTGGTAACTGCATACGACGATAACGATTATATAAGGCAATAGCAACCGCTTTTTTGGCTTCGTTTTGGCCCACGATGTAATGGTCTAATTCAGCAACTATTTCTTTAGGTGTTTTATTTAATTCGTCCAACTTTTTCACTACTCCTCAAAATCATCCGCGATGACATTATGATTGGTAAAAATATCGATATCAGCAGCAATGTTAATAGCTTCAATAGCAATTTCTTTAGCAGACATGTCTTTAGCATGATGATTCATTGCAATTGCTGCTGCCTGAGCAAAATTGCCACCAGAACCAATAGCCACAACATTATCATCAGGGTCAATCACTTCACCATTACCAGAAATTACCAGCAAATTTTCCTTATCCATCGCGATCATCAAAGCTTCTAATTTTTGTAAGGTGGGATCCTTACGCCAATCTTGTGCCAATTCCACTGCGGAACGTTTTAAATCTCCAGAATAAGACTCTAACTTTTTTTCAAACCAGTCAGTCAACGTAAAAGCATCGGCCACACCACCTGCAAATCCAATGATTACTTGATTATTGTAAATTCGCCGTACCTTTTGCGCCGTACCCTTCATAATAAACTTTTCAGCCATAGTTACTTGACCATCACCTGCAATAGCTGTCTTATTGTCATGTCTTACTGCAACAATTGTTGTCATAATGAACCTCCGTCGTTATTATCGTTAATTTTTATTCAGTCCGTTGCTCGGGGAAAATATTTACGGTAGTCCTTTTGTAGATGCGTCATTGTCACATGCGTATAAATTTGAGTCGTTGCCAAACTTGCATGTCCTAACAACTCTTGAACCGTTCGCATATCTGCACCATTTTCTAACATCTGTGTCGCAAATGTATGCCGAATCATGTGTGGATGGATTCCAGATGTCAACGAGGTATGTTTGATCCGCTGATCTAAAATATATTCTAAACCACGCGTCGTTAAAGGTTGCCCACGTTGATTAATGAAAACAAAGTCATGCGTTGTTTCAAGATTAGCCACTTTACTATCTCTAACAGTTCGATAAGTCAGCAAAGCAGCTTTCGCATATCTTCCAAAGGGCACATAACGATCCTTATTGCCTTTACCGTGGATGAGTACGATCTGATTCTGCCAATCAAGCTGTGGTAAAGTTAATTGAACACATTCACTCGCACGCATACCTGTTGCGTAAAGCAGTTCAATTAAAGCGCGGTCACGCTTGTCCGCAAAAGTTTCTCCTTGAGTAGACTGTAATAATACCATCATTTCTTTGGGATAAAAGAATTCAGGTAAGCGTTTTTGCTTCTTTTTTGTGATGATGCCTGTAAATGGCGTCAGCTGAGTATAATCGTTTTCGTTTAGAAAATGATAAAATGTTCTCAAGCTAGATACCTTACGGGCAATACTATTTGGTGAAAGTTGTTTCTGATCTAATGTTTCTAAATAACTAGTCACGTCTAAACCATCGATTTTTTTGAATGATTTGGCGTGATCATTGATCGTTACAATTTGCATAAATTGTTTAATATCCAGCTGATAAGCCGCTATTGTTTTATCTGAATAATGGCGTTCAAATTGGAGAAAACCAACAAATTTTTCCAGCCAAGATAGTTCAAACATAAAAAGTCCCCCTCAGCTTGTCTAATTAAGCTTACCACAAGCTAAGCGGGGATGAAAAGGACTTCAGACGGATATTGACTGATCTAAATGTACTTGAATAAAGTCATCCAAATGATCCAATGCACGGTTAGCTAAGGCTAAATTACGTTCCTTTTTATCTCGAATCTTCTGCGCGAGTGGTGGCATGATACCAAAGTTAGCATTGATGGGTTGAAAATGCTTGGCAGCTGTATGGGTAATATAATAAGCCATTGCCCCCATCATTGTTTCTTCTGGAAAAATTTGGAGGTCTTTTCCAAGGGCTAAATTAGCAGCATTGATACCGGCAACTAAGCCACTTGCAGTTGATTCAACGTAGCCTTCCACACCTGTCATTTGGCCGGCAAAAAATAGACCAGCTTGTTTTTTAGATTGATAACTTTGCTGTAATACTTCCGGTGACTTCATAAAAGTATTACGATGCATGACCCCATAACGCACAATTTGAACGTTCTCTAACCCTGGAATCATTCGGAAAACACGTTTTTGCTCTCCCCATTTTAGATGGGTTTGAAAACCAACAATATTATATAGGCTCGCAGCGGCATTATCCTGCCGTAATTGAATCACAGCATATGGCCGCTTACCAGTTTTGGGATCCTCCAGACCAACTGGTTTCATGGGCCCAAAGAGCATTGTTTTAATACCGCGCTTAGCCATTACTTCAATCGGCATGCAACCCTCAAAATAGTTTTCTTTTTCAAAGTCATGACTCTCAGCTACTTCCGCATGGATCAAAGCGTCATAGAAAGCTTCAAACTCGGCTTTATCCATTGGACAATTTAGATAAGCAGCTTCGCCCTTGTCATAACGTGATTTTAAGTAAACTTTGTCCCGGTCGATCGTCTGGCCATCTAAGATTGGTGCAGCGGCATCATAAAAGTACAAACCATCTGACCCGTTTAGCGTTTCAATTCTATGGGCTAGACCACTTGCAGTCAACGGACCAGTTGCGACAACAGTGATGCCTTCAGGAAAATCATTTAATTCTTCATTAATAACCTCAATGTTAGGCAAACTTCTTAATTTAGCTGTGATCTCTTGTGAAAAAGGCTCTCGATCAACGGCCAATGCGCCACCAGCAGGGACACTATTATGATCTGCAGACTGCATCACAATGGAGTTCAAATGTCGCATTTCTTCTTTTAATAGACCGGATGCATTACTAATTTGATTTGCGCGCAGTGAGTTGGTACAAACTAACTCCGCAAAATTTCCCGTATGATGGGCTGGCGTCGTTGTTACTGGACGCATTTCATACAATTTAACATTAACGCCACGGCTCGCAATTTGCCAAGCAGCTTCACTACCTGCTAAGCCAGCACCGATAACGTTCACAAAAGGTTTTGCTGTCATACGAATCCCCGCCTAACTCTCTTTTTTTATGAATATATCTCCGTGAAATTATATCATATCAAAAATATTTAGAGAATGCATGCGATTACAAATATACTTTTTTAAGTAAAAAAACTAACCTTAGGCTAGATCACCTAACATTAGTTCGTTGTTGATACTGATTTGATTATTTTTGTAATTGCTCTTCGTAATCCCCATTTGGACAGAGGACTTGATGCCCACCTTTAACTTTCTTATCTACCAAGAAGTGCCCACATTTTGGACAATCACGCCCAACCGGTTTATCCCATGATACAAAATCACAATCGGGATAGCGGGAGCAGCCATAAAAAATCCGGTTTTTCTTAGACTTACGTTCAATAACCTGACCTTCATGGCATTTAGGACAAATCACACCGATTTCCTTGGTAATCGCTTTAGTATTCCGACAATCTGGAAAACGGCTGCAGGCATAAAATTTACCATAGCGGCCCATCTTGATCACCATCGGTGCGCCACAGATATCACAGTCAAAACCCGCTGGTTCATCTTTAATTTGGATTTTTTCAATTTTATCTTCTGCTTGTGCAACTTCTTTAGAAAACGGTTGATAATACTGGTCGACAACTTTGACCCATTGTTGCTGGCCTTCCTCGATCTCGTCCAGTTCATCCTCCAACTTAGCGGTAAAATCAACGTTAACGATGTCAGGGAAAAAGTCCTCGATCAATTCATCAACGATCTCACCTAATTCTGTCGGTTCAAAACTTTTACCATTCAAACGCACGTAATACCGGCGCTGTATGGTATCAATGGTTGGTGCATAAGTAGATGGCCGCCCAACACCATTTTCTTCCAACGATTTGACAAGACTTGCTTCACTATATCGAGCTGGTGGCTGCGTAAAATGCTGGGCTGGATCAGTTTTGGTCAGCTTGACTTTATCGCCCTCATTTAAATCAGGCAGTTCGTTGTCTTTAGATTCATCTCCTGTTTGGACATATAGCTTTGTAAAACCAGGAAATTTCATTTTTGACCCATTTGCTCTAAAGGTGACTTCATTTTGCATAATAGTTACAGTCATTGTATCTAGAACTGCCGGTGTCATTTGACTGGCAACGAATCTTGACCAAATTAATCGATACAATTTCATTTGGTCTTTGCTCAATACATCTTTCAGACTTTCTGGTGTCCGCATGACGGAGCTTGGTCGAATCGCTTCATGGGCATCTTGTGCCCCTTCAGGATTTTTAGTCTTACGGATTTTCACCGCCGCATAGGCTTCACCATAGGCCTCATGAATATACTGAGAAGCTTCATGTTTCGCTACAGTGGAAATCCGCGTTGAATCTGTCCGCATATAGGTAATTAAACCTACCGTGCCTTGACGGCCGCCCAAGTTGATACCTTCATATAATTGCTGGGCAACCATCATTGTTTTCCGCGTTTTGAAGTTTAATCGTCGATTAGCTTCTTGCTGCAGCGAACTCGTCGTAAAGGGCGCTGCCGGATAACGTTTTCGTTCTCTACGCAAAACCTTAGTAATATCAAAGTCCGCTTTTCGATCGATCTGTCCTAAAATTTCTTGGACAGTGTCATTATTAGGTAAAGCTTTTTTCTTATTTTTCAAGCCGTAAAAAGCAGCTTTAAACTTCTTTTGACCCTTTTTGAATTCACTATCAATCGTCCAATATTCTTCTGGTACAAAGGCTTTAATTGCTTTTTCACGATCTAAAATAAGTTTCAAAGCAATTGACTGGACTCGACCAGCACTTAAGCCTTTTTTAACTTTCTTCCATAGAATAGGACTGATCGAATAGCCTACAAGCCGATCTAAAATTCTCCGAGCTTGCTGCGCATCTACTAAGTTCATATCAATACTGCGTGGTTCTTTAAATGCATTTTTAACAGTGTCTTTAGTAATTTCATTAAAGACGACTCGATTTTTGCCTTTAGGATCTAAGTCTAATAGGTGTGATAAATGCCAAGCAATCGCTTCGCCTTCACGATCTGGATCGGCCGCTAAATAGACATGATCCGCTTTTTTTGCTTCTTTTTTTAATCCCTTGATAACATCGCCCTTGCCACGAATAGAGATATACTTAGGCTCGTAGTTATTTTCAATGTTAACACCCATTTGGCTTTTCGGCAGATCCCGAATATGTCCTAGGCTGGCAACAACTTTATAATTTTTCCCTAAATATTTTTCTATCGTTTTGGCTTTTGAGGGTGATTCTACAATGACCAAATTTTTAGCCATAGGTAAACTCCTCTCTCCTGTGTAACTAAACCGTAACACATCATATGCTATTCAATTTTGATTTGTCAAATCTTACCTATAATAAAAAAGATAGTTTACAAGGACCACACGATACACGCTTAAGGATAATAGGTCAAGTGCGATATGATGTCGGTGCTTTGGTGTACGGGAATGGCCCCTGCAGCTATTAAAGCATTAGCACCAGCGGATAAAGGCGAAAAAATACTCCCGGGCACTGCCAAAACATTACGATTAAATTCCAAAGCTAAATTGGCTGTGATCAAACTGCCGCTTTTTTCTTTAGCTTCGATCACTAATAACGCGTGACTCAAACCCGCGATAATCCGATTCCGCTGGGGAAAATAGTAACGCTTCGGCGCCCATAAATTATCATATTCCGATAATAATAATTGTTCTTTAGCCATTCTTTCCTGCAACGATTGGTTTTGTTTAGGATAATAATAATCTAGTCCGTTACCGATCACACCAGTCGTACTGAAATGATATTGTAAAGCTGTCTCATGCGCCAATCGGTCGATACCCTGTGCTAATCCAGAAATAACATTTATTGGGGATGCCAATGACCGTAGCAAACGCCGCAGTGCTTGCAACCCATATTCTGAATTATTGCGGGCACCAACCACACCCAAAGTTGGCTGCTGTAATTGTGCTAAATTGCCGCGGAAAAACAAAATAACCGGTGGATCATAAATTTCTTTCAACCGCTGAGGGTAATTTCTATCCGTCAATGCTAAAAAATCCTGGCGGTGCAAATGCTGCGCCACACTATCAATGATTTTCGGATCATTTAATTTTGCGGCTAATAATTGTTGCTTCGCAACATTGAAGTGTAAACACTCAGAAATCTCACTTAACGTCATATTTCTTTTAAAAAATTGCTGACTTAGTAAGTGTAATTTATAGAGTTGCAAATTGGTAAAACAATTTGTTAGTTTTAGTAATAAAAGGTAATCTGTTGTCAAAAAAAGAGCCTCCACGTTTTAATTAAATTACGCGAAGACAGCATTTCTTAATGTTTTAAATTACGCACCATTGATTTGATTGGCTCAAATGACTGGCGGTGAATTGGCGTGACACCCCTTTGTGCCAAACCTTGTAAATGTGCTTTGGTACCATAACCCATGTTTTTTTCAAAATCGTAACCTGGGTAAACACGGCCATATAGACCCATCAAATCATCACGAACGACTTTGGCCACAATACTGGCAGCCGCAATACTAATACTGCGTGCATCACCATGAATCAATTTTGTCTGTGGCACATCAACCGGCACATTCATGGCGTCCACCAATAGATGATCTGGCTGTGGTTTTAATTGAGATACCGCCCGGGCCATAGCCACCCGAGTTGCTTCATAAATATTTAGCCGGTCAATCAACTGATTATCTACATAACCGATTCGGACGCTTTTAGCTTGCGCCAAAATCTTAGGATATAAAGCTAGTCTTTTAGCATGACTTAATTGTTTAGAATCATTAACTTCATATAGGTCAAAACTGGGCATTAACTCAAGCGCACATGTGACCACCGGACCAGCTAATGGCCCTCGACCAACTTCGTCAATACCAGCCACGATTTGACCTTGTCGCCAAAAGCTTTGTTCCAATTGCGTGCGTTTCAGAAATTCGGTATATTGCAAAGCTGCTTTCTCTTGCTGCTGTTGATATTGCTTCAATGCAGCTTGAACGCCCTTGCGGGGATCATTGCGTAACATTTTTAGCACTTCAGGCGTTAGTGTGTGCCCTTTTAAATGGGCCTTAATCGCTTGCACTGATTGCTGCTGCCAGTCAATCATCTGTTGGCACCTCAGTTTCAGACGTTGGCGTCGGTATAACGTCCAATGTAACGCCACCGAAACGCCCTTTACGTAAATCATTGATCATTTTTTCAGAAAATTGATCATAATCATCTTTAAACCCATTTTTCTTTGTAAGTGTCAATAATAGGCCAGCATTGTCGCGCTCAAAATCAGCTGCCTGCAAATGATAGGTTTGCTGTAATTGGGCTTGATAACGTTGCCGCAAAAGATCCAACCCAAACAAAGCCACATCGTCAGCATGAAAAATACTATCTTTAATCGAGCCTAACAAAGCCAATTTCATCCCAGTATCAGGATCCTCAAATTTGGGCCAAAGAATCCCTGGCGTATCAAGTACTTCAAAACTATCACTGACTTTAAGCCACTGCTGATTTTTAGTCACTCCAGGTTTATTCCCGGTCTTGGCAATATTTTTTTGGACTAAACGATTCAAAACTGTCGATTTTCCGACGTTAGGAATACCAATACACATGGCGCGTAATTTAACGATTTTTAAGCCCTTTGCTTGTTGCCGGGTAATTTTTGTTGCCAAGATCTGTCGCACTGTTTTTTCAATTTGTGGCAGCCTGGACTTGTGCTGCGCATCGATGGCAATAGCTGGTAAATCATGCTTTTGATAATAGTCTAACCAAGCGGCTGTTTGCTTTTTATCGGCCAAATCAGCTTTATTCAAAACTAACAACCTGGGCTTGTCTGCTATGATTTCATCCATCATTGGGTTTCGGGAACTTTCCGGGATACGCGCATCAACAATTTCCAATACGATATCTACTAATTTTAATTTTTCCTGCACTTGATTACGTGCCTTTGCCATGTGGCCGGGGAACCATTGAATTGTCATGTTTGCAACTTCCTTATATATTAATATATTTATTCAACGAAACATTTTACGAACGTATAAATTTAAGACGTCGTAAAACATTATCTGTGAATCCTGCATGATATGCAAGTATATGTGGATTATGATTTACATTCTAATACATTCTAAATATTTTCAAAAAGGGGGCCGGGACAAAACTAATGTTTTGTCTACGGCCCCGATTATTTCACGAACGATTGTATCTTAAACGTGTTCCAAAAGGCAACAACCTCACTCAACGACGAATGACTCAAATGGAAAGTCCACCATTTTTCGTAATTCTTGTTGGTGCTCAGGCGCTGGACGCCTTTTGTCCCACTCTCCTTCTATCACATTAAAAGTGTTATTAAATTAGCTTAACTCTCATTTCAGCTTTGCAGTTAGTGTTGCTATTGCCTGTTTATAAGCATTATCATTTTTGCCTATCAACTGGCTTAATGCCTCAGTCAAACGCCGATTAGTCGTGGGATCCATTTCACCAGATACTGGTATTTGATAATCGTTTTGGAATTGTTTCACCGCATCCAACGTACTCTGATCATAAACGCCATTTGTTTGGTCCAATGGATAACCTAATGCTTGCAAACTCTTCTGAATTGTAATGATTGTTCGCGAACTATCTCCCGACTTGTACGTTTTTTCAACATCAAAAGTTGATAAATAAGCATAATCTGGATACTTAGCCACAATTGTTGGCTGCACACCCTTCTTGTTGATCCAATGACCATCCGGTGTTAACCAGCGCGCGGTGGTAATTTTCATTTCACTATCATGGCCTAAATCACTAACAGTTTGGACTGTCCCTTTCCCAAAAGAAGTTGTCCCGATGATTTGATCTCCGGCTGACTCTTTCAAAGCACTTGCAAAAATCTCAGAAGCGCTGGCAGAATCTTCATCAACCAGTACGACGGTTGGCTCCGTGACCTTAAATCCATCATCATACGTCTTACCAGCGGTGAATCGTTCAGGCTTACTATCTCGTTGTTGGACTTGCATGATTGTCTGCCCGTTCTTTAAAAACATACTAGCTGAAGCTAAAGCCGTTGGCAAAGTTCCACCAGGATTGCCACGCAAGTCGATTACAAAAGATTTAGCACCTTGAGTACGCAGCTTTTTAATCGTTTGCTTTAATTCTTTAGCCGTTGGTTCAGAGAAAGTGCTGATCTGAATGTTCCCGATTTGTTTATTATCTGAATCAAGCTTACCAGAAACTGTTTTAACTGGAATCTTAGCTCGCGTTAAAGTCACGTCAAATTGCCGGTCGTCACGCTTGAGCGTTAATTTAACTTTAGTTCCGATCTTACCGCGAATTTTACTAACGACTTTAGAAACACCAAGATTTTTAGCTGACTGACCATCGATTGCCAGAATAATATCGCCGGTCTTTAATCCCGCCTTCTTTGCTGGTGTATCTTTGACCGGTGCATCCACGGCCACATAATTGCCAGATTGTTTCACGGAAGCTCCAATACCACCAAAGCTCGCTGAAATAGTCGTATTCAAATCACTGGCATCCTCTTTAGGTAAATACTCAGAAAATTGATCGCCCAAACTTTGAACCATGCCATTGACCGCACCATCGATCAACTTTTCACTATTGACCGGGCGATAATAATTCTGCTTGATGGTTTGATAAACAGTACTGATTTTATTAAAGCCACTGCTGTTCTGGCCAGTTGGCGCCATTAAAGTTCGACTTATTAGAAAAAAGCCTACAATGATCGTTAAAAAGACCCCGATCAAAAAGGCAAGTATCCCTACGAAAATCGGCACAAATCTGGATACCGTCTTCTTTTGCTTTTTTTGGTTATTTTGTTTTGGTTCGTCAGCCAATATATTCGCCTCATCAATTAAAGTTTATTTAATGCTTGATATTCTGTAAAAGCTTGGTCAAAAACAGCCATATTGGGCAGATAATTGCCATTTAATTCTAAATAATCGGAAATCTCATGATAATCCTCTGACTGTTTTGGAAAACTCTGATCAAAAAAAGCACTGTTGGCAAAATGAGCTAATTCATCTTTACCATTTGGATTACGCTGTGTCATTAGCCACTGATAAAAGCTGCGTTTCATCTATTGCTACACCCCTAATCATTGTTGGGAAAGAAAACGTTAAATTCAATTTTATCCTGTTTCAAATCAATCCTTTTAGCAGTGAATTGCATGCCATTCTCCAGCTTAAATTGATTCAATCGTAAATTGATCGTCTGCTTATTTTGATTGACTACGACCCACTTCGGCAGTTTAAAATTATGGGCAATATAGCCCATGACAAAACTTAACGGCAAATCTAGTTGCCCCACAGCTAGACTGCGGGCTTTGAGCTGTACATCACCATTTGTCAGTACATAAGGGTCACACACCAACGAAAAGCTTACTGGCCGACCTAAAAATTCAATCGTACTACGAACTGTGGCGTGATCATCCAACTGAAAGGCGTACTTCATTTTCTGATCTTTTAACTGGTTATTTAAATAATATTTGACAAAACCATTCATTTGCTTTTTATTGAAAGTCACTGAAAAGGCTTCGTTATTTTGAATCAACTGTTCTCGAGCAGGTGGTTGCACTGGCCTCAGGGCTTTAAAAGTCACAAAAAGACCGCCACAAATCAATAAAATGACCAATGTAAAAAATGCAATCATCCAAAAATTATGCCGCCGCGGTTGTTTTACGCTCATACTTACTTCAAACTCCTACTGTTCTTGATATAACCATTGAGACTCATGTTTATCCATAACTTTATATAAAGCATTGGTCATCAATTCATAACCAACATGATTGGGATGAAAATGATCTTTTTTATATAAATACGGATTCAAAAGTTCCTGGTCTTTTTTCTTTTCACTAGCTTTAACAGTTGTGTGCTGATTAGCGTCTTTAATACGTCGTGCCACTGCCTTTTGGGTTTTTTTACTGCCTTTTGACAGCAATTGATCCACCGAAACAAAATAAACATCCTCTTGGGCTTTAATTGCTGTTTTGGTGATGTCATTCCAATCCCCAACGACCGCTTGCATCGTTGTCACTGTTGGCAGTAAAACATAAAAAGGATTATAGATCCCGAAAACAAAAATAGGCGCATGAGCATTGCTTTGCCGCAATTGATCAATAATTTGTGTCAGATTGCTAGCTGCTAACTGAGCTTGCTGTAAAACTGCCTTTTTTGTCACATTAAGCGGATCTTTTTGCACCACATGCATAATATCATTGCCGCCTAAGGTCAAAATAATGGCATCTGCTTGAGCAGCATCAGCCGCAATTTTAGGATCACTTTTAACTCGGGTCAATATTTGCGTGCTTGTATTGCCACCAACACCAAAATTACGCGTCGCCACTTTAACTTTCGGATGATGCTTTTTAATTGTCTGCTTAATTAACCCGACGTAGCCTTGATTCTTGGTGCCATCGCCCACACCTTGGGTCAAAGAGTCCCCAATTGCTGTAATGTGGATATTTTGCTTAATTACCGACTTGGCTTTTTTGGCAGCCATTACTGTGCTATTAGTACAATTGTTACTAGGTGTCGTCACAAAACTGGCGATGCCTACTAAAAAGGCAGCCAAAGCAGTAATTAAAATCGAACTGATATTGAATTTTTTCATAGTGACATCACCTCCTAAGTAAATGAAACGTCAGTCTGTGTAATACATCAGTGCAAAAGCCCCAGGCCCAGCATGCGTTGCAATGACAGGATCAGTACTGCGAATTAGAATATGAACTTGTGGTAGTTCCGCTTTGATCTTCGCCTCAATTTCTTGGGCAACGTCCAAGCCAGCCGCATGAGAGATACCAATGCCCTTGATGTGCGGCACTTGTTTCAATTTGGCGATCACCTTATCAATATATTTCATAATTGTCTTCATCCCGCGGCCCTTGCTGACAACTTCAAGCTGACCGTCTTTTAAGGTTAAAACAATTTTGATATTCAACAAACCTGAGATCATCCCAGACACGCGGGAAATACGTCCACCCTTAACTAGATTCGTCAAGTCACGGACACCCATGATCAACTCAGTCTTTGTCTTGATTTGTTCAATTGCTGGTATGATCTCTTGAACTGAAGCACCAGATTCAGCCATTTGCGCAGCCTCAAGAACTTGAAAGGCCATCGCCCGATCTGTATATTGACTATCTATGACCGTGACATCTGCGCGCGAAATCTGAGCTGCTTGCCGTGCGGCATTAACTGTCCCACTTATCGTTTCCGTCATATGAATCGCCAAAATTGGACTACCATCTACTGCCAACCGATCAAAAGTGTCAATAAAAGTGCCAACAGAGGGCTGACTGGTTGTTGGCAGATTATCTGCTTGAGCCATTCTTTTCATAAATTCTTCTCGGGTGATATCTTTATCATCAATATAAGACTGACCATCAATTTCAATCGTCAGTGGTACCACCGTGATTTGATACTTTTCAATTTCTTCTGGAGTTAACTGAACAGATGAGTCTGTTACAACTTTAACTGTGCTCATACAAACACTGCCTTTCAACAATCATATCATCAATTTTTTTATGGTTAATATTAAAATATTCGCTCTTTATTTAATTTTAACATGTGCTTCTAAGTTTATCCGCCTAAAAGCCATCGAGCAACTATATTTTAGGTTTTTTTTGAGGAAACAGCCTTTTATTTTATAATGGTGTTAAGATAAATATAACTTAAATAGATTATGATTTTTATTTTAAAAATAATTATCTACTAGGAGGTTGCTTATGCGCCAACCAATTTTCCGTGAAAGAACCAATTGGAGTAAAAAATATCAAATCGTTAATGAAGTCCTAAATGCCGTGACTCACGGAATTGCTGTCGGCCTTGCCATCTTTGGCCTAATTGTACTATTACTCAAAGGCATCCGCGAAAGCAGCCCTTTAGCCATTGTATCGTACGCAATCTATGGCGGGTCTATGATCATTTTATACCTATCTTCAACCCTTTTTCACAGCTTGATCTTTACTAAAGCCAAACATGTCTTCCAAATATTCGATCACTCTAGCATCTTTTTATTGATTGCAGGTACCTACACCCCGTATTGTTTACTTGCCATTAAGGGTGCTTTGGGGTGGAGCCTTTTCGGTGTCATTTGGACAATTGGGATTGCTGGCATCCTGTACAAAATCTTCAACGTTGGCCGTTTTAAAAACGCTGAAACAGTAATTTATATCGTGATGGGCTGGTTAGTTGTCCTTGCCATGCGACCATTATATTTGGCCATGGGCTTTCAGGGTGTTTTACTCTTGATTCTCGGCGGCTTAGCGTTTACTGTTGGTGCTTTAATTTATAGTTTAAGAGGATTGCCTTTTATCCACGTAATCTGGCATTTGTTTGTAATCCTGGGTAGCGGGTTAATGTATTTTTCAATTTTGCTATATATCAAGTAAATATTTTTCACAATACAAGGAGGAGGCTGGGACATAAGCCACGCAAAATAAAATAATCGTAGTTTTCAGACTGATATTGAATCTGAAAACCACGATTATTTTTTTAACGATTGATTTTCTAAAAATAACATTGACTTTGAGGGTCA
>NZ_JACGCJ010000016.1 GCF_021030645.1 Agrilactobacillus fermenti | reverse complement strand
GTATTTGAGTTACCCTAATTTCACCCCCATGGGGGTGAAGCATACTCAAGTGACGCAAACCTTATACAATAGACATTGATTCATTAACAGATGATTTAGTTGGAATTAACACTTGACTAATCGTAGGGAAGGGAGAGTGAGACAAAAGGTGCTCAGGCGCTGAGCACCTTTTGTCTCACTCTCCATCTATGCCTATTTTTGGGTTTAACGTGCTACCTTAAGGATAATAACCGCCATTTTCGGCATAGATCCACTGTGCATCAGTCCCAAGCCTAAGTGCCTGTTTGCCATTAATATGGCGCTGAGCAAAGACTTGGTAGACACCGTCAGCAGCAATCTTTCCAGCAAACTGGCCTTCTGCGGTATACAGCGGTGTCCCTTGTCTTGTCGTGAAAACACCGCCTTTGACTTTTTCAAAATTCAAGACAGAAGCTTTGACCCATTGATCCGTGCCCAGTCGATAAGCGACTGTTCGACCGTTTTCATCTACAGCCTTTTCAAAAGCACGCCATTCATCAATAGTTAAGGCCAATCGTTTCCCAGAATCATTGGTCGTGGCCGCATCATGATAGATTCTAGCCGCACTTTGTGAATAAACCACGGTGCCAACAGGAAGTTTTTTAAGGGTTAATTGTGGTGTTTGTACTTCGTCAGCTTTAGCAGTAAAGATTACTTTATCTGCCGACAACCATTTGCCAGCAGCTTGATCAGCTGAAACAGCCACGTGATACGCAACGATCGTGCCGTCATCGCGCTTAGCCACTTGGTCTACGATCAGTTTTGTATTTTGGGGTAGAAAAATACCGGCGTAACTCGTCAAATTAGCATTATTGAACGCGGCAACTTCATCTTCTGTTGTTATTACCGTCCCAGCAACATCTGAAATATGCAGGATCGGCAACGTAGGTTCACTTGGTACATTTGGTACATTGGTATTCGTATATGGCGCAATTTTGATATTTGCAGTGGCTAAACTATCTTCTTTCAGGTAATAGACTGCATCACCCAGGACAAAACCATAATAATTTTCTTGAGTAAAAGTTCCAGCTGCAAAATAAGCATAGGCCGCAACAGGTTGGACAGTTCCATCATTCTTTTCAATGGCAGCATTAATCTGAGCCGCGGTCGCTGCATCTGTGGCTTCAAGTCCCCCAGTAGTTGAGTGCAACTTATAATACGTGCCGTTTACATGCCCATATCCAGCTGGCTGCACAACTTGTCCCGGTAGTTTTTCAAGTGTTAACAGCCAAACAATTCTCGTATTAGCATCTACAGGTAAATTGGTTGTTGCATCCAGGTGCAAATAATATTGTGGGCCTCCACCAACTGAAGCAGTAATGGCATAGTGCTTACCTTGAATCTCAGCAATATCGGTGATTGGTACATTTGTACCAGCAACTGCCGCCGGAGATTCGTCAACAGCTTGAGTTGAAGTATTAAATACCCCAATTGTTGAACCCACCTGCCAATTAGCAATGATATTTCGGTCTGGTAACGTGGCGGCTGCCTGGACATGAGACGTTTCTGCAGTTTCAAATACTTTTGGTACTACCGCTAGTGGCGCTGCTGCCAACAAAGCGGCAGTAACAACGCCCAAATATAAGCCTAACTTCTTTTTCATATGAAAATACCTCCTCATATTGGGGAAGACAACTGTGAATACCATCAAAACGAACTATAGATAATCACGACTGGCGCTGAAAACTGTCATTATCACACTTATAGAATATAATTTTGACGCAAAACTTTAAAATATAATTGCTATTTTATGAAAAAGCTAAGCATTATCTGGTGTCGTAAAATCCTGAATTAAAAAATCAACGTTATTTAATGATATAAAAAAGTGGCTGAAAACAAAACGTTAGTTTTATCCCAGCCACTATGTGTTTACGAACAACTAAATTTTAAACGTGTGCCAAAAGGCAACAACCTCACCTAACCACGAATGGCTCCAGTGGCAAGTCCACCATTTTTCGCCACTCTTGTTAGTGCTCAGGTGCTAAGTGTCTTTTGTCTCATTCACTTTTTTATCATCTTGGTACTGTGCTTTAATGCGGTTGTGTTGCTGATTCATCTGTATCGCTTTTTAGCCCATACATCTTTTCAATCATTTCTGCGTATTGTTTGAAGCCACGGTAAAAATCAGTCAAGCCGAGCAACTCGAATACCTTTAATGACGTATGGATCTCATCTTTCCCGGTTTCATCACCTTTGAGGTATTTCAATAATCCTCGGTAATAAATCAACGCGTTCTTCTCAAACATCATATCCGGTCGAATATCATATTGTTCCATTCTACCTTGCAACTTTAAAGCCTTATTTAATTGCTTGTCATTCAAATAGAGAATCACGATATTCACTAAAACACGGAAACTTTCCATCCCGTAATCATGCATGTGCTGATACCAATCCATGTTAGTCAACGCACGTTCAGACATGGCATCCACAACTGCCATAGGAAAGGCAAACATCACACTGTTAAATAGAACTAATTCATAGTGCGCCCAAGTATAACGCGACATCAGATAGTCGGTTAGCTCCTTCAAATATGCCTTGTTATAGGGCTGCTGGGTCATGCGACTTAATAGGATCGAACAAATATCACGTAAATGGTGGTATTTTTCACCGCCAAATTGTGCCCGAACTTCCAACCTGTCTAGAATTTGTTTCATCGCATCGCTTTTTTGCTGATTCAAATTGGTCATCATTTGGGCCATGACCACGTCAACTTCATTAGGCGCATAGCCGTTATCAATATACAAAAATTCGTTAAAAGACACGTGCAGCCGCTCTAAAAATTCAACAAATGTCGTTACTGAAGTATCCGTATTTCCCTCCACAAAACGTGTGTATGTTGATCGGGAAACATTGTCCTCAGTCAATGCCTTTACTGAAATATTCTTGTCTCTTCTAATTTGATTAATTGTTCTGCCAAAATTCAATAAAACCGCCCCCATCCATAATGTTTGTTGCAAAAATGCATCTTTTGACTGCTTTCTGAACTGTTTTCCCTGTGCAACGTCCAGACTATCTAGACTAAATATTGATCACAGATAGCGGAGGAGTGAAGATTATGTGGATGCTAATTTTTTTATTTAATAACTTGTTGATTAGGGCATCAGCTTTATAAAGGACAATGCCAAAGCATTATGCCAGTAATTCTTTGGTATCCAAATTGAAAAATGGCTGTTTTTGAATCAAATATCTACTAAAAAATATCATAAAAGTTACAGAATAGCCACTTAATACTATCTAAATTTTATATGATAATTGAAGAGGTCGGGACAAAGTTAGCGTTTTGTTTTTGACCTCTTTTTAGTTACGAACAGTTATACCTTAAATGTGCTCTAAAAGACAACGACCTCACCTAACCACGAATTACTCAAATGGAAAAACTACCATTTGTCGTGATTCGTGTTAGTGCTCAGTCGCTGAACGTCTTTTGTCACACTCTGCTTTTATTTTTGCCGAAAACCATATTTTATCAAGCAATATCATTCGTAGTACTGACCGCATTCCGCATAGACCCATTGTGTATTGATTCCTAATTTCAATGCTTTATGGCCATTAATATAGCGCTCTGCCGATACTTGATATGTACCAGCCACAGTGACCTGAGGCATTGTCTGGCCTTGCGCATCGTAATACACGGTGCCAGCTGGTACGACCAAAACGCCGCCTTTAGCTTTTTCTTGTTGTAAGTCACTGGCTTTGACCCATTGATTATGTCCGAGTCGATAAGCAACGACCTGACCGTTGGCAGCAATGGAACGATCAAATGCCGCCCAGTCAGTGATTCGCGTACTTAGCCGCTTACCAGAAGGCTGAGTGGCACTAGGGTCTTGGTAGATTACGGCGGCGGTGTGGGAGTATACCACAGTTCTTAGAGTTAGTGGCGTCACATTAACTTGTGTCGCCATTTTTTCATTTTCAGGCGCTGCTTTCGCATCAGCCGCTAAGGTCGCTTCAGCTGCTGAAATAAAAACCGTCTGCTGATTGTTAGCCTTAAATGCATAATATTTTTGCCCATTGATCATATAGCTAACGGTGGGCACAACTTTACTTGCATCAAAATCCGTAGCTGTGATTGTTTGTGCCAACACGGGGTCAACAAAGAAATTAACGGCTTCATTTGCTTTAAAAGTTAATTTGCGTCGCGTGGTTACTTTCTGAGGGCGATGCATTTTTAAATCATCTGTAGCAATATCTGTAGCTCGAAATAACCAGGTTCCCGGGTTTTGAGGACTCTCGCTCACATGAACATACACTGTTTGGCCAGCAACAACCAATTTACGCAGTATAATTTTATGCGATAGCTCGCCCGAACCTGTATAGGCGGTTTTATGCGGTGCGATCGTTTGGTTGGGTGTGACAATATAATACCGCACATGCTCCAGATCCTGTTTGGCTTGGTAGTATGTAGTCGCAGCTGAATGATTGACGGTTTGCGTATCTTGCTGCGCCTGCTTAGTGGCTGCAGTGGCATTGCCAGTAACCGGAGCACTTAAAATCAGCATTAATGTCAGCGCACCAATACTGATCAGCTGGACTTTATGTCTGTTCAAAACAACAACCTCCCAAAATTCAAAACTAATATCCTAATTATCATAAAGCTTAGCACCCAGTAATTCAATTTAAATACAAAAAATACCCCATCCAGCGTGAACTGAGCGAGGCATCTTCAAATAAATATCTAGTTGTGTGAGCAGTCAGTCATTACTTCAAGTTTTGGAATAAAGCTAGTACAATTTCAATCAAGATCAGGCTATTCAGCCACAGGTTTAGCCGGGGATGCTGTTGTAAAAATATCTGAAACGTTACGTTCAACGTATTGCGCACTGATGGCTTCAGTATATAAAGCCACACCATCATGAACAAATAGTTTAGAGTCTGCAATCTTTTGCATCGCCCCCTTAACAGTTGCCTCACTAAGGTCTTGTTTGACGTCATTTAGTACCAATGCACGCTTTTTGCCTTCGCTGGTTTTGAAATTTAATTGTAAATGTTTCATTTGAATGAATTCCCTTCTTTTATTTATTGAGTTTTATTTAGCTTGGTCATTAACTACAAAGTTATGGGTAATGATTTCCGTATTCAACAAAGTATCCTGTTCACCCAAGGTTGCCAAAGCTGCTCCAATTGCAAGCACTTGTGCTTCATCTGGTTTTGCCACTGTGTTTTTCAATTGACGTACTTTTTTGCCGCCTTTGTAGTGTTCACCACCGATATAATAGTTGATTTCTGTTGCATTCCAATTTAATGCCATTGCTATTTCCTCCTAAAGGGTTATGATGTATTTGTAAGTTAGTCGCTAGCAAACTGCCCTACACTAACTAGTAACAAATGAACATCGAAAAACGGAAATATTTTTTGATTTTTTTATCAAACGCCTGATAACTATTGTTATACCAATCTTCTTAACAGATATTTAACGAAAAGTTATCGATATCATTGCAAAAGTATTTCCTTTTTGTAACTTTTCGAGTATACTTAGATTTGGTATTCGTTACTGAATCGCTCATAATTGCAGAAGTCTCCTGCTCGGATATGGGAGGCTTTTTGTTTGACTTTTTTTACATATAAGTAAAGAAAAATCCCTGGTTGCTATGATAGCATCAGGGATTTTGTTATATTTCAATAATATTCATATAGAAAATGACTATTCACTTTTTACCAGTTTCACAACAAAACCGCCATGTTCTTTCAACGGTAATTTTAGCTGTGTTTTTCGCGTCACTTGCTTCGTCTTGCGTTGAACTTTGGTTCCCGTGGCATCATCTTGAAAAATTTCTGCCTGATAGTTCCCCGCTTTCAAAAAAGTCAATTTAACTTTTGCCTGTCGTTTTGGATCGGTGATCCCGGCAACATACCAAGTCGTTCGCTTACGCCGCGCAATCGTCACATACTGACCGACACTAGCCTCCAGCGTTTTGGAATCATCCCAACTAGCTGGTAACCCTTTGTACAAAGTTTTAATGGGCTGTTTTAGATAAATTTGGGGTTTATCGGCCATTGTCTGCAAACCGCTTTGATAAAGTACCGGCAAAGCTAACATCTGCGTAATCGTAAATGGGTGCGTTGTCGGAAAATTATTGAAAGACAATAGTGGCGTATAATCCACCGGACCTAGCGCACCACGCATAAAGCTAATCATTACATTGTGCTGAGCAGTGGTTAAATCAGAATGGTATACATATTGTTCCGCCCCAAAAACCGCTTCTTTACTCAATATATTAGGATAGGTCCGCTGTTCTCCCGTCGGCTGATTGGTACCATGATAATCAATCACCAATTTATGCTGCGCAGCGAGTTGATTCAAATTATCGTAAAGCTGCATAGTGGCTTGATTTTGACTGTCAAAAAAGTCCGGCTTGATCCCCTTAAAGCCCATCCGTGTGAGTTCTGCCAGCAACGTCTGGCGATAATTAGCATCTTGTAAATCATTGCTGTCTAACCAAGCAATTAACCCAATCTTTTTTTGTTTCGCATATTTCAATAATGCCGTCGTCCAGGAATAATAACCTTGATATTTAGGAGTTGTGCTGGTGGTATTTTCCGGTTGCCAGCCTTCATCCAAAATCACATATTGCCAATGCATTTTAGCCGCTAAGTCGATATACCGCTTATAAGTAGCCAAATCATTAGTTGCATCGCCATTTAGCCAAGTCCAAGCTGCAATACCCGGCTTGATCCACTTGGTTTTTTTCAGTTTGCGCTTATAGCCTAGATCATCCGCCATCATCGTACCGGTAATGGTTTTAGCTGAACCAGAAGTAATGAAGCGCCATGGGGTCTGCATGGGTAATTTAGCTATAATGGTATCTGTTTGTTCCTGCGAAAGATTTAACTGAAATTGGTCAGACTGCTGCCCAAGCTGCAACTCACTGCCCACATAATTTGGTACTAAGGCCGCTTCAGAAATCAAATTATAAATACCGTTTTGAGCTTGATACAACAATGGATATTGTAAATGAGCCGCTTGAATATCTTGCCAATTTGCAGCCGTCTGCTCGGGTGCTTCATGAGACACATTATAGGGCATATACCAGTAATGACTGTTAGTCGGTGTATTAAAAGTGGTGTACTCGTTATTGATTCCAACCTGCGTATAATCGGCGGTGTTACTACGAACGCCGTAACGAAAGGCAATGCCAGTTTTCATGGCACGCACCGTCAAATCTAAATAAAGCGCACCCTTAGAAAAGGTTAAATTCAATTGATTAGCCGTAAAACTATGTTTTTTCTTGGGACCGGCTATCAAAGTGTATTTTTGTTTAATGTTTTCATGAGATGTCGCATTCAGCGTTAAGCCAGTGGACAAATCACCAAGATTTGTGGCCAGTCCTAATTGTGAAGGTTCAACTATTAATTTACCCGCATGCCACACTTGATAGGACAGCTGACCATCAGCGGACAAGCTGACTTCCGCTTGGCTGCGCTTAGTGGTATCACTGATCAGCCAATGATCGGCACTCGCCGCCTGAACGAGTTGGGGCATTAAATAGCCTATTACCATGAGCAATAGGGCCAAGCCTAAATTTAAGATCAATTGCTTGTTCGTTTTCTTTTTTATGAATAACATGTCTTTTATTATAGATAAAAGCCCGTTAGATTGCGAGCTACGATTGATCAAGGTCGAGATAAAATAAACAGAGGTAGCTGAAAACAATAGATTTGTTTTCAACTACCTCTTAGTTGTGATTCATTTTAGTTTAAACGTGTTCCAAAAGGCAACGACCTCACCTAACGACGAATCACTCAAATGGGAAATCCGCCATTTGTCACACGCTTACTTCAAATATTAATTTACTGGAGCTGATGTCGTGGTATTTTCAATAGTCAGATATTGGCTCTCAACCCATTGATTAGCGCCGAGGTTCGTGTATTCACGACCATCAACCATGATATTGCCAAATGTCTGCCACTGGGTTCCGTTATCTAACCGCCGACCAGTAGCATGAACCCCATCTGGTTCTAAGTCCCAAAGTGTTAAACCTAAGTTTGGTAAGAAATCAACTGTCCCAACACCAGCTTGTTCAATCATCGTAAAGCGAGCACTGATCCATTGGTTCCGGCCAACTTCATACCAAGCACTGCCATCACTTAAGACGGCCTTACGGAAGACCTTCCAGCGTGATTGATCTTGTAAGAATCTTGGATTACCGTTCGCATCATTAACTTGCTTGCCCTCGGGCTTATTATAAAGCACAATGCCACGACTGCCCGTAAAGAAGACTTTACCAACACCATCAACATCACTATAAGAAGCCGTTGAAATATAGCTCGTATCAGCAGTTTCCCCCAGTTTAGTAACCGCAGTTTGCAAAGCTTGTAAGGCAGACATATAGTCGATAACCGTACTATTCGTATCTTTCAGCACACTAGTTGCCTTATCTCGAGCTGTGGTAAAAGCAGTCCAATCCGTATCAGAGGCGTCCCCCTGACCGTAACCATTGACTTGATTCAATAAGTCTGCCAAAGCTTGCTTTTGTGATAATTGACCATTAGCTGTCTTCAAGTTCGTTAAAGCAGTTTGCAGCTTAGTAGAAGCTTCATTGATGGTCGAAACTGGCGTGTCAAACATCGAACCGGCTTTATCTGCAGCCACATTATCTTGGAAATAGGTTTGTGCTTCAACTAAAGCAGCCCATGAATCAGCTGTGAATTGTGCCTTATTTAGACTTAAAGTCATTTGATACTTATCACCCAAGACTTTAAGGGCATCCGTGTCGCTGGCTTTAGCTAGTGCCTTTTGGGTAGTGGTCAAATATTGATAAGCTGTGTTGACTTGTGTTTGAGAAGGATTGCTAGCATTCAAAACATTAGCCGCATTATTTCTTGCTGCCAGAAAGTCTGTCCAAGTACTCTTGGTATAATCCCAAAAATGATAATCCTTGACGCTGTTATATAAGTTCGTTAGCTGTGTCTTAGAAGCTGTGGTTGTACCAGTCAACTTCAAATTATTGATAGCATTATTGATGGCACTTGCTGCATTATTGGCATTTGCTTGATAAGTCGCTGAAGCAACTTGACCTGTCTGGTTCAAAATAGTCGAGCCAGCATAAACAGC
Source organism: Agrilactobacillus fermenti (assembly GCF_021030645.1). Taxonomy (GTDB): domain Bacteria; phylum Bacillota; class Bacilli; order Lactobacillales; family Lactobacillaceae; genus Agrilactobacillus; species Agrilactobacillus fermenti. Next base: position 55,166 of record NZ_JACGCJ010000016.1, on the reverse strand, counting down.
ATTTTCTAATGCAATTACAGTCTCATAAGTATACTTTGTTGTATCTTGATATTCATTTTTACTCCCATTATTGATTGCATTAGCCAAGCTGATAGAGGCTTTAGCATCGGCTTCATAGGTATTACTTGCCGTCTGAACGGCGGTGATTTCAGCTTGCGCCTGATCATCAGTCGTCGTGGTATCATTCAAGGCGGTCGTTGCCTTGGTAATCGCGCTGTCTAAATCTGTCCGACTTGTGGTTGGCAGCTTAGCATTCTTATAGTCAGCGTTACTTTGCACATTTTTCGCACTATTGATCGCATTTTGCAAAGCTGTTTTATTAGCTTCGGTCATCTTCACCGCTGCATTGACGACGTTTTGCAAATTTAATTGACTTGGATCAGTTGCCTTAGCGTTCTGATCACCAGAATTCGTAGCGGCAGCAGCTGGACTCACACTATTGATCAATGGTGCGGCCATCATCATCCCTGTAGCTGCTAAGCTAATTACTTTTGTATTCGGTTTCAATTGAACGGTCTTCTTGTGTCTAGCTTTATACATCATTTTCATTCCCACCCTTACAATAATTCTTGAAATCACTTAATGTTTTAATCAACTACATTTTAACATAATGCCATAAAACCCGAACGAATCCTGTCTACTTTTAATTATCTTTTAAACAAAAAAGATAATTACTTAACAATCATCTATCATAGCAATATTTATTTTAAGAAAATGACTTTTCAAACGTTACGACCACCATAATTTGACTAGTGCTTGTGTCCCATCATTCCCTAGTTGATGATCCTCAACTAAAATGCGATACAGTTCCGCAGCTTGGCGCGTTGCTGGCAAATCCAGCTGCATAGCTTTGGCACTATCCAGTGCAATGCGTAAATCTTTTAGGAAATGTTTGGCAAAAAAGCCTGGCGTATAATCTGCTTTCAAAATACGCGGCCCGTAATTACTCAAAGACCAATTGGCACCGCCACCGGAACCCACTGTATCGAGAACGGTTTGTAGATCTAAGCCCGCTTTTTTCGCATAAACTAGCATTTCCGTCAAGCCTGTCATCGTACCAGCGATCATGATTTGATTGGCCATTTTGGCATGTTGGCCGTTGCCAGCAGTACCAAAGTAATTAATTTTTTGCCCCATAGCGGCTAAAATAGGCCGAACTTTTGTCAAGGTAGCTTGCTCACCACCCACCATGATCGACAAAGTCCCTGCCTTAGCACCGACATCACCACCAGAAACTGGCGCATCTAAAGTCGCAATATGTTTGGGCTTAGCTTCATTATAAATCCGCACAGCGATATCCGGCCGACTGGTCGTCATATCAATCAATGTCTGCCCACTGTGGGCTCCTTCAAAAATACCATCACGGCCAAAATAAACTTCTTGTACATCTTGGGGGAAACCGACGATCGTAATGATAACATCCACGGCTTGGGCCACTTCAGATGGCGTATCCAACCAAGTTGCACCGGCAGCCAATACAGCTTGGGCATGGGCTTTCGTCCGATTGTAGACGGTAACGGGATAATCATGTTTCAGTAAATTCAGGATCATCCCAGTACCCATGACCCCAGTACCAATAAAACCAATTTTTTCTTTCATTGCTTACTGTCCTTCCTGATTAGAGCTTATAGTTAATAGTTGATAAATTTGATTGACGAATGCCTGGGCTTTTTTTGGTGTCACATCATATTTATAGCGGTTGCTCATTAATACCACGCCATTTTTACCATCTTTCGTTAAATAAAGCGTCGCCTCATAGCCTGAAATTAGGCCATGGGAATAAATATGATCAGTATAATTATAAACACCACCGCCGTAATGACCTGCACTAGTATTGCGCAAAGTCTCTAAAGCCGGCTTAGAAATAATTTTACCCGCCAGAATCGCTTTTTGAATTTTCAAGAGGTCCCCCGGTGTCGAATAAAGGTTGCCCGTCCCCAATTCACGATTGTAGGTTACCGGCGTGATGACGATCGGTTCGGCATAACTGCTCGGATCTTTTTTTTGACTGGTGTAACTGACGGTATGATGAGCTTCCTCTGCAAAAGTTGGCATAAAGCCAGTGTTCATTAAATGCAGGGGCTTAAAAATCTGCTGATCTACCAAATCATAATAGGTCTTATGGGTCACTTGCTCTAAAATACCCGCTAACAGCGTATAATTTACCGGCTGATAGTTGCTCGTGTTGAGCTGGTGGGCATCAAACTGTACGTGTTCAACGGCGAAATTGACAATTTTACGATCTTGATTGCTAAAAGAGCTTGACTGAGCCGTCATAGATAAACCTGAACGCATATTCAGCATCTGGCGCAGCGTGATCTGCTTACTGCCAGGCACTTTTGGATAAAATTGACTTAACTTATCAGATAATTTAAGTTTGCCTTGGGTTACCTGCCGCATCACTAATACAGCTGTTATCGACTTTTGGATCGAAGCCCATTGATAAAGTGACTTATAGTTATTTTTACGCTTGCGGTGATAATCAGCATAGCCATAACCTCGCTGGTAAACCACTTGATCATCACGATATAACAAAGCCGTGCCACTAAAATGATTGGCCTTAAGTAAGGCTTGCAGCTGCATTGTTTGCGCTGACGTCAGTCGATTCACAGTTTTGGCTAAGCTAGGATCATTGCCATTTTCTAACCGATTAATAGCCAGCTGATAGTTATTCTTTTGGCGTGCAAGCTGGCGTTCATATTGACGTTGCTGATCACGCTGGACACTTTCATTTTGCGGTTTAAGGTAGCCCCAATAGATAAACGCACTCAAGACCACCCCTAAACACACCCCCAGTATCAAACTAAGACTTGTTTTTACTGTTAATTTCATATGCCTTTTTTCCTAACATTGTAATCGCATCAATCATAGCATAATCTCAGTACTTTCGTATGTGATATGTTATACTTTAGCCAGTTATTTCGGCCTTATGGCTTTATTTCAGATAGCAGTGTCGCTCATTTGTCCAAATGCTTTAAAACAATAAAAATCTACTATTATCTTGCACTTTATTTTTAACGATTCGTGTTAAACTTTAAGGGAAATAAATGTTCTATCTTGGGGAGGAACCACTATGTATTACGCTAAACACCGTTATACCAACCAACTTTGGTTCAAAAAAATATGGCCGCTTACCGCCGCAAGCTTACTGCTTTCAACGAGTATACAGGCAGGCCTAAGTCTTAATGATCCAAAAACACAGGCGGCAACGACGACACAAACTACAAACGCTGCGAATAATCTACAAACTTTAATCAACGGGCTGGCAAATTATAATTCTGAAACTTACACTGATGCCTCTTGGAGCAATTTATTAGCTGCTAAAGATAATGCTCAAGCTGTTTTGGCAAACACCAATGCTACTGCCGTGGATATTCAGACCGCCGCCAGTCAACTAAACAATGCCCTAACAAATTTACAGTTATTCCAAAATCCACCGATTCGTGAATTATTGCTAGATTACTATTATACGTTACAGCACATTACCCAAGGGTCTGCACCTAGTAATACTTGGACCAACTTTACGACTCAATTAAATGACGCTCGGGATCTACTACAAAGCCCCACAAGTACTGATGCACAACTACAAGCTGCTTATGAAAGCCTTGCTAATGATTACAAAGCCTTGATCAATCAGCAAGTTCTTCCAACCAATAATACAAACAACGGCACTACCACGATTGCCGATAACGCGACAGCAGGTGCTGTCTCCGACAACGAATCGGCGTCGACCCAACAAGCAAGCTACACCAATGTGAACGGCGTCGGTCAAGTCTTCTTTACAACAAACTCAGGTATCCCTTTATATGATGCGCCTAATGGCAATATCTATCACTATACTGATGGCACACAACATTTACTAGCTAATGGTACCGCTTGGAAAGTCTTCCGCAAGGCAACTTTAAGTGATGGCACAACTTGGTATGAAGTGGGCCAAAATCAATGGGTCAGTGCCCAGTACATGATGATTCAAAAAAGTGGCGTGGCGACAATTAATTTTGCTCCCGGATATAGTATCAATTTATGGCAGCTCCAACCAGATGGGGTTCACTTTACAGGCCGACGCTTAACCAACGGGACAGCTTGGAAAATCTATGGCAGCATCATGGTTGGTGGCGTTGAATACTTCAACTTAGGTGCCAATCAATGGGTCAATAGTACTTACGTGACTTTGAGTTAATTGCTTTAGGAGAGATTTTTATGAGTGAAACATTCACTGGCGGCTTTACCACCGACACCTTATTCATCGACTTACACGATTTAGGGAAATTATACGTTCTGTCAAAACTAGCCACTCCGATCAAACCAGCTGTGATGCTATATTTTCAAAAGAGTAAACTTGTTGGTATTGGTACAGAACAACCTAAACAAACTTTCGATCGGATATTATGTATTGACCCACCTGAAACTATTCGGCAAATTAACTTAGAACATTTTTTGATCAATCAAGTTCCCGCCGTTGGTAATCTTGAATTAACAGATACAACCAGCTTAAACGAATTACCCGAGGAACTAGTGGAACCTATCGATACCTATTTTCAAGCTATCAAGCCGCTGTTAATACAGTTAGGCTTTAATTTGACATCTCAAGCTAGATCTTATCAAGCAACAACCGATAAGAAAACACGACATCGTTGGACTAAAGCTATTAGTGAAATGCCTTTTTATGTGAATTATCGCGGCAGTAGGGGCGTTGTTTTTTGGACCAATCGCAACGAACTAACCTTGAAAACCGGTGCACAGATGACAATAACACCCCCGCTCAACAAAGATGGTACATTAGGTTTTTCCGCACGCTTTGCACAGCAATTGCGTCAGGAACACAGCGCTCAGTTTCATAATTACGTGACTACTTCGGATATTACGCTCAAAAGTGTCAACGAAGTCGGCCTTTTCTTATACTTTGCTGGGACGAACAGTTGGCTACAGCTTAAAGATAGAAATGGTCGTTCGATCCATGATTGGACCGCCGTTGAATAAAATCAAGAGTGTGACAAATGGCGTTCAGCACCTGAGCACTAACAAGAATTGCGACAAATGGCAGGCTTTCCATTTAAGCGATTCGTCGTTAAGTGAGGGGGGTGCCGTTTGGCACACGTTTAAATTAAAATTTTTCAAAAAGAAGCGAGATCGTAAACAAAACTATGTTTTGTCTTCGACCTCGCTTCTTTTTACATTCTAAACTTTCTGATCAGGCATTACTTATCTTTCCTTGTTCGTTGCTGCTGTAACTGTGCTCTCAAGCGCTCTGCTTCTTGTTTTTTCCGCCGATAAACGACCCAGAAAATGATACCGGCAATTAGGATAAGTGCCGCGATGAGCCAGAGCCACCAATAATTATGTTCCTGTGTAGGCGCTGCAACTGAGGCTCGATTTAAGTCACGTGCCCGTTGAGCCGTGATTCGAAAGTCTTTGTTAAAATACCACGTCTGGGTTCCAGCCCGTAATTGAATAGCCATTGTATATAAGCCTGGTGCAAATCTTTGCTGATTCAATGATATTGGGAAAGGCACAATTGTATTTGGTGCAACTTGAACATTTTCCTTTTGATGTTGATATAGAACTTTGGTGCTGCCTTTTCGGGTAACTTTAGCCTGCATGTTCACTGGTGCCAGATACATCGGCTGGGTATTGCGAATATTTGCAAAAATGGTATTCCGCTCGGTAATGTGTCCCAGATCAATTGTCCCCATTTTAAATTCAGGTGCCACGGTTGTTGCTGTTGCAGCAGATGATCGTAACAACAAAGCAATCGTATAGGCAAAACGGTTTTGTACCTCTAATGCTGCGCGACCAGAATTGTTAGTGCTGCTTGAAGTATTAGCTACCCTGGGCGTAAAGGTCAATCCTCCTGCAATAACACCCGGGAAACTAGTATTCGGCATTGCCAAGTCAACTCTAACGATCACTGATTTATTGGCTGGTACGCGATACGTTTTTTGTTCCAAGCGCGCAATATCCGTAATTTTATACTGCAATGAACGATCCGATTTACCAGCACTATCATAATTCACCACGCCGTTATAATTTGTCGTGGCAACATTGAGCCGAGGTGTAAAAGTCAAAGCCTCATCTCTTAAATTGAACAGCTCGACTTCAAGAACTTGAGTCTGGCCAGGATCAACACTTAGATCAAAATAATTCAAAGCCTTATTCGGTTGATTGTCAGGTAAGACGGCTCTCACTTTAAATCCAGCGGCGTTCTGTACATCATCAGTAGCACCATAGGCCATGCTTGGTAGGCTGACGAAACCCAGCGTTACAATCGCCACAATTAATGCAATCAGCCCATAATAACTTTTTTTCATCTCTGGTCACCTCCATGATTTGACAATTGAAGCCAAGAGATGTGCCGGCAGCACATCTCCTGAATCAAGGGTCAAATTAGACTAAAGCGTCGGTACTGCCTGAAGATTCCAGGTCACCGCAGCTTCATACACCCCTGCCTTGGTTACGGCTCTTGCGGGAATGGATAACGTCATATCGTTGTTGGTCAAACTCGTCGTTACCGTCCCAATAGCAGCGTTACTACCTGTTAGTACTGGCGCGTCATTGTCATTCAAAGTCACCGAACTCCCATCACCGAAAGTGACACCGGTTGTTGGCGTAGTAGTGCCATTTTGTAAGGTGATTGTCGCGCCATTGATCGTGGCACTATTATCTTCAAGCGCAAACGGTGATGAGGTCTTGGCGTTTAGTGTCCAACCGGTCGCTGTGGCCGCTGAGCGTCGATCTTGAACACTGATCGTGTGACCTGTCGTGATCGTTGACCCTGGGGTTGTGTGACCCGTTCCGCTATCAACCGCCGTGGCCGTTGTAGCGGTATCATTGTTGATTTCGTGGGAACCAAAATGCATATCTGGCACCGCCAAAATCTTTAAAGCGTCTTCTTGGGGCACATCTGTAAATTCTACCCCAGCCCGACTGGTTGCCGTTTGATCTGCCGGTGCTGCCATAGCTTGTCCAGTATCGATTACCGATACAGCGCCCACTGCCGCCAATGTCGTTACCAATACTGTACCTAATCGTCTTTTATTCAAAGACCATGCCTCCTTTAAACAACACAGAATCTGCGTTGCCTGACAGCTATTCCCAATAAGTTAAAGCTTATTAAGATACTTCCAAGTTACTGTTTCTGTGGGAGAAGCGACCACCGTATTGATGTGTTTATTAAAGTAAGTCATCAACCGCTGTTCCCCCATCTTTATTGTATAAAATCCACTAAGAATGGAATAAGCATAACCTATATTTGGAAAAGCACCTGCGTTTAACCCCTGCAATATAATATTTTTTATTTAATTTCATAAATTATGATGCCATAACCACTGTTATCTTGGCTTTTTTGACCGCACATATGCGTGGCTTTAAAGCTCATTTATCGGTTCGATAATTTGCTTTGCGCATGGCGCGTCTTTCACGTTGCAACTGGGCTTTTAATTTTTTCTGTTTCATTTGATAGATCAGAATCGCAGCCAATATAACTAAGAGAATGATGCCAGCAGCTACCCAAATCAGCCAGCGGTTGTCTTTAGGCTGTGGTGTCGAATCAGCTTCATTCAATTTTCGTGCAGCTTCGGCTGTAATTCTAAAATCACGATTGAACCGCCACGTTTGCGTCCCTGATTTGACAGTCACTCGAGCCGTATACTGACCAGGTTCAAATTTTTGATTATTCAATTGAACTGGGAATGGCAAAATGGAATTCGGTGCAATCTGCATATTGCCCTTGCGATTGCGGTATAATACGTCACTTTCACCTTTGCGCGTCACATGTGTATTTACCGTGACGTTAGAAAGATAGGTTGGTGTCACATTGCGTACATTGGCAAAAATCGTATTTTTCGCTGTAATGTGCCCCAAATCCACTTGTCCCATTTTTAAATTTGGCGCGACAACTGCCGCCCCAGTATTAGAACGAAGTAATAAGGCCATCGCATAAGAAAAACGATTATTGATCGTTAAACTCGTTCGATTATTCTGTTTTGAATTATTATTTGTCGTATCATCTTGTTTCTGGCGAAAACTGATTCCACCAGCAATCAATCCTGAAAATGGCTGCTCAGGTGCTGCCATCGTAATTTTAACAAGCGTGCTGCTTTTAGGCTCGATCGTATAAGTATTTGCTTCCAAATGCGCTATATCCGTGATTCGGTGAGCCAACGTTCGATCAGCCTGCCCCTTAGATAGGTAATTTACCACCCCGTTATAATTCGTGGTAGCGACATTTAATTTTGGTAAAATCGTGATTGCATGATCGCGTAGATTTTTGACTTCCACTTCTAAAACCTGCTGCTGTCCAGGATCGACTTTTATATCAAAATAATTCAGATTTTTATCTTCCTGATTTGCTGGAATGACCGGTTTCACAACAAAATCTGCCGCACTTTGTGTTTCCGTCTCGGCCTGCGCCATATCATAATTGCTGCAAACTAGATAAAGACCACAAATAAGTGCGCATAATGCCAATAGATGGTGTCTAAATACATGCTTTTTCATAGTTTTAGCCTCCTAAAAAAATTGAAAACCCAAGTCAAAAGATGTGCGGACACATCTTCTGAGTGGATTTTCAACACTTACTTGTATCAATCCGTTATGGCGTCGCAACTGGCCCAGCAGTTAAAGTCCAGTCGATATTAGCTTCATAGGTGTCTGCATCAGGGACGGCACCAGCCGGAATAACTAGCGCCACATCATCCGCACTAGTTGAGAAGTCTGCTGTTGTTTCACCAATCATGGTCGCATCAGCTTCTAGAACCGTATTTACCGCGCTACTAATTTCAACCGTGCTGCCATCACCGCCTAAGTTCACACCAGTACTGCTGCCAGTATGTGTAAACCCAGGATTACTCAAAGCTACTTTAGCCGTTGTGATTTTATTAGTCGGCGTAATACCCGTAAAATCACCTAACGTAGCTTGTACGTGCCAACCGTTCGCATTAGTTCCTAAACGTTGATCAGAAACAATGATTTTCTTTGAAGTTGTGATTGGATCTGTAACGCTTCCAGCACCACTATCCGCTGTTTGATACCGCATTTCTTTAGAGTTATCAACATTTTGGCTCCCAAAATGGAAGCTTGGTACTTCAGTTATTGTCAGCGGGTCAATTTGTTGTGTAAATTCAACACCTGCTTGACTCGCTCCAGTATCATCTGCAGCCTGTACTTTATTGGTATCAGTAATTGCTACCGCACTTACTGCACCGATCGTACCTAGAGCCAATAAAGTTACGAAACCTAAATTCATTTTTTTCATCATGGTACCTCCTTTAAACGTTTCATTAGCAGCAAGCTCATGCTACTGATCAATAAACCAAAACCAGTGACATAAGCTGTTCGGTCAACTTCATTTAACTGGGGTAGACGTGATTGTATCTGGGCAGAGGGCTGTAAATAATAGCCAGGATTATTTTCGATACTACTATCCGGCACTGACGGGCCAGTAGGTTCTGGAAAATGAATACCGGTAATTTCAATACCCACACGACTCGTCTGTTGGGCTTGAAGCGGGGGGTCCCGAAAGGAAATAAAACTCAATAATAGTGCAAAAATACTGATGATCATACGACCAATCATGGCATCACCTCCTTAAATGCTAATTTGATCTATATGGTAAACGCCGATTTTGGCGGTATTGCTTCCGCTGTTGGACACTGCGCTTAACTAAATAAATCAACAAAACAATTAAAGTTAGCGCACCGCAGCTAAAAATAATTAAATATAAGACTAAATTACGGTCTTGGCGCCAATGTTCATAAGCATCGGTTTGATTAAGTTGTTGGGCTTTAGCTGCAGAAACCACAAAATTTTTAGTAAAGCGCCAATTTTTAGCTTTCGTTTTCACATTCAAATGCAACGTATAAGCACCTGGTTTGAAAGCCGTTTTATTCAGAGAGATCGGCAACGGTAAAATCGTATTGGGCGCAAAATCAACTTTTTGCTGCTGAGTATACAGCGGCTGCTTGCTGCCTTTCGCCGTCACAACCCCTTCAACTCGCGCCCGATATCGAAATAACGGTGCTTGATTGTGAATATCAACTTGGATCGCATTAGCCGTATGACGCTGCGTCAAATTAATTTTGCCAAGATTAAATTTCTCAGCAGGCGCTGACGCTGCTTGTTGTGAGCGCAACAATGTGGCAATTGTATACGTAAAACGATGTTTGATTCGATTTGCTTTGATTGGCTGCAGTGGCTGATCCTTTGACTTGGAATAGATGTGTATGCCACCGGCAAGTACGCCAGCAAATGGTTGAGATGGCGTTTGCAGCAAAAAATCAATTGTTTTCGTTTCTTTTGGCATCAGTGTAATGGTTTGTTTCGCGTTCTTGATTAATTGCGACAATGCATAGGGCAAACTAGGATCTGTATTGCCTGAATTAACGTAGTCTACAATGCCGTTAGCATTTGATGTCGCTGTGACAACTTTAGTGCCCAATGTCAATGACCTTGAACTGGTATTTTGTATTTGAATTTGTAATGGCTGTAGTGCTCGGCTATCCAAATTTAAATCAAAGTAGCCTTTCTCAGCCTGTGTCCCCAGTGGCTTAACAATGAACGGTGCACCTGTCGTAGCTGCTTGCGACCTTGGTGTATGAACGAAACTAACGATGCAAAAGCCAATTAGCAGACCTAACAGATGTTGAAACAAACGCATATCGAACACCTTCTTTCATTACTCTTCGCTCGCACTTGGCTCTGGTCCCGCGAACAAGTTCCAAGTAATCACGGCTTCATAACGTTCATTTTCACGATACCCTTCGGTTGCATTGGTAGGTGAAGGCGGAACAACTAAGCGCATATCTTCATAGTCAAACTCAGCAGTGTGTTCCCCCAACTGTCGGGTTTCTCCAACTAAGACGGTATTCAAATCACGATTGATTTCCGATTTACCACTCAACGATATTCGCTCCGTATCAGCCCCATTCACTTGCGTCTTCGGATCAGATAGACGAATGACTGCACCCTTGATCGTGCTGCCCGCGGTGCTAGTAAAGTCTGATAGTTGGGCTTGTAAATGCCAGCCTTTGATTAGCCCTTCACGCACATCATGCACAGAGATTCTTTGCGTTGTTTGCATGTTTCCTCCTGAAGCGACCGCTGCCTTGGTTGTGGCTTTGTTGTAATTGACATCAATTGAGCCAAAATACATATCTGGGACTTCAGTCACTCTGAAAGGGTCGGGTAGAGATGTAAATGAAACTGAACCGGAACTGGCCATTGTGCCCATAACTTCACTCGCTGCAACAGAAGACTTTGTGCCAAAGATGGCACCACTCAACAATAAACCTGCCCCGATCAATAAATAGCGTTTAGTCACTATCCCTCACCTCCTTAGAAATCGTTGGTTCGGAAGATTGCGGTGCTTGAACCAAAGTGAAGATAACCGTCGTATTATATTTGATATCGGCCTGCTTGCGTTCTTGAGAGAATTTAGCTTTTAATTTATTGGTCACTTGATCCGTCAAGGTAACGGAAGTTGCATTCGCAGTTGTCTCGGATTGATACAGGGTCACTGGATCACTACCAAGCAATAATTCTTGCTGCCCATCGACCAAGTAAAGATTGTTCTTAAGCTGATGATTAGAGTTACTGGCTTTAAAAGGCTCATCTTGCGAAATCTGCAGCGACCAATTTGGCGAAGCGTCAACATCAATATTCGTCACTTCTAAAGTCCCAGTGGCATGAACCTCATGAAAATCAGGTGTTCGTTCATAAATTGGTATCTCCCCAAAATCAAGGATCGTTGGTACTTGAGCCAAGGTGAGCTGGAGGGGATCATATTGTTTAACAACCACATATGGCGGCTGTTTTATCGTGTCGGGATCATCGTAATTGGCCGTTACGATAATGGTATAGTTTTGCTTATTCGTTTCTGTCGAAAGTGGTGTCTTTAATTTAATATCAAACGCAAAATTGCCATTCACATCTACAGTCTTCGTGAGCACTTCAGCGTTGTTTAAGTCATCAGCAGTAACTAGCTCGCCCCGATTCGTGTCTAAAAAATGAAGGGTCACACGGGCGCCAGGTGTTGCTGTCCCTTTGATTGGTGGGTAATCCGTGACGCCTTCAAATCCGTTTGGAAACTCAATTGATTCGGCTGCAAGTTCTGGCTTAGTGGGCTGCCCAATTTCTAAGTATTGCAAGGCATTCGTAAATGGCACTTTGGGGCCACTTCCTGAATCACCCCTAAAATTGGCATTCATTGCACTTGTGACTACTTTATTGTTCCCATTAAAAATCGCCGAGAAATTAATATATGGATAGCGTGCGGTTTGCACTGGGTTCGTATTCGTTTGAAAATTTACAGAACGTTTGACATTCTCATTCAAGGCTAATTGAACACCCTCGATAATCGGCTGTGTCCCAGCACTGGTCGTATTATCCAAAATAACTTTTGAGCGGCCGATAGTGATAGGGTTACTGCCCGCGCCCTTAATAATTGGTAAATCTTTCATGCTATTGTTACTGATGAGCACTTCCGCTTGGTCCCTGATGTCAAGCGTGCTACCAGAATCATCAAAGGGCAAAATCCGCCTACTTGGCTCATTGATTTGAATCGCGACATTCGCCTGATCACCAAAAGTATAATTGAACTGCTTTGCTGCACTAGCATTGTAGATAGCACCTGCATTGATTGCCATTTTCCCGAGAATATCAAACTTAATTTGATTATTGCTGTAGATAGTGTTGAAAATTGATTTATCACTGTCAATGGTCAATTTAGCCTGCGGTGCCACATCAATTTCAGTGTTAGCGCGAATGTCATTATAGATCACATCCAAACTCTTTAATTCAATTGAAGCTTGTCCTTTACTTTGAATATGATTGCCGGAAGCTCGATCGCCAAAGATAGCTTGATTCGCACTGATCCGGATTTTAGAGGTATCATTATCAGAATCACCGGCGCTGATAATGGCATTTTCAGAATATCCACCAAAAAATTTATCTACTGAAAGATCAATCTTTGAATTACCAGTTGCTTGTATCGGCAATTTTGCAGTGTTCCCATTCACAAAGGTGGTAATATTTTTACCTGTCAGCGTCCCATTGTCACTAATATCCATTGTTGCTAAATTACCATTAGCCGGCATCACATGACCTGAAATATTATTTAACCGCATGGTTCCGCCAGCTCTAGCAGCAAAATCGGCTTTATTTCTAGGATTGTCCCCCCAAATATTTGTAGCGGCATTGACGTTGATCGTACCCCCAGTTTCAGCAACAAAGGTGTTCCCACTCGGCTGATCAAAGACATCATCTTCAATATTCAAATCAAGTGTCGAGCCTTCACCAAAAACGGCAATTTTTGAGTCAACAGTGTATGGATTATCAATTAACGTATTTCGCGTTTCGATAGAAACTTTGGCGCCGTCACCCACTTCGATTCCGACCGTCTTAATATCAGTTGTTCTAGCTCGTAAAAAGTTAAAAGTAGTATCGGCCTTTTTTATCTTGGTTGTGCCTGAGATAAAGACTAAATTGTTTGTTTCCGCAAATTCTTGATGATTAGTAATAAAGTCGTTGTTACCCTCAAAAGTAATCGCAGAGCCATAATGGAAATGGAAAGGTTGTACGCCTGTATAGGTGACATCTTCAATCGCGATAATTGCTTCCTCACCGTCTCGATCTGGTCTAAAAATACCGTAGTAATTATTATTCTCAATCGTTAAATTTTTAAATCGTAGGGTTCGCTTATCCATTGCATCCCGCGTCGCTTTGATTGCTGTACTGCCATTATTACCAGTTGTAATACGTAATTTATGGCCGTTCCCATCAATCACTAGCTCTTCATTTCCTTGAGGCGGCACCACATTAATATATCCAGCGCTGGACAATTCAATATCTGCCGTAAATCGGACATTTTGGCCGCTTTCTAGAGCAGTTTTCATTTCGCCTGGGGTATTGACTTCTGTATAAGTGGCTGCACTGTATGCGGGCGCTTTGTACTGGTAAAACCCTAGTAGCAAACTCAAGCCTAGAATGATGCTGATAATAATTATTTTCTTCATTTGCTTCACTTCCTCACATTCATAATTTTCTATGTATGGGGGACGGACTATTTTTTGTATGAGTTTATTCTAGCGGGTACATTAAAAAAATAATAATCGAGACCTGATGACACAAAAATAAATTGCCGTTAATCACTGGTATAGCAGTAATTAACGCCAATCTATTTTTTGATATTACAATAATAATTTTTGTTATCTAAAAAAATAAAGGTATTTGTATTGACGCCAAAAATATTCAAGCAAACTAAAACCCACTACCTTCCCCAATTTAAGCCCTAAATGGATTAAATAATCTCTATCGAAAATAAAACGCACTTGGTACCGAATGCCCCAATCATAAATAATTAATTTACGCAAACAATAAATAATTATTTATAGGAGGGCCACCATGCGTAAATGGCAAGCAACATTTCTACTCACAACTTCATTAGGTGCATTAAGTCACAGCTTACAGGCAAAACCCAAGCCCATTCAAGCCGCTGAAGCTGCGCAACAATATAGCCACACCCCAATCTTTCGCAAGCGGGCACTGCAGGTAGCTTACCAGCCCAATTTCGATCACGTCCGTGCGCTAATGGTCCATGGTATTAATGATCTACGGGCACAAAATGGCTTACAACCACTCCGTTATAATCAAAATATTACCGATGCCTGGTCACAAACTATTGTGGATCGCAACATGCGTAATGGCAAAGTTGCCCATGAGATTGGTGATCAACGGCAGGCCATGCATCAAATCGGTTACTACTTCTTTGGTGAAAACTTAGCTATGACACCAATTGATGTCCCCATCAAATCTGGCGACCGAATCTTACCGGCTGTAACATCAGATCAACAATTAGCCATTGCCTTGATCACCCAATATTATGACGACATTGGTGTGGCTGATTTTGGGCATCGCAAAAATTTATTAAACCCTTACTTTGATCAAATTGGGTTAGCCTTAAATTATCGTACGGATGCTGATGGTACTGTTAGAGTTTATAACAGTTTGAATTTTGCTGGTGTTGCGACCAACGAAAATAACCAAGCAATCAACGATTACTTGGCTTACAGTACCACGATTGGTTTAGATCAGCAGCGCTTTCCGAGCACTTATACCCCATTAGATGAACAAACCATCAGCCGTCAAGCAAATTTAATTGGCGTCGTACCCCGAAATCAAAATATTCATCTCTATAATCGTTACGGACAACAAGCCACACATTCTGGCCGTCAATTACCTGGTGGCAGTACTTGGCGCATCACTGAGACTTGTTATGATGAAACCGGCCAACTATGGTATCAAGTTGGCGCCGATCAGTGGGTCAATAGCAATAGCATTCAAGTTCAATGCTGGTAAGAGCGCGAGTGAAGCCGGTTAGCTTCGGCGCACTAACACAAATTGTGCAGATGAAGCGCTAGCTTCAACAAGCAATTAGGGTTAGGTGACGAAGTTAGCTTCACGAGCGCGTTTAACAATCAAAATCAACACAAGTAAACCAAGGCCGCCTTAACTAGCCAATAATTGATCTAACACATCTAAAACACCACTATGGTTGTTATCATATTTTGTCACGTTTAGCCCAAGTTGACGCATCTGCTCAGGTGCGTTTTTCATTACATAACCGTGCCCAACATGTTGCAGCATCTCTAAGTCATTATAATTATCCCCAAAAGCCATGATTTCATCAGGACTAATGTGCCAATGCGCTTGTAATTGGGTGATCCCCCAAGCTTTATTGACCCCTTTAGGAATCACATCAATACTGCCAGATCCGCTTGGTGTCGCGAATAAATCTGTCCCAAATAATTCGTTTAAATATTTGGCCTGCTGAGCCACACTTTTTTGCGGCCAATCAAGATTCACCTTATAAATCGCATCCTGAACTTGTTGTAAATCCGCAACGGGGTGCATATCATGCAAATAATAACGAGTCAAGGGTTCATGGATCGTAGGATCATCAGCGGCCACATAAGTCGCATGCTGGCCGGAGAGTCGTAACCGCGCCTTGGCAAAAATGGCATCACTTTCAACGTGGGCTACCAAGTCACGGACTGTCTCTGTCGGTATTGTCTTTTGTGTAATTACCGTTTGACCATCAACGATATGGGCGCCATTTTCAGCAATAAACGTCTGTAAAGGTGACTTTTGCGCAAAAATACGCTGTAAGTGGCGTAATTGATTGCCGCTAGCCACGACAAAACGAATCCCTCGCTGATGCAAAGCTGCTAATTGAGCATTAAAACGATTAACATCATAATCGTGGTGATCATCAAAAAAAGTCCCATCAATATCCGTTACGATCAATTTGATTGTCATAAAAAAACTCCCGTTCTAATTTAGATAGCGCTACCATCATTATCAATGATAAAGTTACTTAAAGCAAGCGACCGTTTATTGCTTCGATTTAGGTGTGATCGAAGATGGCAGACCATCACTCTCAAAAGGAAAAGCTGCCACAAAGGGCAACGGTGTGGTTAAAGTAATCGTGTCTGGTGTCACCTTAGTCCCATGAGCCATGACCCGTACGCCCAAGGCTTGAGCCCGCTTGACTTCCGTTGCCAAAGCAGCATCTATTGCTTGGTTGATCGTCACTAGATGGATGTGCGGCATCTGTACTATAAACAATAAGTAACTGCGATACCCTTGATCCAGGGCACGCTCTAGGGTCTGCACATGTTTTAGTCCCCGAGTTGTTGGCGCGTCTGGAAAGGCCCCTACCTGTTGATTGCCCAATGTTACCCCTTTAACCTCCACAAAAAAAGGCCGATTTTGTTCATCAAAACCCATAAAATCCAAGCGCGATTCAAGGAATTTCACTTCAGGTATGACTTTAGTAATTCGCTTGATGCCAGGCAACTGGATATAGTTCGTGCTTAAGCCTTCATGAACAAGCACATTGGGTGCTAGTGAATCGATATTAATCCAATAGCGATCATACTTTTTGGCTGCCACGAGATCATACTGGGTCTTTCGTTTGGGATTATTTGTATACACCAATGCGGTGGTGACGCCGGGTTGCAGAATGGTCGTCCGACCGGTATTTTTCACATGGGTGGTCACGACTTCACCAGTCTCAACCAACCGGCAATGGGCAATGAATCGATTGGGGCGGTCAATAAAATGTGCAAAATGGATATTTGGATATAGCACGTTATCCTCCTTAAGTCCCTATCGTATGGATAGGTTATCACTTACAATAGAACTATCAATTAAAGTCATTATAGATGAGGTGGCTATGGAAATGAATAAATTTTTTGATTCAATGCGGCATTTAACTTGGCTCAAAAGTATTGCCTATATTATTTTAGGTCTCTTCAGTTTGTTTGAGCCCAAGAGTGCCCTAAATATCTTTATTAATGTTGCGGCATTATTTGTGGCTGTATTTGGGATCATTAATCTAATCAATGGCTTGCGGCATCGCGCGCAAGTTAGTGGGATGAATACTCAATTAACTGTGGGTATCTTGCAATTATTGGCAGCTGGATTAATTCTGATTTTAACAAAACCAATTTTAAGTGCGCTGCCATTCATGCTTGGTATCGGCTTAGGCATTGCTGGTGTGACCCAAATTGGGAATGCTTTAAGCTCTAAACAATATGTAAATGTGGTCCGGTGGCCATGGCTCTTATATGGGGCATTAATTTTGATCATCGGTCTGATCTTACTGTTCAATCCATTCAATACCGTTCTATTGACCTTGCGGATCTTCGGTGCCGCACTAGTCGTTATGGCTATTATGGAGATCGTCCGTGGTCGCAAATTAACTGATTAGCAAAAATAAAATACATTAAAAATAGAGAAAGCCAGAGACGAGTTTAACATCTCTGACCTTCTCTATTTATTTTACGAACGAATCCATTTTAACTGTGTGTCAAAAGACAACGATCCTACCGAATGACAAATACTTATGCTTTGTTTAACGCGGCAATCAATTCGTCTCGATTTGCACGAATGGTATAAGCTGGCGTTCCATTTTGAAAACGAAAA
Organism: Agrilactobacillus fermenti; assembly: GCF_021030645.1. Classification (GTDB taxonomy): domain Bacteria; phylum Bacillota; class Bacilli; order Lactobacillales; family Lactobacillaceae; genus Agrilactobacillus; species Agrilactobacillus fermenti. Next base: position 37,184 of record NZ_JACGCJ010000016.1, on the reverse strand, counting down.
CCTTCTTTTAATGGCCCCGCATCATAAACATCAAAGCCCAGTTCATTAATGATTCGGCTGACCTCTGTCTTAGCTGCGGTATCATCACCAGCGATTGGTAACGTCCGCCGGTCTGGATGACCTTCAGAATGTGAGGTTGTAATTAGATCCCGCGCAAAAATCGAATTAAAGGCTTTTACAACTTTGGATTCAGGTAAATGTTGCTGCAACAATTCACTGGTAGTGGTTTTACCTTCGTCTAGCGCAGCAATCTGACCATCACGTTCAGGATAATAATTCATTGTATCAATGACGATTTTGCCTTTCAGTGGAGCAACAGGTACTTGTTGATAGTGCTTCAAGGGAATCGTGACAACGACAATATCCCCTTGTTGTGCAGCCTCTTCTGCTGTGGCAGCAGTGGCATGAGCACCCAATTCTAACACAGCAGATTTAAGCGTTTCTGGTCCGCGGGAATTACTCAAAATCACATCGTAGTTATGCGTCACAAATAAGCGTGCTAAATTCTTGCCAACATTACCGGCACCAATAAAACCAATTTTCACAAAAATCACCCTTTCCAATAAACTTAAACTCAATTTAAGTGTAAGCGGTTGGTCGGGTGAATTTCAATCATAACGGCTTAAATAAATATTCGGCAATAATTTGATCAACAGCACCATTCTCATGCAGCATACTGTGATATACCGTTAACGGGCTGCCGTGAACCACCACTTCGCGATATGCAGCCACACGCGAGGCAGCGATTTGTTTCAAAGCTAAATCTTGTTTCACTGGAATACCGCCATCACTGCCCAGATGCCAAATGTCACCGGCAATATTTAAAATATACAATTGCTTAGGTAATAAATGACCCGCTGTTTTATTTCCCGGGAAATTAGTGGCAATATTAACAAACTTACTCACTCGTGGCACTTGCTTCGTTTTAGCGGTTGGCGAAGTTAAATAGTCGAAGACAATATTACCGCCACTGGAATGACCGACTAAATTGACCTTTTGCACCTGATATTTTTCTTTTAAAATATAGAGCACTTGTCTCAGTTGCTTTGCTTCCACATGCTCTTGTTTATTATTTTGAAATAGCACTTGAATCAAAGGATTCTTCTGTTTCAAACTCGCTTGCTGATCGATCTGAACGTTGCCTTGTTTAGTGACATGAATAACCATCGCTTTTGTCCCGATTCCATAATGATCCATACGTCTGATCATACCGCCAAAAGAAATTTTGTTACCCATATACCCAGGAATAAACAACGTTGGGGTTTTCGTATCCTGGACCCGTGTTTGTGTCAGATAATGATGATTCCGCCCCCACCAGGTCCCAACCAAAACGAATAAAACAAGTCCAATTACCCCTAAAGTCCAAAATAATCTACGATGCGATCGCCGTTGCTTCACGTTAGTGCCTCCTGGAATAACCCTCTGAAATACTTGATCAAATTATCTAATAACGCTGACAGAATGAAAGTAGCTAAAATAATAATTGCCCAAGCCCCAAACATGGTGCCCGTGGTATTTGTTTTAAAAAATAAATGCTGGTTGCGCAATTGCTCCATCACAAAAATTAAAAATGGATGACTCAAATACATTGTATAGGAATGTCGAGAAAGTACGTGCCAGAAGCGTTTCATGCCCGGAAAAAGTTTGAACAAATCCGAGCCAATAATATAAAGTAACAAAAAGGCTGCTAAGGAATAAAGTAAGCGTAAATAAGTCGAAACAATCGCTAAGCCTTCGTTGGGTTTTTGCAGCCGTATGAGTAAATCATTTAACATGAGATAGCCAAAGAAACTGGCAATCGTAAGGCTTAGTGCCACCATGAAATGCACAAAATCCTGGTGCCAGATTGTCAATGACGTCTTGATGGCTAGTATAATACCCAAAACAAACATGATACCCCACCAATTGATCGGCAAGAAATACATAAAACTACGCCACGGCACACTTTTTATTTGTGCCATTATCAAATATAAAATTGCTGGCGAAACCAGTAGAAAGATGGTCAGCGGCCACCCTTTACGTCGTTTGATCAGCCGAAAGAAAAAAGGATAAATTAAATATAAATAAATCAATAACACCATAAAATACAAATGAAACCAAGTATTTCCCAGCCACAGATGATTCAAAAAGCGTGTGAACCACCGTTGACTGAAAAATACTTGGTGCTTATAGATCGTATTCACAATCATGTAAAAAAGACTCCAGAAGAAATAAGGTACCAATAACTTGAAAAACGCCTTCTTTAACATATAAGGGTAAGTCGGTCCCCGACGAATATGCTCGTATTTCATGGAATTGGTATAACCAGAAATCACGATGAACATAAAGACCCCACTACTGGCAATCAAATCACCTACATAAGCCACTTGATCGGTATTATAGTTGCTGGCAAAAACGTGAACCGTGATCACAAAAATGGCAGCAATCGCGCGCGTAAAATCTAAGCCATAATCCCACTTGCGTTCCACTGCCCCTCAACTCCAATCTAAGTTCACAATACTCTTTATTATATTGAAGTTATTGAGAAAGTAAAAGTGCAGTATTCAACAGATTGATAACGTCTACTTTATTCGTGTCTCTGGTAATCAATGGGTCAAACGTTTTGATGTTAGCGGCGGTAAAAGTCGCTGGGCCAGTGATGCTAATGACTATGACAGTTATCGGCTAGGCGGGCAATTAAGCGATATTTCTGGTGCCGCTTTGCTAAGCAGTCCCTTCGTTGATGAACAGGTTGTTCTAGGTAACTATGATGGTGAAATGCCTAATGACTACATTGAAGTCAACGGTATTCGCTATGCCCAAGTAGATGGTGGTTTTATCAGTGATGATGACTTAATGAAAAACTTGCAGCCAATTCAGCATGGTGATATTTATAATAAGATCCCAGTACTAGCTTACCACCGTATCGCGCAAAATGAATTTGAAAGAGACAATAGCTTTTGGTCGTATACCCTGAGTGTTGGTAAGTTTAAAGATGATATGGCTTGGCTAGCAGATAATGATTATCATACACTCACCGAAAGTGAAGCTATTGACATCTTACTAGGCCGAACCACAGCGCCCGACAAATCTGTCTTAGTAACTTTTGATGACTTTTATGGTGGCTGGATTGGTACAGGTGGTTTAGAGGATACCACTGGAATCGATCAAACTGGTGTCAACTGTGTTGATATTATGACAAAATATGGTATTAACGCCATTTTCTTCTTAATCACTGGTAATAATCAGATCAGTGATGAGGAATGGACTATTTTAGGCAACCTAGATCATAATCAATTTGCCTTGGGCGCCCATACAGTCACACATCCTGCAATTAGCCAATTAACAAATGATGAAATATACGACCAAATTTCTGATTCCAAAGCTACGATCGAGTCTCGTACTGGTGCAACAGTTAGAACATTTGCTTATCCCGGTGGTGATCGAAATGATATTGCTCGATTAGCCTTACGTAAAACAGGTTATGAGCTCGCATTTAATTTTGGTTTTCTACACAACGATACACGGCGAACAGTTCCCGATACAGAACTCACAGAAAGCATTACTGATGGTAGTTTAAGTTCATATAATTTAAATAGAAAAGAAGTCAGACCAGATAATGCTTGGACCTTACCTGATGTGCTAACTAATGACCATACTCCCAAAGAATCTTAATTAGCTAAAAGAAGGATCTCTGTTGAAATAATTTCATCAAAGATCCTGCTTTTTATTATTTTAATGTACAAAAATATAAATGTAAATTTCCATTAATTAACTATATATAAGGTACCGGATAAGCAGCACCATCAGCGTACACAACAAACCATTGAAGCGCAGCAACCGCCCCTAACTCATTCCATTCATATCTAACAACAGTCCAATATGGCTGGTCACCCCAATAACCACCACTAGGATTCCAAATTGGCCTATAGGTATTATAAGTACTACTACTGTCATATTTCGGATATTTCGTTACGATATTTAAAATAGCATCTTGTTCATCTTGAGCAGGAACTTGGACTTGGTCCGCTTCGATCCAATTATTTGCACCAGCCCAATAATAGTACCCATCACTACGTTTAGTATAGCCATAAATTTTCCATTGGGATTCTCTTGGTAAGATTCGATCAAAAACTCGGTCTTGATCATTACCTTGATACAAATTGGCGCCCCATTGACCATCAACGGTGGCAACAGAATAATAATCGTTAAACTGGTTTAGCGGTCGAAATGATTCCGCCTGTACTGATTTTGTCGGTAAAAACTGTAACGCAAAGAATGTCACTGCTAAACAGATAAACAATATTTTTTTACAATTCATCATAACGACTACCTCCCTGATATAGCTACAACTATACCACAAAAAAATTCCGTGAAAGCTAGTAGGCCTTCACGGAATTTTTTGACTTAATCGATGCTTGATGGCACCATTTTAACTAAATGAAGCGAATCAATTGCATTAAGATTGGCACCACAATCACGAATAACACGGTACTGGTCGTGACCACATTGGTGGCGTATTCCACATCACCATGGGATTGGCCCACTAGAATTGGTAAAACGGCTAAGCCAGGTGCAGCGGCTTGAATGATCAACGTGCTCGATTCAATATTAGGCATCACTTGCCCATTGGCTTTGAATAGGGCAACAATCGCAATCATAATAGCTGGTGCGATCACAAAGCGGCCGAGTAGTGCCACAACGGTATCTCGATCAAAGTGGATAGATTTTAATCCGGCATCGGCTAATACGATCCCAATATAAATTAAGGATAATGGCGTCACGATACCACCAACCATAGAGAACGTATCATTGATTAGTTTTGGTAATGGCAAACCAATCAATAGCCAAACTAAAGCCACTAAGAAACCCAATAGTGGTGCTGGCAGAAGTTTGCGCCAGTTGAAGTTACCCTTGGAGCTGCCTTTTGTTTTCGTAGGATCATCGGCTGAAATAAAGAATACCCCGATAGCCCAGGTAGATACCGTGTTCGCCACATAGTAAATCAGAAAGTATGGCAAACTAACTTGGCCAAATAATGCCATATTTAACGGTAAGCCGATAAAAATTGTATTGGCATTAACGAACATGTTGATAAACGTGCCCCGGCGGCCGGGCCGAACTTTCAAAATTTTAACTAGTAACCATGAAATCAAATAACCCATGATAAAACTGATCAGTACATAAATCAGCCCACTGGAAAGGCTGACCAGCTTACTACGCGTCAAATTATTCAAAACTGAAACGAAAATTGATAATGGTAAGGCAATATTCATAATCAAAAATGAAATACTGCCTTTAAATTTATCATCAAACTTTTTAGTGCGTCGTAAATAATACCCCAACGCAATGACTAGGACGATTTCAACGACACTAGACACAGATGTTAAAAATGCAGTCATATTACGCTCCCCTAAACTAATAAATTAATATTTTGGTATCCACTTCATCTCATCGATGGCTTTTTCAATATCTGTAACTGGCTCTTGATTCAAGTTGGCATCTAATGCCGCTTGTCCTGTAGCTATGGCAACCGTCTTAGAGAAAACGTCTAATTTTGACACCGGTGGCAAAACAGCCGCACCAGGTTGCGTTGTATCGACGATGCCACCTAATGAGTGCGCCGCAGCACTGATCATCTCATCAGTCAATAGCTTAGATGTTGCCGCAATCGTTCCAAAAGCTAGCCCGGGGTAAACTAAAGCATTATTTGCCTGACCAATTTCATAAGTCACGCCATTATACTCAACTGGGGCACTTGGAATACCAGTAGCTACTAAGGCACGGCCATCGGACCATTTGATTACATCTTCGGCTTTGGCTTCCATTAATTTTGTTGGATTAGAAATTGGAAAAATGATTGGCCGGTCAGTATGGGCAGCCATCTCTTTGATCACAGCTTCAGTAAACGCACCTGGAACAGTTGAGGTACCAACCATGATTGTTGGTTGGACGGTTTGGATCACTGATAATAGATCCGTCAACTCGTCAGCATTAGCAAATTCAGAGCGTTTTCGGGCAAATGGCTCTTGTTCCGGCGTTAGGTCTGGAGTATCTTCAAATAATAATCCTTGCTTATCAACTAAGTAGAAATGTGATTTTGCTTCAGCTTCAGATAAGCCTTCCACCCGCATTTCATCATAAATCCGCCGTACGATCCCGGCGCCAGCTGTACCAGCACCAAAAGATAAATACTTTTGATCCGTTAATTTTTCACCAGAGATCTTCAATGCACCTAAAATACCAGCCAATACGATGATTCCCGTCCCCTGAATATCATCATTGAAGGTCGTGATCTTATCCTTATATTTGTCTAAAATTTTAGCCGCATTACTACGCCCAAAATCTTCCCAGTGCAAGTAAACCTTCGGGAACTGTGCCTCAGCTTCAGCCACAAATTGATCAATAAAATCATCATATTGTTGTCCGCGAATGCGTTCATGGCGTTCACCCAAGTATAAGGGATCCTCTAACAGAGATTGGCGGTTAGTCCCAGCATCAATCACAACTGGCAATACTTGGCTTGGATCAATACCAGCAGCAGCAGTATAGACCATTAATTTCCCAACAGAAATATCAACGCCTTGCACACCCCAGTCACCGATACCTAAAATACCCTCGGCATCACTCACGACCAGCAAACGAATATCACGACCATCAGACCCATTTTTAAGGGCGGTTGCGATATCTTGCGGTCGGTCAACTGATAAATAAACAGCATCTTGCGGCTGCACGAATAAATGACTGTAATTTTCTATCGTCTCTGCAATCGTTGGATCATAGACGATCGGCATGAATTCCGCCACATGTTGACTGAATAGGTAATAGAATAACGTCCGGTTTTCGTTAAAGATCTGCATTAAGAACAATCTCTTTTCCAGATCATTCACTTTTGTTTGATATTGGGCATAAGTTTGTTCTGCCTGTTCCGCAATCGTTTGAACCCGTGGCGGTACTAAGCCATTCAAACCCAATTCGTCCCGTTCTGCCTGAGTAAAACCTGTCCCTTTATTTAAAAATGGATTATTTAATATTTCACGTGCTTGCATCTAACTACCTCCTATAACCTCTGAACCAACAACTTGAAAAAACAATGACGCTAGTATACGGCCGTATAAAAAACATAGTCAAATTGATGAGAAATGATAAAATATGTTTATAAGACAGAGCGTGACAAAAGGCGGTCAGCGACCGAGCACTAACAAGAATGGCGATAAATGGTGCCCTTACCATTTGAGTCATTCGATGTTAGGTGACGTCGTTGCCTTTTGGAACGCGTTTAAAAACTAGAGTGTGCGTAAAGCTAATGATTCAAGCGTGTTTATAGCGTGACAAAAACTTATCACGATCAATCAACTTGGGAGGATCATAACCATGCAAATCAAAGACTTAGAATATTTTGTAAAATTAGCTGAACTACAAAACTTTACTCAGGTGGCACAGTATTTTAAGGTGTCCCAGCCGACGATCACTTACGCTATCAAACGGGTGGAGGAAGCCTTGGACGGTCAATTAATCCAGCGAGACCAGTCCCATCATGCTATCAGCTTGACGCCGGACGGGGCGCAATTCTCGGCTCATGCAAAACATATATTAAACGAATTACAAGTGGCGCGAATCGAGATCAAAAATAATGCTCGTGCTAAAATTTTTTTAGGCTTGCCGCCGATTATTGGCAATTACTACTTTCCCCAATATATCCCTCAGTTGAACCAAGCGCGCTTGATCCAGTACTTGCACACACACTCCCGCGGTTCCGAGTATTTATTAAGCCAATTATTAGCGGGTGAACTTAATCTAGCCTTATTAGCGACCAGCACCCAATTGGATGCACAAGCGCTAAAATTGATTCCATTAGCACAAAAAAGCTTTGGCATCATCGTGAGTCAACAACACCCGCTTGCCAAAAGAGACAGCGTGGCTTTTAGTGAGATTGCCGATGAAGACTTTGTTGCGCTAGACGAAGGATTTGTCCACACCGCCGTTTTTGATGTTTTAACTGCTAGTTCAGGGCATAAACCAAATATTATTTATCAGACAGACGATGTGAATATTTTGAAAAAAATGGTCAGCCAAAATGCTGGTATTGCGCTATTGACTGATCTAGCTGTTACCCCAAATGATGACGTGAAATTATTGCGTATAAAAAATGACGACTTGCCAAGCTTTAAAATCTACTTGGCTTATCGTCATGATTATATTCTAGCGCCAATTGAGCAACAATTTGTAGCTATTTTTACGCAAAAGGCACACTAATTATTGCAGACTATTCGTTAACCCGTTATTCTGTTTGATTATTGAAATGATTTATATCATAATATGAAAAACCTTATCGAATCACAAATACTGAAATTGGTGCATATTTAGCCATATAGGCTGCTTGACTCCCAAAACGACGGCTAAGGCCTTTTTTTGATTTAGAGCCAATAATTAAAACATCCGGTTCAATATGGGGGATGACGCTTTTGACGATGGTCTCGCCAGCCTCACCCTCATCAACCACAGTATGCACTCGGTCAATTCCAAAATCTTCCGCTAATTTGCGATAATCATTCAGATGTTGTTCTAACTCTTCTCGTTCGCCATGAACGTAGTCCTTACTTAAAGCTTGAAAGACATTCATCTCTTGCGATTCCAAGATGGAACAGATGAATAAAATTGCATCATCTTCTTTAGCTCGATTCAAAGCATAGCGAAAGGCTAATTGTGAATCATCTGAATCATCCACCCCAACTAAGATACGGTCGAAGTGTTTGACATTACTCGGTCTATCACTCATTTTTCATCCTCCCGTTATTCTTTATGGCTGGTTGCCAAGTCAGCGGCAATTTGAGCTTCATGCCGCTTATTACCCTTGTAAAGTTCGTATATCGTCCAGGCCAAGAGTGCCAGTACAGCTACAATTAAAACGTAAGCAATAATATGGGCTGTCGTTAGCTGACCAGCAGATGGATGATCACCAAAGAAAGCAGCAATGGAATCCGGTAAACCTAGTAGGTTCAAGTAAGTTAATCCAATAACTGAAATCCAGCCTAAAACTTTAATAATAAAGCTATTTTTAAAGCGTTGCCCCATTTCAACACGACTATCTGTAAACATCAGTAACGGTAACATTGAGAATGGTAAAGCGAAAGCCAGAAATACCTGTGAATTATTCATTAATGTGTTTAAAGCCGTATGTTCTCTAATTGCACTTTGCCCACTGGTCATCATGACACAGATCAATACTGGAATTACTGAAATCAAGCGCGTGACTAACCGACGCAGCCAGAGTGGCATCCGCATATGAACGAAGCCTTCCATGATGACTTGCCCGGTCAAGGTGCCGGTAATGGTTGAATTTTGACCAGAAGCCAATAAAGCAACTGCGAACAGGGTCGATAAAATTCCAGAACGAGCCACGCTGATCAAAACGCCATTACTCAAAGTAGAAGTGTTGGATAAGGCATCGAATAGGCCGAAGAAAGAAGGATCTTCAACAGCACCTGATTTGAAGACAGCTACACCCATGATCAATAACAAAGAATTTACAAAGAAAGCAAATGTTAGCTGAATGTTAGAGTCCCAAGTGGTAAACCGAACTGTCCGAGCAACATCTTCTTCATCTTTATGATCAATTTTACGTGTTTGCGAAACAGCAGAGTGCAGGTATAAATTATGTGGCATGACAGTGGCCCCAATAATGCCTAATGCCCCACTTAATGGGGTCATACCAGCAACAGAATGACCATTAGAAAAAGTCTCAGTTGTCGGAATGAATCCCTTAATAACATCACCCCAATTGGGATCTGATAAGGCAACTTGATAAACAAAAACTAATAAAATAACTAAAATTAAACATACAACGATTGCTTCAATTTTACGGAAACCAACTTTAGTCAATAATAGCAATAATAAAACATCGAATACGGTGATAAATACAGCAATGACTAGAGGAATATTAAATAGTAAGTATAATGCAATTGCAGCCCCGATAACTTCAGCAATATCTGTTGCCATGATCGCTAATTCTGTTAAAATCCACAAAACGACACCTAATGGCTTACTCGTGCGTGCACGAATTGCCTGTGCCAAATCCATTTGGCTCACAATGCCTAGTTTAGCTGCCATATACTGTAACAACATCGCAATTAAACTAGACATCAAAATTACGGAAATCAATAAATATTGAAAATTTTGACCACCAGTAATGGAAGTAGACCAGTTACCAGGATCCATATACCCTACAGCAACTAGGGCACCTGGTCCAGAATAAGCAAATAGTGTCCGCCAAAAGCCTTTACCTTTTGGCACCTCGACCGTACCATTTATTTCTTCTAGCGAAGGGCCATTTGCATACTGAATGAGCTTTTTATGACCCTTCTCTTGGGATTGACTTCCCATCATTAACACCACTCCTATTTCGTTTTCAAAATTATCATACACCTATATTTAGATAAAGGAAACATAAAATTAAGGTCAGCCTAACTTTTTTTGATTCAAAAAAGTTTGCAAAGTGGCAAAACCTTGCTATTATAATCCAAGCAGTATAATAACTATCACTATTTAAAAAGGAGTTTTTTAAAAAATGAGTCTTGTTTTCCGAAAAGCAACTGTCAACGATTTTGATAAAATTATGGAAATTATTGAGCAAGCGAAGGTCCTACTTTCAGAACGGCGCATTCCTCAATGGCAAGGTACCGATAGCCCTGACGACGTCTTAATTCATTCTGATATTGAACAGGGTATTGCTTACGTCTTAGAGGCTGATGGTGAAGTAGTAGCTACGGCCGCCTTAACAACTGAAATTGACGCTGCTTACGAAGCGATTGAAGAAGGCCAGTGGCTCAAAAGCGCTGATGCGCGTTATATTTCACTGCACCGTGTAGCTGTAGATGCCACTAAGAAGAATAGTGGTTATGCACGGAAATTTATCGGCGGATTAGTTAATGAATCAGTTAATTTGGGTTATCATGATATTAGAATCGATACGCATCCAGATAATTTAGCCATGCAAAAAGTGATCAAAATTTCTGGCTTTCAATATCAAGGTATCGTTTATTTACCCCACGAAAATGGCAAACGTTATGCCTACCAGATGATCATTTAATACACCGTTCACATTCATGGGAAGGATAGTGACTGTAGTGGATAAGGAGGATCTACTTGATAGTAAGGCTTTATTTGATGTGAAAATGTTAGAACGAATTTTCCACAATCATGGTACCATTGCTAAATCAATCTTAGTCAACTATATGCACACAACACAACGGATGGTTTCTGATCACGTTGCGTCATTAAATAGTAACTTGAAATATCTTTGTCAAGATGAAAATATTGGGCTCACTGAAACTCGGAGTACGATCACACTTGTCATGGATCCTATCTATAGTTTGGAAGAACTCACAAACCGGATCATTCGTGATTCATTACCTTATCAAATCTTAGCTTATGTTTTCTGGCATAATTCATTTACCATGCAAAAAATGCAACAAGATCTTATGATCAGTGAATCTACCCTCTTTCGGACAATGAACAAGGTTAATCATCTGATCGCCGAATTCGATATTTCTATTCGTAATAATCACATCAATGGCCGTGAAATAGATATTCGGCACTTTTACTATAAGTTCTTTGTAACCCTAAATAATTCTGATCCTAAACTGACCACACTTTCACAACCACAATTTAAAGACTTCATTACTGATTATGAAGCCTTGATCCATGAACCTCTATCCGAAGTTGCTCGTAATTCCATGAGAATCTACTGGAACGTGGTCATGCAACGGTTAAATCTTCATGACCACAATGAACATGTCGATGTGATCTCGATTGCCGACATTGAAAAGTATGACTATGGTCAACGTTTGATTGAAATATTTCGTAAAAATTTTAATATCTTTTTAAAGAATCACTTAGGCTTTGAGGTTTTAAGTTTCATTGTTTACGTTTCTTTTGAGCATGTTGTGCCAATCAATAGTGAATTTTTCCAGATTATATACAATTCTGATCTACCTTATGTTCAAAAAATTCGTAATACAACTAATGAAGTTTTGGCGCTGTTGGATATGAAATTTGATTTAGAATTACATCGGGACTTTTTGCGCTATGCCTTCTTTAGTGAATTGGGGAATATTCTGTTTATGCCTGGCGTCTTGGGTAGCCGGCACCAGCTTCTATACACAGCAATGAAGGGGATTTTCTGGTCTGCTGATAGTGGCCAGGCCAAATTCCGAGACTTCCTGATTCATCGATTACAACGCCATGATGCTGTGTTCAAAAAACCGACCATTGTCCATTTTTTAGTTAATTATTTTACAAGCATCCTGTTATTACTGCTAAATCATACCAAACGACAATTTAAGTTGGCTTTTTATGACAACCACGAACAATCGATCAATTATTACCTCATCTACGGTTTAACAGTACAAACCCGAGCAAACTTTAATATCTCACTGGAAAATTTCGTACCTGGTCAAAAATACGATGCTATTTTAACGAGCACTAACTACTTTGATACGAAGGAAATTACAGCAAGTATCTCAGATACTAAGAATATTATTGAAGTGAAAGATTTTGGGACCCCAGAAGACTTTAATCGTATTTTCCTGTTATTAGACCGTCTTGTTTCAGAGTATTTGTCCAGTAATTTAACCGCCCTTTACTGAGAGCGAGACAAAACTAACGTATTGTTTTCACCTTCTGTTTGTTTGCGAACGACTAAATTTTAACCTTGTGCCAAAAAGCAACACCCTCACCTAACCACGAATGGCTCAGCCCACCATTTTTCTCAATTCCTGTTAGGGGCTCAGGTGCTGAGTGCCGCTTGTTTCACTCTCTTTCAAAAATAACAAAAAAGCATTCTCATTTTGAGAGTGCTTTTTTGCTGTATTCCTTTATTTTTATTAACTATTTTAAAATTAAATAACCGATATTCGGCATTTTTTGTCATTTTTCATTAATAAAATATCATTATATGCATCTCATCTTGTCATAGTCGGCAGTTCATGTAAGCGTTTTTCATTCATAATACGGTTGCAGAGGAGGCCACCTAAAGAAAGGAAGATGAGTGTCATGAGAAAAATGGCATATTTAGTTGCCCCGGCATTATTGGGTTTCGCACTCTCTTCAATGAATGCACTACCAATGCCCCCGAGCAACCAACCTCAAGCTGTACTAGCTGACACATTACCAGCACAGACGGTTCGTTATACACCTAATTTTGATCATGTTAGATCGCTGATCTTTTACGGAATCAATCACCTACGTCAAGAAAACGGCTTGGCACCAGTTCAATACAATCAGACCATTACTGATGCTTGGGCTCAAAAAATCACTAACCAAAATGCTGTAAGTTCCAATTTAGCTCATAATATGACTAGTGAGCGTCAAGCCATGCACAGCATTGGCTATTACTTCTTTGGCGAAAATATCGCCATGACACCAATTAATGTTTCCATTCGTTCTGGCGCTAATATTCTGACTCCGATCACTAGTGATGAACAACTGGCCATTGGTTTGATTACACAATACTATGACGATGTTGGTGTCACAGATTTTGGCCATCGTAAGAATCTACTAAATCCCTGGTACACTCAAGTTGGCATCGCCTTTGCCCAGCGGACAGATACTGATGGTGTAACCCGAGTCTATAATAGCCTTGATTTTGCGGGCACATCAACCATTCAAACGAACAATATGATTAATAGCTATGTGGCTTACACATCTGCAATCGGTGTCAACGATGCCCAATGGCCAAGCCATTATACTCCACTTAACGATACTAATATTGATGCCCAATCAGGTATGTATGGCGTGGTTCATTACAACAACGGTGATGCTATTACTTTATGGGACGGCTACACTGATCAAAAAATCCCATCTGGACGTTATTTAGCAAATGGGACGGCTTGGAAAATTAATTCTGCTGAAACTGATGATCATGGGCATCTCTGGTATGAAGTTGGTCCAAATCAATGGATTGATAGCACCTATGTGAACACTTATAGCTGGTAAAAAACAAGACATGCCCAATCATAATTAACAGGGGTGGCTGAAAACAAAACTAACATTTTGCTTTCAACCGCCCCTGTATTTGTTTACAAACGATTTCATTTTAAACGTGTTCCAAAAGGCAACATCCCAATCTAACCATGAATGGCTCAAATGGAAAGTCAACCATTATCGTAATTCTTGTAAGTACTCAGGCGCTGAGCACCTTTTGTCTCACGTTCCTCTATTTACCAGCTATTCACTAGCATTCAAAGCTTGAATCATATGAATATGTTTGAGCTTAAAGTGGGTTACGATAGCCACAATCAACGAAAAGATAATAGTCATTACAGCCGAAATCACATAGCCTGACCAATGGATGACCGTTGGAAACAGGATCAGCTCTGAAGAAGCTTGTGCAAGAATAAATTGCAGCAGCAGATGCCCAATGCCAAAGCCAAGCAAGATACCTATCCCTGTAAAAATAATACTTTCGCGTACCACATACATGGTCACTTCATTATTGAAGAAACCAAGCACCTTGATCGTAGCTAATTCCCGTTCCCGTTCAGAAATATTGATATTCATTAAATTATATAGCACAACAAAGGCTAAAGTACCTGATAGAACAATAAATATCAAAACAACTGGCGCGATACTTTTAGTCGTCGTCCGCTGCAGTTTGATTTGTTTACTCAAAAAATTAACATTCAATACTTGTCCCGAATCCAGTAATTGCTGGGTCAAGCGGTGCTCTTGTTTGGGCGTCATAACCTTCGTTTTGAGAAGATAAGTATTTAATGGGACCGCCTTGGCCGTTTGTTTGGTTAGATAAGCGTGCATGACATATATATTATGTCCCAAATAGTTCTCCGTAATACCGGCAACTTTTAGTCGATACCGCTGTCCTGCGGTTGTTCTGAGCGTGATTGTATCCCCAGTTTGAACAGCTAAAGTTTTTGCCAATTGTTGGGAAATAATAGCACCAGCATTCGTCAGTCGTAATTTATGTTGCTGTGGCGTCCGCAGTGTCACGTAAGCATCAAACTTTGCGGCTTGATCTGCGGCCATCAAAGTCGCCGTCTGTTTGGTAGTCCCTTTTTGCTTCAAAGTAACTTGTTCACTGTGCACTGGCAACGTACTCTGAACAGTCGATGCATCTGTCAACAATTGTGACACTGAATTGAGTTTAACTGCATCTTGCCCAGATTTTAACGTGACTGACGCTTGATATTTCGTTAATTGACTAAATTGGATATCTGCCGGTGCACCAATTGAATCGCGAAGTCCAAATCCGGCCACCATTAAGCCGGTACAGCCAGCAATCCCTAAAATTGTCAGGATGTCTCGTGCCTTATAGCGAAAAATATTGCGATACGTGATTTTATGATTGAATGATAACCGTGACCAAATTGGTGTCACACGTTCCAATAAAACGCGTTTGCCAGCTTTTGGTGCTTTAGGCAAAAGTAACGTACTCGGTTTCTCACGTAAATCTTTGACCAAAACATAAAGTGCTGAAAAAACTGTGGCAAAAATAGCCGCACCCGTTGCCAACAAGATTGGCCCCCCATAATAGGCAACCTTGTAATCTGTGAAAATATATTGCTGTTTCAATATGCTGAAGACGACGGTCGGTAAAGCTTTACTGCCAATCAAAATACCCAGCGTGGTCCCAATTGTGGCTGTGATCAAAGCGTATAACAGATATTTAATAGCAATCTCATGATTAAAATAGCCCAACGCCTTCAAAGTTCCAATTTCTTTGCGATTTTCTTCAATCATTCGCGTCATCGTTGTAAACGTGATCAAAATGGCAATCAGGAAGAAAAAGCCTGGAAAGACATTAGCAATAGCATCGATCCGCTCGGCTAGACTGCGATAGTCACTAAAGCCTGGACTATCTGAGCGTTGATTTAAGATATATTCTGTTTTAGGTAACTTGATTTGCTGCAGCAATTGCTGATCTATTGCCGCCGTGTTAGGTACAGGTTGCCCTTGTGCCGCTAATCTAGCTTTAGCTTGTACCAATGCTGTTTGTTGTAATTCACGTTGACGTATGGGTTGCCGAGCGTTCAAAATTTGCATCAATTTTTCAGCAGCCGTAGCACTCTTAGACTGATACTGATCAGAGAAGGGCTCGTATTTACGCAGCTGCTTCAATCTAATATACATCGTGCTGTCCGCTGGTATGTTAAAGTTTGTTTTAGGCGTATAAACAAAACCATCTAGTTGACCATTGCCAATTGTCGTGATGCCCCGTTCCTTGCGATCAATGTAGGTTGGTGAAGTGACATAGCCAACAACCTTGACCGTCGTCTGTTTCAATTGCTTACTGGTAAATCGAAGCTTTGTGCCCATAGGATAAAGCTTTCTAAGCTGAGCATCAATGACGGCTTCATGATTATTTCCCGGGAAATGTCCCGCAGCTAATTGCAAATGGTCTTGAGAGTCATTTTTATCAAAACTGATAACTTGTAAGTTCTTTTGCTTTCTGTGTTCTACCATTGGCACTCGGTTTCCTAAAGATACCTGGGCATGTGGCATTTTTTTAAGGATCGCCTGCCGGTCTTTGGCTGTAAAGCCAGTGGTAGCTGTAATTTGAAAGTCAGAAGCGTGACTAGTTTCTAAGTGTTGTGCGGCTGTTCGTGTTAAATCTGGCCCCACAGACTTAATGCCTACGAACAAAAGGACCCCCATTAATATTATTAAGATGATCGCCACAAAACGGCCAAAAGAACTACGAATATCTCGAATTAATGATTTAAAATAAATATTTTTCATTTTTTGCCAGCACCTACCAGACAATATCCGCAACCGAGATCGGCTTCGCATTGATTTCGTTCGCACGAACCTTAGCATCATTAATTCGAATAATTCGATCAGCCATCGGTGCGATAGCTGAATTATGCGTGATGATCACGACTGTCTTATGATACTTCCGACTTGCGTTCTGTAATAATGTTAAAACCTGCTTACCTGTTTCAAAGTCCAGTGCCCCTGTGGGTTCATCACACAATAGAATTTTAGGATTCTTGGCTAAGGCGCGGGCAATCGCCACTCGCTGTTGTTCCCCACCAGATAATTGAGCGGGAAAGTTATTCATTCGCTGGCTCAAGCCTACCTGATCCATGACCGCATCAACATCTAATGCATCAGAAACCACAGCCGAAGCTAACTCTACGTTTTCTCTAGCTGTCAGGTTAGGTACTAAGTTATAAAATTGAAAAACAAAGCCCACATCAGAGCGGCGATATTGCGTTAATTGCCGTTGTGAATACTGTGCTACATCAGCGCCATCCACTAGTACCTGACCCGCACTGGGTAGATCCATCCCGCCTAGAATATTTAGAACTGTTGATTTACCAGCACCACTAGGGCCAAGAATGACTGCTAGTTCTCCAGCCTCAATATTAAAAGTCATGTCATCATTAGCGACAATGACCGTGTCTCCCATTTGATAACGTTTAAACTCGTGCTTCACTTCAATAAAACTCATTTCATCACCCTGTCATTAACCATACATACTGTTGGTTTTATTATCTAGTCATAGTATAATTTCTCTAATAATCAGGTACAATAAGCAAAATCAAACGATTCGTTATTAATTGAACACTTTTTATAATTCTGTTGAAAGCAGGGACATTATGGCTGGAACTAAACATAACCGGCGCACACTCTATACTAAGGCGGCCATTAAAGAAGCATTTTTAACACTCTTATCCGCTAAAACACTCTCTAAAATTACCGTCACTGAGATATGCAAACGTGCGGATATCAATCGTGGAACTTTTTATCAATACTATACCGATCCCTATGCTTTATATCATGAATTGGAAGATGAGATCATTGCGGAATTAAAACCAATTTTACGAAAAACGACTTCTACTGAGATCGAACAATGGCTCCATAGTTTCATCAATATTTTGTTACAACAAAAAGTCATGATGCAACATATTCTGGCGGATTATCCAAATAGTCGGGTCATTCAGGTGATTTTTGATCAGGTACACGATTTCGCCATTACCCAATTTTCAGAACGTTTTAAAGAAACAGACCAACGCTTACTAGAATATTATTTTACTTACTTCGTTAGCGGCACAATTGGCACATTGTTGCAGTGGCTTTCTGATGGTAAACAAACCACAACTGCAGAAATTACTAGAGTCCTAGCTGCTCTTTTTGAAATGACACCCCATTAAGAATGCATAACGTTTTGGTGCTAAAGGCGTAGGGTCAGGAGACTAATCGTAGGAAGGGTGTGAGACAAAAGGCGCTTAACACCTGAGCACTAACAAGAATTGTGAAAAATGGTGAGTTTTCCATTTGAGCCATTTGCGGTTAGGTGAGGCTGTTGCCTTTTGGCACACGTTTAAAATTTCACACAAAAAAGGCAAAGTAGAATTTCTACTCTGCCAAAATTGTCTAACATTTTCAGTTTTTAACTGTATTTAAAGGGACAACGACTTTTATCTCACTTTAATGATTTTAGTACAAATTTAACCTCAGTGCCCAAAGCAACGACTGACTGTATGCCGCTACCAAGATCTGTTCAGTCATTTTCGGCACTCATTAGCACTTACTAACTTCTAAATAGCAGTTTTAAATTCAATCAATTGTTTTGCCTTTAGTCTCTTCACCCAAAAATAAAACCGCAAGTGCCCCAACAATCAGTGAGGCTGCAAAAATAATGAATATCCAAGTAATACTTACTTTAGCCGTTAATAAATAACCCACCAATAAGGACCCAACGATACCACCGATACGCCCGAATGCAGCAGCCATACCAGTGCCGGTGCCGCGTATTTCTGAAGGGTATTGTTCTGGCGAATAAGCGTATGTTGCACCCCACGCGCCTAAATCAAAGAAGGACATTAATGCGCCCCAGAATACTAACATCGCGGTGCTGCTAGCATTGCCAAATAAAGCGGCACTGATTGCGGTCCCAATTAGGAACGTGACTAATACCCCTTTACGACCGATTTTTTCAATTAACCAAGCGGCCATGAAGTACCCGGGTAATTGGGCCAAAGTCATAATCAGTACATAGCCAAAACTATGCACAATATCAAACCCACGAACCACCATAACGCTCGGCAGCCATAGAAAAATACCATAATAAGAGAAAACGATCATAAACCAAAGCAGCCACAGCATAACTGTGCGTTTCGTATACTGCCCCGTCCAAATAGCTGCCATTTTTTGCCACCAAGTTTGTTTTGTATCCGTAGTAACACTTTTTACTGGATCATTGGCATGACGTAAGTGTATGCGCATCAAAAGGCCATAAACAGCAGTGATCATCGTCCCTAGTAGCGCAACCCGCCAGCCATATCTTGGAATCACAAAATAAGACAAGATTGAAGCAATCAGCCAACCGCCTGCCCAAAAGCTCTCTAATAAAACAATATAACGTCCACGCTTTTCAACCGCAACATTTTCAGAAACGAGTGCGGATGCGACGGGTAATTCACCACCTAAACCAGCTCCAACAAAAAAACGTAGTACAGCAAAAAGCGTCAAACTACCCACAAAAGCAGAGATACCATTCCCAATCGAAAAAATTAATAAAGTTACCAACAAAATATTACGCCGTCCAGCTTTATCTGCTAAAGCGCCAAAGACAGTCGCCCCAACCGCCATGCCGATGGCGCTAATTGAACCAAGCCAGCCCAATTGTACCGCACTTAAATGCCATTCCCGTTGTAATGCAGTTAAAATAAACGATAACATACCAACATCCATCGCATCGAAGAGCCAAGCGAAGCCAGCTACCGTCAATAATTTTCGTGAACTTAATTGTGAAACAGGTTTATCTTCCGCAATCATATACTTCCTCCAAAGTGTCAAGACATATTTGATAAACTTAATACTTACAGAAAACACCCAACATGTCAAGACATATTGCCAAATAAAAAGCCATTGTCTGAAGTCCTTATCACTCCAGCAATGACTCTGCACTACACCGTCTATGTGTCTAAAATAAAACTAAAATTTAAATTCTCCGCCAACTTCGAAATTCAAAAGGTTGGATTTTAGATTGTAACTGTAAGCGACGACCCCGGCAGTAAATCGCCCATAAGACAATCGCTACCAGCAGTAATACGATAATTATCGCAACCAGCCGCAAAGCTCCAACTTCTTGATCTTGGTCAATTTCTTTGATTTGTGTGCTTGCTTTAGTTTGAGGATAGGGAATTCGATAGCCAGTAACTAACAAACGATGAGAATTAATCATATAAGGGGTACAGGTCATTAATGTGACCTTATCACGCCCATGTTCGATTCGCAGGTACTGATGTTCCGTGGGCTTGATCACCTTTATTTTTCGCACTTCATAAGCCAACCGGCGATCATTGGCATGAATATAAAATCGGTCTTTTTTCTTGAGCTTGGGTAGGTCTGTAAATAATTTAGCATTTAATAACCCCCGATGTGCTGAAATAACCGTATGGGTATTCACACCCCCAGTTAGCTGAGAAGTCCCTGTCAAAATTCCCGCGCCTTGTTGTAAAAGTAGATCGGTTGTCATATCAAAAATTGGCATACTAGTATTCAATTTAGGAATATGCAAAGTTCCAACCGTGTGACGTTCATAATAAGAAAGTTTCTTTTGCTGCGGCACTGATTTATTGGTTGTCGAAAAGGGATCTGCCTGTGGCGTTGCATTTTTTTCTGCTAATTTCTGGTTTTCTTTTTGAGCTGTTCTTCTTTTCATAGCCATCTTGGCATCATGGGCGCGGTCACTTTTCCGCTGATAATATTGGACTAGTTGCTGATTGATCGAGCGATTTACCGCGTCACGAAAGAAAGGATAGATCAAACCACCTAAGCCAATTAATAAAAGTAAGAGCATCAAGGCATCGAAGAATGTAAACCGACGTTTACGGCGGCGATGTTTTCCCTTGACCATGACGCACCCCCCTTTGACGGACACTTACGCTTTACTAAGCTTAATCAATTTTACGTTTTTTGAAGTAAATACCAACTGCCATGATTAACAAAATGCTGCCACTCAACAGCCAAATCACACCATTACCACCAGTTACAGGAACCACAAATTCAGGTCGTGTCGGTTCTTTAAAATTCTTAATGTTTTGTGGTTGAACCTTTGTTTGACGATAAGTATATTCCAGAAACCTGAGCGCTACATCATTGGGGAGCAGCATATAACCTGGTGGTGCTTTGACTTCCTTAAAGTAATATATTCCTTCTGGCATATTAGGTTCATCTATAATATAGATCATACCTTCTTCTCCAGATACATACTTCTTAGCTTGGTCTGGCGTAGCTGAACTAGACCAACTGGCGTCTGGCATATAATATTCTCTAGTGTCCCCCTTAAGGCGGTAAAGTACAAATTCAGCACCAGGCAACGCATCAAGTCGGCTGTTAAGTTTTTGAATAACAGCGCCTATTATTCTTGGTGTATACGTCGTTGTTTTATCTTCGTAATTATTATCGTAGCTTACTTCCGTAGTAATATCAGCATTTTTTGTTGCCTGAGAATCTGCTTCTTTAGCCCGGTATTCCACCTCCAGATAATCTCCACGAGCCACATCTTTGAAGATACTATTTGTCGAAAAATCAAGTTTAAATCCGTTTTGACCCTCTTCAAGACTTTGCACACGTCCATTAACTGAATACTTTTTTTGTCCAGTTTTATCTTTAACTACAATTTTCAGTACTTCAGGATCAGAGCATAAAGCTAAGCCCGATCCAATCTTTACTACCAATTGTTTATCTGATTGACTCATAATATCTAATGGCAGTGGCATTTGTACTTTAAAGGTAAAAGGATCATCATTTTTGATTTCTTCAAAATCACTGCTGATTTTTGGCGTTGGTACCGTATACAAAATTACATTCGGTACCTCTGTTGCAGAGGTATCAATCGAGTTACCCAGTTCATCGGTTGAACGATACTTAAAATTGTCTACGCCATCATTATGAATCTGTAACAATGGCCGAGCATTTGCTTCATGTAAGCCTGCTTGCAGCTTATAAACACGAAAATGGTGTACTGTTGCGCCCATAGCCGCCCAAGGTAATTCCGCACTGATATAGCCATTGGCATCAGCTGTAAATTTATAAGCCTCAGCCTTATTTTGCGTATAAATGGGTCGATTATGTTCATCGACACCTTGATACCACTCGCCAGCAGCTCTTTCAAGCAAATACTCATTTACCGCCGGCAGATATTTACCCTGCTCATAGTCATAGTAGACACTGTTAAACTGAACTTTTTTCATGCCGTAATAGTCAGCAAAATACAAGTGAAATGCCGCTTCTTCTTGCGGTAAATTTTGGTTCAAAATTGCTTTTTTATCTGTCCCTGGTGCTTTAACAAGATAGACTGCTTTGGTCTGGTCTTGATAGCTGGCTACAGATCGTTCTGGCAACATAATCCGAGCCAAACCAGCTGCATCTGTTTGTGGCAGTTTATAGTGAGGCTTTTGATCTAACGTAGCCTCTTGCAAACTCAGTAAGTTTTCGTTGATTTGAGCAGCATTTTGTTTCTGATAAACTAGGTCACGATAGACGTCAGTGACATCATAAGCAATAAACTGACTATTGGCGATAGGATCGATCAAGCCTACATTTTTTGCCAAACCATCGTTACGCGCGCGCTGATCTTTATAATTTAAGCCAAAATTATGGACCACTAGCTCTTTTTCTAGCGGGGCCGACGTTTCGGCCCGAATATGATTGGTGCCCCCGCGAATCAAAAAACCAGTTAACAAGGCTAGGCAAACAACGAGTAATCTGATGACATAGCGTGAAGTAAACTGCTTCCGCGCAATCATGCCAGTGCCTCCTTTCTCAAGTGTCATTTTGATAACGATTAAGATGCTAAACATGTTGCTTCTTTTTGAAGTAAACGATCGTGCCCAAAATAACTAGGATACTTGCACCAACTAACCAAATGATTCCATTACCACCAGTTACAGGAACCACAAATGCTGGCGGTTGTTCCTCTTTGATATTCACGACCGTTTGAGGGTTGAACATGGTTTGATCATAAGAAAGCAGCGTGATTGTAAACGTCATGTCATCACGTGGTTTATATCCTGGTGGTGGCTGAATTTCTTTCAAGTAATAGGTACCAGTAGGCATGTTTGGCTCGCCTAGAAAAGATATTATACCGGCACTATTGGACGTATAACGCTTAGCTTGTTCTGGATTGACTGAACTAGACCAGCTGCCACCGGACATATAATACTGCTTTGTAGCTCCGGATAGTCGGTAGATCACGAACACGGCACCTTGCAATGGCTGTTGACTTTGGTTGATTTTTTTAAAGTTATAACCAGGCTTAAAAGTATACGTGGAAATCTTGTTTTCGTGATTGTTATTATAGGTAACTTCAGTGCTAACATTCGCAGTTTCTGGCACATCGGCAGCTGTCTTAGCCTGATATTCAACCTCCATATAATCGCCATCGGTAAGGTCTTGAAAAGTACTCATTGTCGTGAAATCAATTTTGAACCCATTTTGTCCATCACCGTATGGTTGCGGCTGCCCACCAATTGTATATTTCGTCTGTCCATCCGCGTCCTTAGCAACGGCACGCAATACCTTCGGATCTGTCATTAAAGGCATATCAGACCCAATTTTTATGGCCCATTGATTGGTTTGATAGCTTGATATATCAAATGGCAGTGGCATCTGTACTTTGAAGGTATAGTGTTTCTCATCACCAGCATCTTCAACGTTACTAACCAATTTGGGTGTGGGTATCATATATGAAACCATATTGGGTACCTCGGAAGCGGGTGTTCTAACGACGTGCCCAAGTTCATCCATTGCTCGATATTCAAAGCCATCAATATCATTACTGTGAATTTGTATTGATGTTCGGTTAGCCGCTTCATGAAGCCCTTCTTGTAATTGGTACATCTGAAAATAGTGCATCGTCGGCCCCATAGCTGCCCAGGGAATCTCAGCACTGGCATAACCGTGTGCATCAGGTATAAATTTATAGGCCTCAGCTTTATTTTTCGTATATAACGGTCGGTTCTCGCTATCTACACCTTGATACCACTTATCACCAGCCGTAGATCTGCCAAGAATATATTCATTAGCAGCGGGTACAAGCTTGCCCTGCTCATAATCAAAGTAAAC
Source organism: Agrilactobacillus fermenti (assembly GCF_021030645.1). Classification (GTDB taxonomy): domain Bacteria; phylum Bacillota; class Bacilli; order Lactobacillales; family Lactobacillaceae; genus Agrilactobacillus; species Agrilactobacillus fermenti. Next base: position 13,109 of record NZ_JACGCJ010000016.1, on the reverse strand, counting down.
ACTATTAAACTGAACTTTTTGCATTGCGAAGTAATTGGCAAAATACAAATGAATTTTAGCTTTTTTTTGTGATAAATTATGATTCAAAAGCGCTTTTTTATCTGTCCCTGGTGCTTTGACAAGATAGACTGCTTTCGTCTGATCTTGGTAATGACCTACCGATCGTTCGGGTAACATGATTTGGGTCAAACCGGCTGCATTGGTTTTGGGTAGTTCATAATGCAGCTTATTCAGCAACGCTGCATCTTCTAAGTTCAACAATTGTTCATTGATTTTGGTCAAATCCAGACCCTGATAGACCAAGCTGCGATACACATCAGTGACATCGTAGACAACAAACCGACTGTCAAAGACCGGATCTGTTAGTGTGGTTGTTTTTTCTGTCCCGTCATTGGTCACGCGCTTATTTTCATGGTTCAAGCCAAAATCATGAATCACCAGTTCTTTTTCTGGCGAGGCCGACGTTTCGGCCCGAATATGATTGGTGCCCTCGCGAATCAAAAAACCAGTTAACAAGGCTAGGCAAACAACGAGTAATCTGATGACATAGCGTGAAGTAAACTGCTTCCGCGCAATCATGTCAGTGCCTCCTTTCTTGGATGAATCCTGTAACTAGACTTTTTTTAAGCCATGTGTATTTTTCTGAAATAAATTACGGCACCAGTTACGACCAGGCCACTAGCCAGGATCAACCCGATGATGCCCAAACTACCAGTTACTGGCACGTCAAAGGTTACATTATTCGTGATTTTTTTCGGATCATCTTTAGTATCCGTGTAACTGGTATCTGTTACTTCAAATGGTGTCTTAGTGCCTTCGCCTTCAGGTAAGTGGTAGCCCTCAGGTGCTTTTACTTCTTCCAGCACATATTGACCAGTTTCTAGCCCAGTCACTTCAATCAGCCCAGATTCATTGGAAATAAAACGATGAGCAGCTTCTTTGTCAGTGTGCCAATCCCATTGTTTTTTATCGACGTCATATGTCCGATATTCCGTTTGACCCTTCATTTGTCGAGAGACAATGAATTCCGCACCTTGCAGCCCCTTTTCCGTCTGTAAATCAATTTTTTGGAAATGGTAGCCGTGAGTTTTGACCTCTACTTGATCGTCGGATTTACCATAATCGTGGTCTAAAATCACTTCATTCTCTAGATTTGTATCTGGTTTGGCGCCAGCCTTGATTTTCATGTCTAAAGCCACTTCATATTTCATCCCAGCCGCTTGAGGTGGGTTGGCCTGTAGATCCTTTAATAGGTCAATTTTGATGGACTGATTTGATAGTCGCGTGCCAGCCACTTCAAAACTGCGTATAACACTCCCTTTCGCATCAAGAACATTTACTGGAATTTTAGCTAGATCAGTCACTAATTCTAGATTGGCATCATAGTTATCCGTTAATTCAAATTTCGTATAAGATTTGTCATCGACCGGAATTGGTACGGTTAATTTGTAATGATGCACTTCATCGTAATTCAAGTCATTTTTGTTGACTGTCTTTTTTATCTCTGGCGCGTCGTAGTTATAGATGCGATCTGTTGTTATCGGCTTACCATTAAGGTCATAGCCTTCAAAGATAGCCTTGCTTGGATCTTTTGGATCGTGTTTCACTTTTAGAACCACATCTTTTTCCCATAATGGCTTATGGAAAGGATCTACTGATGCTGTTTCTTCAATGTAATGGTCCCCTGCCATCATGGTCCAAGGTACATCCAATTGTACTTTACCATTGGCGCCAGAAACTAATTCATGTGCCTCTTTAGCATCTGTCGTATAGATGGGTTCATTATTACCATCTAAATCTTTGAAATACTCTTTCACACCGTTGTTTTCCCGCCAGATTGTAAATTTAGCACCTTGTAAAGCTGCTTCATTCCCGGTGGCATGGGTGTAAGAATATTTCTCAAATTCTAATTTAGATTGCCCAAAGTAGTTCTTAGGATAAAGATGCACATCTTTCAGATACTTTGTTGCTGTCGAGCTTGGGTCTAAGAACGGAAATCCAGCAGCAAATGGTGCTGAAGCAATAACCCCTGCTGGTACGGTTGTTTCTATGAATAAATAAACCGCATTTTTGTTGCCATTTGTACTGGACTTATTCGGTAGTATCTTCGTTGCTTCACCCTGATCATTCGTCACCCCAAAATCATATTTGGGATTATTTTGGTATTCGGTTGGTTTTAACTCAGCTAATTTCTTCATAACGCTAGCCATCGTTGCACCGGATTCACCCATTAAGCGGGTATAGTGGTTAGTCACATCATAAGCTGTGAAACCAGCGCCAGCTAAAGGTGTCCCGATGACATTCGGTTTTTCGGTACCATCATTGGTTATGGCCGCATTCTGGTCTGATAATTTACGTTTGTGGATCGTAACCGTTGTTTCACCACTTGCTTCTGCTGCCTGAACCACTGTACTTTGTAACGCGCCTGATAATAACGGTACGAACAACATTAATGCTGCTAATATTTGCCAGACACGCTTCATAATGATGTTATGCATTGTTTTCGCCTCCTATTGCGAAATCGAAAGGTTCAATGCGTCGCTTTATATTTGCGGTAAACTGCCCATATGATGATCGTGATACCAATCAGACCTAAGCCATTTAATAACACGGCCCCTGTCTGTGGTAATAGACCACCACCTGAAGTCGGCGTACTACTACCACTACTGTTACCAGTAGCCGCCGGTGTATTTGGGTTAAACAAATCAAGCAAACTATTGGTCGTTTTTGCATTTACAATATCTTGTCGATTTTTAGTTTCATTGGTATCATTATCGCCAACCGTAAATGAAACTAAGTCTTGAGTCAGCTGATAGCCATCGGGTGCTTGAATTTCACGAAGTTTGTAACTGCCTTTTGGCAAACCGCTAATTTCAAAATTACCATTAGTGTCACTAGTTAAAATCGTTAAGTTCGAACGTGTTAATTCGCTATTGCTGCCATTATTTACGATCCATTCATTCTGACCACGCACTTGACGTAAATATTTGCCTGCCTTATTTGCAATTACAAACTTAGCATTTTTTAAGGCCTTGCCGTGGTCAGCCATATCAACTTTCTTGAACCGCTTCACATATACCTCAGAGTCTGATGAGTTTTTAAGGTTCACAACAACTGGTACGTTGGCATCTCCCGGTCGGGGGTTTTCTGGTTCTGGTTCTTGAAGCGGTTGACCATCAACCATTACCGGTTCATCCCAAGTTCGGGGGACATCTACGCGAACCATTTTTTGTGATTCATCGATACGATAGCCTTCCGCTGCTTCCACTTCCTCGAAATAATAAGTTCCCGCAGCCAACAAACGGCCTTCCATGGTTACCAAACCATTACTGTTAGATGTGAAAACTGTTACCCGAGGGTCACTGAGTGGGTCCCCCATTAATTGATTTTCTGGAATCCACTGATTTTGTAATGCACTTTCATAACTCATGTCTAGATATTGCTTCTCACCATTCAGCTGCCGCCAAAGAACGAATTTAGCACCTTCTATTAACTGCCCTGAGCTGTCTGGATCTGTGGCTTGATTTTTCCCGATTTTTAAGAAATAAGGATCCCGAGCATAGCCAATATTTTTAGGATATAAGTGTAACGTCCCAGATAACGGTTGATGGGTCACTTCATCCATAAAGGGCAACTTAACGACGCCATATCGGGCGATTTTGTCATAGTCAATGTTCTCCGTGAGACCCACATCAATTTCAGCTAAAAGATATCTTGCATTCTGCTCTTTGCCAGCAATCGTAACTTGCTTGGGTAATGTGAAGCGCACAAGCCCATCCTCAGTATATTTCTTGCCATCATTATCGGTGAACGTGTCTGTCTTAGTGTCCCCTCTTGCGACAATTTTGGGATTGCCTGCTTTATCCAGCAGGAAGGCATATAGTGGATTCTTACGGACAGCTTCATAATTTGGCTGCGTCTTATCAGCTAGAATTCGTAGATCTTCTCTTTTTAAGACTTTAGGGGTAAAAAAATTAGCAACAATATCATCGTGTGTCATCCCAGATTTTTCGAGTTCGTTATACTTTTCCGTTATTTCAAAAACGACAAAAGTGGCATCATTTAAGCCAAACGTTTGTTGGATAAATGAGTTATTGTCGTCAGTAATTGCATGACCGGTGTTGCGAAACTGATAGTCTATTTCCTGTCGCAAATCAAGATAAACTCTTTTATGAATTAAAACATCTTGTGTTGCCGAACTGTCAGCCATAACTTGGGGACTTGAGAATATCGGGATCAGCAAGCCGATCAGCCCAATCAAACCGACAACTGCTTTTCTGATTTTTGATATGAAATTATTTTCTTTGTTCACTTCAAAGCACCTCCTTTACAGGTCATGTGCTCCTTTCTGGTGTTAAACCTCTGTCACACATCAACTGATCATTACTATTTACATCACCTGCTTTATCGTTGGGTTGATTTATTTGTATCGCTTGTTCAATTAGAATATAACCACCTCCAGAAGTATGCTGCATCCCATAAGCTTTCCTACAACTCAATGATAAGTAGTCAAAAAGAAATTCAATAATTCTCATTTTTTGATTTAAGTATTTTTAGCCCACTCCAACGCCAACACGTATTTGCTTAGGCTTCTGCCTGTAATTTTTCAGGGTATTTTTTTAAAATAATCAATATATTAGAAATAACATTTGGTATAAAAACAACTTCAAAATCTGAAATCATTATTTTTATTATATTTAAGCTTTTTATGAATAATACCCGCAAAAAAATAACGCAACGACCGAAAATTCGGTGTTGCGTTATTTTTATTAATATATTTATACAAAAGTGCAACAAAGGGCGCTGGGCGCCTTTTATCTCACTCTCTTCTACCTCATATTTATATTGATTGATTTCGATAGATGCCAATATCCACGGGGACAGTCAAGCCACAATACACTGGCCCTTTGTTTCGCAGTTGACCTACCTTGCGGTAAGCCATGGTTATAGTTAAATCTGCCTGAAAAGCGACGCCCATGATGGCACCCGTATTTGCATTGAGCCCACTCGGCATATCTACCGCCACTTTAGATGCTTGGGCTTGATTTAGCGTTTGAATGACCTGCGCATAAGCACCGGTAATCGGTCGCGAAAGACCAATGCCAAAAATAGCATCTACGATCAAGTCGTAACCGGCAAGATCCTCCGGCAATTCCTCTCGAAACGGTATCTGATAATAATCACAAATCTGTAATTGCTTTTTTATCTGAGCGCTGGCATGGGTTTGATCGCCTAAAAGAACGACTGTTACGGATATTTGATGTACATGTAACATGCGCGCGATTGCTAAGCCGTCGCCACCATTATTCCCAGTACCACAAACCACAAGTACTTGGGTTGGTGTTAAGAGCTGTTCGATCAAGCGTGTTGTTTCTAAAGCAGCACGCTCCATTAGCACTAATGATGGTATCCCAATCGTTTCAATCGTATATTGGTCACAAGCAGCCATTTGCTCGGCAGTCAAGATAGCATTAGTTTTATGATTGGCTAAAGTCACAGCTAATTTGCCTCCAATTTTAATTTGCGTCACAAAACATAACGTAATTACAGCATTAAGCCCACATAGTAGTGAATGAACATCGTTACAATACCAACGATCACATTTCGAACAACAGCACGTTTCACTAACCCATTCCCCAACTTAGCACTCAGAAATCCCGTTAAAGCAACTGAAAGTGAAACAGCTAAAATCGTCCCCGGCCACTTGAGTGCTTCTGGTAGCAAGGTCATCGCAACTAATGGGAAAATCCCACCTGAGGCTGCCGAAACTAATGATGAAAAAGCTGCATTCCAAGGATTCATATAATGATGTAAATGTAGATCGTGTTTGACACGCACCACAGTGCCCAAGGCATCTTTGGTCATCAAATCTTCCGCAATCGCCTGGGATGTTTCCCGAGTAACGCCTTTTCTAACATAAAAATTAACCACCGCTGCTACTTCAGCAGGATAATCTGTTTTCAAAAGGGCTTGTTCTTGAGCAACAACTGCTTTCTCCGTATCCTTTTGAGAACTAACAGAGGCGTATTCGCCAGAAGCCATCGAAAAGGCACAAGCTAACAAATCGGATAAGCCAGCAATAAAGATAGTAAAGGTATTTGACGTCGCTACGGCAACGCTAAACAGCACCCCAACAACTGTCAAAATACCATCATTTGAACCTAATACACCGGCACGTAGTGTATTTGAACGTTCTTGCATTGTCATCTTAGGCCGTTTTTTTAAAGTCTTCGTATTATTCATTGTCCTTCATCTCCATCAGAACCCTTAGTGGGCAAACAAGGACCCAATTGCATAAGTAACGATCATCGTCAAAGAGCCAGATACAATGTTCCGTAACATAGCTTTCCAGCGATTGGCTTTACCCAGTGCTGCTGCCGTATAACCAGTTACCGCCAAAGCAATAATAACTGAGATCACGGTTGCCAATATTTTGATATGAGCTGGAAACATTGTGATCGCAACTAACGGCAAAATTGATCCGGTAGGAAATGAAATCATTGACGCAAGGGCGGCTTTGATTGCGCTAGTATGTTCCTTAGGATCAAACCCATAGCGCTCTCGAACAGCTGTTGCAACGGGATCCTTAGCCATCATTTCAGTGGCTGCCTTTGCTGCTAGATCCTCACGTACCCCTGTCTTTTGATACTTTTGTTTTATGTAAGCGACTTCCTGGTCAAAATGATCATCAACACGTTCAGTTTCCGTCTGAATCGCCTTGCTCTCAGTGTCACGCTGGCTATTCACTGAAACGTATTCCCCCATGGCCATCGAAACTGTTCCAGCCAACATACCCGAAATTCCAGCCAAGAAAATGGCATAACTATTGTTCGTTGCCCCAGCGACCCCAATAACGATCCCAGCAATCGAGAGAATGCCATCATTGGCGCCCATGACAGAAGCCCGCATCACGTTGATTTTCTCAGCTAATGAAACTGTTTTTTTCTTTAAATTCATTTTTTTCACTTTTTGCATCCAACTCACCTGATTGAGAATGTTTATTGATTAGAATTATTATTAACTGTCTTCACCAATCAGTATAGGTCTATTTCATTTCAGGGTCAACATTATTTCCAATTTTTTTAAATTTCGGATTCATTTAGCTTTTTATGCGTTATTTGTTATTAAGCGTAATCTAGTTACTAAAACTGATTTAGAGCGATATTAGTCCCAGTTTATCCCAAAACAATCACTTCTTTAAACTAATTTGTTAGTTGAACTTAACAATACTTTGATTTATCTTTTACAGCAATTAATAATTTATAACTAGTATTACTTACTAACTACGACAAAGAATACGCACACGTTTCATACTATCAATCGCATTTAATCGTGCCAATAGTGTGTTTTTCTTAGCAAGTGGCAGCTGGTTGGTATCCACCATCGTATAAGCATAATCAGCTTGTGCGCTGTTCACCAGATTTTCAATATTGATGCCAGCATCAGCAATGAGTGTCGAAATTTGGCCAATCATATTGGGAACATTACGGTGCATTAGGGTAAAGCGGTACTGAGTTTGAAAAGGTGCTTGGACATCGGGCATGTTTACGGCATTTTGAATATTGCCTGTCTCTAAGAAAGCCTTTGTTTCAGCAACCGCAAGCTTGGCGCAATTCACTTCTGCTTCAATTGTGGAGCCGCCGATGTGGGGCATGATCGTGACTTTGGGTTCATGTAGGATCTCTTTAGAACTAAAGTCAGTGATATACTGCCGTAATTTGCCGGCTCTTAAAAAAGTGATGGCTGCTTGATTATCCACGATGCCTAAGCGTGAAAAGTTTAAGAGGACCGCATCTGGCTTCATCATGGTCAGTTCGGAAGTGCCGATCAAGCCAGTTGTTTCTACATTTTTAGGTACATGGATCGTTACAAAATCAGCTGTTTGAATAGCTTGAATCAATGAAGTTGCCCGCTTAACCTTTTGATTGATGTGCCAAGCAGCATCAGCTGACAAATATGGATCATAGCCAATCACTTGCATGCCTAAATCACTGGCTGCGTTAGCCACTAATGATCCAACGTGTCCTAACCCAATGACGGCTAACTTTTTATGTCGTAATTCCGTGCCATTAAATGCTGTTTTTTCTTTTTCCGTTCGCAGTGTAACGTCTGCTCTCTCAACTTTTTGCGTCCAATTAGCAGCCGCAATAATATTACGATTGGCAATGATCATATTAGCAATAATCAGCTCTTTAACTGCATTAGCATTACCACCCGGGGTATTAAAGACGACTGTCCCATTTGCTAAGGCACGATCCAGAGGAACGTTGTTGTAACCAGCGCCACAACGGGCAATAGCTTTTAAATTTTTCGAAAAAGTCTGTTGATATAAATCAACGCTGCGAATTAAATACGCATCAGGATCTTCAGATTGGTTGATGGCATAGTCGGCGGTAAAATCCGCCAAGCCTTGAGGTGCGATTGCGTTAAATGTTTTAATATGATACATAAGTTTGACCCTCCAATAAAATATTTATGGTACTATTTGTGTTTTGCTTCAAAGTCAGCCAAAAAATCGATCAATTCGGTCACGCCAGCTTCAGGCATGGCATTATAGATACTGGCACGTAAACCGCCTACGGAACGGTGACCCTTCAGATTCATCAAGCCCGCTTCAGCTGCTGCTTGGATGACGCTTTGATCAAGCTGCGCTTCACCAGTGGTAAAAGGCACATTCATCAAAGACCGATCAGACGCCTTGATAGAATTAGTAAACAACTGTGACTGATCTAAAAATTCATATAACCTCGCCGCTTTGCGCTGATTAATTCGTGTGATGCCTTCAACGCCGCCTTGGTCAGCCAACCACTGTAAAACTAAGTTGGCAACATAAATCTGGAAGACGGGTGGGGTATTTAAAGCGGAGTCTTTCGCCGCTAATTCAGAATACGCAAGCATACTTGGCAAATTAAGCTGTTGAATGCGTTGTTTCTTAATAACAACAATTGTCAGACCAGCCGGAGCCAAATTCTTTTGGGCACCTGCGTAGATCAAGTCAAATTTTGTAAAGTCATATGTCTGTCCCAAAAAGTTAGATGACATATCCGCTACAAGTGGTAGTGCAGTCGTCGGAACCGTATGGTAAGCAGTCCCTTCAATGGTGTTATTCGTGGTTAAGTGAATGTAATCGTACTTGTTGGTGATCTGTGGCCAAACTGGCAGCTTTTGATAATGGTCTATTCCTGAAGAAGCAAGAATCTCTGCTGTGAGCTGAGGTAGTTTTTCAGCTTCGGCAGCAGCTCGCTGAGACCAATGGCCGGTATCAATAAAACCAATTCGATGAAATTGTGTAGCTAAATTCAGCGGTACAGCCGTAAATTGTAACGTTGCCCCACCCTGCAGCAGTAAAACATCATAAGCGTTGCTTAAATGCATCAAGTCTAATAGGCGTGCTTTTGTATCATCGATCAGGTCGACAATTGGCTGCCATCGGTGTGAAACTTCCAGAATGCTCATCTGCGACGCTTCAAAATTCGGTAATTCTTTTTGAACTCGCTGGATGACCGTCTTAGGTAAAACTGCTGGACCAGCCGCAAAATTGTAAACTGTCATATGCTTCAATCAACCTCCAAGTTATTTAATGAAACTTGCCAAAGACAAATAAAAAAGCACCCACAATGTGAGTGCTCGGATGTATTTAATTATGACATCCCCTGACCCACTTTTTAAGCAGTAGGCCAGCGCATGTTGAAGTGGCCTACATCACCGAGATGATGAGGCCCATGAGACAACTAAATTATTTTGGCATCTAATTTGTATCTTCCAGGTTGTCATAATTAAAATCTCCTTAAATTATTAAAATTATATTAGCAAACGGATAGAAAGTTGTCAACATCTTTCGTAATTTTTGCTAAAATGAAGTAAATTCATCCCTAGGAGTCTAACTATGACAGAACTTTATCTCATTCGACACGGACGCACCGATGCGAATGATGCGGGTATTAAACAAGGTACCATCAATACCCCCAACACTTACTTGAACCAAACGGGTCAGCAGCAAGCGCAATTACTGCATCAATATTTAGACTTAGCCCAATTCACACACATTTATGCTTCACCGTTAGTACGGACCAAACAAACAGCAGCCATCTTAAACCAAACGGCACAACTTCCAATCACTTATGACCAACGCTTGCTGGAAATCTCATATGGCCTTTGGGATGGTCAAGCTAATACTGACTTAGAACGTCAATTCCCAACTTATTTCGATCCTGTGATTCACGATGTGCGGTCAAACTATGCCACCATCGCTCAGGGGGAAACTTTTCAGCACGTCGAACAGCGCGTTGCCGATATTTCCCGGGAAATCGTCCAAAACTTTCCCGAAAATAAAATTTTGATCGTGACCCATGGTTTTACGGTGCGTAGTTTTGCCATGAATGCTCTGCACCCTCAGACACAAGGCCTGATGGAACCAGATAATTGCTCCGTAAGTAAGCTTAGTATTGATGCCCAAACGCAAGCCCAACATCTCATTTACTATAATCGAACTGTAGCTGGATTTTAATTTTAGAAAGCTGGTGTCTCAGTGACTACCTTACATTTCACAACCTTGAATCATTTAGCCGATCAATTTAACCAGTTGCCGGCCGAACTCAGACAAACCCAAGATGTTCGGTATTACTATGCTCAATTACAGCATCTCCCAGCTGATGCCGCAGACTACCAAAAACAAATGGCGCTAGATGCTTTTAACAAAGTACTTGCCACTGTTCAAACACAGCAATCCCGGCAAAAATTATTAGCTCACTATCAACATTTAGCCAATCAATATGAACAGTTACGCAAACAATGGTCCTGGCAGCGACAGACAAACTTAATTTATCAAGATCTTAAAGACCACGTATCACAACTAACTACAGCTGAGTTAGCGCCACGCGTGACAGCTTTTGCAACCCAACTAACTGCAGATCTCAAACAGCAAAAAGCAGCAGCTCTCAAACGAGCTGCTAGCTTGATCCAACACAGCCAACAATTACCAGCAACGATTCAAAGCAAACCCGCACTGAAATCGGCACAAGCTGCATTAAAACAAGGTTTAGCTGCCCGTGATTTTGAAACGATCCAACAGCAAAATATTATTTTAGCCAATATTTTAGCGCTGACGGCAAAGGATATTACCTTGCCTTATATGCCCCAAGCTGTTACGTCCAGTGAACAGTCTCTTGTTACTGAGCCTAAAAAGTCAGGAACGCCTGGCTTGGGTGATCTAAAATCGGAAATTGACGCTTCGCCACTGTATTTTATGACACCTGAAGATCTAGCTAAGAATTATCCCGAATACGATCGCGACTGAAACAAATCTAACGTTTTGTCTCAAGCTCTGCCAGCTCACTTCTTTTTATCTTGTTCATCTTGAATCTCTTGAATAATTTTGCCAATAGATTCAGCGCGTTCATGCTTATCTTGTGTGCGTAACTTCTTGAACTGGGCTTGCCGCTTGGCAAAAGCTTGCGTCTGTTCCGGTGTAAGTTTTGCTTGACTTGGCCGACCTTGACCGTGATCTGGCCGCTGTTGCATCCACGCTTCAAACTGTTGCCGCCGCAATTTTCTGAATTCATCTTTTGAGAGGCCCTTTTGTTTGTCCCTATCGCGTGGATTCACATTGTTATCTAACCAACTACCCCGGTCGTCTATCGCAGTCCTAACATTATCCAACCAAGTTTGAAACCCTTCAACTGGATCAGTCTCCGTTGTTGCCTGTTGGGTTTCTTTTGGTGTCTCTGTTTGAACTGACGCTGGTTCAGTTTTTACTGGTTCTGCTGCCACCTGTTCAGTGCTATCAACCTCTGAGTCTGGACGTTGGCGATTTAAGAAATCACGGAACTTCTTAAGACCATCATTGCCATCTAGTTTTAACAGATCTTGCCGTTGGTCTGGCGTTAATTGTTCCAAGTCATACATTTCTTGTCGCTTTTGACTATTCACAATAAAACTTGCAATAGGATCAACCAAGTAGAAAACCACCACGACACGAGGTACAAAATAAGCCAAAACCACAAACACAACTGACCCCACGGCAATTGCACGCGAACGCCCACCATAGATTTTCATATAAACTTGCTGCATATCCTGCTTATCCGTATATTTGAAATGAATAATGGCTTTAGAAAGTACCCGAAAAGATAAACTTAAAATAATCTGCAAAACACCATAAATAATCACTGTGATCCTCGTGGTGTTAGAAGCCATCATATTCGTTGTCAAAGGAACCAATGATAAAAATACCAAAAAAATGAAGTCATAAATTAAAATTCGATACGTCATATTCTCAATTTCATTAAAGACCGTGGCATGCTGATACCACATGTTGGCAACGTAAAAAAACTGATCATAAAAATGCCTGTTTCTTTTGCTAAATTGATATATGCCGGCCAACTGTCATGTAAAACTGCTGGCAACTCTAATACCATAATCGTAATGATAATTGCAATGATCGCATCACTGAACGCATCTAGCCGTAATTTGAGTTTTTCCAAAGTCGTCTGCCAACCCTTTCGCGCCAGTTATGTTGCTCTAAGTTTACCTGGCGCTTATAATTTGAATCAATTGCGATTGTGCCACAATTACTAGCAAAATTAAAGTAATTTTATTGGAGGAAATTCATTTTGAAAGGTGCGCATTTATTTCGTCAAGCTTTCAACGCTTTTTTTAAACATTGGGGCGCGTATACGATTCTTATTTTATTTATGAATATCCTCTTGGCTGAGCTGATCATTCCGATCATGACCTGGCTAGCCAGCTTAATTCTCAAATATAACCGAATACCATTTATTTCTTATACAAATATTGGCATGCTCCTAAAAAATAAACCTTTAGCGCTATTAGAACTGATACTGCTACTTCTCCTGATTTTAACGTTAGTATTTTATCAATTCAGCTTCACCTTTCAAGGTGTTGAGCAAATTCGCCGCAACCAGCGTCAAAACTTGCTGGCTTTAGCTAGAGATAGCTTCATAAACTTAAAAAGCTTACGGCCCAGTGGCTATACTCCTACTTAAGTAGACAGGTAAATAATTAAAACCTGTTTGCTTAGGAAGGAGTATTTTTTATGGGCCGAAAAGGTTCCAGATATTCTATTGATGAGAAACTTCATTTCATTGGCCTAC
>NZ_JACGCJ010000015.1 GCF_021030645.1 Agrilactobacillus fermenti | reverse complement strand
AGAATTCTTCGCCTTTGAACAAGCGTATTCACAAGAGGAACTAGCGCTTCAGATTTCACGTTGTATCGATTGGTATAACAACAAACGTCGCCAAGAAACACTTAACGGCATGACCCCCAACGAATATAGGTGCCATGCCGTTAAGAAAAGTGCATAAGCATTTTAATTATTTAAGTTGTCTACTTGACACGGAGTAGTTCCATTGGCGTCTTTTTTAGTATTCTATTTATTTGATAGGCACCGTGTCATCCTGACCAAACCATTTCTCACTAATACGTTTAATCGTGCCATCTTGGTAAAGCTCAACGAGAGCTTTATCCAGGTGTTTTTTTAATAATTTATCTTTTTTGCGCATGCCTACTGCAAAATGTTCATCGGAAAATTCACCGGGAATTTTGCGATAAAGTGATCGATCTTTTTGGTGCGCAATATAATAATCAGCATAAACCCGGTCAATCAATAAGCCATTAATTCTACCTGCATTCAAATCAATAAACGCTTCATTAAAGTTATCGTATAAAATAGGATCTTGATTTTTGATGTACTGCTTTAACAACTTGGGTTGCCCATTTAGATCAGATTGACCCGAGGAACCATTTTGTGCCCCCAAGTACTTACCTTTCATATCTACAAACTTCTCAATTTTGTTTTTCTTTAAAGAAACTAAAATTTGGCGATTATTCAAGTAAGTCTTACTAAAAAGGACCTTTTTTGCACGATCAGGATTGACTGTATAACCATTCCAAATCAAATCAATGGTATGATTTTTTAATTCCGTTTCTTTCATATTCCAATCAATGGTTTGAAAATCCATCTTCATGTGTAATTTCTTGCCCACAGCATTAGCCAAGTCAATATCAAAACCCCTTAATTGACCATTCTTAGCTCGAAACCCCATGGGGACAAAGCTATCATCGAGGCCAATAATCAGCCGACCCCTTTTTTGCAGTTGTGGCCAACTATCTACTTGATTATTGACACGACCACAGCTAGCCAAAACAGGCAATACAAGGAGCAGTACAAACCATAACCCCACACGTCTCATTTTTTTCATAACTTCACAACTCCTGCGCTGGCTTTACCTCTAGAATTTTATCCGCAATATTCTGAGCAAAAGTCATGTCATGGGTAACCACAATTTGTGTCATGCCTTGACTTTTAAGCCGAAGAATCAAAGTCTCTACACTTTGGCGTAAACCAGGATCTAAAGCACTTGTTGGCTCATCATAACAAAGTATCTTTGGATCTAATGCGAGTGCCCGAGCAATGGCCACCCGTTGTTTTTGACCCCCAGACAGCTGAAAAGGATAAATATCGGCTTTATCTGCTAAATCTAGCTGCGATAAAATATCTTTTGCCTTAGCTTGAGCTTTGGTGCGGCTTTCTTTCAAAACAAGCTCTGGTGCCAGTGTAATATTTTCTAAAACACTCAAATGTGGGAATAAACGGAAATCCTGAAATACCACACCAATCAAGGCATTACTCGTATTATTACTATCTGGATCAAAGGGCTGACCATCAATTTTAAAAGAACCTGAGTCTGCTTGTTCTAATCCAGTAATGATTCGCAATAAAGTGGTTTTACCAGCGCCACTAGGCCCAACAATACAAAGAATTTTACCCGAGTCCACTTCTAGAGAAATATCAGTCAACACTTGCGTACCATTAAAACTTTTATTGATTTTACTTGCTTCTAACATTTTAATGCCCTCCTAACGGTAGTAACTATAGTGCTGTTCGACTTTACGCAATAAAAATGTAAATAGAGCCGTTAAAGCAAGGTAAATGGCACCAACCATTAACAGTGGCACTAAAGTAACATCACGTGTCATCGCAATATTCCCAGCACGTAATAGATCCCCTAAGCCAATGACATAAACCAGTGATGAATCCTTAACTAAATTGATGACTTCATTGCCCACAGAAGGTAATACGATCTTTGTAACTTGTGGCAATACGATTTTGCGAATCGTTTGTGGATAAGTTAATCTTAAAACTCTGGCTGCTTCAAACTGACCTTTATCCACTGACTGAAAGCCACCACGAAAGATTTCCGCAAAATAGGCAGCATAGTTTAATACAAAGGCAAAAATAGCAGCGCTAAATCGTTCAAAGTAAATATGTAAAACTGGTAAGCCGTAAAAAATAAAAATTAATTGTAATAATAATGGCGTGCCACGCATTAACCAGACATAAAAATTCAATAACCATTGCAATGGCTTAAATCGTGAGCGTAGACCTAAACTGACCAGTGCCCCAATCGGTAATGAAAGCACCAACGTAATGACAAATAACCCAAGCGTCAATTTTGTACCCTGTAACAATGAGGGCAAAATTTCAGTGCTGTACTTTAGTATTCCATTCATCTTACCGCCTCCTAATTTGGCTAAAATAAAACGCCCTCTTGGATAATGATATCCAAGAGGGCGTTTAATCACGCTGTCCCACCTCAATTTGTTTAGATAAACTCTAAACCTCCACAGTAACAACTGCGTGGTAACGGGAATCCCGTGATTTCCTACATTTGTTCAGAAATCAAGCTCACAGGTGTGTGTTCTTTTTATCATTGCGTGTTTTTCAGCAACCAACACGTCTCTTTGTTTTCAAATAATAAAAATACTTTTCCTGTTCTTCGCTAAAATTATTAACTGAATGTTAAATCATAATGAGAATGATGTCAAGTATAAATCTAATGCCTTCTTTTTTTGCGTCCAAAAATTCGTTCAAAAAACGAAGGCTTGTGTTCCTTTAACGTCATTAATGGGACAGATTCTCCTAAAATACGGCGGGCAATATTACGATAGCCTTTACTTGCATTATCTTCTGGATCCATCACAACTGGGACCCCTTTATTAGAAGCCAGAATAACATGATCATCCTCAAAGACGATCCCTAACAGGCCAATCGACAAGTGCTTGGTTATTTCATCAATATCCATTGTATCCCCGGCATTCATCATACCTGGAATAATTCGATTAATGATCAACCGTGGTGCTAATTTCATCTGCTTTTGCTCCAACAGTCCAACAACCCGATCAGCATCACTTACAGAAGGAATTTCGGGCGTACAGATAACAATAGCCCCATCGGCCCCAGCAATTGCATTTTGAAATCCTTGTTCGATTCCAGCTGGGCAGTCTAATAATATGTAGTCGAAATCGGGACGCAATTGATTCACAATCGTGACAATATCCATCGGGCTAAGTACATTTTTGACCGTATTCTGAGCAGCTGGTAATAAATACAACTTATCATCAAAACGTTTATCTTTAATTAAAGCCTGATGCAGCTGTGCTCGCCCGCTGGCAACATCTACAATATCGTAAATAATGCGATTGCTCAGACCCATGATCACATCCAGATTACGTAAGCCAATATCTAAATCGATCATACAAACTCGTTTATTCATCAAAGCCAAAGCCGTACCCAAATTGGCAGCCGTAGTACTTTTACCAACGCCGCCTTTTCCAGACGTGATGACTAATGAAGTTGCCATTATTGATTTTCCTCCATCTTACGAAATAATTTTGGTCGAAGCGTTGCTAAATTGCTAACTTCATCAAAATCCAGCACATGTAAATCATTGATCAACGCTACCGTGCTGTTATCAAAACTATGATTTTTAGGATTAATGATCTCTACTGTGTCGCTAATTCTGACCTGAGTCGTACTTGAAAGGTCCCCAACAACCACAGCTTCATCGTTATCTGGATAACCGGCTTCAATAATGCCCGAACTTTGACCCAACATAAAAATACTACCGTGACTACGCAACACGCCACCTTGATGCAAATTACCCAGGAACAATACATCACTATCAAAAGCTAGCTCTTGTCCGCTGCGAATAACCGCCATTTCGACATGGATATTATTCTTGCGTTCTGCTTCTTTAGCAGTAGCAATATCAATCACTTTAGCTTGAATATGTTCAATTTTAAAGTTTGTAAAGCGTTCAAAAAGTTCACGTACCCTTTTAACCTGTGCCTTAGTTAACAAACGGTTTCCAGTTTCAAGCGCAAATGCTAACTGATTGTCGGATTTAGCTTCACTTGTCTGTAATTTTTGTAATAAAACATTGAGTTCACGCATAATTTCATCGAAGTTAGCTGCATCATTCAGATAAATCTCATAGCCTGTTTTTCGACCTTTTAATACGACACTATCCATAAAAGTTAAGACTCCTAAAAATCATTAGTTGGAAATTGCTTTCATCAACTGCTTATACGGATAGTATATCAAAAGAAATACGATTACGTTAGCAGCCAAGGTTGGTCCTAGATCTGTACTAACGAAGGTAAAAAATCCGATGCCATCACCAAAGAAACTATTTAAAATGAACAAAGCAAATTCCAAAATAATCAACATTAGAATATAAGTAACCGCTTGAAATAACATTGAATCTGGTAAATAATCTGCTATCCAGCGGACAATCATAACCACCATAGGTAATAGAAACGTGTAATAACCCACGATGCCTAGGTAAAAGCAATCATAAAAAATTCCGATAACAAATGCTGGCCAAATCAGCCAACGTTCTGTGTCAAAATGGAAGCTAGTGCTTACAACCCCCATCAGCAGAACTTGGGAAGAGATATTTAAAAAATCATGATATAACCATTTTTGAAATAACAAACTGATCGTGCCGTCCAACAAAAATAAAACAGTCCAAATTATGGGGATGAACCATCTTAATCTCTTTGCAGCTATTGTCATTTAATCACCCGCCACTGTTCGATCAATCAACGTCACCACCGTGAAGTCATCAATATTTGCCGCTGGTTTAACATATACGGAATTTGTCAGGCCATAATCATCTTTACGCACTGAAGTCACTTTACCGACAAATAACCCTCGTGGCGTAAGGCCACCTAGTCCCGACGTTGAAACCATATCACCCGCTTTGACGCCCTCGGTCGTATCTAGCTGGCTAATAATCAAACGATGCTGTGCTGAATTATAGCGTGAAACGATGCCAGACAAATATTTATCTGCACCAATTTTAACTTCAACTGCAAAACGATTGGTATTTTTATTATCTGTCGAGATCAATTCAACTTTAGAATTGGTTTTGTTCACTTCTACAACTCGACCTAAAAGCCCCGATCCAGACATAACTGGCATATTTTTAACAACACCATTAAGTTGCCCCTTATTGATTACTACTTGATTTTGCCACGAGGCCGGTGAACGTGAAATAACCGCAGCGTTCATCTCCTTGTAGTCCGTTAAAGTAGCACTCAATTTTAACTGCCGCTTCAGTGCTTTATTTTCACGCCGCAAAGTTGTATTCGTCTCTTTAACCTGATCTAATTGATCGAGCTGTTGTTTCAGACGCTCATTATCTTGATATGTATTTACCAAATTGACCATTGATGTCAATCCAGTCCGAATACTATTGACCGGCGCACTAACGATTTGACTTGCGATACCAGCGGCATCATTACCAATTTGTTGTATTACTGGTGGGGTTTCTCGACGATCACGAATAGAAATGCTGATTGAAATAAACCCAATCATTGCTACGATTGTAATCAGTAAAATAATCAACTTTTTGTTAGAGAAAAATTTTGACATAGGTAACCTCGTTACGCTTCTTTACAATAAAAAGTTAATAGCGGGGAGAGTTCCCTCCATCCCCGCTATTGTTTAACGACGCCGCATCACGTCGATATTTTTCAATGATTCACCAGTTCCAATTGCAACACAATCTAGTGGGTCTTGTGCGATAAACACGGGGACACCAGTTGCATCAGAAATAACCTCAGACAAATTTTTAAGCAATGCCCCACCGCCGGTTAATACAATGCCATGATCAATAATATCGGCAGCAATTTCAGGAGATGTTTCCTCCAACGTTTCTTTGATGGCAGCAATCACTTCATCAACGACTTCATGAATGGCTTTAGCAATATCTGTGGCCTCAACATCGATAGTCTTTGGCAAACCGGATAGTAAGTCGCGTCCTCGAATCGTCATTGATTCAATCTCTTGAGCCTTTTCGATTGATGCTGAACCAATATTGATCTTAATTTGTTCTGCTGTTCGTTCACCAATCAGTAAATTAAAGTTTTGGCGAATATAAGCGACAACGGATTCATCTAAACGATCCCCTGCATTGCGAATTGATCGACTAGAAACAATACCACCCAAAGAAATTGTAGCCACGTCAGTCGTGCCACCACCAATATCAACAACCATACTTCCAGTCGGATCCATGACGGGTAAGCCCGCACCGATTGCAGCAGCAAAAGGCTCTTCGATCACATAAGCTTCTTTAGCACCAGCCATTTTAGTTGCATCGATCACTGCCCGTTTTTCAACTTCAGTGACCCCACTTGGGACACAAACCATCACAAGGGGTTTACCATTACCAACGACTTTTTCAATAAAATATTTCATCATCGCAGCTGTTGTGTCATAATCTGCGATTACGCCATCCTTCATAGGTCGAATAGCGACAATACTTTCAGGTGTACGACCGATCATATCTCTCGCTTCAGAGCCGACAGCCAGTACATCACCATTTTTTGTGTTTTTTGCGACAACGGAAGGTTCACGTAGAACGATCCCCTTGCCATCGATATAAACTAGGGTATTGGCAGTACCAAGATCGATACCAATATTTTTTGTTCCGATTCCAAACAAATCGATTCTCTCCTCATGTCATCTCAATTAAGTCATGTAGCATTATAACATAAGGTTCAGGATAAAAAAATGGCTCAATAATGTTTCCACAAACAATATGCTGTTAAATCAACTGTAATTCACGAAAGCTTACGAATTTGTCATGCCCAATAACTAAATGATCTAAGCAATTAATGCCCATCAATTCACCACATTTGACCAAACGTTGAGTAAATTCAATGTCATGTTGTGAGGGCTTAGGATTGCCACTAGGATGGTTATGGCAAATAATAAAACTCATGCAAGACAATAGGACTGCTCGATGAAAAATTTCTCTCGGATGGGCTACTGACGAATTTAGCGTCCCTTGAAAAATCATCTCTTCGGCGATAATTTGATTTTTCGTGTCTAAAAAAATAACGATTAATTGTTCCTGCTCAACCCCTAGAAAACGTTGCAGCATCAATTCTCCAGCACCCTGACTAGAAACAATTTGACCCCGACGAAAGGTCTTCATCTGTAGACATCTGCGCCCGAGTTCAATTGCAGCCTGAAGCATAACTGCTTTTGAAAACCCGATTCCAGTCACTTGGCATAACTCTGCCAATGTACAATCGGCTAAAGCACCAATATTTTCAACGGATAATAGTAGCTCTCGGGCAACTTGATCAATTGGTTGCTGCTTAGTGCCACTGCCCAAAATTGCCATAATTAACTGGCGGTCACTCAAAGATTTTGCACCATGTTGGGCAATAATTTCACGAGGCCCATCTAAAGAATCTGCATGAACTGTTTCAATCATAATAAAAACTCCTATTTTTCATAAATTACGAAAAATAGGAGCTTTTATATGGCTACAATTTAATTAAACCACTTGTAAAAAATCAATGACTTGTTTTAAATCGGGCAAAATAGCCGTTGCTACCTGCCGCTCAGCCGCTTTAGGCTGCAGTAAATCTGGAATCATAACCACTGGTACCTGAGCTGCTTTTGCGGCCGCTACACCATTCGGCGAATCTTCCAAAATCAAAGTCTCCGACTTCGCTAAGTTCAGTGTCGCAACAGCTTTTAAAAACAAATCTGGTGCCGGCTTACTTGCCGTAACATCTTCTCGAGAAATAATCTCGTCAAAGTATTGATTCAATTTAAAATAATCTAAAAAAGCCGCAATCATCCGCTTATTATTAGACGAAGCAATAACACGCTGTAAACCATGCTGCTCAATAAAAGCTAACAGTTCAGTCAAACCCGGCTTTCGCGCAATTTCCCCAGCTTCAAGCAGCTCTAAAACATGCTGTTCCGTCAGACGATAAAAAGTTTGTTCCTGTTCTGGACTCGTAAAATGTGTCTCGATGAAGCCAGTTGCTTCTTCTTCAGATGCGCCGACAAGCTGATAATAATCTTCAGCAACCATATGAATATTCAAGTCATCACTTGCCATCAAGTTTGCTTTTAAATAAGCTGCTTCTGTATCAAACATCAAGCCGTCCATATCAAAAATAATACCTTTATACATCTTCTTTTCCATCCTCCAATAGTTCATGCCGTGCTGCAGAAACCAAGTAAATAGATCCAGTAATCACAATCAGATCCTCTGCAGAAGCATTTTGATAAGCCGCTAAAAACGCTTGCTGCCAATGAGTGTAAAACTGGTCTTTGGCATGCATTAGCGGCTCTAGATCCGCTTTGGTAGCCGAACGCGGCATGTCTAGTTGCGTTAAGTATAAATTTAGCCCCGACTGACGCCGCAATAACGGTAAAACCTCCGCAATAGCTTTGTCTTTCATAAATGCTGCAATCAGATGAATCTCTGTCTGTGGGAACGCCCGAGTTAAACTATCTAATAAACTTTTAAAAGCTGGTGGATTGTGGGCGCCATCTAATAAAATAAATGGTGATTCACTAATCAATTCCGTACGCCCAATCAAATCAGTTTTGGCCAAAACAGGCTTGAATGTATCTTGAGTTTGTAGCTGACCTGTCAATTTGCAAAACAAAATATAAGCCATTACCGCCACAGCAGCATTATCGACTTCAAAAGCAGCAATGCTTTTGATTGTCAAGTTTTTAAAACGTCTATTAGGTAACGTCAAGTCAAATGTCTGACGATAATCCGGTAATAAATGAACCTGTGTTGCTTTAAATTCGTGATCAAAACGGTAAACCGGGCTGTTCTGCGCCTGTGCCTTAGCTGTTACAATAGCTGCTAATTCAGAGGACAGCCGGCCGAGAATCACTGGTCGGCCAGGCTTGATCACACCAGCTTTTTCAATGGCAACATCTGCTAAAGTTGGCCCAATTAATTGTAAATGATCCGCGCCAATAGTCGTAATTATTGAAAATAGCGGATCAATCACATTCGTTTTATCATGAGCACCGCCAATGCCGACTTCGATAACAGCCACATCAACTTTATGTGCCGCAAAGTACGCGAACATAATTGCTGTTACGGTTTCAAATTCTGCCAACTCAAACTCAGGCTGTTTTTTTTTAATTGTCTGAACCCCTAAAGCCACTTGGTTCGTCCAATACACAAGTTCGTCGTCACTAATAGGTTCAAGGTCAATTTGAATACGTTCATTGAATCGGCGAATAAAAGGCGACAAGAAGGTGCCTATTTTCACACCGGTATTCTGAATCATTGCACTCAATAGATAGGATACAGAACCTTTGCCATTAGTGCCCGTAATATGGATCGACTGAAAGTTTTTTTGTGGTTCCCCCAGATACGTTAATATCTGGTGCATATTTGCTAAACTAGCCGTTCGATGTTTTTTGGGCCGTGAATGAATATAAGTTAAAGCTTCATCGTATGTTTGCATCATGTGCCCCTGTATTTGTTATTTTCGGTGGTTGTCTTAAACAACAATATTCAATTTATCATGTTTACTTGTAAAGTTAAAGAATCATAGGCGTGAAAATGGCAAATACAATATTCAAAAAAAGCGCCTGATCGTTAGAAAATTCATCTAACAATCAGACGCTTATGAAGAGCCGGGACAAAATTAACCTTTTACATTCAGCCCAGCCTTAGTTACGAACAATTTAATTTTAAATGCACTTTAAAGGGCAACATCGACCTCACTTAACAAAAGTCACTAGTTATCGTAATTCTTGTTAAGACTCAGCCGCTAAATGCCTTTTGTGCCAATCTCACTCACTTAATATCAAAAAAATTAGGATTGTTTTAATTCTTGAATACGATTTTGAACGGCCTTTAATTTGCCTTCATAATCGGTCCGTTTTTCTTTTTGTTCGTTCACAACTGCCTCAGGCGCTTTTTTGACGAAATTTTCATTGCCTAGCTTGCGGTCCACAAAGTCGATTTCTTTTTGCCACTTTTCAGCTTCCTTTTCTAAGCGGGCAATTTCATCATCGATGTTGATCAGCTCAGCTAACGGCACAAAAATCTCTGCACCTGTAATAATCGCTGTTTTAGATAACTTAGGTGCGGTCACTTTTTCAGAGATTTGTAAGGCCTTTGGATGCGCAAAGCGTTCAATATATTCCTGATTGTGTTCTAAAATATCAGTAATATGGGTGTCCTGTGTCCGAATCAGAATATCAATTGGTGACGATAATGGCGCATTCACCTCAGAACGAATATTACGGACTGCCCGAATCACATTGATCAAAACTTCCATTTCTTCAACAGCTTGAGCATTATCAAAATCAGATATAGCTTCAGGATAAGCCGCCACACTAATGGATGAGCCTTCATGAGGCATGGATAACCATATTTCTTCCGTGACAAATGGCATGATTGGATGCATCAATTTCAAAATTTTATCAAGTACATAAGCTAGATGGTACCGTTTATTTTTCTTTGCAGTTGTATCGGTTCCTGAGAGGACTTCTTTACTCATTTCAATGTACCAATCACAGAAATCATTCCAAATAAAGTTATAGAGTATGCGGCCAGCCTCGCCAAACTCAAAACTGTCAAACAACCGAGTGACTTCGCGAATGGTATGATTCAACCGTGCAAAAATCCAACGATCTGCTAAATCAAAATTAGCTTTATCCGGAGCTTTGGTCGGTGCTGGTGTGTCAGCTAAATTCATGATTACAAACCGACTGGCATTCCAAATTTTATTAATAAAGTTCCAAGCAGCATCCATCTTGTCATAAGAAAAACGGGTATCTTGTCCAGGTGTAGACCCATTAGAAAGGAACCATCGGAGTGCGTCTGCACCATACTTATCAATGACATCCATTGGATCGATCCCGTTGCCCAGTGATTTACTCATCTTACGGCCCTGTTCATCTCGAATCAAACCATGGATCAAGACATTTTTGAATGGCCGTTTTTGAGTAAACTTCAAGCCTTGGAATATCATCCGAGCCACCCAAAATGGGATAATATCATAACCTGTGACTAACGTATTAGTTGGGTAGTAACGCTGATAGTCAGCTGCTTGGGTATCTGGCCAACCCATTGTCGAAAACGGCCACAAGGCACTGGAAAACCAGGTATCTAAGACATCCGGATCTTGTGTCCAATTTTCAGCATCTTTAGGCGCGGTCATACCTACGTATGTCTCGCCAGTTTGCTTATTATACCAAGCCGGGATTCGATGTCCCCACCATAATTGACGTGAAATAACCCAATCATGGATATTTTCCATCCATTGTGTAAAGGTATTCTCAAAACGAGGTGGTACAAAATCAACTTTGTTGTCTGACTTTTGATTGGCTAAAGCTGCCTCTGCCAAAGGTTTCATTTTAACAAACCATTGAGTGGATAACCGCGGCTCAACTTGAGCATCTGACCGTTCAGAATGACCAACGCTATGCGTGATTGATTCAACGTCTAGCAAATAGCCAGCTGTTTTAAGATCAGCAACAATTGCTTTACGTGCTTCAAAGCGGTCCATGCCATTATATTTTCCGGCTTGTTCATTTAAGGTAGCATCGTCATTCATGATATTTAATCGTTTCAGATCATGCCGGTTACCAACTAAGAAGTCATTAGGATCGTGTGCAGGCGTAATCTTAACGGCCCCAGTCCCAAAAGTTTTATCAACGTAGTGATCTTCAATAATTGGAATCTTACGGTCAAATAATGGCACGATTACGTCTTTACCAACTAAATCTTTATAACGTGGATCTCCTGGA
Source organism: Agrilactobacillus fermenti (assembly GCF_021030645.1). Taxonomy (GTDB): domain Bacteria; phylum Bacillota; class Bacilli; order Lactobacillales; family Lactobacillaceae; genus Agrilactobacillus; species Agrilactobacillus fermenti. Next base: position 52,707 of record NZ_JACGCJ010000015.1, on the reverse strand, counting down.
TAGACGGCAATCGCTGTATCACCAGGAATTGTTTCTGGACGCGTTGTCGCAATTTCAATATCTCCAGAACCATCTGCCAAAGGGTAACGGACATGATAAAGTGCCCCAGCATCATCTTTATGGATGACTTCAATATCAGATAAAGCTGTCTTTAATTCTGGATCCCAGTTGATGATATATTCACCACGATAAATCAAACCTTCGTTATATAAATCAACGAATACTTTACGGACAGCTTTAGATAGACCATCATCTAAAGTAAACCGTTCCCGAGAATAATCTACTGATAGACCTAATTTGCCCCACTGATTTTTGATCGTGTTTGCATATTCGTCTTTCCAAGCCCACACTTGATCAATAAACTTTTCTCGGCCGAGATCATAACGAGAAATCCCCTGTTCACGTAACTTAGCTTCAACTTTAGCTTGCGTGGCAATCCCAGCGTGATCCATTCCGGGTAGCCATAAAACATCATACCCTTGCATCCGTTTTTGACGAATGATCATATCTTGTAGCGTTGTATCCCAAGCATGACCTAAATGCAACTTGCCAGTTACGTTAGGTGGCGGGATAACAATTGAATACGGTTTGGCTTTTTGGTCGCCACTTGGCTTAAATAATTGTTCATCTAACCATTTTTGATAACGGCCTGCTTCAACTTCTTTGGGATCATATTTTGTGGACATTTGCGTTGCCATAGGGATCCTCCTTTAAATTTAACAAGAAAAAAAGCACTCGTCTTAGACATAGGACGAATGCTCGCGGTACCACCTAGTTTGGTTACAATAACCCAACTTCATTGAGATAACGGAAAAAATCCGGAAGAACTTACTAAGTTTCAGTCCAACTGCTTCCAAGCTACCAGTATTTTATCGGATCATAGAAAAAGTCTCAGCCTTGCTTTTTCCTCTCTGAAAAGGCGATAAAACCCGCTCTTGTTCTTTGCATTTCTATTATTATAGTGCGGGAATTAACTTTGGTCAACACCAGAAAGTACTTGATTTTCAGCTTCACGGTCAGATAAATAAATTAAAGTTTGTAATTCAGAAGTAAGGTCAATATAACGAATCATCATGTGCTGCGGTGTTTTTAAACGTTCAGGCGCAAAATTCAAAACCGATCGGATCCCAGCTTCATCTAATAATGGCATGATTTTGCCAGCGTGAGCACTGGGTACTGTGGAAATTGCCGTCGTGATCTCATTTTCTTGGATCTTTTGTCTTAACAGCGCCATGCTATAAATTGGAACACCATTAAAGATGGTATCGATCAATGTCTCATTTTGTTCAAAGGCAATTGTGATTTTTAAATTAGGATTGCGGCGAAAATTATTGCGAATCAACGCTTGACCCAAATTTCCCACCCCAATTAAAGCAATCTTTTCCAATTTATTGACATTCAAAACTTTAGCAAAGGTTTCTTTTAGAAATTGGACATCATAGCCATACCCTGACCGACCTAATTCGCCAAAACAAGAAAAGTCACGACGAATCGTTGCTGAGGGAATATGGATCAACTTACTTAATTCCTGGGACTTAATTCGTTGAACCTGACTCGCTGCCAGCATATTTAAATATCGATAATACATGGGAATCCGTTCAGCAGTAGCATTCGGTAGATTTGTCTTTGATTTCATGATTATTTACCTCAGTTTGTATAGTATTTCACATATAATTGTATCACCATAAGAAAGCGCTGACAACTATAACCATTCGAAATCCGCTGTATTTAATATAGTAACTAATTGACACAAAAAAATAAGGCCGCCCAAAAGTTAGATGCATATCTAAATTCTGGAGACCTTATTAATATAGTCTTTTTCATGAATTATCTTTAGGTTTCAGATAGACTTTAATTGCTATAGTAAATCGGCAATTTGATCACTAGTCATACCCTGCGTTAGGAACTTATCTTCTGGATAGATCTTTGAAACTTTAATACCCGCTAAAGCTCTATCTTCCAACTCAGTTACGGCTAACTGCGACTCATAATAGCGTGCCCTTTCTAAATTGGGGTGTGTTTTAGGCTGTGGTGGCGCGAAAATCGTGCAGCAATCCTCAAAGGGTTGAACTGACAAATCGAATGTATCAATTTCTCTAGCGATATCAATAATCTCCGTTTTATCTAAAGTCGCCACTGGTCGTAAAATAGGCGTTGCCGTGACATCATTGATGGCCGCCATACTTTCCAACGTTTGGGAAGCCACTTGTCCAACTGACTCACCATTAAAAATGGCCAAGCCTTCACGTTGTGCCCGGATTTTATCGGTTAACCGCAACATAAAGCGCCGTTGAACCGTCATCAGATAACCCTCAGGCACATTTTCTTTAACCGTCTCTTGTATTTCTGTAAATGGTACTTCGATAAAATTAATTGAACCGGCATAAGCTGCAACTTTAGCAGTCAATTCTTTCGCTTTGTTTAGTGCGTTTGTTGTCGTATAAGGTGGTGAAAAGAAATGAACCATTTCAATAGCTACACCACGCTTCAAAGCTAGATATGCGGCTACCGGTGAATCGATTCCGCCAGACAACATCAGCATCGCCTTACCAGAAGTCCCGACTGGCAATCCCAAAGCACCTGGGATGGTCAAATAAGATACATAAAAAGCATCACGACGAACTTCGATTCGGACTTTAACATCTGGTCTTTTCATTTCTACTTTTAAGTCTGGTCTTGCTTCTGAAACGAAGTCACCAACCGCTAAGTTAATATCATTTGTGTCCAATGCATAGTTGTGATCCGAGCGACGTGTGTTGATTTTAAAAGACATGCCAGCTTCGGATGCACCCTCATTGACCATCTCTAACGCAACTTGCTTGACCTGTTCAAAATCCTCAATAGCTACTCGAACGACTGGTGAATAAGTCTGAATCCCAAAGACTTTACCTAGTGCATTCATAACCGCATCGGCGTTCTCACCGTTTAATACTAAATGGAGTCGATCCCGTTTCGGCTTAATACTCAACGCTGGAAATTGACGCAAAGCTTTTGTGACATTACCATTTAACCGGCCAATAAAATCGCGCCGATTTTTGCCCTTGGTGGATAGCTCACCATAACGAGCCATTACTTCCGTATATTGCATTCATAAACTCCTTTTTATGCGTATAATTTTTCAAAATGATGATAAATTTCGTGAAAAGCTGCCACAAAGTCACGGGCTTCTGCCATCGTATTATGTTCATCCAGACTCACCCGTACTGCGCTTTCTGCAATTGTCTTAGGTGTGCCCATTGCTTTAAGCGTGCTAGACTCTTCGCCTTTTTTTGAAGAACAGGCACTTGTGGTCGAAATATAAATATCCTTGTCTTCAAAAGCGTGAACGATAGTCTCACCCCGAACGCCTAAAATACTAAAGCATAAAATATGCGGTGCAAATTGATCGTTCATTTGTGAGAAGATCCGAATATTAGGCATTTTACTAATTTCGGTTACTAAATACTTTTTAATGGCTGCTTGTGCAGCGGCCTTTTTAGCTTCATCCGTTTTAACAAGACGCAATGCACGTGCCATGGCAGCAATGGCCGGTGTGTTCTCTGTACCCGAACGCATATCTTTTTCCTGGCCGCCGCCAGTCATGTATGGCTGTAAAAGTCGATGTTTTTTAGCATAGACAAAGCCAATACCTCGTGGCGCATGAAACTTATGTCCAGAAAAAGTCAAAAAATCGATGCGTGGCTCATGTAACAATTGATCTAAGTTTTTACCAATAGCCTGCACAGCGTCCACATGAAAATGAATAGAGGGGTAATCAGCCAAAACATGGGCGATTTCATGAATTGGCTGAATCGCACCAATTTCATTATTTACAGCCATGATCGATACTAAAATTGTATCCGGCCGAATTGCTTGTGCTAGCGTTTTAGGATTTACAAACCCAGCGTGGTCCACTGGTAAATAAGTGATTTCAAAACCGAGACGCTCTAACTGTTTCATAGAGTTGATCACAGCCGGATGTTCAATTTGAGAGGTGATAATATGCTTGCCAAAGGGGGCCTTTTCCATAGCAGTACCTTTGATGATCCAATTGTCGCCCTCAGTGCCACCACTTGTAAAATAAATCTCTTCTGGTAAAACATGCATTAAGTCCGCAATCTGCTGGCGCGATTGTTGTAAAATTGTATTTGCTTGTTCGCCTACACGATGCAAGCTCGATGGATTTCCAAAAAAACTCTGACTCACTTTCACATAAGTTTGTAAAACTGAGTCATCAATTTTAGTTGTGGCACTATTGTCAAAATAAATCATGTTTGTCCCTCTTCAATGTCCATTAACCATTTTCAATGTTATCAAATTCGATTCATCTCCGTGAAATATTACTAGCAACAGAGACTTCTGTCATTTTTCACTTACAAAAGTATAACAAAAAAACCAAAAATAACAACTTCCAATCAGACGATCTGTTTAACATAAATTATTTACAAATAAAAAAGCCCGAAAACAAACCTGCCGTCTGTTTCAAACTTTTCAATTCATCAGTCAAATCGCAGTCAGCATACTAGCCTAGTGCATCGTCTTTATTGGCATAGTAACTATCTTCAATTTTTTTATATGTCCCAGGCTCGATTTGTTCAACCACCGTGGCGATTCGATCCAACGCAGTTGGATAGTCATAGTGTTCAAATAAATCCGTAGCTGAGTCAATCGCTGTTTGTACTTCTGGCCGGTCAGCCTTTAGTTTATTAGCATACTGCAACATTGCCTGACCTAGAGTAGCTGAGTCAATTAAGTCTTCACTTTGTTGCTTTAACTTATCGAGATCATCTTGAATCAAAATCAGTTGTTTTGTAATTTGATCCAAATCAATTTTCACTTGGTTTAAATCAGACTTTAACTGATTGACTTCATCAGATACAACAAAAAAGAAATCTAAGTATTTTTTAGGCAAGCCCGGTAAATTGAATTGACTCACACGCCGTTTGATATTTCTTAAAGTGACTTCAAATTGTTTCGCACTATTATCTGCGACTTTCTCACCTTCATATAACCCCGAAACTTTTTCGTGAATGTTTACTTGACTCTTTTCAATTGTTTGGAGCGCTGTTTGATAATGTTTAAAATGTGCTGCCAATTCTGAATAAATAACCTTCTTTTCAACCATGCCTTGAACATCTGCATCAAACTGATTTTGCAGTTCACTTAATTGTTTACCTAATTTTTCGGCATCAGCCACCTCATGATCATTTAGCACGTAGCTCTTATCTAGGTGGTCCAACTCGCGCCGTAAATTTTGATTTTGTCGCTGCGCATGGGCGAAAAAGCGTGTTAATTTATCCTGTTGCTCATTTACAAAAGTCTGACTGTCAATTTCAGTTTGCATCACATCATATAGGTGGTCAATGGTCTGTTTTTGTTCACCATTACGCGTCTTAGCTGTTTTTAGTTCCAAATTTTTTATTGCAAGTAATGTCCCCTCTTGATACTTACGCAGTTTAGCAATTTCCCCAGGTATATCGATACCTGCAAATCGAAAAGATTGTTTATGTAATACATTAAAGCCCTTTTGTTGCTCGTCTAACTGCGGCGTAAATTCATTCATGATCTGTGCAAATAGTGGCCTTGTTTCAATTAAGTTCGCATCCAAGGCTTCAATCTGTTTCTCAACTTGATCTAAGGCAGACTGTTCCTCCAGATAATCGCCTTTGGCTTTCGCTGTGTCAGCTAAATCAAAACTTTTACCAATGGCCGCTAAGGCTGCTTCTAATTTGTCAATCGCAGGGCCAAAAGCAAATGACTGCGTCAACAGTTGCTTGCGTAATTGCTCATATTGCTTAACCAAAGCCATATTTCTAGACTGATTTGCTTTTGCACGTGTTAATATCGTATCAAAAGCTGCTGAAATGTCGGCCATCTGTTTCTCTGCGTTAGACAAATCATTTTCGATTTCTGTGATGACTTGCTTACTCTTAAGAAAATGGGCAAACGTATTATTGTCCGTGGCAGCCTGAAGCGACTGGTCAATTTTATTGAACTCGTCCGTCGTTAATTTATGATACGCACCTGACCACTTTTGATAATTTTTTAGGCTTTCCCCACTGAGGTCGAGTGTTTCTATTTTAGTCATTTTGTCATCTTGTGGATGATTCGCCAACTCTAATTGACGCGTTTCTAAAATACGAATCCGTTTACGATTGGCATTCGTTTGAAACATCACAACAATCAAAGTGACAAGTACAATTACAACCACTGCCACTAGAAAATACCACATAACATCGCACATCCTTGAGCCATAATTACAAAAAATTTGCAGAAAATTCATTTTCCGATTACAATACATATCAAATTATACCAGATGTTAACGTTCAAAACATAGCTACTATTGAATTTATCATAATAATACGTGAGGATGAAGCCCATGACGGACACAACTTTGGCACTACTACCTGAACAAATTGATGCTTTGTTAACTGACGAAACAAATTCCATTACCAATTTAGCCAATGCTTCAGCCCTACTAATGCAATCCTTGAAAGATATCAATTGGGTTGGTTTTTACTTATTTAATCATAAAACTAACACACTAGATTTAGGTCCTTTTCAGGGAAAAGTAGCGTGTATGCATATTAAAAATGGTACTGGCGTTTGTGGTACTGCCTTTCAGCAGCAAAGTGTTACGCGCGTTGCTAATGTTCATGACTTTCCTGGTCACATCGCCTGCGACAGTGCTAGTAATTCTGAACTTGTCATACCTTTAATCAAAGCTGGACAAGGCTATGGGGTCTTAGATATTGATTCTCCTGAATTCGATCGTTTTACTGCTGATGATGAGGCGCTCTTGATAACATTTGTTCATAAATTGATGGCTCACCTTGCTATTTAAACCCATATGGTGTTACACTACTCTTTGTGTAAAATAATGCAGCAGTAAACGGCAGAGCCGTCAACAGTTGTTGGCACTACACTTCAAAGTGTACTCAATAACGTTCAATTGTGTAGCCTTAGGTGCTGCAAAGGTGAAGATTGTAACATCAACTGTACGACTGTTAAGTTTATAATGAATTATTTTACTCCAATAAAAATTTGGAGGAATTTATTTATGTCTCGTTATACTGGCCCACGCTGGAAATTATCTCGCCGTTTAGGCATTTCTCTTTCTGGCACTGGTAAAGAATTAGCTCGTCGCCCTTATGCACCTGGTGACCATGGTCCTAATAGTCGTCGGAAAATTTCTGAATATGGTTCACAATTACGCGAAAAGCAAAAGTTACGTTTAATGTACGGTTTAAATGAACGCCAATTTAGAAATCTTTTCGTTCGCGCCGGTAAAATCAAGGAAGGTAAGCATGGTGTTAACTTCATGATCTTACTTGAAGAACGTCTAGACAACGTTGTTTATCGCCTTGGATTTGCCAGCACTCGGCCACAAGCACGTCAGCTTGTGAACCACGGCCATGTTACTGTTGATGGCAAACGTGTGGATATTGCTTCTTATGAAGTACAACCTGGCCAAGTGATCGGTCTACGTGAACGCTCACAAAACTTAGATATCGTTAATGCTTCTCTTGAAGCAACTGTTGCACGGCCACCATATGTTTCATTTGATGACAATGCAAAAACAGGGACGCTTGTCCGTTTACCAGAACGTGATGAAATGGAACCTGATATCGATGAATCATTAGTCGTTGAATTCTATAACCAAATTCTTTAATTTTAGTTTGGTTCTATCAAAAAAGCGTGATGCATTTTGCATCGCGCTTTTTGTGTGCTTTACTTTTTTACTTTCAAAACCATGTTAATGTGCAAACTGTGCTGCAATCATCCCAAAAGCCATTAAGATTGCATTACTGCCATTAAAGATTAGATGAACCGAAAGTGAACCCCAAATGGTCTTCGTAAATTGATAAATTAAGGCAAAATACATACCAATGAACATATAAGGAATCATTTGTAATACTTGACCATTAAAATTGTTCCAATGAACCAAACCAAATAAGACTGCGGAAACAAAAAACATGAGCCATTTAAGTCCAATTGGCTTGACACGATAAAACAGTAAATGTCTAAAAATAACTTCTTCTACAAAGGGTGCCATTAGCGGCAACGTCACTTGCAGTAATTGGGCCCATAATGGTACAGCTGTGATCTTTCCAGGATCCGCAGCAGTTAAAAAGTTGAATTTAGGCGCCACACTGAGTAAATTTAATCCACTGCGAACAAATTGTAAAATAAAAGTTAATATAACGGCGCCAAGAATACTTAACAGCAAGTTTCGCCAGATATGAGTTCGATAAATAGCCCAATCTCTTTTAAATAACGGCTTAAACATAATAATAATAATAATAAAAGCAGCTAAAAAAATTAACCAATTGACAAAACTTGCCCAAGTCGGATTCTCTCGTAACGGCTTAATATACCCAATCAAATTCCCTAATCCAAGCTCAAAGACAGGAATCAAAATGATCAACAATGTCTTGAGCCCGTATTTTTTAGGATATTCTGTCATAAAGATGCCTCCAAAATATATTTACCTGATAATAATTGATTCATAGATATTTAGCAATCGATTCAACTCGGACTTTAAAAATTCTTCCTGCTGTCTTTTATCTTGAAACATTGGATCAGTTTTTGGAATAAGATGACCTATTAAAAACTCCCCTTTTTTTGTTTTAGCGAATCGTTGCTGCACACTGGTAAAATTTTTAGGCGTTAGTGGTAAGAACTCAGCTTGCGTATGATCTTTAGACAACGTTAACTTTGAATCAAATAAATTAGGACTTTGTTGTAATTTTTGCAATTGCTGTCCGTAATATGCCTTTTGTTGAACTTCAGACAGTAAAGCTAACCAAACAAATAGTTTGTCCGGCCATAAGCCAATTTCAAAATGCGGCATCATTTTATAGCCGCGAGTCCCTTCACTAATTGCTAGCCAAGTATCTGGTGGTGGATTTTTATGCCGCCGTAAATGTTTTGCAATATGCAAATAAAATGGTCGTTGTGTTTTAAGCTTAAAAGCATCGACAAATTGACTACCGATCACTTCAAATTTTGGATCTAATGTTTGCTTGATTTTTGCTAATCTTCCAGCCAATGTTGGGTCTTGAAAGATCTCAAAATCATCTAGTGTTATCATGTGATTTCTCCAATAAAAGTTCTGATTTGAATAAAGTCTGAATCAATTGATCACTTAACTGCGCTGCTTTGCCCCTGGCTGGATAATCAAAAGCAATTAAATTAGGTGTGCTTGAGGCAGCCAATAAGATAGCGTTCTGTGACCTAGCCTGATAAGGGGCATAGATATTATCAATGACTAGTTTCATCGTCCCATGCCGCAATTGAATGTGTGCAGCTACTTTTTCAACTAACTTAAGATAACTCGTGTCTATTTCTGCGGTAACGATCATCGTTTCGCCACCATAGTGTCGACCTGTTTGCTGGCTCAATAGCACTTGAACGCCTCGTTCTGGAATGGTGTCAAGTGTCATATTTTGGCGCGTTAACATTGCCTTTACTTCAGCTGTAGCTTGCAGCGTGACAAAGGGGGTTTGTTCCCAACGGCCTCGGTCAGCGTGATCATTTTTTTGCATAATCAACTCAGCTATCGTGCTGATTCCGTCACCAATCACATTACCTGGTACTTTCTCTATCACAGCTTGAACCTGACCATCACAAATGTAGAAATCATAAATCGACCCGGGTACATAAGCAGTTACCATCACATGAGCGTCAACATCTTCTGCTTCAAGATAGGCCTGCTTAAATCGTTGCTCTGAAATCGGTTCAGCAAAAAAATGTTCGCCAAATTGATTGTCTGCTTGATGCAATGGTTGAATGATCACCCCATTGTTCGCAAAACGACGCTTAAATTGTTGCTGTGCTTGCGTCCAAGAATCCGTAACAATTCTCTTGGGTATGGCAACAACACTGGCAAGTGTTTGGCTTAATGCAATTGGATCTGCCAAAAGCGCCGCTAAAGTGGCCGAATTTTGGCTTGTTTTTTGCCCCTGTGCCACGTATTCTAAATGATGCCCCAACCGCAAAGCCAGCATGTCGGTCATATCATTCAAAAAGTGATAGTGTACCCCAAACTTAAGCACACTGCTTAAAAGATGTTGCACTGACAAGGTCTTTTCAGAATAGCCACGCAATGAGAAACCGTTATTCCGTGTAATGCGTTTATTCTTTTGCGCAACTGTCTTGCCAAAAGCCAATGCACCAATATTGGAATAAGATTGGGCGACTTGATAAGCTTGTAACTGATTATTTTGACGTGCAGTCGCAATTAACCGGGTTAATAGATTCTGATAACCATGGTTTTTTAAATACTTGTCATTAAAATAACTCAAACTTGAAATTGCGTTAACTAAGTCATCTTGATAAGCACTGGCAACCAAGGGATCTTCACCGACCAGTGCTCGCCAGTGTTTCAATTTTGTTTGAATATGCACCGTGGTCGCTTCAGGACTAACAAACGCATTTAGCAACGCAATTTTGACTAATTGCAGCTGATATTCAAAAATACCATCCACCACATTAGGTTGAAGATCTAAGCCCCTAAGTTCAATGAACTGAATCCCCTGTTTAAATTCAGGATCTCCGGCTGCTGGCCGTAAGAAAATAGGACTGTTCAACAATTTAGGTTGTGCCAATTTAGCCGCTTGTCGGATTGCCTGTCGATAATTTGTTAAACTATTAAAAAGCGCCCCATCTAAATATAACTCCGCTTGAAAAGCTGAACGTTTTAAACGACTATTAGCTTGATCAAATATTGGAGTAGCCGCAAAAAAATAAGTCAACGTTGCTAGCTCAGCAACCATATTTTTGGCAATATGTAAATAACAGGCATCCTTGAATGCACGGTAACTATCGTATTCACTACCTAGACGTCCATATAAAGATCTGAGCAAAATTTCTGGCAAAGCAAAACGAACGGCTGTCTGTGAAGCTTCAAATGGTGTATTATGATTAGCTGATTGTCCAAAATCCTGCGGTAAATAACTTAAAGGCCATTGATAGACATCTTGAGCCAACTGTCGATCAATAACATCGTCCAATGCTTTCAATTGTGCCATTGTTTTGGCTTCATCAGTAAAAAAATCAGTTTCTAATAGTAACTGGGTGTCCTGGTGCCCTAAGTGACTATAGTTTTCATGCACCAATGCCTTAATTTTTGCTATCTCAGGCAGAGCTGCTTTTGCCTCAGTAAATTGCACAAATTGAATATTTTTTTTAATACTGAGACTGGCATAATTAAGTTGCTGTTGTAATTTTAAATCAATGATCGTCTCGCCAATATTTGTTAGCATCCCTTCACCCCTCTGGTACTATAGTTTTCATTATAACTTCCCAGAAATCACTTGTACATTAATAATCAAAGGAGAAATCATGCAAAAACCACTTGCCTATCGAATGCGCCCGACAAACATTGCTGAAATTGTTGGGCAGCAGCATTTAGTTGGCCCAGGTAAGATCATTTACCGTATGGTCCAGGCCAAAATGCTGTCTTCAATGATATTATATGGCCCACCCGGTATCGGCAAAACTAGTATTGCTAGTGCCATTGCCGGCAGCACTAAATATGCTTTTAGAATGTTAAATGCGGCGACCAACACAAAAAAAGATCTTCAAATTGTCGCCGAAGAAGCCAAAATTAGTGGCACGGTTATCTTATTACTTGATGAAATTCATCGTTTAGACAAAAGCAAACAGGATTTTTTATTACCCCATTTAGAAAGCGGCCGTATCATTTTGATTGGTGCAACCACGGAAAACCCCTACATCAATATCTCCCCAGCAATCCGCAGCCGTACACAAATTTTTGAGCTAAAGCCTTTAACTCCGGCTGATATTCAAACAGCACTCACGCGTGCTTTAAACGATACTAAGCATGGGTTAGGCACCTATCATGTGACACTCTCATCGGAAGCCTTAGCTCATTTTTCTGAGGCCACCAATGGTGATTTACGGAGTGCCTTAAACGCACTAGAACTAGCGGTCTTATCAACAACGCCTGATGCTGATGGTAATATTCAAATCGATTTAAAAGCAGCTGAAGAAACATTACAGAAAAAATCATTTTCCCACGATAAAGATGGTGATGCTCATTACGATGTGATCTCTGCGTTTCAAAAATCAATTCGTGGTAGTGACACTGATGCTGCCCTACACTACTTAGCACGTTTGATTGAGGCTGGCGATCTGACAAGTATTATGCGGCGTTTAATGGTTATTGCTTATGAAGATATCGGCATGGCAAATCTACCAGCCTGCGCTCGAACCGTAACTGCTGTTCAAGCCGCCGAACGGTTAGGATTACCCGAGGCACGCATTCCCCTAGCCGATGCCGTCATCGAATTATGTCTCTCGCCGAAATCAAATTCAGGCATGGCTGCTGTAGATGCTGCACTTGCAGATATTCATAATGGACAAATGGGCGAAGTTCCTGCTAGCTTAAAAGATGCCCACTATGCCGGTGCTAAGGCTTTGGGTCATGGTACGACATACCAATACCCACATAATTTCCCCGGTGATTTTACGCCACAACAATATTTACCAAATAAATTAAAACATCGGCAATATTATGAACCCAAAACTAATGGTAAATATGAACAAGCTTTCAAGCAGCAATATGAAAAAATCAAAAAACTATTGGATCAAATTTAAGGCGAACTTGACCATATTCGAAGCGTTTTCTTGCACGTCCCACCTAAGTATGATAAATTAAAGATGTGGTTACTAAGGTGTACGACTTTTCCCACTTATGGTTGACCGATCAAGTAATTCTACATTAGGGTGGCTATACTATCGATGATTGGCATGCCTTTTCACGAGGATCCTGATTAAGAAGTTAACCATCCACTCGCTTTAGTGAATAGCGGGTTCAACACAAGGGAATATACGAACCGGCACCACTAGTTATCACATAAAGCGTTGAGCTTTATAGAGGTCGGGACAAAATTTGCGTTTTGTTCCGGCTTTTTATTTTTGCAATAATTGAAATTCGATATGAACATTTATCTTTATAAGGAGTTATTTTATGTTGATCACCATTGCCATACTTATTTTTCTGATCGTTGTTGCTGCATTAGCCATCTATTTACTGCGCCATAGTCATACTAATTTTTTGGGCCGTTCAATGACTGACGAACCAGTACTCAAACGAACGATGCAAATAACAGCCTACGCGCTCTTATTAATTATCTTAGTCAGTGTTATTTTATTATTCGTTGGTCAGCCAAAACTACAAGTTATTCCGTTATTATTGGCCAGCTTCATTGTGGCATTTTTTGCTGTAAGTATTGGTAAATTGATGTAATAAAAAAAGCCTTTACATCCAAATTTGTTGTACAATAAAGATAAATAAGATCGTAACGATCGAAGGGGTGATTTTTGTGTTACAACAATATAAAAAAATTCTTGTGGCTGTAGATGGTTCTTATGAAGCTGAACTGGCTTTCCGAAAGGCAGTAGAAGTTGCCAAACGTAACCAGGCACACCTTTACTTAATTCACGTCATTGATACGCGAGCTTTTCAAAATGTTTCCAGTTTTGACTCAGCGATGGTTGAACAAGTCACACAGACTGCCAAAAGTACAATGGAAGAATATGTTAAAACTGCTAATCAAGCCGGTTTAGATGATGTTTCATATAGCATCGAATATGGGGCACCAAAAACAATCATCGGGCGTGATTTTCCCAAAGACAATGGCATCGATTTAATCATGATCGGGGCTACTGGTCTCAACGCTGTTGAGCGGTTATTGATTGGATCCGTAACTGAATTTGTCACACGTTCAGCAAATTGTGACGTCTTGGTCGTCCGTTCCGATTTGGAAAACAAGCCCGCTTTAGATGTTGTGAATAAGAAAAGCACGATCAAGGGTCCTCAAAAATAAGAACTTTGACTTATTATTAAGCCATTATATAGGTACCACGAATGAGAGGTCGAAGACAAAATTGTCTCCGACCTCTCATCATTCCGAACACTAAATTTTTTTATTACATTCTTGTTCTTGCTATTGTAAAAACATCAAGCAAACTTGACCCATTTTTTGATTTCTAATTCTTGGCTAAATAATAATTTAGCCAAATCCAAATGAACGATCTCTGCTAATGCACAGGCAATCATTTTGTTCTTAGCGGCAGTGATATCATCACAAAAAGCATTTAGGCCATAAAAAATGGCTAGAAAAACTAGAGTTTGCTTTGCCTTGGCAATTTCAATACCTTGATCAATATATTTGATAGCATCGTGCTTGCGGCCAGCTTTGAATAAAGCAATACCCATCGCATAATCTACAAAAATCTTAGTATCATTGTCCAATTGATATGTTTCAGTATGATTGCTTAACATTTTTTGTAACTGTTTCACATAACTTAAAGCGTCTTCTAAGTCATTTTTATCAATATATGCCAATACCAAACCAGCAACAGCCTCTAGATCATAGATTGAAGTTGTCGGTGTATAGTGGCTTAATGTCTGGTTAAAGGAAAAAATAGCCTTATCCGGATTTTGATCGCGTAATAACTGAATAATACCTTTGATAGTATAATATTGTTTTAATTGCACCATATCTAGAATTTCATTAACGTTTAACTGATTGATCAAGGTTAAAGCCGCTTCAAAATCGCCTCGAATTACAAGTTCCCTTGTTTGTGATAACGAAGTCTTAGTTTCGTTGCGTTCAGAATCCATAATGTCATCTAATTCAATATTTAAACGTTCACAAATACTGAGTAAGATGCGAATGCTTGGAACTTTGTTCTGTTTTTCAATCAAACTAATGGTTGCTTGAGTACAAACCCCCTCAGCTAACTCTTTTTGTGATAATCCCAGATCACGACGATAATGTTTGATCTTACTACCAAGTATTTTCATTGTCATTGTCACTCCATCCATAGTATCGGTAATTATAAATATATTTTTATAATTTGCCAAAAATAATTTAACACATAAATTTAACCCCTATAGAAAATATTGCTTTTCTAAAAACCTATACCCCAAAATAATAAGTAATGTAATGGCACTTATTATCAATCAAATTATATGTTATTTAATCAAAAATCGCAACATAAAAATCATAATACATTATTTTTATTTAATTAAATGAGTAATTATCTCATTATTGTACTTATACCATGATTCTCATTCTTTTATACCAATTGTTTTTTAACTCATAAACCATCTAAATTAAATAACGGGACAAATATTAATGAAAAAACAACATTTATCGGCAATGCACTTGTCAGCAACACAAAGTATTTCTTTTTTAATTTTATCCATCATCTTAAATGCAACTGGAAATGGTTTAACTGTTAGCCTGAATTTAGGGAGTGCGCTTTGGACGGCGTCAGGTGTCAATTTAAGTCATCTACTTCACTTTAATCTCAAGTGGCTATTAATTATCTATGGCGTTGTTGTTGTCATCATCAACGCTGTTATTTTACAGAAAATTGAGCCGAGACGAATCTTGAATAACTTTGTTTTTATGGTACCTTTCAGTTATTTGGTTGGTGTTTTTGCGGACACATTCGATTTACTTAATTTACAGCGTTTTGATTTAGTACTGCGTATCTTATTGGATTGCTTCGGTATTATTTTAATAGCAATCGCTGTTTCCATTTATCAGCGTGTGAACATTTTACTGCATCCAAATGACGACTTCATGCAAATTATTCGCTTTCGTTTTTTTAAAGGTAATGCTGCAATCGCAATGTGGGTTTCCTTTATGCCGCCCTTGCTCGTTTCGTTACTTTGTTTCTTGATCACGCACCAGCTTTACGCCATCAATATTGGCACAGCATTTTCATTAGCCCTACAAGGTTCAATCATCGGCTGGGCTGATATCCATATCTTTCCGAAACTAAAACATCAAGGCCTCCATTTACCACCAAACTCAGCTAAATAAAAGCCTGAAAGCAAAATATTTTTTGTCTCAGGCTTTTATTGTACCGATATCATTCTATTTTAGTGGCCTTTTCGCTGTGCTTTTAATAACTATTTTTGAACCCAAATTTAATACATGGTCACAATTTCATTCAGATAATCCATAATTGCATCTGGAAAGTCATTGCGTACGATCAAGGCTTGCAATAAGCGATTACGATTGTACCACCGATTCCAAAACGCTTCGTTTTCCTGTGGTCTTACCAACAAAATACTAGCTTGCCAATCTTTAAGTAAAGTTAGAAAATACTCCGCAAAAAAATTATCTCGATTAGCTAAGTAGCTGAAAGTCATTGCCAATCGATGGTCTTCACCAAATACGAGCGGAACACTCATATGTCGGTAGCCTTGAAGAAAAACAGTTAAGAAAAATAGTTTATTGGCCCGATTCAAATCTGAAGCCATAATTTCGTCAAAAACATTGCCAACATGAGTATAAGCATGCCCCCAGCCCTTGGTCCCAATATAGCCACGGCCGTCCGCTTCTAAAACAATATAAGCGGTCACTCGGTCAATAATTGCGACAAGTTCGGCGTCTGAAAAAGTATGATATGTAGACCGATCGGCATACAATAGCGCTGAAAGGATCAAGACACTAAAGGATCGTTTGAAGACACCATCATTTTGTGGCTCTAAAATATGATAGAATAAGAAATCATCGGATAATAATGTATCTTTTACATAGTGCAATTGCTTATCTGAGAAAGCCTGCATGTGTAATAAATCATTGAACAAAAAATAAACGCCCTTGTCGCGTACCTGTGGATTCAAAGCGGCTAAATGATCTAACAGATAATCTAAATCTTCGTCTAGTAATACAGGCTCTCCCGCTTGTTTAGCTGTAACAGCAACTGCTTGAATTCGCGCTAAGGCGGCTTCATCATCCTCAGGCAGGTCCATCCGCGTCACCTTATTGCGATAGACAACACCATCAAAAATATGCCCGATTCTACCTGATAAATTCTTAAAAATCTTGCCCGACTCAAATTGTAACCGTGATTGTTTTAAATCACGACTAACTTTTTGAATCACTTCATGATCTGCGTTCAATTCAATTGCCTCCTATGCGTTCAATAATTGATCGGCAAACATACGCAAATCGTCTAGGTCTGAGGTCTCAGGATCCCCATTGATTTTAACGTTCTCAGCACCCTTCACAGCGCCAATTTGTTGAAAGGCCGCATCAAAATAGTCTACAGCTCGGCCAAAATGCTGATGTTTTTTGGAACTAGAACCAGCAACACCATAAATTTTACCATGGAGATCTAGTTGCTTCAGATCTTCAAAAAAATCAACTGCTTCGTCTGGTAAGTCACCGTCATGGTAAGTATAAGTGACAACAATACCAACATCAAAATTTTCTAAATCAGTGGCATCTGTCTGTGAGATCTCACTCTTATCCACAGTTGCCCCTTGAGATTCAAGGTACTCCTGTAAGTAGTTTGCAATCTGTTCGTTACGTCCACCCATACTAGCATAGACAAGTTTTATATTGGCCAATTGACGCCACTCCTTTACAAAAAATAACTTATATTCATTTTACCGTTTTATATTGCTTGTGACAAAGAATAAACTTATCCTTTAAATCACGAATTATTTAGCGGTACTATTTGCTAAAATATATATTAGTCTCATAACCCAATCAAAATATGCATAGGAGCTTAATTTTACTATGATCAAATTAATTGCAATTGATATCGATGGTACATTACTAAATGATAAGCTACAAATTACAGCAGCCACTAAGAAAGCTATTGCAGCTGCAAAAGCAAAACAAGTAAAAATCGTATTAACATCAGGCCGCCCACTACCGGGTATCCAGCCCCAACTCGAAATTTTAGACCTATGGTATCAAGACAACTATACCATTGCTAGTAATGGTGCAACCGCTCAAGAAAATAACTCACAACGAGTCCTCATTGAACAAACGCTTACAATTAATGATTTCAAATTTTTTGCGGCTTTAGCACAAGTTAATGATATGAACTTAGTTGCACAGGACCGCAACTACACCTATACACTTACGACCCATGATCATCCGCTAAGTGTGGCCGAAAGCCAAAAGGTTCACCTGCCATTACGCCACGTGACTTTGGCCGACCTTGACCCTGACCTAAAATTGGCAAAAATCATGTACGTGGACTACCCTGATAAGCTAGCTCATTTCATACCAAAAGTTCCAAAATCTGCTTTTAAGCAATATACTTTGTTGCACTCGATTCCAACCGTATTTGAAGCCATGAATCCTGCAGCTAGTAAAGGCCAAACGCTAGCCAAGCTGGCTGAAAAATTAGGCATCAACGCTAGTGAAGTTATGGCGATTGGTGATGAAGCTAATGATCTATCCATGCTAGAATATGCTGGCGTAGGCGTTGCCATGGGTAATGGTACAGTGGCTGCAAAAACAGCGGCTGATTTTATAACTAAAACGAATAATCAAGATGGTGTCGCTACGGCGATTGATTATTTTGTGTTGCAATAATGATTGGCACATTAATTTCAAGTTTCAATTATAATTTAAAAAATGCGATTCATAG
Source organism: Agrilactobacillus fermenti (assembly GCF_021030645.1). GTDB lineage: Bacteria > Bacillota > Bacilli > Lactobacillales > Lactobacillaceae > Agrilactobacillus > Agrilactobacillus fermenti. The sequence goes on along the minus strand of NZ_JACGCJ010000015.1, from coordinate 34,284 downwards.
TCTGTTTAGACCCTTGAATCGCATTTTTTATAACTTTATTCTAACAACTTTGACCATTAGCCGTAATGCCTTGTTTAAAAGCATCTAAAATTTCCTGGCCATTGGCAATCAATACTGACCCATCCAACATACCCGAATCATCTTTTAAAATAATCGCATAATCTTTGAAATCCATTTTCAAACCATTACTAAAGAACATCAAGTCATATTTGGATGTATATAAATTCAAATTAGCGTTATTAGCCATCTTGATCGGATAGGCTGGATCCGGCTGCTCCAAAACTACAATCGAGAACTTGGAACCAATACTACAAGCCCCACCTTGTAGTGAGTAGTCGCCACCACCGTCATCCGTCACTAGTAACAACGTTTTATCAACAATACCCTTACGCGTTAGTAAATCGACAACACTATTAGAAACTGTAATTTTTGCCATCTAATCACCTCACTTAGATTGTACACCATTTATTTCAAATAAGTTGACTAACTGCTTATAAATTTAAACTTAGTTCATAGGCTTCTGTTTCTAAATCACCGTGTGGGTCATGAATATGGATTGTCCCACGATGTCCAAACCCAAACTGACGCATTAAATACTGCATCCGTTTATTGTCATGGTGGGTGTCCATCCGCACGTGCATTATGCCTTGATTTCGAATTAGGGTCAGTGCATGAGCAATAGCCATTTTACCAAGATGATGGCCAGCAAACTCATGATGCATAGCCAGCCGATGAATCGTAGCGTAAGGTGCATCGCTATGCCAGTGACCACCCTTTAACGTTTCATAATTAGGTTCAGGTGTGGTCTGAATGGCAAGTACGCCAGCAATTTGTTGCTGATAAATAATTTCATATAACTGTGCTTTGGCTATATCTGATAATAAATTAGTTCGATCTGGATAACCATTGAACCACTGATGCACACCATCTGTTGCCATAGTTGCTTGCGCGCTATGGATGATGGCCATGATACGATCCAGATCCAATTGATGTGCTGGCTGTAAATACATATATGTCATTAAATTTCCTTCACTTCACTAATCGTCAGTTTTAGGGTGCTTTGAATCTAGGGGATGTTTTTGATGCCACGCTTTAATTTGTGCCAAACGGGTTTTGAACCGACTTTCATGGCCCTGCTCTGTAGGCACATAATAAATGTGTCCAATTAACTTTGCAGGCATTGTCTGCATGGTGGTTAATTTATCTTTGGTATCATGGGCATACTGATAATTTTTACCGTAACCTAAATCAGACATCAATTTAGTCGGTGCATTCCGAATCTGTAGTGGTACTGGTTCATTAATGGTTGCTTGGACATCTGGTTTAACGGCTTGTCGCGCTGCATAAATTGCATTTGATTTCGGCGCTAGCGCCAAATAAGTTACGGCTTCGACTAGATGAACATCACATTCCGGCATACCTAAGAATTGACAGGCCTGAAAAACATTAATCGTAACATTCAATGCATTTGTATCTGCTAAACCGACATCTTCACTGGCAAAACGAACCAGCCGCCGGGCAATATAGGTGGGTGCTTCACCACCAGCAAGCATACGGGATAGCCAATAAATTGCTGCATCCACATCACTATTACGCATAGATTTGTGTAATGCTGAAATTATATCATAATGCGCATCGCCATTTTTGTCATACTGCATAAATTTAGCACTGATCAATTGACGTAAATCAGCTGCGGTGATCGTAATCGTTTGGCCTTGACGCTCGCCATTCAAAACGGCCATCTCTAACGTATTCAAAGCCATCCGGGCATCACCACTGGCAAAATCAGCAATCGCTTGAATTTCGGCTTTGGTAATCTTGATCGTTTGTTTGCCAAAGCCGTCAGGATGGTGTAAAGCATTGGTCAGCAGCTGAACAATATCAGCTGGCTGTAACGATTTTAAAACAAAGACTTTGCATCGCGAAAGCAAAGCTGAATTTACTTCAAAAGAAGGATTTTCAGTCGTTGCACCAATCAAAATAATACTGCCTCGCTCCACAAATGGTAAGAAAGCATCTTGCTGAGCCTTATTAAAACGGTGAATCTCATCTACAAAAACAATAGTTTTTTGTCCCAATTCACGATCTGCTTCAGCTTGATGCATAATTTTTTTAATTTTACTGATACTGCTATCCACGGCACTAAAACTTAAAAACTTTGCTTGAGTTTGTCGGGCAATGATCTCAGCTAGCGTTGTCTTACCCACGCCAGGCGGCCCCCAAAAAATCATCGAAGAAATTTGATCCTGCTCAATCATCTCACGTAAAATCTTACCTTCCCCCAGTAATTGGGCCTGTCCTACAAATTCTGACAATGTCTTAGGCCGTACCCGGTTAGCTAATGGCGTATCATCGTTAGTGCTTGAAAATAAAGACTCTTGTTTCACGATTCGACATCTCCAACGGTTCCATTTGGTTTAAAAAGTAAGCTAAAATTAGTTCAATATAAGAATGAAGCGCAAAATAATAAGAGCAACATTTATATGACTAATAACCACCAAATTGTAAGTAGTTGGTTCGACTATAGCAGAAGCTTGCTAGGAAATAAATAATAGCTTCTGAATTTTGCTATTAAAAGACCTCATAATCATTAGTTTCCAATTAATAATTACAAGGTACTTTAACAAATACTTTTTACTGAATCTTGTCAATCTAACTTTATTTGATCTCAAATTAAACTATAAGTGAAAATTATGCAACTTATTACTTCATCTTCAGATCATGCTGGATTCAAAGCCTTCACTTCTTTGAAAATATCATTAAATTTATCAACAGCAGACTTATAATCATCAATTTTATCAGCAAATTTGGCGTTGAAACCTGCTAAGCCATTCGCTGCAAATTCATACTCATATGGATAGATGGCTTCATAAGCATAAGAAAAGCGTGCTAATAACTCATGATGGCTGCCATCACTTTGTAACGCCATCTGAATCGTTCGAAAATCAGTGTAAGCTAATTCAAATTGTATTGCCCAGGCCCGCATAAATTCATGCTGCGCTTGAATGTGTAAAAAGTGGTGATTGACGGTCCAATCTAGCCGTTCAATTGAATTCTTAACATCTAACATGGCAAACAAACCCCTCTCGTCACTTTGATGAAGTCAGTATAGCGCACCCATAAGGAAAATAAAAACAATTAAGACTAACTAACACAAAAACACTGAGCATAGATTCGAAAATGAAAGAAAATAGGTAAATATTATTTTTAATAACAAATTAGCAACAATGTCGGATTACGCTTTAATCTTAAATATCTGGGAAAAATCTGTTAGAGCAACCCACGATTTTATTGATCCTAGTGACTTAGATTTCTATAAGAAACAAATTCACAAAAACCAAGCAATTTAATTACTCTACAAGAACCGATTGTTTTTATTTAGTCTTTGATGCTTTCCAGCTTTTCGCTAATATGCCCATATATATCTTGTCAAAACGCTGATCATCTCTTCGTATAGCTTCTTTTGCTACGCCTTCAGTTTCAAATCCATTTTTCTTGTAACAATAAATAGCAGTATCATTATTAGAAATGACATCCAACTCAACTTTGTGCAAATTCAATTCATAAAATGCATAATTTAACAGTAATTGAATTACTTCACTACCATAACCATTTTTACGATATTTTGCTTCACCAATGCCGATTGCCATTGAAGCGATTTGATTATTCCATTCAATACTGTGAAGAGAAATAAAACCGAATAGTAGTTGATCTTGTGGTACATACAGCCCAAATTGGATCATATCTGATGAATCTTCAAATGACTGAATTTGATGTTTATAAAACTCTGCGTTTCGTGGCCTTGCGAAATCTGTATCTAGCCCTCTTAAATATTCACTATCTTCACTCCATTTAGAAAAACTAATCGCATCTTCCTCACTCAATGAGGCAATTGAATTCTATTACTTTCAAATAATTTGTTCATAAAAAATCTTCTTCCTAAATTTATTAATATTGATATTCTTTTTTCCATCTTAAAATTGGTATAAAAATAAGGTGTCAGTGGACAAACATCCACCGACACCCAAAAGTAGAGCATCATAAAAATTAGATTACCCTACACTACCTTCCATTTCATAAGAAATCAAACGATTCAGTTCAACTGCATATTCCATTGGCAATTCCTTAGTAAATGGTTCCACAAAGCCCATGATGATCATTTCAGTTGCTTTTTCTTCAGAAATTCCGCGACTCATCAAATAATACAGCTGTTCCTCAGAAATTTTAGAAACCTTGGCCTCATGTTCCATCGAAACGTTACCGTTCATAATTTGGTTATAAGGAATCGTATCGGAACTGGACTTTTCATCCATGATGATGGTATCGCATTCCACATGGGCAAAAGAACCATCACTCTTACGACCAAAGCGCACTGTCCCACGGTAATCGACGGCACCGCCATCTTTGGCAATAGATTTAGAAACAATTGAAGATGAAGTATTAGGCGCATTATGAATCATCCGTGCACCAGCATCTTGGTCCACACCTTCACCAGCCACAGCGATAGATAACATGGTCCCCCGGGCACCACGACCATTCAAATAAACACTTGGGTACTTCATCGTGATCTTAGAACCTAGGTTACCATCAACCCATTCCATAGTGGCATTTTCCAAAGCTTGAGCGCGTTTGGTTTCTAGACTGTAAACATTCTTAGACCAGTTTTGAATCGTTGTATAGCGGCAGTAAGCATCTTTTAAGACGTTGACTTCAACAACAGCGGCATGCAAGCTATCGGAAGAATAATTTGGTGCCGTACAGCCTTCCACGTAGTTTACACTTGCACCCTCGTCAACGATGATCAAAGTACGCTCAAACTGACCCGAATTTTCCGCATTGATTCGGAAATAGGACTGAATTGGCGTATCGGTTTGAACACCTTTTGGTACATAAATGAACGTGCCACCAGACCAAACAGCCGAATTCAAAGCCGCAAACTTATTATCTGTTGGTGGAACCAGTTTAGCCCAATACTTTTTAACAAGATCTGGATATTCTTTCAAGGCTGTATCCATATCCGTAAAGATGATGCCTAACTTTTCAAATTCGTTGCGCATATTGTGATAAACAACTTCAGACTCGTACTGTGCTGATGAACCTGCTAAATATTTCCGCTCAGCTTCAGGGACACCCAGACGTTCAAACGTATCTTTGATTTTATCTGGAACTTCATCCCAATCACGATACTGTTTGTCGGTTGCCCGTTGGAAATAAAGCATGTTCTTCAAATCCAAAGCAGATAAATCGGGGCCAAAGTCAGGCATGGCTAACTTTTTATAAATTTTATAAGATTTCAAGCGGAAATCTAGCATCCACTGGGGCTCTTGTTTGTGCGCGGAGATTTGTCTTACAATCTCTTCCGTCAAACCACGGCCGGTTGAAAAGACCGGTTTCACATCATCACTAAAGCCATAGTCATAATCGTCTATCGTTGGTACTGAAGAAAGCATCTCTTCATTGTTTTTCGTATTTTTAGTTTCTGTCATGGGATTCGTCCTCCTTTGGTGCATGTGCATGAAGATCGCCAATCTCGGCAGTATGGTCTTCTGAATTTAAAGCTTTATGCAACGCTTTCCAAGCTAACGTGGCACATTTGATTCGTGCCGGAAACTGCTTAACGCCCTCTAAAACAGCAGCATCGCCAAGAATAGAGCTGTCCACAGGTTTATCGCCAACGATTAATTCTGAAAACACTTCAACCATATTTTCCGCCTGAGTCACACTTTTATTCAAAACAGCATCGGTCATCATACTAGCTGATGCTTGTGAAATCGTACAGCCACTACCACCAAAGGCAATATCCTTGATGGTATCGCCATCCAATTGAACTTGCAATTCTAGTACATCACCACAAGTAGGGTTGCGCATTTCAATGTCATTCGTAGCATCAGCCAATTGACCATGATGATGGGGGTGTTCGGAATGATCAAGAATCACTTGACGATATAAATTATCTAATTTAGATAGCCCCATTTTTAAAGAACTCCTTTGCGGCCTTAATTGCGTCAACCAAACGATCGGCATCGTTAAAATCATTGTATAAATAAAAACTAGCTCGAGCTGTAGCTGGCACAGATAAATACTTCATTAATGGTTGTGCACAGTGATGACCCGCGCGAACGGCTACCCCTTCCATATCTAGCGCAGTTGCCAAATCATGTGGGTGTAACCCTTTTAAGTTAAAAGCAATGACCCCAGTATGTTTGCTTGGATCTTGAGGGCCATAGACCTCTAAATCATCGATTGCTAATAGTTTTGGCAAAACATAATCAACAATCGCTTGTTCATGTTTTTGCACTTGATCTAAACCAATAGCCTCTAAGTAATCTATGGCCGCACCCATGCCGATTGCGCCAGAAATATCCGGTGTCCCAGCTTCAAATTTCCAAGGTAATTCTTTCCAAGAACTCTCATAGAGATCCACAAAGTCGATCATCTCACCGCCAAATTCAATTGGGGGCATGGCATTAAGCAGCGCTTCTTTACCATAAAGACCACCGATACCAGTTGGACCTAACATCTTATGCCCTGAAAAAGCATAAAAATCAACATCTAAGTCTTGAACATCAACGGGCATGTGGGGGACGGATTGAGCCCCATCACCTACCATAATTGCGCCATGTTCATGAGCCAATGCTGCTAATGCCTTTAATGGATTCACAACCCCTAATACATTGGAAACGTGAGCAATTGAAACGATTTTGGTTTTATCCGTGATCAGTTCTTTAGCCTGAGCCATATCCAAGGTACCATCATCATGCATACCGATATATTTTAGGGTCGCATGCTTACGTAACGCTAATTGTTGCCAAGGAACCAAATTGCTGTGATGTTCCATATAAGAAATCACAATTTCGTCGCCAGCTTTTATATTTTGTTCACCATAGCTAGCTGCGATCCAGTTTAAACTTTGGGTCGTGCCCCGGGTAAACAAAATATTGCGCTTACTAGGTGCATTAATGAAAGCAGCCGTTTTTTCGCGAGCATTTTCAAACTGCTCGGTGGCTCTTTCTGCTAATGTGTGCACCCCACGGTGAACGTTAGCATTATCATGGTAATAATAATGGTCTAAAGCTTCAACCACAGCTTTAGGCTTTTGCGTCGTTGCTGCATTATCTAGATAGACTAATTGTTCATCATTGACTTTTTGATCTAAAATTGGAAAATCAGTTTTTATCGTTTTCAGTTGCTTGACCATCTACTAACTTCCTCTCAATGGTTTCAGCTAGTTGATCCCGGGCAGCTTTTACAGGAATGGCTGTCAATACAGAACCAAGGAAGCCACGAATTACCAAACGTTGCGCTGTTTCTTTATCAATACCACGACTCATCAAATAATACATTTGCTGTTCATCCACACGACCAACTGAAGCCGCATGACCCGCACGAACATCATTTTCATCAATTAATAAGATTGGGTTCGCATCACCAATGGCTTTATTGGAAAGCATCAATACCCGACTCTCTTGTTGGGCATCAGAACCGCGTGCGCCTTTGACTATATGACCAACGCCGTTAAAAGTTAACGTTGCTTTTTCTAAGATAACCCCATGTTGCAAAATATTACCAATTGATTGTTGCCCATAATTTGTGACCCGAGTTTCAATACCTTGCGTTTGCTTACCGGTAGAAATAGCGACAACATTGGCTTCCGCATGGGAACCACGGCCCTTGAGTGCGGTATTGAAATCGTTGATAATATTGCCGTTATTCATGGCACCAACGGCCCAATCAATTTGCGCATCATTCATGACATAAGCGCGCCGATTTAAATAAGTCGTCGTTTGGGCGCCAAGTTGATCAACAGCCGCATAATGAACATGACTGTTATTCTTTAAAATAACTTCAGCCACGATATTCGCTACGTTTTTGTGATCACCTAAAGTTTCATAGTTTTCTAGGTATGTAAATTCGCTACCCTCATCAGCAATTAGTAATAGATGATGTACAAAATCTTGCGCCTGTGTACTGTCTTGAACAAAATAGGCTTGAATTGGCTGATCGATCACTACGTTTTTAGGAACGTAAATAAAAGCACCGTTATTCATCAAAGCGGCATGAAAAGCCGTTAATTTATGTTCATCCGGCGTTGTCGTAACTTGCATATAATACTGTTGTAATAAGTCGGGATATTCCTTTTCAGCCGTGAAAATATCGGTAATAATTACACCTTTTGCTTTAAGTGCATCGTCTAAAGCAATCTTAATTGTTTGATTGCCAAACTGAACGATAGACCCAGCAGCCTTTTCTAAATGCATATTGATCGTACTTAAATCAGGCTGTTCTGAACTTTCCACTTCAAAATTACGTGTTTCTGTTAAGGGCCAGTTCCGATAATTCATGCGTTCATATTGGGGAAAATCCAACGATTCAAATTGATTCAAAGCCGCTTGACGCAGCTGCGTCATCCAAGCAACTTCATGATGTGCTTCTGAAAAAGCTTTAACGGCTGTTGGTGCAATTGGGAGTGTTTGTGCTAATTTCACGCTTAACCCTCCTTAGAAGTAGACGCTTTATCATCTGTCAGTTGAATATCTAACCCTAATTCATCACGCAAACCAGCGTAACCTTCATCTTCCAACTTTTTAGCTAAGTCCGGACCACCAGTTTTAACGACACGACCGTCCATGATGACGTGAACCACATCGGGCACAATATAGTTTAAGAGTCGTTGATAGTGGGTAATGATCAAGGCACCAAAATTGTCGCCGCGCATAGAGTTCACACCTTTAGCAACAACTTTCATAGCATCGATGTCTAACCCCGAATCAATTTCATCTAAAATGGCAAAAGATGGTTGGATCATCATCAATTGTAAAATCTCATTACGTTTCTTTTCACCACCGGAAAAGCCTTGATTCAAATAACGTTCGGCCATATCCTCATCCATGTCCAAAACAGCCATATTTTTATCTAAAAATTTAATGAAGTCCATAACTGAAATTTGATCATCTTCGGCACGACGCGCATTGATAGCAGCACGCATAAATTCAGCATTGGTTACCCCGGCAATTTCAGCAGGATATTGCATTGCTAAGAAAAGACCAGCACGTGCGCGTTCATCAACCGGCATGTCCAAAATACTTTTACCATCTAATAAAATATCACCTTCTGTAACTTGATAAGTGGGATTACCCATAATTGTCTCAGAAAGTGTTGACTTACCAGTACCGTTTGGCCCCATAATGGCATGAATCTCGCCAGTGGACATCTTTAAATTAACGCCTTTCAAAATCTCTTGACGGCCTTCTTCTTGGGTATCGATGGATACATGAAGATTTTTAACTTCTAAAGTTGCCATATAATCATTAACCTCCAGTTAGGTAGTAACTAACTCATTTTATTTATTTCGAGTAACTTTATTCTATGCTAATTGAGAATGATTTTCAATGATTTTTATAATGATTATCATTTATGGGGAATCGCCTAATTACAGTTAGTGAAGCGAATACAATTTGAAAGTTCACAAAATTTTCTCATTTTATCAAACATAAGTCTCAACATTACCTTTATTCTGAAATTATTAATTTATAGATACAGAAAAAGCCTGAAAACAAAACGTTGATTTTGTCTCAGGCTTTTTCTATTGTTCTTCAATGATTCATATCATTCGTGATGTCTACATAAATCAGACCACTCGGCTAGTCTAGTCTTTAACTGGTAAGACAGCCCCTTTATACTTTTTATCGATCCATTGTTGGGTACTCTTAGATGTTAGAGCTTTAACTAATTTCTTAATAGCCGGTTTGTTTTGGTCCCCTTTACGTACGGCAATAATGTTGGCATACGGTGAGGATGTTTTCTCTAGAGCAATAGCATCTTTCTTAGGATTCAATTTTGCACCAACAGCATAGTTAGCATTAATGGCAACCAAAGCCCCTTCATTATTTTTTAATAACTCCGGCATTAATTTTGGTTCAAAATCATATTCGAATTTCAAATGCTTTGGATTTTTAGCGACATCTTTAAAAGTGGCTTTAGTTTCATTGACACCCTTTTTGAGGGTAATTAATTTAGCGTCTTTCAACATTGTCAAAATCCGACCCCAATCAGGTTTGTTATTACTGACGAGTACCTTAGACCCATCTTTAACCTGTGATAATTTTTTGACTTGTTTGGAATAGATACCGATCGGTTCAATATGCACGGACCCAGCATTGACAATATCGGTATTATTTTTCTTGTTATAATCCTCTAAAAAAGGAATATGCTGGAAATAATTAGCATCTAACTCTTTAGCGGTCAACGCCCGATTAGGCATCACATAATCGGTAAATTTTTTAATTTTTAGATTGACGCCCTCTTTTTTCAATTGTGGCTTTACATGCTCTAGAATTTGAGCATGTGGTACTGGTGAGGCCCCAACCGTAATTGTCGTAGCGGCATTAGCTTTACCAGCGCCTACTGCAAATAGTAAAGCCGCGCCAAAAGTAACTAAGGCAAAACTGATCTTTTTGTTTAATAACTTCATAATTCATACCTCCAATAAATTTAAAATCAATCTCTAAGCAATCGACCGCTTATCAATTTTGCGGACGACTAAATCACCAATTGCCTGAAAAATAAATACGATGATTAAAATTACGATCGTTGCCGTTAAAGTAACGGCATTTTGGTTCGCTTGAAAGCCATCTTGATAAGCCAAATTTCCCAAACCACCGGCACCAATTACCCCAGCCATCGCTGTATAGCCGATCAATGAGATACCAGTTACCGTAATTCCAGAAATAATGGCTGGCATACTCTCTGGTATCAGGACTTTCCACATAATCTGTAATTTGCTGGCGCCCATTGCCTCGGCCGCTTCGATCACACCAGCTTCAATTTCGTGAAAGCCAATCTCTACCAGCCGTGCATAAAATGGTGCCGCGGAAATAATTAATGAAGGAATAGCTGCTTTTGGTCCAATGATCGTCCCCGTGATTTTCTTTGTAATGGGGATCAGGAGCACAATCAAAATAATAAATGGGATTGATCGAAAGACATTGACGAAAATTGCAGTTAACTTGTTCAGCAATACCGCCCAAAACGAGTGTTTGCCAGTTGTCTCAAACAGTAACAAACCTAAAACGATTCCTAAAATAAATACGAAAATCACTGACAGCAACGTCATCCAAACGGTATCCCAGGTTGCCGTCATCAAGTCATGCCAATTGACTTGTGAAAAATTAAAATATGATGCAAAGCTATTTGGATCCTGCACTTCTGATCACCTCCGTATCCACATGCATTTGGTTCAGAAAATGGACCCCTTCATCCAGCAGGGGCTTTTCTCCGATTAACTGTAAATATAGATTTCCCAGAGCCCCGCCTTGTGTTTGGTGAATGTTACCTTCAATGATATTTAATTCAATTGCTGGGAAGCGTTTCAGCATCTCAGAAATAATCGGCAATTTGGCCTGTTCACCATGGAAAGTTAATTTTAAGATCAAACCGTCTGGCACCTGTGCCAATAATTCGCTGACAACCGTTTCCGTTTCTTCAGTTTCAGGATTAACTTCATCTTGAACAAATTCTTTGGTCAGATCAGCTTGGGGATGACGAAAGACATCTAACACCGCTCCCTGTTCAACAATAGCACCGGCATCCATCACAGCCATATGTTGGCAAATTTTACGCACCACATGCATTTCGTGTGTGATGACCACCATGGTGATATGAAGCCGTTTATTGATCTGTAATAACAATTCCAATACTTCCTCGGTGGTTGCCGGATCCAATGCACTCGTAGCCTCATCACACAGCAAAATTTCAGGATCATTAGCCAAGGCCCGCGCAATGCCAACTCTTTGCTTCTGTCCACCAGACAATTCAGATGGATAAGCTGTTTCACGGCCCTTTAGACCAACTAAATCAATTAACTCATCTGCTTTTTGCTGCCGCTCTGCTTTGCTAAGACCCTTCAATTCCAATGGAAATTCAATATTGTCACGAACAGTTCGGGACCAAAGCAAATTAAAGTGTTGGAAAATCATCCCAATATTTTGACGACGTTGGCGTAAAGCTTTGCCGCTTAATTCAGTAATATTGTCGCCATCAATCAAAACTTCTCCTGAAGTTGGTTTTTCCAAGTTGTTGATCAATCGAACTAAGGTACTTTTCCCAGCACCAGAATAGCCAACGATGCCGAATATTTCTCCAGCCTCGATTTTTAATGAAACCTGATCCACAGCGGTAATCGTATTTTCGCGTGTATGGTAGATCTTACTGACATTTTTAAATTCAATCAAAAATAAATCACTTCCTCAAAGACATAAAAAAAACGCCCTTTCTATAACGAAAGGACGTTAAAACGTGTTACCACCTTTATTTACAAATACTTCACAATACTTGTCTCAATAACTATCGTATGGATAGTTTGCGGATAACGGATCCCACCGTGAATGGCTTACAAGAGCTCACCACTCAATACTTCCAGACCATCTTCAATCATTGTTTTTGGTTTCTTTTCAGCAAACCGAAACTCTCTTGGCAAAAACTAATGATATACTCATCTGTTCCCAGTAAAAAACTTATTATTTTAATCTTGACTAGTATACTATACAATTTTATAAAACGTGTCAAGAACTTTTAGTCTACACTAATATCGGCAATCCAGTTTTTGTCGCGATCCGTACTATTCATTAGTTCTGGATCATCAACAATTGCTTGGTGCACAGCTTTAATAGTTCCAGCGAGCGGTGATTCTAAATCCAAAACGGCTTTTTCCGCTTCCACTGCTAATAAGGTATCGCCTTGTGCCAACTTACCGTCTAAATTTGGTAGGTCCACAAATTTAACGCGGCCCAATTCATCTTGAGCTTCTGCCGTCAAGCCCACCCGCGTGGTACCATCAGCTTGCGCTTGTGTCCAGAAATATTTTGTCTGTTTGATTGCCATAACTCAATCTCCTTCGCATTATTTAAAACTCTCATCAGTACTAAACATATAACTTTTATAATGATAACGCATTGACATAATTAAGCCAATGCCAATCATATTACCGAGTAACGCAGAACCACCTTGAGAAATAAATGGCAGCGGAATCCCAGTTAAAGGTAACAAACCAATACACATACCAATATTTTCAAACACATGAAATAGGATCATCATGATCACACCTGTTGAAATATAGGCATAAAATTCATTTTTAGTATCCACGATCACTCGAATCATTTGATAAATCAAGAGAAAATAAAGTAAAACTAGTAGGCAGCCACCAATAAAGCCAAAGTTCTCTCCAATTACCGAAAAAATCATATCTGATTCACGCACGGGTACATAAACATTGGCATGGTTAAAGCCCTTGCCTGTCAATTGACCGGAACCAATGGCTTTCATACTCTGCCATAATTGATAGCCCTGATCGGTTGTATTCTGAGATGGATTTAACCAACTGTCAATACGTGCAAATTGATACGTATGAAAACCAACTTTAGCCAATGCAGCGCGGCCCCAGTCGGTTCTCACAAAAGTGATCGCGGTGGCACCAACGACTGTAACTGCCGATATGACAGGTACTAAAATTTTCCAACTAATTCCGGAAACCAATAATACGCCACCAAAAATGGCAAAGAATACTAACATCGTCCCAAAGTCATTTTGTAATTTAAGTAGAACGGCAACTGGTAGTAAAACTAGCAGCATTTTACCAATCAACATAAAATCCAGCTTAACCGTATGGGTATTATACCGGCTATTATGTTGATTAACGACTTTAGCCAGCATCAAGATAAAGGCTGGCTTCATCACTTCTGAGGGCTGAAAAGTCAGTGAGCCTAACGCAAACCAACTTTTGGCACCCGTTTTGGCCTCATAGGGTCGGCTATATAAAAACAGGACAGCAATCAGTAACAAAATTCCCGCCCCATACACATACGGCGCAATTTTCCATAGTTGTTCGGCATCAAACTGCATAATAATGATGATGGCAATCCCGCCAATCAAATACCATAAAGCCTGAATAATAATCGCCCGCAATGGACTACCTGCGCTAGAATCATGATTGATCGCAACATATAGCGACATCAATCCGATCAATGCTAAAAGCATTAACGTTAAAATGATGCCATAATCAATTCTTGAAGATCCATCATTTGTCGTTTCGTTCATGAATAGACTCCTTTAACCTGAAACTACGAACCTCGGTGCAAGTTATATTCCATTAATGCATCGTTGATTGCATCGTCTAACGTCTTGAAGTGTCGCGGTTCAATTTGACTCGCAAACTGAGTTTCAAAGCGCTGCTCTGAAATTTGTGTAATGGTCGCAAAGGCACTATCTTTGATCCATAATTCGAATTTTTGTGTTTCACCTGCTGAGATATCTTTAACCTCAACATCAATTTTCTGTTCTTTTTTAGCCATAAAAAACTCCTTATTTGTTGGCATAAAATTTTTTAGCAATAATCTCATCAACGTAACGTTCAGGATGGGGATTACGTCGAAGTGTGAATTTATCTGGTACTGGGTCGACACCGCCATGAACAAAGGGATTACACCGTAAGATTCGTGCAATCCCCATAATTGTCCCCTTAATAAACCCGAACTTTTTTAAAGCCGTCACCATATAGTTCGAACAAGTCGGATAGTAGCGGCAGCTAGGTGGTAATAGTGGTGAGATAAAACGTTGATAAAAATGTACGAACGTAATTGCAATAGAGCGCATAATGATTTACCTCATTTTAGTGGAAAAAGCTAAAAATATGTTGCCATGTACTTGGCAAAAATACTCTAAACGGGTTACCACCACCGAGTTTATAACCAATCATTAAACCGATAATGAGCATCACCAAAGTAACGACTAACAAGATCAATAAGCGTTTCAAAATCCAATGGGCATAATTATCTTGTTTTGCCGTTGCTTTAGATACTTGCTTTTGTTCTGCCATGTTGCTACACCCTCTATATTAGCGCTTTTTGTCTGCTATATGTTCCAACAATTTACCAGTACCTAAAGCAACTGAATCCAATGGTTGTTCAGCTAATAATACTGGCACCTGCAAATTATCTGCAAATAATCGGTCGATTCCCTTTAAGAGCGCGCCACCACCAGTGATCATAATGCCACGGTCAATGATATCTGCCGATAATTCAGGTGGTGTCTTTTCAAGGACTGACTTAGCCGCTGCAATGATGGCATAGAGCGTGTCATGCAACGCTGACTCGACTTCAGTAGATGTCACAACAACTTCTTTTGGTAAGCCGGTTACAACGTCACGCCCACGAACAGACATCTCTGTATCTGTTTCAGGTTCAAAAGCTGAGCCAATCTGTTTTTTGATCATTTCAGCCGTATGATCCCCAATCAATAGATTGTGCTTTTGTTTGACAAAATTAGCGACATTCTGATCCATTTTATCACCGGCGAGTCTTAATGATTCACTCGTGACAACTTCACCCATTGAGAGTACCGCAATATCGCTAGTACCACCACCAATGTCGATCACCATATTACCTTGAGGCTTAAATATATCCAGACCGGCCCCAACGGCTGCTACTTTTGGTTCAAATTCTAAGAAAACATTCTTACCGCCAGCAGCTTCGGCTGCTTCAATAATTGCTTTTTGTTCAATAGAAGTCGTATTTGTTGGTGCGCAGATCAAAATATTGGGTTTTGAAAGTACCCCTTTTACATTTAATTTATTTATAAAATACGTCAGCATTTGTTCCGTGATGTCAAAATCAGCGATCACGCCATCTTTGAGCGGACGAATTGCACGGATATTACCTGGTGTACGACCAACCATTCGATACGCTTCAGAGCCCACCGCCAACACCTTACCATCCGTCATATTGATGGCGACGACGGAAGGTTCATTTAAAACGATCCCCTTGCCTTGAACATTGATCAGAACATTTGCCGTGCCTAAGTCAATGCCAATTCCTTTTGCCATGCTAATTCTCCTCTCATTACATTAAACATTCACGCTGATTGATTATAGCATATATCCAAAGCCATTGAAATAAGCCCTCAGACCGTTTATGGATCATCGGAACAAAAAAATAAAATTGTGCGCTTGCTCGACTAAACTGATGAAAAATGAACTAACATCATAGCCAATGGCAATCGCTATAAATACTAAGATCAATTGAGCTTGAGGAATATGATCTCGCTTGACAATTTGATCAAACCGCAGTGACTGAATGGCCCAAAAACTTAAGACAATAAAAAAAATATGACTGGTTACCGTATAAATTGCTTGAATACCAACGTATTTCACTTTGAGCTCCTTTATAAAAAAGATTGATAAGTTTACTTTAGCTTAATTCAAAACGAGCGTCAAAGGGAATCACATCAATTTGTATATAAAAAAGCATGGTAGAAACAAACAAAAAGCTTGTTTTAACCATGCTTAAATGAAAATATCGATCACTAAGTTTTACTTGTGACTTGATACACTGATACGATTCAATGCTCGATTCAAAGCAATCTCAGCTCGACGAACTTGATCAACGTCATGCTTCGTTTTTGCCGTCTGGATTGCTCCTTCAGCCCTTTGCTTTGCGCGTTGCGCCCGACGTAAATCAATGTCACGCGCACGTTCAGCTGAATCGGCAGTGATTGATGCTTGGTTATGACTGACTTCAAGAAAGCCCCCATTCACCGCAATTGCATCTAAATGATTCTCATCCATCCGGTGAACCCGCACTTCAGAAATCTTCAGCGGTGCAATAATCGGTTCATGATTTGCCATAATACCTAAATCACCATCAATTGCCTTAACAACTAACATCCGTGCTCGGTGGCTATAGACTAAGCCATTAGGTGTCACAATATTGACACGTAAAACTTGATCTTGTTCAGTTCTATTTTGGGTTTGATCATCAGCCATTTTTGCTAACCCCCTTAGGCATTAGCAGCTTTAGCTTGATCAGAAGTGTCAGCATCCGTAGACTTATCACTTGAAAAGCCCATCTTCTTAGCCTTTTCGACAACTTCTTCGATGCGACCAACTGAACGGAAAGCATCTTCTGGTAAATCATCATATTTACCATCTAAAATTTCCCGGAAGCCTTTGACAGTTTCGGCAACTGGCACATAAGAGCCTGGTTGTCCTGTAAATTGTTCGGCAACGTGGAAGTTTTGTGATAAGAAGAATTGAATTTTACGTGCCCGGGCAACGATTACTTTCTCTTCATCAGATAATTCATCCATCCCTAAGATGGAAATAATATCCTGTAATTCACGGTAACGCTGCAAGACATGCTGTACTTCAGTTGCAACTTCATAATGTTCTTCGCCAACGATTTCAGGATCCAAAGCGCTAGAAGAAGATTCCAAAGGATCAACGGCAGGATAAATACCTTGTTCCGTCAAACTGCGTTCCAAGTTAGTCGTTGCATCCAAATGGGCGAACGTTGTGGCTGGAGCAGGATCCGTATAGTCATCGGCAGGCACATAAACGGCCTGGATCGATGTAACAGAACCCTTCTTAGTAGATGTGATTCGTTCTTGTAATTGACCCATTTCAGTTGCTAGTGTTGGCTGATAACCAACGGCAGAAGGCATCCGGCCAAGTAAAGCAGATACTTCTGAACCAGCCTGTGTAAATCTAAAAATGTTGTCAATAAACAAGAGCACGTCTTGCCCTTCAACATCACGGAAATATTCCGCAATTGTCAACCCAGTCAAAGCAACGCGCATCCGAGCACCAGGCGGTTCGTTCATTTGTCCGAACACCATGGCTGTTTTCTCCAATACACCAGATGCTTTCATTTCAAAGTATAAATCATTACCTTCACGGGTTCGTTCACCGACACCGGTAAATACTGAGATACCACCGTGTTCTTGAGCGATATTATGAATCAATTCCTGGATCAATACGGTTTTACCAACACCGGCACCACCGAACAAACCAACTTTCCCACCACGTAAATAGGGTTCTAGTAAATCAATAACTTTGATCCCAGTTTCAAGTACTTCGGAACTTGGGTTTAAATCTTCAAATTTTGGAGCTTCCTTATGAATATTGTCACGACGAAAATCCTTGGGGAAATCTTCGCCGCCATCAATCGGTTCACCTAAGACGTTAAACACACGCCCTAAAGTTTCTTTACCGACTGGTACAGAAATAGAACCACCCGTATCTTCAACAGTTGTACCCCGTTGAATCCCATCGGTTGAGTCCATGGCAATGGTTCTTAACACACCATCGCCCATTTCCAAGGCAACTTCCAACACAATTGTTTTGCCTTCGTTATTCTTTACCTTTAAGGCATTGTTGATATCAGGCAAGTCCTTGTCCAGCGGAAACGAAACGTCAACGACTGGTCCAATAACCTGGACAATTTGGCCTTGATTACTCATATGGTCACTCTCCTTTCTTAAGGTTATTCTAGTGCAGCTGCCCCACCGACAATCTCGGTGATCTCGGTAGTGATTTTAGCTTGTCGCGCCCGGTTATACCGAATGGATAACCGACTGATCAAATCATCAGCATTATCTGATGCACTCTTCATTGCCGTCGTAGAACTGGCATGTTCTGAAGTCTTGGCATCAATAATCGCACCATAGATCAAGCTTTCAGCATACTGCGGTAAAATTGCATTTAAAGCTTCTTCGGGAGACGGATCGGCAATATAGTCGATTTTCTCTAAATCTTCAGAGTCATTTAAATCTGTAATTGGTAGCATCTTTTCAACTCGAAATGCTGAGCTTAAAGTATTTACAAAATGATTGTAACAAACGTAAAGTTCATCAAAGACACCAGCATCATACATAGACACAATTGTTTTGACGATCTCACGAACCTCATTGTAAGTTGGAATATCACTTACGCCGCGATATTCATAAGAAACATTTAAATTACGTGCTTTAAAGAAATCTGCACCTGTCCCGCCAATGGCAATCAAACAATACTTTTCTGGATCATCTGCATCAGCGATAACTGACATAATGTTCTTTAGAATCGTACTATTATAACTACCCACAAGACCGCGATCACTCGTGATCACCAAGTAAGCCGTCTTCTTGATTGGACGCTGTTGCAACAAACTACTTGTTGAAATAGCATCCTTATCTTTAGAACCTGAGGCCCCATTGGCATTAGATAAAATCTGTGATGCTGCCAAATGAACGACAATATCACGCACTTTAGAAGAATAGACTTGATAATTTCGCGCCCGTTCTTGTGTTTGTGAGAGTTTGGCAGCTGATACCATTTGCATGGCCTTCGTAATTTGCTGTGTACTTTGAGTCGATGCGATTCTTCTCTTAATATCAATTAACGATTCAGCCATTTGATTGCACCGCCTTCATTTGTACTAGTTTGCACCGTTTGCCTGAGCATCTGTTTGATCAGTATCATCTTCAGAAGCTTCACCAGTATCAAAACCAGACATAAAGGAGTCAATTGCCGCATTCATATCTTTTTCAGCTGGCAGATTGCCTGTCTTGTGAATCGAATCTAATAAATCTTTATGATTCGAATCAAAGAATGAGAACAATTCATCTTGATAACGTTGAATTTGATCAACTGGTACAGCATCAATGTAACCATGAGTCAAAGCATATAAAATCAAAACTTGTTTTTCAACAGGTAGTGGTTTATGCAGTGGCTGTTTCAAAACTTCCACCGTTCGCCGGCCACGATTTAATTTAGCTTGTGTTGCTTCATCCAAATCAGAACCAAACTGTGCAAATGATTCCAATTCACGATAAGACGCTAAGTCAACACGCAACGTCCCAGCGACTTTCTTCATTGCTTTGATCTGAGCAGCCCCACCAACACGGGAAACAGAAGCTCCGGCGTCAATAGCTGGTCGTGTTCCTGAATAGAAAAGATCACTTTCCAAGAAAATCTGACCATCGGTAATGGAAATAACGTTAGTTGGAATATAAGCGGAAATATCGCCGGCTTGTGTTTCAATGAATGGTAAGGCTGTCATTGAACCGCCACCCAATTCATCACTTAACTTAGCAGAACGTTCTAGTAAACGTGAATGCAAGTAGAAAACATCACCAGGATAAGCTTCACGGCCAGGAGGTCTTCTCAATAGTAAAGAAATTTCACGATAAGCAGCAGCTTGTTTTGATAAATCATCAAAGACGATCAAAACATGTTTGCCGTTATACATAAATTCTTCACCCATGGCACTACCAGCATAAGGTGCAATATAAAGCATAGGTGCTGGTTCAGAAGGACCGGCTGTCAACACGATCGTATAGTCCATTGCCCCATATTTACGTAAAGTTTCAATCTGATTCTTAACAGTGGATTCCTTTTGACCAATCGCCACATAGATACAAATCATATTTTGATCTTTTTGATTGATAATTGTATCAATGGCAATTGATGTCTTACCAGTCTTACGATCACCAATGACTAATTCACGCTGACCACGACCAATTGGAACTAAGGCATCAACGGCCTTTAACCCAGTTTGTAAGGGTTCACTAACAGACTGACGTTGCATAACCCCAGGTGCTTTAAATTCGATTGGTCGTGTTTTAGTCGTTTTGATTTCACCTAAGCCATCAATTGGCTGGCCTAAAGGATTAACGACCCGACCGATCATTTCTTCACCAACAGGTACTTGCAAAATACGGCCCGTTCGTTTAACTTGGTCCCCTTCACGAATATCGTCAAAGCGGCCAAAAATAATAATACCAACATCGTTCGTTTCCAAGTTTTGGGCAACACCATAAGAACCATTAGAAAATTCCAACAATTCGTTAGACATGACATTGTCTAATCCATGAGCACGAGCAATACCATCACCAACATAGGTCACAGTACCAACTTCGTCAACGACGAGCTGATCATCATAATGTTCCAGTTGTTGTTTAATCAAAGCACTGATTTCTTCAGCTTTGATGCTCATTCATTTCACCTCTCAATTGGATCAATTGTTTAGCAGCAAGGCACGCATTTTTTGCAAACGTGTCTTAATACTGCCATCGATCACTTTATCTTCTGTACGAACGATCACGCCACCCATAATTGATGTGTCAACAACATTAGTAATTTCCACGGAATTAGCGTCAAAACGCGTCTTAAGTCGATCCGAGAGGCGTTGTTGCTGATCATCAGTCAATGGCACCGTCGTAGTAACGGTAGCTAACACTGTTTTATTCTTTTCGTCGTACATTTTTTCAAAATAATCGACCATGAATAAAATATCGTCCATCCGTTTATAATCAAACACCATTTGAAGAAATGTTTGCATTTGCGGACTAAATTGTTGTTTTAAAGCATCAAGAATTGGCTTTTTTTCAAGCAAATTCAACCGTGTATCCGTTAAAATTTGCCCTAAATCGTCATTCTCAGTAAAGATTTGACGTATAGCAAGCAATTCTTGATACGTTGCTTCTAAATTACTGTGTTCGTCAGATAATTCAAATAAGGCTTTTGCATAGCGTCTACCAACAGTATATTTATCTAGAGCCATTGGTATCGCCTAACCCTTCAATATAAGAATCGATCAATGCTTTTTGGTCATCTGCACTTAATTCTTTTTGAATCAATTTAGAAGCTATTTCAACAGATAACTGAGCCACATCGTCTCGAGCACTATTCAAAGCATCTTGACGTGCTTGTTGCGCATCTTTTTGTGCATTAGCTTTTAATTGCTGAGCTTCAGACTGAGCTTGCGTAATGATTTGATCACGTTGATTATCACCGCTTTTTTTAGCATTTTGAACGATTTGTGTTGCTTCAGTCCGTGTGTTTTTCAATTCAGCTTCACGTTGAGCAGCCAATTCATCAGCCTTTTTGCGCGTTTCATCAGCATAATCTAAATCACCATTGATCTTATCTTCACGTTTTTGCATCATCTTTGAAACTGGCCCGTAAGCATATTTCATGACGATGATAAACATAAGAATGAATAAAATCAAATATATCAGCATATCACCCGTTTGAAGTGCAACACCAAAAACAAGGGCATTCATATATTTTGCACTTCCTCTCTATCATTGTTTGACTTCAATATCAAAGCTACCAAAGTTTTTAGAACAATAATAGGAATGAAACAACGATTGCGATGATTGGCACGGCTTCAATCAAACCAACACCAATAAACATCGTACCACGTAATGATGATGACAATTCTGGTTGACGAGCCATACCTTCAATAGTCTTAGAAATAACAAGACCATTACCGATTGACGCAGCAAGGGCAGCTAAACCTGCAGCGATACCAGCACCAATTAACCCCATAATAAAATACCTCCTAGTTTTTTCAACTATTATTCTTGTTCAAGTTTTTTAGAAATATAAACCATAGACAACGTTACGAAAACGTATGCCTGAATACTTCCGATGAATACGGAAAATGCTTGCCAGACCATCTCCAGAAAAATACCAGGAATAAACGTTATTACACCATGACTCTTCATGAAGGTTGCAATCAATTTCAATAAAATTTCACCGGCATAAATATTACCAAACAAACGTAATGACAATGTTAAAAAGTTTGTAAATTCTTCCAGAACATTGACTGGTGTCAAAAACGCAACGGGTCTTGAGTAATTCTTTAAGTAAGTACCAAAGCCCCATTTTTTAACACCATAATAATGAGACAATAGCAAGATGATCATTGCTAAAGTCATAGTTATCACTGGACTGGCGGTTGGTGATTTAACAAAATTATAATCACCAACGTTTACCTGTAAGAACAAGCCTAGCTGATTGGACATGAAAATGAATAAGAACATGACAAAAGCTAGCCCGTAGAACTTTCGACCTTCCTCACCCGGAATAGAACCTTTAACAATATTATTAACAAAGTCAATGAGCCATTCTAAGATATTTTGGCGCTTACTGGGCCGAATTTTAGGATTTTTTGCGAGAAAAAATACAAAGCCCAATACCATTAATGCAGCAATGACTCCAGAAATATCATTGCCAAGATTAAAATTCAATCCAGCAATGGTGAAAGTAGGTATTTTATCTTCCAAAGATTAGCCTCCTTTCTATATGAAATTTATTATGTAGATGCCCGTCTGGCAAGGGCAATCAACACAATCCAGCAAAACTATGCTCAGCATTTTGACGAACCGAGTTGAGTCAAAATACAAGTGAAATGATACCACCAAATTAAGTAAAAAACAAAGTACCTTATGAAAAAAAATAAAAATTTATACTGACAAATATATTTTCAAAAAATTCCTGTATTAATAGCTGCCAAACTCTGTTAACTTTTGAAAACAGTAAAAATAGAGGCCGAACAAAACTCATGTTTTGTTACCGACCTCAAACTGTTTACATAATTAAATTTTAAGTGCAGAAATGCTTATCTCAGATTCAATAAACAAGATGCTATATTAAAAATAATCAAATTTCATGATTATTTCGTACCAAATAAACGGTCTCCAGCATCGCCTAAACCTGGAACGATATAACCATCTTCATTCAAACGTTCATCCAAGGACGCAGCATAAATATCTACATCTGGATGAGCTGCTTGAACAGCTTTGACACCTTCTGGTGCAGCTACTAATACAACTAACCGCATTGAAGTTGCCCCCCGTTTTTTTAGAGCTTCAATAGCCATATTGGCAGAACCACCAGTAGCTAGCATTGGGTCAACAATAAATAAATTACGTTGATCTATGTCTGCGGGCATCTTCACAAAATACTCGTGAGGTTTTAGCGTCTTTTCATCACGATACATCCCGACGTGACCTACTTTAGCGGCAGGAATCAATTCCAAAACACCATCGACCATACCTAAGCCGGCACGCAAAATCGGCACGACGGCAAGTTTCTTGCCAGCAAGTGTCTTTTGAGTTGTTTTACCCATCGGCGTTTCAACTTCAACATCTTCCAAGGGTAAATCTCGTGTAATTTCATAAACCATCAGTTCAGCAATTTCATTTGCTACTTCACGAAAAACCTTTGTCCCTGTGTGCTTGTTCCGAATAATCGTCAACTTATGTTGAATAAGCGGGTGATTTAATACGGTAAATTTTCCCAATTTTTAAGAGCCACCTTCATTTTTATCTCATACCATTTTAGCGTATTGACTTCAAATTGCAATAGGATAACCAAATTATCCTTTAATTGGAAAGGCAGCTGTCAGTTCTTGAACGCGTTGATCTATTTTTACCAATGCTGCTGCATCATCTTTTGCAGCACATGCTGCCAAAATTAACTCTGCGACTTGCCTTGCTTGTGCCTCCTTAAACCCTCGAGTCGTGATGGCTGGAGTTCCGACACGTACGCCACTTGTTTTAAAAGGCCCATTTTGTTCATTAGGAATCGTATTTTTATTTAAAGTGATATGAACCTCGTCCAGTAGATCTTGAACATCGCGGCCATACAGACCCATTTTAGTAACATCCAACAACATCAGGTGGTTATCCGTACCACCAGAAATCACGCGAACTTGATCACTAGCATTGAAAACCTCAGCCATAGCTTGTGCATTTTTCTTGATCTGTTGGGCATAAATTTTAAATTCTGGCTGCATGGCTTCCTTTAAACAAACTGCTTTTGCAGCAATCACATGTTCCAAAGGGCCACCTTGAATCCCAGGAAAAACAGCAGAATTAATTGCTTTACCATAAGCTTTTTTGGCCAAGATCATGCCACCTCTTGGGCCACGTAAAGTTTTATGGGTGGTAGTCGTAACAACATCGGCGTATGGCACTGGACTTTGATGCTCACCAGCAGCTACCAATCCAGCTATATGTGCCATATCAACCATTAAGTAGGCTCCAACCTGATCACAGATGTCTCGAAATTTAGCAAAATCAATTTCACGACTATAGGCTGATGCACCAGTAACGATCATCTTGGGTTGAATTTTTTTAGCCTGTGCTAAAATTTGATCGTAGTCTAACCGTTCCGTCTCAGGATCAAGACCATATTCATGAAATTCATATTCTTGTCCACTAAAACTTACTTTAGCTCCATGAGTCAAATGACCGCCATCTTGCAGGCTCCAGCCCATTACACGATCGCCATCATCCAAAAAGGCACGATAAACGGCCATGTTAGCTGATGACCCTGAGTGTGGCTGTACATTGGCAAACTCAGCACCAAATAATTTTTTGGCGCGTTCAATCGCTAAATTTTCAGCAACATCAATATATTCACAGCCACCATAATAGCGGTGTCCCGGATAACCCTCAGCGTATTTATTAGTCAACACACTCCCCTGGGCCGCACGAACAGCATCCGAAACAATATTTTCAGATGCTATTAGTTCAATGGTATGTTCTTGGCGCTGCACTTCATCGTGAATGGCCGCAAATAATTCTGGATCAACTTGTTCGTATTTATTCATGACGTGTCCTCCTGTAATTATGATAAATTAAATTATACCAGACTGACTGCGCCGTGCGTTAACTCGCAAAAAAAGGATTGAGCAACAGCGATTAGCTGGCTTCAATCCTAAAACTGATCATACTGATCCAATTATTTTGTACCAAAATGTGCGGCAGCCGTCCCAAACAAAAACGTCTGATAATGTACTTGTTTGAAACCAGCCTGCCAAAACTTTTCTGCTAAAGCCTGTGGCGATAAAAAGCCATGGGTTGAACTTTGCAGATAATTATATTCCTTATAATGATGTACCAAGCCGCCCAGCAAAGGCATTAGTTTACCCACATATAACTCCCAGCCCATACGCACAAATTTATTCTGAGGCTTAGATGTTTCCAAGCAAGCAACAATCCCGCCTGGCTTTACCACGCGAAACATTTCCCGTAACACCTGATCGGCATCAGGAACATTACGAAGTCCAAAGCCGATAGTGACGCGATCAAAATGATTGTCAGGAAATGGCAGGTGCTGGGCGTCCCCTTGCTCAAATCGCACATTAGTCAATCCTGCAGCGTCTTTTTTCTCTGTGGCAATTTGTAACATAGCTTCACTAAAATCCAAACCAGTAATCAAACCGCTAGGACCAACATATTGAGCCAATCCAAATGACCATACCCCTGTCCCACAACAAACATCCAAAATCTGATCACCGGCCGTTAACTGCAAGGCCCGGTTAGTTACTGTCCGCCAATGATTGTGTAAACCCAGACTAATGACATTATTCATCGCATCATAGTTCCCAGCGATATTATTAAAAATTGCTTGAACTTTAGTGGCAGGCGTTTTATTCGTTAAAACCATTTTTTCACCGTTCATTTCTTCAAAATATCAGGTTGCATAAAATTTACACTTCATTTTGATCAACCATGAGTTATGATTCATTTTAACTTAAATAGACATTAAAAAACAACGATACCTATGATGACTACCTAATACTCACTATCTTAAGCAACGTGCCCTGTCAAACGACGGATCCAGTCTGTTCTAAAAATCTCAATTGTCCACATCCAGACCATGTGGCCTAAAGCTTCAGAAATATGTTCTTCAATTGGCTGATGCCAAGGTACTGGTACGGTACCCATGACTGGCATGATTATTAGGTGAAAAGCAATCCAAACCACAAGACCAAATACGGTGCCTTGACCCAAGGTGATTTTGGGAAACTTTTCAGCCAACAAACAATAGATAATTGCAAATGCGATTGAAAAACCAAAGTGTACAATGAATGAGACCCAAGGCATCTGTGCGCCAGAATAAGTATAGGTTAAATGAGTAATGTGCTTAGGAATCCCTAATTGCTGCAACAACATTTGTGGTGGGTTTGTAAGATTTCGAGCAGCTGTTCTCGGCGGTAAGATGTTCTCCCAGCCAAGTTTAACTAAGCCTGAGATCAAGCCACCAAAAATACCAGCCTAAATAATTGCCCAAATCCGATTCATTTTACGTGTCTTTTGCGTGATAAACATCTCCAATTTTTTATTACCATATAAATAAAAAAGCCAAATCATTCTTTATTTGATTGATTTAGCTTTTAATTTATATTAAGCGGTTGAATCATAATTATAAGTACATTAATTGTGTTTTAGATCAGGATCGCCCTTTAAGAAAGGTAGCTTTCTACGCAAGAATGGAATGATCCAGCGATCCAAACCAATTTTACCGGCATTAACGCCAGCAATTAAAAAGAAAATTTCGAAAATAACATATTTAGGATTGACTGAAACAGTGCCTGCCAATAAATATGAGAAGTTCATCAAAATTGCAAAGAATGAAGCCGCAGTTGTGAATGCGCCCAATAATAGACCAATACCAACGAGTAATTCGCCCCAAGAAACTGCAAAATTAAAGAAAGAAATATTGGGTTGAACAAATGATTTCAAGAAACTAGTGTACATTGGATACACGGCTTCAGGTCCATGTGGCCCAGGTACGGGATGTTTGATGGCATTCATAATGAATCCAGAGGCATCAAAACCTTTAGAGACTTTTCCCCAACCATCTAAAATCCATTCGTAACCTAAATAAATGCGCATAATGGTTAAAATCCACATTGCAATTTTATTATTTCTAAGCCAGTTAACCATATTTATCCTCCTTCCCGCTTAATATAATCAAATCATAGCATAAAATGTGTAATAAATCACTATTATATCGCAATTTCACAAGCAATTAAATAACGCTTACAGTTTAAAAGTACCGGTATATCCATTTTAAACCCACTTATAAAAATTTGCTTAAATGTATTGAAATTCACAATATTTAGAATGCCGTCTTTTAAGCTAACGAACATGCACCAGCTATAAGCTATAGTGTGCTCGAATTTGACTTTGAACCCCTAACGATATTTAACCAAATAAGACCCCAAAAAATTAGTTTTTTCAGTCTAACTTCTGGGGGTCTTATTTAATTTAGCTAATATTGGCACACATTTTTAACGCACCATGAAACTAACGTGTCATTTCACGTATGACGCTTACCTGCTGGTCATCAATTTGTAAGTACTCTGATCCAGCTGATTTTTCCAGCCGGTTCATGTAGGCTTCGCCTAATCCCTGCCGTGGAAACCCTTGAGCAATGATCAATTTAATTTCAGGATTTAAGTCGAAATAACGTAAACCGTCGAATAGCTGATGGCTGGCTGATTGAATATCTTCACCTAGACTAAATTGATTTTTAAAGCGCAAAAGATGCTGACTTGCAATAATGGCATCAGTTGCTAACAATCCAACTTCTTGGTTCTGAGCCAGTCCCCACTTGACAGCACTTTGAAATTTATCTGGATCTGTTGAATTGACAATATAAACTTGTGCATTAGGCGCGTAGTGTTTATATTTCATGCCTGGTGCTTTAGGAATCTCATCCTTAGCAACATGATGATGATTATCCAAAACATCAGGAATATATTGCAATAGCATTTCGCGCGTGACAGCGCCCGGACGCAAAATAACTGGTGGTACAACCGACAAATCTAGAACAGTCGATTCTACGCCAACATCGGTGGGTCCATCATCCAAAACACCAGCTATTTTGCCACTCAAATCATGTAAAACATGATCAGCTAACGTTGGACTTGGCTTCCCCGACGTATTTGCCGATGGTCCGACTAGTGGAACACCAGCTAAATCAATCAAATCCCGCGTCAACTGGTTTCTGGGCATGCGAAAAGCCGCTGTCTTTAAACCGCCCGTAACGATCGGATCCAGGGCGCCATGTTTAATTGGTAATATTAAAGTTAATGGTCCCGGCCAAAAAGCCTTTACTAAAGTGGCCGCATAATCATTAGGTAAGACAGCATATTTTTTAACTTGCTCAAAGGAACTAACATGTACGATCAATGGGTTATCACTGGGCCGCCCTTTTGCAGCATAGACTTTTTTAACCGCTGCCGCGTTGGTTGCATCTGCACCGAGACCATAGACTGTTTCCGTGGGAAAAGCCACTAATTCACCAGCTTGTATCATTTGCGCAGCTAGTGCTAACTCTGTTCGTTTTAACCTTTGTGTCACATTATCACTTCTTTTTATTTTTACTATTGATTGGTTCCAGAATTGATTATTCCCCGCAGCACGCGGTCTTTTTGTGCCAAATCTTTATGAAATGCGATGCCTGCAGTAGGTAATTCTGTCTGTAAAAGCGCCTTTAATGCAGCTTTTTGTTGAAAGCCAAACTCCATGTAAAAACGCCCTTGTGCTTTCAAATACTGGGAAACCGTTGTAAAAAAGTGTTGATAAAACGCTAAACCCTTATTTTCAGCAAATAAGGCAATTTGTGGTTCATACTTCAAAACACTGGCATCCATCACGTCTCGTTCCTGCACACCGATATAAGGTGGGTTCGAAACGATAAGATCAAATTTAGCCGCAATGTTTGCAAACATATCACTTTGAACCAAAGTAACGTCTACTTTTAATTTAGCGGCATTAAGCTTAGCAACGGCTAACGCATCAGTAGAAATATCAGCTAAAGTCACTTGCCAATCAGGATGCTGTTGTTTGAGTGTTAACCCTAAAATACCGCTGCCAGTTCCAAGATCTAGAACTTTAAGTTGCTTGGTGTCTGGATAATCAGCCAAAACCCAAGAAATTAGTATTTCCGTATCCATTCTGGGAATCAATACCCGAGAATCAACATAAAACGGCAGACCATAAAACCAGGATCGTTTTACTAAATATTGTGGTGGTTCGTCAGCTAATAAGGCTTTGATATCGGCAGCTAATTGCCGTTGTTCAATTAGTGGCATTGCTTGCTGCTGGTTGACTAAAAAATCAGTCATTGTCCACTGTTTGCGTTCCAGCAATACATAAACAATGGCCTCTGGATCTTTACCTGCTTTAGTCAATTGCGTTTTAGCCGCATTGATCAGCTTAAAATAGGTTTGTTTCGCCATCTTGAATCTGCTCTAATTTTTTAGTTTGATCGTACAGAATTAACGCATCAATGACTTCACCTAAATCCCCAGACATAATGCGATCTAATTTGTTCAAGGTCAATCCAATACGATGATCTGTCACCCGGTTTTGTGGGTAGTTATAGGTACGAATACGTTCCGAACGATCGCCAGTCCCTACTGCAGATTTACGATTAGCATCATATTCAGATTGGTTTTGACTTTCGTAATAATCATAGACCCGGGCACGCAAAATTTGCATGGCCTTTTCTCGGTTTTGTTGCTGTGAGCGTTGATCTTGCATCGCAACAACGATTCCCGTAGGAATATGCGTCATTCGTACGGCTGATGAGGTTTTATTGATATGCTGTCCACCAGCACCTGACGAACGATAAACATCGACTCGGATATCTTTAGGGTCGATATCGATATCAACTTCATCATATTCAGGCATAACGGCTACAGTTGCCGTAGACGTATGGACCCGACCTTGAGACTCAGTTTGCGGTACCCGCTGTACCCGATGTGCCCCGTTCTCGTATTTCAATTTAGAGTAAACATTCTCGCCAGTGATCAAAACAGAAACTTCTTTAAACCCGCCAACTTCGGTTCGATTCTCATCAATAATTTCAAAATGCCAGCCTTGATGCTCAGCATATTTTTGATACATACCTAATAGATCGCCGGCAAATAAACTGGCTTCATCACCACCGGCCGCGCCACGAATTTCCATAATGATATTTTTATCATCATTAGGATCCTTGGGCAACATCAAAATTTTGATGTCAGCTTCAAGTTTTGTCTTTTCATCTTGGAGATTACTCAGATCTTCTTTAGCTAACTCTTCCAATTCAGAATCATGTGATTCGCGTAAGACTTCTTCGCTTTCTTCAATATCCGAATTGACCTGTTTCAAACGCCGATATTTTGCGACCACTTCACGCATATTTGCTTCTTCTTTAGACAAAGCCATGTAACGCTTGGTATCATTGATCACATCTGGATCAGACATTAATTCTTGTAATTCATTATATCGATCCAACAAACCATCTAACTGTTCAAATATTTTATCCATAGTTGCTCCTTATTCATTTGTTGCATTACGGCGAGGTAAAATAGGATGAAAATAGTGCCGCCGACACACAGGATAGTAACTTTCATTACCACCAATTTCGACTTGTTCACCTTCATACACTGGTTGACCATTGTGCACACGTAAATTCATGATGGCTTTCTTTTTACAAAACCAACAAATTGTTTTCATCTCTTCAATTTTATCAGCATATAATAATAAATACTTCGAACCTTCAAATAAATCATTTTTAAAATCGTTCTTTAACCCAAAAGCCATCACCGGAATTTTTAAGGTGTCTACAATTTGGGAAGCCTCTAAAATATGATGCTTTTTCAAAAATTGTGCCTCATCAATTAGTATACAAGCAGCGTTAGGGTTTAATTTATTCACAAGATCATAAAGGTTGGTCTCATCATAAATCGCCACCGCTTCACGTTCCAAACCAATTCGACTTGAAACCATCCCAACGCCATGTCTCGTATCCACACTACTTGTCATAATAATAACAGGTTTTTCTTGTTCTTCATAATTATGAGCAACTTTTAGGATTTCAATTGTCTTCCCACTGTTCATTGCACCATATCGGAAAAATAATTGTGCCACGCTGATCGTTCCTTTCCGAGATATTCACAAACATCTAGTATACCCGTTTATAGGCCAAAATTCATCATGGAATTCATGCAAAAACTACTCATTCTAACGAGTTTTTGCTATGATATAGGAGTTGTTATCAATTACTAGAAAGGCGGCTATTATGAGTACAAAGTCTGCTTTAGCAACCATTACAGGAAAATCGTCCTATTGGTTTTTACATAATTTTTTAAAAGGCGGGAGCTCTTTCCCAGGTAAAGTTGCCGAACGCATCGATCCTGATATTCTGAAAACCTTAGCTAATGGTTATGATGTGGTCATCGTAACTGGAACCAATGGCAAGACTTTGACGACTGCTCTGATCGTTAAAGTCTTGCAGCAAAAATATGACGGTATCTTAACGAATCCTACTGGCTCAAATATGACGCAGGGTATCGTGACGGCATTTCTAGCGCACAAAAAGAATAAAAACGGCAAGAAATTAGCTATTCTTGAAGTTGATGAAGCTAACGTTGCGCCAATCTGCCGCTATATTAAACCTAAAGCTTTTGTTTTAACTAATATTTTTCGCGACCAAATGGACCGCTACGGTGAAATTTATACCACTTATGCCAAAATACTCGATGGCATTAAACTGGCCCCTGAAGCAACAGTGATTGCTAACGGCGACGCAGCCATCTTTGCTTCTAAGCCTTTGCCAAACCCGACGATCTATTATGGCTTCAGTACCGAAGATGATCATCTCGATTTCAAAGCCAATGTCAATACTGATGGTGTGCTTTGTCCGGTATGTAATCACATTTTACATTACCATGAATTAAGCTACGCTAATTTGGGTAACTATTTCTGTCCTAACTGTGGTTTTCATCGTCCGGAATTAGCTCAGAAAGTGACTCAAATTTTAGAAAAGACCCCAAAACATTCAAAATTTATGATCAATGAGCAAACGTTTACGATCAATATCGGTGGAACCTATAATATTTATAACGCCTTAGCTGCTTACACCGTGGGCCGTTTCTTTGATATTGATCCAGTCAAAATTGCCCAAGCTTTCGCCTATGATGAAAAAGTCTTTGGCCGCCAAGAAGTAAT
Organism: Agrilactobacillus fermenti; assembly: GCF_021030645.1. Classification (GTDB taxonomy): domain Bacteria; phylum Bacillota; class Bacilli; order Lactobacillales; family Lactobacillaceae; genus Agrilactobacillus; species Agrilactobacillus fermenti. The sequence continues at coordinate 1,887 of NZ_JACGCJ010000015.1, read as the reverse complement.
CTCCATGGCCGATAAAGAGCTAACTTTGATTTTAGTCAAAAATCCGGTTGGCTTAAATGAAGTCTTAAATCTATTAAATAATGAAACAGATGACTTTTCGCTAGCCGTATTATTAAATGCCAATTATGCCGATGGGATCGACACTAGCTGGATCTGGGACGGTGATTTTGAACATTTACCATTTGATAAGATCAAAGGCTATGTAGCTGGCGGTGAACGTTCAGATGATATTGCCTTCCGCTTGCAAGTTGCCAACGTCCCAGAAGACAAATTAAACCACATTCAAGGTATGGCCCCGGTTCTAGATGCTATCAAGGATTTACCGACTAAGAAAGTCTATGTTCTCGCAACTTACACAGCTATGCTGCAGTTACGAAAGGCTTTGGCTAGTGCTAATCTAATCAAAGAGGGCTTTTAAACTGACTCTGAAATCATCAATCTTAAGGAGGTGTCAAAACATGCCAACGATTGTATTGATTCACGTCATCACAGCAATTTTAATTGCTATGTTAACGGTTTTTGGTTTAATTTCAACCAATCCGTCGCTCACAACAACTAGTAAAATGCTCGATCGTATTTTATATCTCGTTTTGATTTACTCTGGTGCCGTTATGCTGTTAAGTACCTTTCAACTGTCCCCGATCTGGATCATCATCAAAGCTGCTTTGGGCTTAGCTGTGATTGCGCTGATCGAAATTGCCTTTGCTAAAAAACAGCAGCGTCAAAGTAACATCTTACAATGGCTCACCGGTATCTTTGCACTGACTGCCATTTTAGGATTTGTAATTTCAAAGTTCTTTTTATAATGGTCGACAACCGATCATAATCGAGTAGGAGACCCTAACGGGTCGGCCTCTCACACCACCGTACGTACGGTTCCGTATACGGCGGTTCAATAACTTAAGCGTTTCTGAATAGACTGGTACGTTGTGGACAGATTGATAAGTCCACGGCGTTCCAGTCTTTCGTTTGTTAGAGTATATTTCAGTACACCGGTATGTGCAGTATGCCAATACCCTTTACGGGTATTAGAAAATATTCGTGCTTCTGACACCGATTCCCCTAACTTTCTAAGATTTCGGAACTTCGTTTTGATTTTCTTCCATGATTTCCAGATATACTGCCGGATCCTCGTGCGCAACCATGTGTCTAGCGCTTTAAGAAAGCCCTTCATGCGGCCAATACTATAGTATCGTAACCAGCCTCGCATTTTACGCTTGATCTCTTTAAGGACAGTGTCTAGACTAACACCGCGGTTCCGTTTGGTGATTAGCTTTAGGGCCTGTTTGATACGTTCTTTGGCAACTTTGTGCGGCCGGGCATATGCTTTGCCTTTACTCACACCTAAAGTGAACCCTAAAAATTTCAATCTCAAGGGCGACCCGACATGAGTTTTCTTTTGGTTGACTGTTAACTTCAAGTCTTTCTCCAAGAACTTGGTCACATTGGCCAGTACGCGGTAGCCTGCGCGCTTACTTTTGACGTAGATATTACAATCATCCGCATAGCGCACAAACTGATGGCCTCTGGCCATGAGCAGCTTATCCAACTCATTAAGGTAGATATTCGCCAATAATGGCGAGATATTTCCACCTTGCGGCGTGCCTTGAGCTGATTTCTCAAACAGACCACCATTCATAACCCCACTCGTTAAGAACTTACGAATAAGTCTTAATAGCCAGGAATCATCGATATATTGGCCGACAAATTTCATCAGTAAATCATGATTGACCGTGTCGAAATATGCCTTAAGGTCAAGGTCGATCACATAGTGATAACCTTGGTCATACAGCGCTATGACCCGTTTGATGGCATCATGAGCACTTCGATTGGGTCGGAAACCAAAACTGCTATCCGAGAATATCTTTTCAAACCTTGGCGACATCA
>NZ_JACGCJ010000014.1 GCF_021030645.1 Agrilactobacillus fermenti | reverse complement strand
TTGTTCAGAAAGTTATCATCAAAGCCTGCCAGCCTTGGCGATATCCACGTAAGGTTTTATGGTTGCGTAAAGTTGGGACCAGTGTTCGTGATTCAATCTTTGAAGATGTTAAGCAAGGGCTATCTAGTTTAGGCCTACTAACATATTGCAAAATAAATCAATCAAACTTTGAGATACAGCTACCAAATGGGGCTGTATTTTTGTTTAAGGGTATGGATGATCCCGAGAAAATAAAATCCATTAAGGGCATATCTGATGTAGTCATGGAGGAAGCAACAGAGTTCAATTTGGAGGACTATACACAATTGACATTACGTTTAAGAGAGAAAAAACATAAGTTCAAACAAATCTACTTGATGTTCAATCCAGTCAGCAAGCTCAATTGGGTATACAAACATTTCTTTGAGGTGAATCAAGATGACACTAAGGTTATTCAATCGACCTATCATGATAATCAGTTTCTGGATGAGCGCTCGCGTAAAAATATTGAAATGTTGGAGAAGTCAAATCCTGTCTACTATCGCATTTATGCTTTGGGTGAATTTGCCACCCTAGATAAACTAGTTTTTCCTCACTTTGAAACTAGACGATTGAATAAAGATGATCCAAAACTTAGAAGTATAAAATCGTTATTCGGCTTAGATTTTGGTTTCGTAAACGACCCGTCAGCATTTATTCATGTCAAAGTTGACGAGAAGAACAAAATGATCTATTTCATGGAAGAATATGCACGCAAAGGCCTGCTAAATAATCAGATTGCTGAGGCTATCAAGCAGATGGGCTACAGCAAAGAAGTGATCACTGCCGATGCTGCTGAAAAGAAATCAATTGAAGAGATTAAACGCGATGGTATTTCGCGAATCAGACCAGCCAAAAAGGGCCCGGATAGCATTATTCAGGGTCTTTCTTTTCTTCAGCAGTTTAAATTTGTTGTAGATGATCGTTGTGTCAAGCTCATTGAAGAACTACAAAATTACACTTATGTCAAAGACAAAAAGACTGGTGAGTATCTTAATAAACCAGTGGATTCATATAATCACTTGATTGACGCTGTTAGATATGCCGTTGAAGAAATTAATGGGCAAGCGAAGCCAAAAGCGTATGTATATCAGAACTTTATTTAGGAGGTGTGACTAATCGCAAATGCAAAAGTGAATGGTGTTGGTTCCATTACTGATAATGGGTTATTTATCTATCCAGCAGATACTGAAATAACCAAAGAAGATTTGCAGAATTTTATCAAGTATCATCAGAGTAATTTAGTTCCCGATTATCAGAAAAAGTTTGATTTATATAAAGGCAATCATGAGATGTTGACCATTGATACACACCGCAATGGACGCATTGATAACCGAATTGTTGCAAATTTACCTCATTATGTCGTTGACACGTTCAACGGCTATTTTGTTGGTATTCCGCCTAAAATTACGCTTGAAGAGAATGCTCAAAATGAGGGCTTGCAAACGTGGCTCAACATTAATTCTTTTGTGGATGTACTTAGCGAAGTTAGTAAGCAAGCCGATATTTTTGGGCAATCCTTTATTTTTGGTTATCAAGATGAAGATAGCAACACTCAAATAGCTTATTCTGATCCTATGCATTCGTTCATGATTTATGATGATACGATCCAACGAAGACCTTTGGCGTTTGTGCGCTATGGATTCAATGAGGATAACGAACTTAGCGGTACGATCTATCTTGCTGATAGATCATACACTATCAGTGCTGATTACAACATGGTAGATCAACAACCAAATGTTTTTGAAGCTGTGCCGGCGGTTGAATTTTTTGAAAATGAAGAACGGCAAGGTGTCTTAGATAACATTGTGTCATTGGCTAATGCTTTGGATAAAGCACTAAGTCAAAAGGCCAATCAAAATGAATATTTTGATAATGCTTATCTGCTTTTAGCTGGTTTACAACTGCCCACTGATGATAAGGGCAATCCAGTCTTTCAGTTAATTGAAAATCAAATGATCTATGCGCCAGATGCTGACGCTGCCAACGCTAAAGCAGAGTTCTTAACTAAACCTGATGGTGACAACATGCAGGAGCACTTGATTGACCGCTTAACAGACCTGATTTATCAAATCTCGATGGTGCCTAACCTTAACGATGAAGCATTCAGTGGCAATAGTTCCGGTGTAGCTTTGCAGTTTAAACTATTGCCGATGAAAAACAAGGCTCAAAATAAGGAGCGCAAATTTACCCAATCACTACGCAACTTATTCAAGGTACTGTTCACGCCTGGCAAGATTGTGGGCAGTGGTCAGGAAGCATGGCAGGACTTACAATTTAAATTTACTCGAAACATGCCAGTCAACGTGGCAGATGAAGCCCAAACAGCCAGCACTTTGGAGGGTATTGTTAGTAAAGAGACACAGCTGTCCGTTTTGTCTATTGTAGATGACCCCAAAGCTGAAATGGATAAAATGGCACAGGAACAAAAAGAAAAACTGGATCAGGCTGTTCAAAATAGTGCCAGCGCATTAGATTTCCAAAAGTCTAGTGGTCAGCAAGACAATGAAGATCAAGAAGCTGCTCAAAAAGAATCTGATAAGTAGGTGATGCCTCATGGATAACACCACTTATTGGAAAAAACGTGAAGCAAATGAAAATAAGTTCATTGCTGATAATATCAAGTCTGATGATGATTTTAATAAAGTTCTGCAGAAGCATTATGATGACCTAATTAAATCTATCAACAGTCAGATTAACGATCAATATATTCGATACGCTCAGCGCAATGGCTATACATTGGCCGAAGCTCAAAGAAAAGTAGCAAGCGAAGACGTTAAGGCATTTGAAAGTAGGGCTACGGAAATTGTTGCTGAAGCTCGTCGTATATATAAAAGTAAGGGTAATATTACTTCTGCTGATTTTAATGATGAAGTTAACCAGCGCTTGCGACTCTACAATGCGACAATGCGAATCAATCGCCTAGAAATGCTCAAAGCTGAAATATCTCAAGAAGTGTTAGATACAACAGTCAAGATAAACGCGGACATGGCCAACAGGCTTAAATCAGATTATATTGCTGAGGTAACTCGACAAGCCGGCATTTTAGGCAAAGATTTGGTATTACCATCTCTTAAAGAGATTACCAATATTGTTTATGCTCAAACCGGTAATGCGAAGTTTAGTGATCTATTGTGGTCGGATAACGATGTACTAAAAGCTAACTTGGATGTCCAATTAACGCGGGCAATTAGACAAGGGCTTAATCCGCGGGAAATTGCTAAGCAATTAACACCACTAGTCAGAGATACAGTTGGAAAAACTAAATCAATTACTGAACGAATAGCACGAACAGAATCAGCCAGAGTTCAGACACAAGCTCAGCTTAATAGTTTTAAAAAATATGATTATGAGTATTGTAAATGGATAGCCGAGCCCAGTGCATGTACGATATGCCGAGATATTGCTAACGGTGGTGAGGTACAGGGTGAACGTGGTGTTTATAAAGTCACAGAGGTACCTTATTTACCAGCACATCCTAATTGCCGTTGTTCATTAGCGGCATGGTATGAACCGGTGATTTTAACAGAGGATGAGCAAGCTGCTATTACACGGTATATTTCACCTGACGCCTATGTTTTGAATGATACATTCAGGCGAGGACTTGAATTGACGAATACTCAAAAAAAGTGGGTTAATAATTTGGATGCAGCTCTTAATAAACTACCGCCTTACAAAGCTAAAAAACTTTATCGCTCTATAACTCTTTCAAGTAGTCAAATACAAGAATTTATCAGCCAATATGAAATTGGTGCACAGATTAAATTCGATCAGTATGTTTCAAGTTCAAAGGGTATCTATGATCCTGACGATACCGTTAGAATAATTTTAAATGATTCTAAAACAGGCAGAGATATTTCATATTGGAATCCATCTGAGTCTGAAGTATTATTTAAACGAGGCACCATATTCAAGGTTATTGATCGATATGTCAGTAACGGCAAGTATAAAATTGAGGTGAAAGTTATTGACTGATAAGAAGCCTTATTCTGATAAGCGTTGGCATGATCCACTCCTTGGCAAAGTTATTAAAAAGGGTAGAAAACTAACCCCCGAAGAAAAAAAGCGAGACCAAGAGTTCATAGATGGAATATACAAGGCAGTTAAAAATAAAGATAAAAAGTAGCGAGCACATTGACAGATGTGCTATTTTTATGCGCTTTTTCCGTGCATTGCAGCGCTAAAAGAACAATCTGAGAGCCTCCCACGGCTATAAATGAGCGAAAGGAGTTTTAACCAATGAATAATGATAAAACGAAGCAAAGCCAGGACCTTGATGATGAAAATAAAACTACCGAACGGTTCAAATCCCAAACCGAAGATGATCCTAAGCCGGCAGAGGAAGAGGTTAAGCCTGTTGATGGTGAGAAAGTCGTCGAGAAGTTACAAAAACGCTTAGGTAAAGAACAAGCTGAAAAAAATGACTATGCTGACCGTTTGAAAAAAGCCGAAACCCGTATTAAAGAGCTCGAATCTGGCAAAGATGTCAAAAAGTTATCTGAAGAAGATAAAGTGGCTAAGGCTGAGTCTGAAAAAGATAAACAAATTGCCATGCTTAAGGCTCAATTAGAACGTAATGAAGCAATTAAGCAAACTGACGGTGTTTTTAAAGAAGCTGGTCTAAAAGTTGATGATGGTGTTTTAAACATGGTTGTAGCTAACAATGATGATCAAACTTATGCTAATGCCAAGGCTTTGATTGCTTTTGCAAATCAAGTTCAGGAAGAAACTCGAAATCAATATCTAAAAGGCAGGACGCCACGTATTAATGGCAAGCCTACCAAGACAATGAGCCGCGAAGAAATCTTAGCGATCAAGGATCCATTTGATCGTAAGAAAGCCATTGCCGAAAATATTCAAGAATTTCAATAAGATTAGGAGGCCATCAATATGGCAGTAGAACCAAATTTAATCAAGACCCCAGACATGGGTGATGTTGATGCAATTGACTTTGTCAATCAGTTCGCCTATTCAATCCAAAAGCTGCAAGAAGCACTGGGTATCACACGCCCACAACCAATGCGGCAAGGTAACAAGATTCAGACTTATAAATTTGATTTAAAGAAACCTGATGGTGATGCCGCAAAAGGTATCGTTGCTGAGGGTGAAGACATTCCATTGACCCATGTTTCTCGGGCTAAAGACCGCGAATTTGAAGTTGGCTTTCGTAAATATCGTAAAGCTGTAACTATCGAAGAAGTACAACGAGTCGGCTATGATATGGCGGCTAATCAAACTGACACACAAGTGCGTCAAGCGATTCAAAAAGACATCCGCTCTGATTTCTTCACATATCTTGGTACAGCTCCTACTGACTTAGGTACAGTATCCGGTTTGCAAGAAGCCTTTGGTAAGTCATGGGGTAAGCTCGGTTCTCTATTTGACAATGAGGATGTTGGTACGATCGTCTTTATCAACCCTGAGGACGCCGGCGAATACTTAGGCGGTGCCGTAATTGAGAACGGTCAATCTGTTGGCTTTGGTATGACTTTGCTTACTAGTTTCACAAATGTACGCGTGATTATTAATAACTCTGTTCCTAAGGGTACTTTCTATTCAACCGTGCAAAATAACATCAACTTGCAGTACATTGATGTTAATGGTGAAGCTTCTAAGATCTTTCATAACAAACAAATCACTACTGATGAAACTGGCTTGATTGCTTTAGTCAAAGATGACAACACCGTCAACTTAACTGACCAGTCTACGATCTATTTGGGTATGGCTCTGTTTGCCGAGGTTACTGATGGTGTTCTGAAAGGTACTTTAGCAAAAAAAGCGTAACGCCACCTAATAATGGTGGCGATAAGTTTGACCCATCTGGATCAACAAAACCAACTGACGTTCAGACGATTGATGAAATCAAAGCTTGGTTGACTAACCAAAAGATTGACTTTACAGGTAAAACCACTAAAGCTGACTTACTTGCATTAGTTCCTAAAGATTAGGTGGTGACTAAATGCCCGAGGCAACCGATTATTTAAGTAAGTTAAAAGATATGCTGTTGTTGGACACTGATAATTCTAAGAGAGACAAAGCCTTAAAAGTGATTCTTGACAACACTGAAGCTCAATTGCGACTTAAATTAAGTTTAGAGAGCGAGCAATCTTATCCAAATGAATTAAACTATATTTTGTTGCAAGTGTCGGCCAAACGCTATAATCGCCTAAAAAATGAGGGCATGACTTCATACAGTCAAGAAGGTGAATCAATTACTTTCGAAGCTAATGATTTTGATGAATTTTTGGACGATATTGCTTCATGGCGTAAAGCAAATGATAAAGATATCAAAACACTTGGGACGGTTCATTTTATTAATGGATATGGAAGTGAATCGTAATGCGCTATGATCACATAATTAAGTTTTATCTAGCAAATGATAACTATGACCCTGATGCTACTGAAGATACACAAGGCCAAGCCGTACTGGTCGCTGAATCCATCGCCAATGTCACTGACTTAGGAACTACTCGAGCGGTTGAATTACTAGGCAGTCTTAATGAACAGGCATTAGTTATTAGGAGTCCTGATAAAGTTGCTTTATCAAGTAACTGGAGCTATATACAGATTGATGACGGTGAGACCCATTATGTTAAACAAACGACTAGATTCCTTTTAAAAGAGGGAACATTGATCGTTGGTGAAGCTAATGGTTAAGATCAAGATTACTGGAACCAAAGGACTGCAAAAAGCTCTTGAAGAGCGTACCAGCCTAGAGCCAATCAAACAGATTGTTAAAAAACATACAGCCCAGCTGCAGGTCAAAGCTCAGCAAAAGACCACAACAGCTTATACAGGTCATTATGAAGGTAAAAAGTTCGTCAAACCAACGGGTGCTACTCGTCGTAGTATCGCTTTGATGCTTAGTGGCAATGGTATGACTGGCACGGTCGGTATGGGGACGTATTATAGTCCTTACCTAGAGCTAGGGACACGCTTTATGGCGGCTAGACCAGTACTAAAGCCAAGCTGGGAAGCACAACGAGTTTTATTCATAGCAGAACTTAAAAAGATAATGGGGTGATTCAATCAAATCACCAGAGCAAGAATTATATGACTACTTTTATAAACTTTGTCAAAAAGAAGGATATGATACCTATGATCATTTGCCAATGCAAAATGAAAATGTGCCTTATCCTTTTGTCGTAGTTGGTAGTCTACAAACAGTGTCCAACGCCACTAAAACCTCAATCAACGGTCAAGTTATTTTGACGATTGATTGCTGGGGTAACTCTAAAATGCAGTTAACTATCTCAAGAATGGTTGACCGTATTTTCCATGCAGCTATCGGCACTATTGAAACTACCAATTATCGTTTTTTTGGCAAAGTGAGTGCACATGAAAAACAATTGTTACAGGATACTTCAGTGCCAAATACGGTCTTGAACCGTGGTCTTTTAACATTAAGATTTGAAATTATGTAGGAGGTAAAAATATGGCGGTAGAGAACGAATTAAAATATCTACAAGGTATTGATACCGTGGCTTTTGTACGACCAAAAGCACAGGAACGAAATCAAGAAGGTCAGATCATTCCATGGCAGACATCTTTGTCCTTTGACCCACAACGAGATTCTGATACAAATCCGACCAAAGATGGCATCGTTGCAACGTCAAGTTCAGTAGAAACAGACTTTGAAGTTGAATTTATTAACAACACTTCTGCAATTGCTGACGTGATGTATGATTCATTATTTGATGGTGAAGTCTTAGAAAACTGGATTGTTTATCGTAATCGTCGTAACGCAGAGGGCAAGTATTTTGCGTGGTATATGCAATCAACAGTTTCTGAAGATTCCAATGATAATGATCCCGATGATAATTCAACACGTGATGTGACCTTTGCAGTAAATGGCACACCAAAACGAGGCTGGTTAGAATTGCCTAAGGATGCGCAAGAAGCTATTGATTATATTTTCCGTGGTTTGGGTAAAATCACTGACGATGATAAAACTGGCGGTGGTACTGCTTGGAATAAAACAACTGATAACGGCGTTAATGTTCCAGAAACAGGTAACACGCCAGCCCCCAAATAGTGCCCCCTAGCAGTCCTAAAATTACTACTACGGCGGGCGATACTAAGGTAGACTTTACATTTACGGCACCAGATAATGATGGTGTGCCAAGCAATGGAAAGAACGATCTAACTGGTTATAACATTTGGGTTAAAAAAGCTTCTGAAGCTTGGACAAGCAAACCAGCTCAAAGCTTGGCTAATGACAAATTATCGGGCACTGTTGATGGGTTAACAAATGACACAGAATATACTATTGCCGTTACGGCTGTTAATCCTGTTGGTGAAAGCAGCAAAGATGCCCAAGGAGCCAGTGCACATGTCACACCTATTGCAGCAACAACCAAGTAAACCAACCCTGCTATGGGTTATCGCGGGGGCTATGATTAGCCTCCGCTTTTTTAATATCTTGATATCTTTAAAAGAAAAGAAAGTTGGTAATGAAATGGAAATTGTGATCAATAAGAAAAAATACACATTATTTTTTGGTACGAAGTTTGTCCGAGAACTAGATAAGATCGCTGGACTAGATGTCAACGGTATGGGAATGGGCTTTAGTTTGGCCAAAACAATGCCAGCTTTACAGCAATACAATCCATCTGCTTTATCAAATGTGATCTGGGCAGCAACAGCTACTGACCCAAACCGTCCAAGCCGAGATGAAGTAGACACCTATATTGATACAACGACTGATGATCTAAAGAAATTGTTTGATGATGTACTCAGTGAAATGGGGAAATCACAACCGCTGAAGTTAGCTTTAAGTCGTCTAAAGGCAACGAACAAAAAGTAAAGTTAAGTTCAGCGCAACAATATCACGAAATCCTGCTCAACGCTTTTGCTTATCTTGGTTTTACTCAACTCATTGATATTGAAAGAATGAATTTAGCTGAATATCAGTTACGTATGGAAGCCTATCAACTTCAAAAAGTTGAACAAGAAGAACAGCTGGCTTTACAAGCTTGGTTTAATCAAACCGTGCAGGCAACGACTGGTGGCAAAAGACCGCGGCCAAAGTTCAAAAAGTTTGATCAGTTCTTTGATAAACAAACTGCTTATGATCAAGTACGTGCAGTGTTTGAAGAAGGCTACACAACTATTCATGAGTCAGCGCAAGAGAAGAAGCACAAGACAACTGAAATCTTCAATAAGCGTCTAGCTGAGTTTAATCAGCTTAAGAAACAAGGCAAAATCATACCAATTGATGAAAGGAGGTAGAATATGGCAACGGAATATAGTGTACAGGCTTCATTGTCTGCTGTAGATAAGGGCTTTGGTACAGTATTTCAAAAAGCTATTGGACAGGTCAGGGAGTTTTCAGCCAATGTTGGTTCATCACTTGAATCTGCTGGAAAACAAGTACAAGGCTTTGGCAAAACGCTAGGAATTATTGGAACAGCAGTATCCGCTTTTGGTATTTCCTCACTATCATCATTTGGTCAATTTGAAGCGTCTTTGAACAAAGCTGCCGTTACGGCTGGTGGCACATCAAAGGACATCAAGGGTCTGGCAGATGTTGCCAATGAGATGGGTGCCGTCTTACCAATATCAGCTCAGGATGCAGCAGATGCCATGATCCAAATGGCTCAAGCGGGTGCAGATGTTGGAACAATTAAAGAACAGTTCCCAGCTATCGCCCAAGCGGCAACTGCTACCGGTGCAGATCTAACAGACACCGCTACGGTCGTGCAAAATGCGATGAATATTTGGGGTGATTCTGTTAAATATCCGGCCAGAGCTGCAGCTATTCTAACTGATGCTGCCAATCTATCAAATGCGGGTATCGCTGATATGAAACAGGCGCTAGCGACAATCGGTGGCACCGCTAGAAGTGCTGGAATTGGGTTAGAGGACACAACGACTGCAATCGGGTTATTAACAAATCGTGGTTATAGTGCAGCACAGGCTTCACAAGATTTGAACCATGCAATTCTACAGATGATGGCGCCCTCTAAGATTGCTAAAGGGGAAATGACTGAGCTTGGACTATCATTCGTAGATGCACAGGGTAATATGAAACCTCTCCCACAAATCCTAAGTGAAGTTAATCAAGCATTAAATGGACTGGCTCCAGATGAAAAAGTAGCAGCACTCAAGAAATTATTCGGAACAGCTGGGATGGGGGCTATTTTACCTTTACTAGATTCAATTGCTGACAAGTCCGGTAGTACAACAACATCTTGGGATGCTTTCTCACAAAAGCTCCAAGTTGATGCTAAAGACAACGCAACAGCTACAAAGTTCTTATCTGACCAAGCTTCTGAAATGCAAAAAAATACCGGTTCTAAATTAGAACAAGTTGGTGGTAATTGGGAAAGTCTTAGAAATACAGCAATGCAAGCTCAAGAAGGTATCACTGGTGGCATGCTCGATTTAGTTAATAAAACTTTGGAATGGGCAACACAATCTGATAGTGGCATTGCTAAAGTAACACGTGCATTTCTCGGACTAGCGCCCGTCATCGGTCCAGTAGTCGTTGCGATTGGTGGATTTTTGACAGCTGCAGGTAAAATTACAAGTACGATCGGTAGTTTGACAAAGTTAGGTGGTATATTTGGGGCTTTATCAACACCAATAGGTTTAGCTGTTGCAGCAGTTGCTATTTTAGCTGCCGGATTTGCGGCACTATATGCTAGTTCTGAACCCTTTAGAAATGCAGTTCAAACGATTGTAAATGTTGTGGGCAAAAATTTGGGTGCAGCATTTACGACAGCTAGTAATGAATTAAAAACATTCGCGAATTCAATCAAAAACGATCTAGCCGGGAATTTTAATGCTAGTAAGGAAAGTGTCCAATCTTTTGCAGACACGATTAGCGGTGCTTTGAATGATGCAATCATGTTTGTTGTTAAAACGATTGAAACAGTCGTAACTGCTATCATGTCAATGTGGAATGCCTTCAAAGAATCTGGTGGCGCTCAAGCTGCCCTTAATCTAATCAAGAATACGGTTGGGTTACTCAAGGACGCCTTTGATGCTTTGGTTCCAAGTGCCAGCAACTCTGGGAGCGGCGTTAGCAACGCTTTTTCAACAGTGGGCACGGTAATTGGGAATGTGGTCAAGGCCTTATCCAGTTTTGTTCAGGGTATTCGAGACTCTGGTGCAGTTAAAGCGATTATCGATGGCATTAAAGGTGCTTTTGATAATCTGCTAATAATTTTTGATCCGATTATTAAGGCAATTACTAATTTTGTGACGCAATCAAACACTGCTAAACCAACACAGTCGATCTGGTATTCGATTGGAAAGGCTATTGGTAGCATTGCTAAATTTATTGGTCAATTGATTCCATATTTAGCACCACTTGTTGCTGGATTTATGGCTTTCAAAACAACAGTCAAGGTACTTAACACCGTAAAATCTGCTGTGAATGGGGTAGGCAGTGCGTTTAAATTAGTTCAAAGTGCCTTAGCAGCGTTAAAGACCGCTGCATTAAGCAACCCGTTCATTTTAATCATTGCCGCAATCGCTGCTTTAGTTGCTGGTTTGGTTTTGGCTTATAACAAGGTTGGTTGGTTCAGAGATTTTGTTAATTCGATTCCAAAAACGATTCAAAGCGGCTGGAATGCCTTAGTAGAATTCTTTACGACACTTTGGACCAATGTTCAAAACGTTTTTAAAACGGCTTGGGATACCATCAAAGCAATTTTTAGTCCAGTGGTGGATGCTTTAAAAACTGCTTGGCAAGGATTATCTGAATTCTTTACAGCTCTTTGGACTACAATACAACAGGTATTTCAAACAGCTTGGGACGTTATTACAGCTATCTTTGGTCCTGTTATCGACACCATTAAGACAAGCTGGAATGGGATGACCGAATTCTTCACAACACTTTGGACGGGTGTTCAAGGTGTCTTTCAAGCAGCATGGGACTTAATCAAAGCAATTTTTCAACCGATTATTGACTTCTTGAAATCTATTTGGACGCCAATCACAGAGTTCTTTACGACTTTGTGGGATGGTGTTACATCTGTTTTCTCTACGGCTTGGGATATTATCAAGGGGACTTTTCAGGTCGTTGTGGACTTGTTGAAATCTGTTTGGGATACAGTTTCACCATTTTTTACGGCACTGTGGGAAGGTATCAAAACTGTATTTTCAGCTGCGTGGGATGTTATTAAGACGGTTGTTAGTACGGCTTTTGATGCCGTCAAGACAACGATTGAGACCGTTATAGGTGTTATTAAGACGATTTGGGACACTGGCTGGAATGTCATTTCGACAATCCTAAAAACAGTTTGGGACGTTATGAGTACAATCGTTAAAACTGTTTTAGATGTTATTAAAGGTATCATCAAAACTGTAACCGATGCTATCAAAGGCAATTGGAGCGCTGTATGGAATGATATCAAGGGTATCGTTTCAACCGTTTGGAATGGCATCAAGTCCGTTGTTAATACCGTGATCAATGCAGTTAAAGGTATCATCTCTTCGGTTTTAAATGCGATTCAAAGTATCTGGTCTAAGGTATGGAACGGTATTAAAAGTGTTGCCAAATCGATCTGGGACGGAATCAAATCAGTTATTAAAACTGGGTTAGACGCTGTTTCAAACATTGTACAAACTGGTATGAATGCCATTAAACAATTCTTTAGCAGTATTTGGGATAAATTCAAAGGCATTGTCAGCAACGCCTGGGGCGGTATTAAATCAGCTGCGTCCGGTTTACTAAATAATCTTAAGGGTTTATTTGACCCAAGTCTTTTAGTGAACGCTGGTAAAAAAATCATTGAGGGCTTTTTGCGCGGACTTAAGAGTGCTTTTGAAGCTGTTAAAGATTTTGTTGGTGGTATCGGCAAGTGGATTGCTGACCATAAGGGTCCAATCAGTTATGATAAGAAATTATTGATTCCAGCTGGTAATGCCATCATGAATGGCCTGAATAATGGCCTTGTTGATTCATTTGGTGGTGTGATCAAATCAGTTTCTAGTATGTCTGATTCGATTGCACAAGCAGCCGTTCCTAATATTTCAACTGCTGATATTGCTGGAACTTTAGCTGCAGCAAACAAACAATTGAATAGTGGCCTTAGCGCTAATGTCAGTGGTCAAATGATCCTGACCCATCAACCAGCTAATGTAACACTCAATATGGGTGGGCATGAATGGAAAGGCTATGTAGATGATATTTCAGGGACACAAGATTCAAGCATCCAATTACATCGCTATAAGCTATAAAGGAGGGATTCCATGGGTCTATATGATTTTAGAGATTTATCAAAGTTTTTAGGAGATGAGGAGCCTTTCTTACCGGCCGAGGCAATGTTCATTGATAATGTACCTATTGAAGAGCAAATAGATGGCTACCAGACTTTGAATGTTAGTGGACGTGAATTATTAAGCTATGAGCCTAAGACAACTGACATCCCCGCGATGGACGGTAAAATGTTCCAAACTGCCAACTATCCGGAACGGGAAATTAAAGTTGCATATAAATTAAAGGCAAAAGATGATCAGGATTTTCGAACGAAATATGACTATCTAAACTATTTACTATCACAAAAACAATTTTCGTTTTGGTTTAAAGACGATCCTCTATGGAGCTTTGTAGGTATTTTATCTGATGCAGATGCAGTACCGGTTGGGACCAACGAAGTTGCTAGTTCTTTTACAATTTTGTGTACAGACCCATTTAAGCATTGCCGCTATCCGGTTAATACTCAGGGCATAGGCTCGGTCACAACACTAGAGCCTATTTATTTTGCTTCAATTCCAGATATGATCTCGGTAGTGCTCAAATCATCAACAAATCAGGTTCAAATAACTAATGGGGACTTACAGATTGTTTTGAATGGCAAGTTTAATGCAAATGATGTATTAGTTGTGCGTCCAACTGGCGAACAATATATAACCTTAAATGGAAATTATCATCCGGAATTGCTGGACTATGCTAGTGATTTGGAGAATTTTAAGATCAAACATATGGATACCATCAAAGTAACGCCAGCAACGGCACAAATTGAAATTGTAATGCGGAGTGGTCGCCTATGAGAATTTTACTAATGAATCAGAAACAACAGGTTTTTGACATTGTGACCAGCTTGATTGAAGGCTGGGAAACATTGGAGATCAATACTGCTAAACAATTAGATTTAACGATGGCACTGACCAAAAAGAACTTGGCTAATTTACAAAGGGCGGTCTATGTAGGTGTCCCAGTTCGAGTTGGGACTGGTCGTGATTTCCACATCTATGCTATCCAAAGCTTTAAGGCAAGTGACAGTGAGATCACACTCACAGGTATTGAAGAGGCCTACGATGATTTAGATGCGTATGGCTATCTGCCTGAATATCGAATGAAAGACTGGCAGTTCAAAGACGTTGCTGATCGAGTATTCAAGGGAACAAGATGGCAGTTTGGCAATATACCTGATATTCCAAAATCGACCGTTTATGTTTATTACATCTCTCGACTTGAGGGACTGAAAAAATTAGTGAATGCGTTTGGCGTTGAAACTGATTTTGTCTATACGATTCAAAACAACGTGATTACTAAGCGTACGGTCAACTTCTATCAACGATTGGGCAAGGATACCTATAAGCGTTTTGTTTATGGTTCCAATGCTTTATCCATTGCTCGTGAAGAAAGTCGACTGAACATCTATACGGCGGCTGTCGGTATGGGTAAAGGTGAAGAAAAAACTGATGAGGCCGGCAATTCAACTGGTGGCTATGGTCGCAAGATTCGCTTTGATACAGTTTCGTGGTCAAAAGCTAATGGGGACCCTGTTGATAAACCGCTGGGACAAGAATGGGTTGAATATCCAGATTCAACAGCAAAATGGGGCTACTCTGACGGCAAGCCCAGAACGGCTATTTGGACATTTGATGATATCGAAGATCGAACTGAATTATTACGAGCTACTTACGATAAATTGATTGAAAATGCACGTCCACTTGTACAGTTCGTATCTGATATTACTCGGATTGGCGACTTAAGCTTGGGCGATTCAGTAATTATTGTGCGTCATGATATTGGCATCGTGTATAAAGCTCGTGTCTTCAAAATCCATCGCAACCTTTTGGACTACACACAGACAACCGTAGAGATCGGAGACTATCTTGTTAAGTCTCAGGCCGAACGTGAGGACGAGACACAAGATCAAATCGATAATACGAATGACCGTATTGATGAAACGAATAATTACGTAGATGATACCAAAGAGGAAATCGAAAAAAATACTGATCAAAAACTCGATGAGAATTCAAAGAATGACCAACAGTATGCTTTAGATTCGGCAAATGGCCGTTCCAAAAATTATTATGGGGATACTGAGCCTACTGGCGCTATTGAGGGTGATCTTTGGTTCAAAGGTGCTTTGGGTACTGGTGCAGTCACAATGTATAAGTTCATTGATGGCAAATGGGTTGAGATGTTCCCCGAAGGACGCGATGAAGAGCTGAAAGCAGCAATGAAAAAAGCTGATGAAGAGACTGAAAAGATGATTAAAGCTGCTGGGTTCGATAACGCTCAGCAACTTTATTATGCCGTCAATAACAATAAAAATAACATCGTAGACATTCGTGCAAATGTTAATGGCTTACAATCGACGGTCACGAATAACCAAAATAATACTAATAGTAGATTCACACAGCTCTCCAACCTATTTGATATGAAAATTTCAAATACAGAAAACAGCTTATCCAGCCAGATTACTCAAAAAGTCAATAGTATCAAGTTAGAAGTTCGGGGCAGTGGTTCTAACTCTTACTTGTATTTAAATGGATCACAAGTTGAATTAGGCGGTAGTAATATTCATATTAACGGCAATACTTATATTGAAAATGGCGCGATCAATAACGCAGCTATTGCCAACCTTGATGCTGGGAAAATCGTCAGCGGTCAATTAAATAGTATCGATATAACAGGCCAGTCGCGTATTGATCTACGACCATGGAGCGGCGGCCAAGGCACACAAATTTCAGCGGACTATGGTATTTCCACATCCGGTACGCTTGAAGTTTATGGCTGGACGCGAATCCATAATACCGTAGATATTTACGGTACCACGTCCGTAGTAGGCAGCTTTTACTGCGATCGGTTATTTATCAACGGAACAGAATTTAGACCCTAAGGAGCAGACAAGATGAACGAGAATTATATTGAGAATGACATTGTAAGTTACGCGGTTGGTGATCTAAGTGCGCAAATTGGGCAACAATCGATCACGTTGGCTAAGTTCAAACACGATAATGATCGATTGCGTAAAGAAAATGAAGAGCTTAAAAAGAAATTGGAAAATGGAGGGAAGACACATGTTAAAAACGATTAAGACAACAAATTATGAGGGTATCATCACAATTGATGGTGCTGTTGTAGCTAATTTATATTGCACAGTTAATGAAGATGGGTCCAGCACCTATAATAGACGGCTACCAGACCAAGCAACCTATGATGCTCATAAAGAGGAAATTCAAAAAGAAATCACTGAGTTTGAAGCACAAGTCGAAAAAGAGAGGGATAAGTAATGTCATTAGATCAAATCTATTTGGACACTAATAAGAATGCCCCCTTTAACCCGATAAAATTGACAATTCGAGAGGGCGATAAAAGTGAATTATTACCGGTACAACTATCTAAAAACTTCAAAATTCAAGATTTAACATCAGCTAAATTGAGTTTTCAAGCAGATAAACCAGATGGCAAAGTGATCATTGACAATGACTCTAGCCATTTCTCTGACAAAAGCTCATCAGGATTTTTTAACTATCGCTTACCAGATGAATTATATCAATCAGCCGGAGCCATTAAACGGGCTTACTTCACGATTGGCGAACAAGAGAGTACAGCTAATTTTCAAATTAGTATTTTACGAAAAGTAGGTTCACCAGAAGCTTCTGATAACTATATCACTGATGCTGAAAAGATTTTAGATAATATGAAGTCCCAGAATGCAGCTAGTGATGATGTGCTAAAGAACAGTCGTGATAAGTTCAATGAAATAGACCAGGGTTGGAATGAACGTAAGCCTAAACTAGATGATGGTATAAAAAAAGCCAATGATGCAGCAACAAGCGCAAATCAAGCACATGATGGTCTTGAAAAAATCAAGGCCGATACTGTTAAAGCAACTCAGGACGCGAATACCCAGACGGCCCAAGCAAAAGATGCGACTGATAAAGCTAGTGCCGCCGCTACGAATGCTAATACGGCCACGGATAAAGCTAATAGTGCGGCCACTTTAGCAAATACTAATGCTGACAAAGCCAATGCAGCAGCCACTAAAGCTGATACATCTGCTTCAAATGCAGATAAAATCACCAAAGAAACCAAAGATTTCCTAGCCGCTGCACCTACCAATCCTGCTTTCAAGGGTCCTAAGGGTGATAAGGGCGACAAAGGAGATAAAGGTGACACCGGTGAAACTGGGAATGGTATTGAATTAACCGGGCAATTAGCTAAAGTGGAGGACCTACCTAAAACTGGAACAAACGGTGAAGCTTATACTATCAACGGCGATCTATGGTTTTGGGATATTTTAGCCAAAAAATTTGTTAATGGTGGTCCTATTAAGGGTGAAAAAGGTGACAAAGGGGATACTGGCCCTCAGGGATCTAAAGGAGATACTGGCCCAACTGGACCAAAAGGTGACACCGGCCTTCAAGGACCAAAGGGCGATACAGGTGCACAGGGCCCTAAGGGTGATAAAGGCGATGTAGGTCCTAAAGGTGATAAGGGAGACCGTGGTGAAGTTGGTGCTGGAATCAACATCAAAGGTGCAGTCGCGTCAGTAGCAGATTTACCAACATCTGGTCGAACTGATGGCGATACCTATCTTGTTAAAGACAATCAGCTTTATGTATTTGATGCAGGTAGCAAAACATGGACACCAAGTGGAACGTACCCTGATCGGCATAAAACCGTGACTTGGTATAATTACTTACTTCATAGCGATACGATGAGTGATTTTATACCAAATGGTGACGTGCAATCAATTTCTGATCATGAAGTTGTACCCGGACAAAAGTCGCTCAAAAATAATGGCTTATATTGGGGCACACATACACCTTATTTACAAATAAATGAAGGCGATAAAATAGTACTTAGTTATTACGCCGAAACTGATAAGAATTTTAAAGGCATGATTGGAATGTTTGGAAATTATGAAGATCAATGGACAGGACTACAGAGTTGGTTAACCCCTAAGCCTGGAATAAATCGCTATTTTATTTCATGGATAGCTCCCAAAACAACTAAGTATCGTTTTAGAGTTGAGGCAGCATCACCGACGGGCGTTTTCTATTTGGCAGGATATCAGGTGGAAGTTGGTGTCACATCTCCATCACCATATCTCGTCAATACTGGTGTCCCAGATTGGACGAATACCAGTGATGAAATTAAAAAGTACCTTGATACTCACAACATTGCTTATGATGCTGCAGCTACAAAATATCAACTTATGCAGCTGATACCCAATCAAGGTGGTAGCGGTAAGTCTGCATATCAAGAGTGGTTGGATGCTGGTAACAAGGGAACCGCGGCCGATTTTCTTGCGAGTTTGAAGGGAGCTAAAGGGGACGCTGGTCCACAAGGTCCTAAAGGTGACAAAGGCGATACGGGTATAGCTGGTCCAAAGGGTGACACTGGTCAAGTGCCTGATATTTCAAAGCTATTCACTGGATTGCCACAGCTATTTACTGGAGATTTAAATGCTGCAGAACCCGGATTAGTATTAGCAAAAGGCGGTGCCAACTCACCAGCGGATCACGACTTCTATGTGATGACAATGAAAGACATTGCCGGAACGAATATTAAACAAATAGCCTATGATACAACTATTGCCGAAACTTACACACGGATTTTTGACGGTACAACCTGGACCGCCTGGGATAAGACACCGACCAAGGATGATTTAAATCAAATCTTGCAACAAGCAACAACGATGTTTTCTAATGTCTTTAATAAGGCTGCTAATGACACTGAAGCAAAAGCCAATTCTCAAAAGACCCCAGGCGTTGCTTTCTACACTGTGGAGGGATAAAAATTAGTATTTATATCAATAACAATAAAACAAAAGACTTTTTTACAGGTGGCAAAAAATTGAACAGTTTATGGGCAGGTGGTCAGAAAATATTCAGCAAGGCCATTCCTGGTGGGTTGACACAATTACACATTAAATACCCCAACCGAATGTATTTTTTCACAGTTTCAAAAGACGGATATGTGTATATATATGATGATAAACAAATACTGTCTTTATATGATCCAAGAGGTCAAAAAAAATGGAGCAAGAATGTGCCTGGTGATGGTGACTTTTACTGGAGCGGCTCTTCATCTAACTTCTTCACTACAGATGAAAACAATCTAGGATATATATCTTATTATGGGTATTATGATTGTTATGATAAAACGAATGGAAATAGAATTGTCCATAAAAAAATGCCTGCAATTGATACGAGAACAATATTTTTTTCAACTTCCAATAGAAGTGAAGACGGATATATCTATGTTATATCAACGACTAATCCATACGGCGGAATAGATACTATCTTGAAAATGAATAGCAAAGGAGATATAGTATCTCGAATTCATTCGGATATTCTTGTGAGTGAGATTGACTATGATTTTCAAATAAAGAACAACTTGATCACAGTGCAAGGGAAAAAGGGTATTGTAAATGTTTTCTCAATTATCAATGGTAAAAAGATTGGAACAATCACCCCTGAGGGAGCAAATACTTTTGCTGAACAAATGGCCTTAACTAATAAAGGAACAATAATACAGACAGCCAACAGCTGGTCCAAAGGGTATGTTACAGAATACAGCAAAGACGGAAAAGTGTTACAGCACCTAAAACAAGTAGGTAAGAAGGGCGAAATAGTAATGTCCCTATTGGTTGACAATGAAGACAACATTATTGCATGGGTGGATAAAGCCATTGGAAAGTACAATCAAGATTTTAAAAAAATGTGGGAATGGAATGCTGGCATTACAGATTGGGGAAGCCATGCTAACTTTACTACGGATAAAGTAGGAAATATCTATTATTGTGACGATGCTGGGTCAGTGTTTAAAATTTCAGCATAGCGAAGTGAAAAAGAGTGGTGAAGCCTTATGGCACTGCGTGTTAAAAGAATAAGTATTGATATTCGCCAAGATTGGGTCAGGTTTCTAGTAGCTGGTATTTCGATTGCGTTGGGTTTTTATATTGTGACTCATGAAAACTACCTGGATAACCGAATTACTCACGCGAATTTAGTTGGTTGGTTAGATGATAAAAACATCGGTATTCTAATTATCATTGTAGGGCTACTAATGATTAGTTCTGTTTTTATCAGATTTGCCTTCTGGCGATTACTAACACTAATGTTGAATGCCTTTGTTTCGGGTGCAATTCTATTCGTGTTCTTTGTCAGGGATCTAGATGGGGCTCACAATATGACTTGGATATACGCTTTGTTCTTCGTCCTCGCAATTTTTGGCATAGCGTTAATGGATACGGGCACAGCGGGGAGGAATAAAGATGAACAGCGCAAAAGACTGGATCGTCGGGATATTGGGGTCGGGCGGAACCGTCGCCATGATAACCGGCTTTTTTCAACTTTATGGAAACAAAATACAAAGCAAGAAAGATAAAAAAATATCCCAGCTGCAATTAAAAGTAACAGAATTAGAACATGAAATTCTTGAAAAAGAACAACATATTACATTTCTGCATGAACAACTGGAATTTTATAAAAACATGTGTAAAAAGGAGTGACAAAGTTGGATCTGATTAAATCTATTGGCATTGGAACATCGCTTGAATTGATCGTAACAGCGCTAATTTGTTGGGGGTTTACCCAACTATTCAAACAAACGTTTGTTAATAACAAATGGGCCCCTTGGTTTAGCGCAGCGGTTGGTGTAGTTGCTGGAATTATAATTTCAGTTTGGCAAAAAGATACAGTGTTTACAGGTGCAATTTTAGGACTGCTTGTTGGTTTTGCGACAAGCGGTCTTTTTAATGGTTTCAAAGCTTTCTTTGGAACGATTGAAAGCAAGACTGATTCAAAAACCAATGAATCTAAGAAAACAGCTGAACCAATTTCACTTGCAACAGACACACAGCCAAAACAAGCGCTAGAACCGAAACCAGTTGAGTTATCAAGCAACACTGAACAAATTGGAGTTCAGCCAATGCCGCTTAGCCAACCAGCTGGCGCTATTGGCCAGCCACACGGAGATGAACGTGATTCTGCAGCAACAGTGAAAGGAGGTAATACGAATGTCAATTCTTGATCGCGTGGATAAAACATTTGCTCTTGGTGATAACGAGGGTGATTCTCGCACAGCAGAAAACTACTATATTGTTTTGCATGAATCGGGCAATCAGTCGGATGTGAATGCTAGTGACCCTGCACGCAATGAAGCGCAGTTCATGAAATCTAACTGGAATGGACAAAAAACAGGTGCAGCAGCCTATGCCACTTATTTCGTCGGTAGTGGTGGCAAAATCTTTCAAATTGGTGAACCTGGATATGTTGCTTGGGCTGCGCTAAATGCGAATCCTTACGCACCTATCCAAATTGAGTTAGCACGTACCAATGACCCGGAAACCTTTAATAAGGACTATGCCACTTATGTTGAACTAGCCCGCTATTGGGCACAAAAATTAGGTATTCCGTTGACCTTAGATGCTGGTGGTCAGGGCACAAAAGGTATTAAGACTCATCAGTGGGTGACAAACAATTATGGTGGTGATCATGTTGACCCACTCACGTACTTCGCGGCGTGGGGCGTCACTAAAGATAAATTGGCACACGATTTAGCTAATGGCCTTGGCATTGAAGAGAGGGGTATTGATGAAGTGAATTATGATGATTTCAATCAGCCACGTAGTCGCAAGATTTTAGGTGTTGCCTATGTAACAAAGTCTGATGGTGCTACATTATATTCTGAGGCAAACCCATGGGATAAAACAGGTCGTGTGTTACCGGTAGGTAGTGCATGGCAGATTTCTAGTGAACATGGTAATTACTGGCAGATTGGCGGCTATGTATCCAAAAATGATGTTGTTGTAAAAACAAACACTGGTATTCAAACGGGCAACTGGGTTGGCATGACTATCAGTATGAATGTTGATACAAATACATTCGACAAACCCGATGAAGATAAACTGGCAATCACAAAAAAAGGTGAGAGTTGGTTGGTGATTGGGCAAAACAAAGACGCTAGTTGGTTCCAGATCGGTAGCAATGTCTGGGTACCAGCTACAAACTGCGATGTGATTCTATAAAATAAGCCTCTTACCTGTAGTCGGGTAGGGGGCTTATTTTTATTGAAAAAATATTAAATGTTTTTCTATTTACAGAATCCTAGTGATGGTCTAAGGATTACGTAGATTACAAAAATTACGGACATTACAGAAAGTAATTATTGAAACCTAAATCTAATTAGTGTAGTCTATAAGAGTAGTCGTCTGAGTGTTAATTGCCTATCGTCTTGCCGTCCTATCGCCTAGGAGGGCTATTTTTTACAAAAAAATAGCCCTCAGTAGTCGCCTGAGGGCATAGTCCACTGTCGCCTATCAGTCGACTTCATGTATTGTATTATTTAGCTTTGGTATTTCAACTAACACCTTCTTTAGATAATGCTCTATTTCTTTATTATAATAATTTACACAAGTGAAACTTACTTATTTAACAGTTATGCAATATTAGAGAAAAGTGGTACAAAATTGGGATACGTCAGTTGTAATACCATGAAATCAATATGTGCAACAATTGAGTGGGAATAGCCTAGAACCATTCCTATCTATTTCAGTCCTGTATCAAGGTACGTTTTTCCTTGATATAGGGCTGTTTTTTTGTGGCTGAAAATGGATAGAAGATGATACAAAATGGTAAAAGTGTGGGATTTCGCGTGGGATTTTTTTATTTAGCTGATTTTCTCCCACGGACATGCCCAAAGTATTGTCAATATTGAACACTAATAATCTCTATTCTTGATTAATTGAAGTAGATATATGAAGAATCATTTATAAATTGTGTTTTATTTATAAATACAACAATAAAAAGGACTGATATATAAATATGGAACTTTTAGTACTTTGTGCAATAATAATTATTTTTTCTGCAATAACTGCGATTTTTTCTGAAAGAAAATCCCGTATTCAAAATTTTGTAAAAACTACTAGTCCTATTCGTGGGTATCTTCTTTGGATTAAAGATGAGTTAATTTATAGTTGGTTTTTTTGGACCAAAAGAAATTTAATAATTCTTTTAACGCTTGTTACTACAGCGTTCATAGGTTTATCAACATATAGACTAAATATGGCTAATAATCAATTGAGATTAAATATCCCAGATTATTTAGCTTTAACGGATAATAAAGTTCAAATTAAAACAAAAGTTGAACAAGGAATGTTAGGCTCAATATATGTAGCAAATGTCAATGCCAAGACAAAAGAAGTTTCTAGTTTTGAAATTGAAAAACCGAAAATAGGTTTCTTTAAAAGAGTTGAGCCAGAAATAACGCTCAATTCATCAACCGAAAGACACTTATTGATCAAGCGTAAAAACAATGGACAGAATTATGTAAGTGGATATATTGTATATGAAGATAAAAGTTCCAATAAATATTTGATCAATTATATTAAAGTTTATTTAGATAAAAAGGGTAAGATTATTAGAGCTCACAACAAAAATACTCCTATAGGAACTGTTATAAGTAATGAACAATTGATAGCAGATGAAAATGTCAAAAGGGCGTTAATTAAATTAGATACAGCTGCAAAAAGTCGTGGATTGATTCCTGTAAAAAGGCCATCAGTTAGAAAAGTAATGCAGGACAGAAATATTATTAAGAAATACTTTGAAAATACCTTTGAATGACTACAGAATAAATATATAAACCATAAATAGATAGCTATTTTAAGTTAAAGACAGTAGTTATTTCAGATTGAAACGTTCTTTTAATTAATATAGTGTATGATTAAATTCAAACCATTCTATAAAGAGGTGGGTTAAACTTGTCTTTTGCTGAAAAAGTATTGCAGTTTTATAGAGATTTAGCGGATTTTTCAATTAAGTTGCCAGATGGTTTCAGTATCATCAATCCTTATAACGGTGCGCAAAAAGCGCTAGTTTTTCAATTGGCTGCTGCTTTTTATCAAACGTATTATAACGACAGTCGACCGCGAAGATTGATACTAGGCAGTTCACCGGCGAGACGCAGCACGGCGATAACGGGGATCCCCTTTGAAGATATGAAGTTCCTGCAAAACGAGACAGGAATTAAAGTTGATAAATTTCAAATCAATCAAGCTTCATCTGGATTTTTGAGTGATGTAATTGGTCGCTTTGGCGGCCGTGATCATTTTTATGCTAATTTCTACATGAACTTTGTTTGTCCACTTGGTTTAACTAGAATAAACTCGAAGGGAAACAGAGTGAACTGTAACTACTATGAAAGCAGAAAAGTACAACATGAGTTATTGCCATTTATCATCGAATCCTTGCGCCAGCAAATTAATTTTGGCATCGATACATCGGTCTGTTATTGCATTGGCAGTGGTGAAAATTATCAGGTATTAACGAAAATTAATGCTACATATCATTTTTTAAATACGATCGTGCCTTTAGAACATCCGCGATTTATTATGCAGTATCATTCTAAAGATAGAGATTATTATCTGGCAAAATATCTTACGGCGTTAAAACAGCCCTAAGCCTATCAATCAAGATAGAATTAGGGCTGTTTTTGTCGTGAATGAACTTTAAATGACATTTTAATATGAAATAGATTAAATATGGCGTATATTAAAATTAAATTATTGGCGCATAAACAAAATAAAGCGGTGAGGCTTATGTTGAAGATTCGGCAAGCACAGCCTAAAGACTACTCTCAAATTGGGCAAGTTTATCTTAAGAGTTGGCAAACTGCCTATCGGACTATTTTACCCGCAAAATTTTTAAATGACCTATCTGCTGATTTGTGGATACCCCGGTTGGCCGTTCCCAAACGCTTAATACTAGTTGCTGAAACGGATCAGGGTATTATCGGCGTGGTAACCGGTGGGAAAAGCAGTGACCAAATGCGGCCAAATTGGGCGGAGTTGATGTCGATCTATCTTTTACCAGACTATTTTCACCAAGGAATTGGGCAAAAGTTGCTTGCTACATTTGAGCGTAAGATCTATGCACAGGGTTATCAACAAATATTTTTGTGGGTATTGGCTAATAATGATTCAGCACGTCGTTTTTACGAAAAATGTGGCTTTCAATTAGCAGCAGACACACATGAATTAGATTTTGCCGGTGAGACTGTTTCAGAAGTGCGCTACTTGAAAAAAATGACTTTGTAACGATAGGGATGGTGAAGACCTATGTTGAAAAAGTTTTATCAAATATTGAAATGGTTTGGTTATTTAGTGACGGGCGTACTTGCTTTAATGGCTATTTTGGTTTATCGATATGATTTATCATTTTTCCCATTTCAGTATCAGTTTCGACTTTATCAACTGTACCTTTTCGCGACGCTAATGTTGTTACCCTTTTTTAGGTTGCAACATCCGACTTGGTTTGTTTCTAAGTCTGACAATTTTGAGTCGCCCAAGAAGCGGGCGTTAGATCTGCACCACCAGGACATGGCACAACACCATACGGATCGGCAATGGTCGTCTAATGGCGTTTCTACAAATCCTTGGGAGTATACCACCGCAGATACGATGACCTATGATGAAAGTATCAATTGGGCCATCAGCATTGTGAAAGCTCTGTTCATGAGTATCTTGTTCATCTTAGCGGCCCCCGTATTTTATTTGATTGCCATATTGATAAAGCAACACACCAATCATAAATAAAATTAAGCCGTCACTTGAATACGTTGCCGGTCTAAATGAATTAGAAAAATTATGCTGAAAATAAAGATTGGTATAAATACAACCAGCGTGATCAGCCAACTTGAATCGGTGTTTGGGGCGGTAGCTGATTCCAGCGGGGCCCAGTCTAAAATAAAGTGCAATAAAATTGGCCACAGCAAATTGTTACCATAGGTTCGCAGAACAGCCAAAAAGACACCCATAGCTAAACTGTAAAAGACTTGTTGCCAGACAGCTTGAGGGCTGCCACCAAGCAAATTACCGAGATGCAAGACACCAAATAATATTGCTGAATATAGGGCTGCTTTAGTCAACTTATAGGTATGTGTTTTACGGACTTCCAGATAAGTTTCTAGATTCATGAAGGCAGATAAGAATAGGCCGCGACAAATAGCTTCTTCAAGAATTGCAGCAGACAAGGCTGCCACAGTATCCCACAGGAAATAATGTGATTGGAAAACGTGGTAGATGTTCAACGGCATTTTTTCTAAGCTAAGCATGATCAACACGGCAATAACAGCCAGTATACCTGAAACACGAGCAACTCTGGTCAAGTGAATCCGCTGCTTAGTAATTTTTAGCGTACTCAGTGCCCACCAAGCAATACTAAAGGCAACAAGAGCTAGTACCAAATTAGCAATCCGTTTAAAAGCTAAAGGTTCATCATAGCTAAATAAATTAAGAAAGAAAAAGGCTAAAAACAGCAAGATACCCCAAGCTAGTTGCTTGCCCCAAGACCAACTATTTTCAATAAGCATTGGATCATCCCCATCTATTGATAATATGATATTTATTAACGACTTAAGGGTAGCACAAATAATATTTAGGTCCATTTTTAATGCTATAACAGATACAATAAATATTGATTCACTTTCATGTCGGATTTTATAGCTGCTTTGTCTGTTTTAGAAATTATTTGTTCTGGAAAATTAGCAATCAACATACAAAGATATTTGTAATTTTGACTATGACGCATTGAAAAGTTATCCGCACCAAATTGACCTTGAAATTGATCAAAAGTTGCTTGAATTTGGCTGGTGGTTTGGTCGGCCAAGAAGCGGTCCAGAGCGACTACTTGAGTTGGTGCACTGTTTATGATCATCGCTTTGGCTGTATTGATCGTTATGAAGAGCCAAATTGATAAATCTGAAATTTCAGTCGGTTTTTGCTTTAAGATACGTAATGTTTCAGCGCAGATTGAATTTGTTATGATGAGCACCACCTTAGGAGTGGGTATAAGTCATTAATTTTTCTTGGATATAGGGCAATAAGCAATTATATTCATTTTTTGAAATAATTTTATGAAGGAGACTTTTCAATGAATATTGGTTTTTATTCGGCTTCGACCCCAATCACGGCTTTGTCACCTCAGCGTTTTCAGCGTGCTAAGCAGTTCCTGCGGCAACAGGGCGTTCATTTGACAGCTGGTCGATTGACGGGAAAACAAGCGGGCTATCGGTCTGGATCGATCCAAGCCAGAGCTGATGAACTCAATGAGTTGATTCATGAGCCGAAAATTGATGTCATCATGTCAACGATCGGTGGGACGAATTCGAATTCGATTTTACCTTATATTGATTATGATTATTTGAATAAACATCCCAAGACGTTTGTGGGGTATTCAGATGCCACGGCTTTGCTGTTGGCAATTCAAACGCAAGCGCCTGAATGTCGAGTTTTATATGGCCCGGCGTTAGTGGCTTCTTTTGGTGAATGGCCGCCCTATGTCTCTCAAACTTGGCATTATTTTGAACAGGTACTTCATGCCAAACCCAATCAAGCTGTGACATTAACGGCACCTGAATATTGGACGGATAAACGTGGTAATTGGGAAACTTTTGAGCATGAGAAGCAAAAATATGCTAATGCTTGGCATTATAAGAATCAGTCTGTTTTGAAAGGGCGTCTACTAGGCGGTAATTTGAATACAATGTACGGCATCGTGGCGTCTAAATATTGCCCAAGATTTACAGATAATGATATTTTATTTATTGAAGATGCTGAAAAAGACGCAGCTACTGTAGAAAAGAATTTTGCTATGTTAAAAGATGCTGGTATTTTAGATGTGGTCAAAGGCATCGTTTTAGGAAAACATGCACTTTTTGACTCGGAAAACACCAAAAAGCGACCAATCGATATTTTGCAAGAAGTCCTTAATGAGCCACAAAAACCGATCATTTATGATTACGATAGCTGTCACACAATACCCATGATGACGACGCCCCTTGGAGCTGAGGCGGTCATTGATGCGGTGAAAATGACCGTGACATTTATGGATTTCTAAGCCATATTAGTTTTAGTTAGATAAGAGTGGCAAAAGCATTGGTCGAGATTGATTTTTTTGATGATTAAGACACCTAGATATTAATATGAGCGAAAACGCTATTAAGTAATGTTAAATAAATCTAAGTTCTAGATTGAAACGGCTGACTTCAATTTAGAGCTTTTTTTGTGTTGATACGAGAAGATGCGTTGATTTATCTTTGTGAAATATTAAGGCCCAAAACGCAATCAAGCCACTGACAAAGAATGTGAATTGAAAGGCAAAGCCCATCTGAAATAAATTAGTTAAGGCACTGAACCAGACAGCACTAACAAACAAGCCAAGCACCCAATAATAAAGATGAAGGGATAATTTGAAGTTTACTTCCTGCTTATTATTAAAATAAATCGCACCGTTGAGTAAAAACAAAAAAATAAGTAGGCTGTCTAACCATAAGAAAAAAGCCGTATTTGAGTTTTGCGTCAGCCGTTCAATGAATAAAATGGCTAATAAGATACTAGGAATGCCCCGGGGGATTTGGCTGGAAACTGACGGATGTATCGTTTCTTGATCCACGAGTTGTGCCAGCGGAATATGATAGAAGCTAGCCAAACGTAAAAGCGTGTCTATATCGGGTTGATTACGGCCAGTTTCCCAGCTGGAGACGGTTTGGCGGGAGACGTGTAAATGAGTTGCTAAATCGCTTTGTTTCAGGTGATACTGCTGCCGCAATTGTTTCAAATTATCAGTCAAGTTATTTTCCATAGCTTTCGAACCTTCTTTAAACTGAAATTTCTATTAATACTAGCATAGGCGTATCGCTATATCGTTACAAGCAACAATCTCTAGCACAGCTTGAAACCTCTACATACCAAGGATCATCAGCAGTAAACTCATGATGAGAAATCGTAAGTATGGGGTGAGTATATGTTAACTGTTCAAGCAATGACGACTTATATCGGTCACAAACAAATCATTAAACAAGGTAGTTTTGAAGTTGCGGCTGGTGATATTGCGGGCTTGATTGGACCTAATGGTGCTGGTAAAACGACAATTATGAAAACAATTTTAGGGTTGATGGTATTTACTGGACAAATACAAATCAACCATCAGACGGTTTTAGAGCAAGATCATCATGCTTTGGCCAAAGTTGGCGCTTTAATAGAGCATCCAGCCATTTATCCTTTTTTAACTGGCTGGGATAATCTACGGCTATATGCCCAAACAGCAGCAAACATTCAAACGGTCGTGACCCAATTAGCAATGACGACCTTTATCCGGCAAAAAGCTAAGGATTATTCGCTAGGTATGAAACAAAAGCTGGGTATTGCTTTAGCGTTATTAAACCAGCCAGAACTTGTTTTATTAGATGAACCGATGAATGGTTTAGATATTGAAGCCACAATATTGGTTCGAAAAATCATCAAGCAATATGCCAGAGACGGTACGACTTTTTTGATTTCTAGTCATATTTTAGGCGAATTACAAAAAATTATGACCGATGTTATCTTGGTCAATGAAGGCAGGATCGTTTTGAATCAGCCGATTCATAAATTGAATCAACTAAGGCAGCAGCGGTGCCACTTTGTGACGGATGATATGCCAACGACCGTGAAATTGCTGCAGGCGCAAAAGATTCCGATAAAGTCGGTTCATGACGGCCTCAGTATTGACCGGGGATATCTGTTTCAAGTACAAGATCTTTTGGCTGCTCATAATCTGCATCTATTAGCATTATCACCTTATGATGTTTCCTTTGAACAATTGATTGTTCATTTGTTGACGCAAGGAAATGGGGCGGGCAGGTGATCATTAATTTACAGCGGGAATTTCATAAATTTTGGCAAGAACGTCTGCCTTGGTATGGCGTAGTGGGTTTAGGTCTGTTAATGGGTTACACTGCAATCACGACTACAGATGCTCAAACTTTGATGGCTCAAGGTTTTGGGATTGATCAGTGGGTCATTATTATTTTGATTACGGTTAGTTCACAATTCCTCGCGATGGAATATCAAAATCATACGATATTAAATTTATTATATCGAGCACGGCATCAATGGCAGGTCTATTTTGCCAAGGCTCTGGTTTTAATTAGCTACAGTGGGCTACTGTTATGTATCGGCAGTGTTTTCACATTTTTATTAAAGCCGCTTGTCATTGGAGCACGTGACAGTTGGTTTACAGCTGCTCAGCAGTCCCAGACCTTGAGTCAGGCTTTTTTGTTAAATCAAGTTGGTACATTAGTGTATAGCTTGTTTGTCGTCACATTGGCGTTATGCTTGCTAGCTATTGTTCATGTGAACGGTGTTGTGATTGGGATTGGCTTGATAGTGGGTTTCTGGGGTGTGAATATTTCCCGGGCAATAATGTTAGCTAGTTCAAATTTGGCTAAAGTTGTCGCCTGGAACCCTTTGAACATGATCAATGTGATCACCCAGTTAAGTGAGCCAAGTGGCCAAAAAATCTCAAACTTAACAAATGGCCAATTGATTGGCGGCAATCTTATTTACACGGCACTATTTTTGAGCCTTGGTTATATTTGCTTTAAACACCGCCACATTTAGCTATATAAGTTGCATTGAAAGGAGTACAGCATGACAATCGTTTTGAAGCGAGAATTTTACAAATTAACAAAACGCAAAATTACTTGGATCGCACCAGTATTGATGCTGGCGTTTATGATTTTTATTGGGACGGCGATGGGGTCAACTTATGATAATTTGTTAATTATGAGTTGTTTTGATTCTGGTGATTGCTTGTTATTAGTGTTAGTAATCATTGGATCGACTGTATTTTCGGCAGCATTTCAAAGTCACACCATTTTAACAGAATTATATAAAGCGCCAAGTCGCTTGAACGTCTATGGCGCTAAGTTGCTGGTATTATTGCTTTATAATTTTGCGTTACATTTATTAGCTATCGTTTGGACCTGCATATTAAGTTGGGTTACCTTTAAACAACCGGTTCAATGGTTCAAAGTTTATCAGCATCATCAACCGCTGATTGTCAATCTTTTAACCACTACTGGTTTGGATATTTTAGTCGGAATGTTGATCATCGGTTTTGTTTTTTTAACCTCATGCTTGATTCGATCCAATGCTGTAGTGACGACTTTTAACATGATTATTATTTTTATGGGACCCTTTGTCACGCGTAATCTGATTGGTGTTAAGCCTCAATTGGCAAGCATTATTAAGTGGAACCCATTAGCTATGACTAATTTAACACAACAATATTATAATTATGTCGCCTATCATCCGGTCACTTTATTGCGCACGGATCAATTGCTTTGGGGGACGCTGGGATATGGTCTGTTATTAATTACTTTGGGTTACCTAGCTTTTCGCAAACGGCAGTTTTGAGGTTTACTTGTGGACTTTATGTTTAATAAATAAGGCGTATGCTGGAGATAATTCAAATATTCCTAAAGGATGTGTCTTTTTGAAACCTCAAGCATTGTTAGTGATCGATGTTCAAAATGGTTTAGCTGAAGCTTGGCATTTTGATGACTTAGTACGTAAAATTAATCAGAAGATACAACAATATAGGCAACAGCAGTTACCAATTATTTTCATGCAGCACACGGATGAAACAATGCCATACGGTTCGAAAGCTTGGGCATTTTGTGATCAACTTGACGTGCAAGCACAAGATCATGTTTTTTTGAAATATCACACGGATTCATTTTATGAGACTGGTTTATCAGCTTATTTAAAGCATCAAGCAATCACCGACATAGAAGTCTGCGGGCTGCAAACAGAGTATTGTATTGACACAGCTTTACGCGTGGGACACCACCTGGGTTTTCAGATGTGGCTGACAGCTGGCATGCATTCAACTTTCGATACGCCAGAGCTAACTGCAGCTCAGGCTATTGCTTATCATGAGCGAATTTGGCAAGGGGCGTTTGCTAAAATCAGATGAATCTATTTTTAGAATCTGTCAAACACTTATTTAAAAAAGCCTTAATTGAACGTGGCTTGTTCAATTAAGGCTTATTTTTCAAAGGACAGTGACTTTGAGTTGACTGATTTTGTGGCTGGCGTTAAAGGTATACGTATCAAATCCATGTAGCGCAAACAGGGTGTGGTCTTGTTTTTGACCCGCAACTGCCCATTCCGTTTGATAGTGTTCATCTTGATCTGATATTTTGAAGATGTGTTTTAATTGTTGATTACGGTGGAAAAACTTTTGAAAGAAATCTACCAGTTGCTTATGTGTCGTTATCTTTGAGCCGTCCGCAGCGGTAATAGTAGCACCTTCGGCAAAAAAGTCGATAATTTTCTTCAATGCGATCGGGTCTTTTGATGCTTGATCTGAAAGTGTAAAATATTGCCTAATAATAGCCTTCTCATATAGTCGAGCATTACCAGGAACTGTTACAGCAAGCCAACAAGGTCATCATTATCACACCAATTTGGTGGAACGACCTGCCAGGCATGCTGAAAGGCTTCTTTGACAAGGTTATGAAAATGAACTTTGCCTATCGAGCTACAAAAACTGGTGTGAAAGGGCTATTGACTAAGATTCAGCAGCTAACGATCATAACCACTTCCACCTCACCTACTTGGTATTTAAAATTATTTTGCGGGAACGCGGTTAAATCTGTTTTTCTTAAGGCTTCAGTCAAACAGATGGGTATTAAAAATACAAGTTGGTTAAACTTTGGTAGTATTGGTAAACAAAGTTTGTCTAAGCGACAGGCATATCTTAGTGATTTATCCAAGCGTTTAAATATTATGGCAAGCTAAAAAGGGAGACCTATTTTCATGAAGCCAATCAATAATGCTATCCGCTTTCTTGTAGAAATTGCAACGCTTATTTTATTAGTTTTGTCTGGACTTAAATTTTCTCAACTACCGCTCAAATTCTTGATTGGTATTGTCTTACCAGTAGGGTTAGTTTTATTTTGGGCACGCTTCATGGCGCCTCAGTCGGTGTTACGTTTTAAATCATTAGGCCGTGTGGTAACAGAAGCTAGTCTATTTGGCGGCGTTGCAATGCTCTCATTTTTAAATTTAGCGCCCACTGTTGGTATCAGCTATGGACTTATCGCTGGAGTGAATGCCATCTTAGATCATAGGCTTTAAATTTACATAATTTTTACTGTACATCGTTGAACAGCTCATTTAAAATCTAGGAATCATAGGTTTTGAAAAGAAAGGGCGCATAACTATGAAAAAGGTGTACGGTACTATGACTTATGGTACGGGCTTTCCACTTAAAATCGAGGCTAATTCGACAAACGTTTTTCCGCGTGGCGTTGAAGTGAAAGCGGAAGTTGACCTTGAAACCGGGAAGGTTGATTTCTTTTTGGACGAGACTGCCTTAGCAAAATTGAAGCGACTTGAACAGAAATAGTGAATTACCTTTAACTTTTATTAAAAACAAAATCTCCAGACTGCTGGTAATACCAGTGATCTAGAGATTTTTTAATATATATTAATCTTACTATCTTAACGATTTTCGATAGCCAGCAGCTTGTGCTTCTTGTTCGCTATTAAAATAGACAGCATTGGCAGAATTCATATTATAGCCAGCTTGACCTGGAACATGGTAAATATGGCTTCTAGCATTACCAACAATTTGACCGGCTTGACTAGTATTCATATCACCCTGAGGTGAGCTGGTGGCTTGTGTTGGCTGTTGCTGTGTTTGTTGTGCCTGACGTTGTTGTGCTTCTTGTTGTGCCTGAGCTGCAGCCTGTTGTGAAGCAGCGACAGCTTGTGCTTTAGACTGGGATTCTGCGGCTGCCTTTTGACTTTCAGCTTCCGCTGCCTTAGTCTCTGCTTCCTGTTTACTTTGAGATTCTGCTAATTTACGACTACTTTGTGCTGCTGCAACTGCAGCTTTTGATTCTTTAGAAGCTTTAAGGTTGGCTTGTTCTTTTTCGTGAAACTTCGGCCATAATTTTTCTGCCTTAACGACATGAGCTAATAATTCCTGCTTTGATTTGCTAGCAGGTAGATGTTCAACTTCAGTTTTGACACGGCTAATTTCATCTTGCGTTGTACCACCCAATAGTTCAGAGTATTCTTTTTCAAACAAAAAGCTGACGTCTTGTCTGGCTTTCGCAAGTTGGGATTTTTCGCGAGTTGATTTATTGTGGCTGGTGCGGACGCTCTGGTGGCTCGAATAAACCGCCGCTTTTTTAGGTGTTGCAGGTTGGGTAGCTGCTAATAAAAATGGCGTTAGAATTAAGCAGTATAACCACCATTGTTGATATATTGGCCGATGTGTAATTTGATCATTTGCAGACTTAGCGTGATGTCGTTTGATTAGATATCTAATTAAACCAATTATGCCCGCAATCAATGTAATAATTCCAACGAAACCTTTTAATAAAAGCAGTAGTATTATGATACCAATAAAACTGACCCAATATTTTGGCGCTTTAAATTTCCCCAAATTAAAGTGATTTTTCATCATACTTCCTCTCCTTAAATGAAATAGATCACATAAAATTATACAGAAATATGAGAAAAAATAAATAAGTAATTTTACTAATATCTTTTTTAAACAATTTATTGGCACTTAATTAATTAATTTAAATATAATTCAACATTTTGATCATGCTAGTTCATCAAATAACGTTTGCAATTGCTGCTTTTAAATCTCGCGTTGCTTTGGCAGCGTCTGAGGCTTGCATGATGGCTGATACAACGG
Source organism: Agrilactobacillus fermenti (assembly GCF_021030645.1). Taxonomy (GTDB): domain Bacteria; phylum Bacillota; class Bacilli; order Lactobacillales; family Lactobacillaceae; genus Agrilactobacillus; species Agrilactobacillus fermenti. Next base: position 41,953 of record NZ_JACGCJ010000014.1, on the reverse strand, counting down.
CAACACCAGCAACATGGGCTGGCGCCAATGCCTGTAGATTGTCAGCTTTGAGGCCGCCAATGGCATAGACAGGAATTTGAACATTTTGGCGGATTGTCGTTAAAGTTGCCACCGATGTCGGGACAGTTTTAACATGCGTTTTCGTCGGAAAAATCGCACCAACACCTAAATAATCAGCGCCTAGTTTTTCTGCTGTTTGGGCTTGTGCTAGTGTTTTAGTCGTCGCACCAATGATTTTATCGGGGCCTAACAATTGCCGGGCAACGTCAACCGGCAGATCACTTTGGCCTAAATGAACTCCCGCCGCACCAACGGCTTGAGCAATATCTAAGCGGTCATCGATAATCAAAGGAATTTCATACTGGTCGGTGATTTGTTTCACCTCTAGCGCAATTCGGTACAGTTCACGACTAGATTGATCTTTTTCTCTAAGCTGAACTAGCGAGGCCCCATTTTGACAAGCCTGGGTGATGACCGCCAAAAATTGGGTATAGGTTAGATTTGTCTGATCGGTAACCAGATATAACGGGTGCTTGGTAAGTTTCATGTGAAACGCCTCCACTGATTGATTTAATGTGACGTTATTGTAAACGAACTTTAATTAAAAGTATACAAATAATTTTCGTGGTTGACTTTTACGCGTGTAGCAGTTATAAATATTAAAGAGCTTGCAAGAACACGGCTCAATTTAATTCAATATGTCGTCTGGGGTGCCTAATAAAGGCTGAGATCAAACCCATCGAACCTGATGTAGTTCATACTGCCGAAGGAAGAGCGAACTTAAAAGTGTACTTTTAATTAGTTGACTTTTTAAACCCTTCTTTTGCAAAAGAGAAGGGTTTTTCTTTTTTGCAAGAGTGCGTTAACTAGCATACACGAACGAACCTCTTTTTTCGGATCAACGAGAAAGGAGGTTCTTTTTATGATTATTGTGAATGGTCAAAGTGAAGCTGGTGCTGTTGGCTTAACGATTGCTGACTTTTTGCGTCAAAGAAAAGCGCCAATTGAAAATATTGTGGTTGAAAAAAATGGCGAAATCGTACATCGCGCTGATTTTGAAGCGGTCAAAATTGTTGAAAATGACCACCTTGAACTGATTTCATTTGTTGGTGGTGGCTAAAGCTAAAGGAGATAAAAAATAATGCAAAACCCAGAAATTCAAGGGCTGCCTTTTGAAACTGTTTATCGGGAAATGAAAGCACGCAATGTTCAGGATTCTACCGATCAATTAGCAGCAGCCCATGTGACCATTGCTGGTGCGGGTGGTCTGGGATCAAATATTGCGATTGCACTGACACGGATCGGGGTTGGACATTTAACGTTAATTGATTTTGATGTGGTTGAATTGAGCAACTTAAATCGGCAACAGTTCAAATTGAGTCAAATTGGGGTGCCCAAGGTTGTCGCGCTCAAACAAAATTTACAGGAATTTAATCCCTTTATTGAGATCAAAACAGTTCAAACTAAAATCGAACATGATAACGTTGCGGCTTTATTCGCAGAGGCAGATATTATTTGTGAGGCGTTTGATGATCCTGCTGCTAAAGCAATGTTGCTGGATGCAGCAACTGAATTTTATCCTGATAAATCAATTGTTATGGGCACGGGAATGGCTGGCGTACATAGTTCAAACACGGTGGTCACAAAACATCCAAGACCCAATTTATATATTGCGGGTGATGGCACGAGTGTCGGGACAGAAGGCTTGATGGCACCACGGGTCATGATCGCCGCCGGGCACGAAGCCAATATGATCGTACGGCTTATTTTAGGCAAGACAGATATTTGAGGAGGCATTGACATGGTCACAACAATAGATCCATTGATCATCGGCACACATAGTTTTTCATCACGATTTATTTTAGGCTCAGGTAAATACTCATATGATTTGATTGACTCGGCTGTGAATCACGCGAAAGCTCAAATTATTACAATGGCTTTACGACGTCATACCAGCGCTGAAGAAAATATTTTAAACTATATTCCTAAAGACGTGGTCATTTTACCGAATACATCTGGTTCGACTAATGCTGAGGAAGCGATTCGGACTGCTCGGATTGCTCGAGAGCTAAGCGGCAGTGCGTTCATTAAGTTAGAAGTTATTCCGGATAAAAAGTATCTGATGCCAGACAACTATGAAACACTTAAGGCAACTGAAACTTTGGCGAATGAAGGTTTTATTGTGATGCCATACATGCTGCCTGATTTGAACGTCGCGCGCCAATTAGTTGCTGCAGGCGCCGCAACGGTGATGCCGCTGGGGGCGCCAATCGGAACGAATAAAGGTTTAGCAACTAAAGATCTTATTCAGATTTTGATTGATGAGATTGACGTGCCGGTTATTGTAGATGCTGGAATTGGCAAGCCGAGTCAAGCTGCTGAAGCGATGGAGATGGGGGCAGCTGCCGTGATGGCAAATACATCAATGGCTACAGCGGGCAATATTCCGCTTATGGCTGAAGCATTCAAACTAGCTATTGAAGCTGGACGCAAAGCCTATTTAGCTAAGCCTGGTCGCGTGATCGATCATGGTGCTGTGGCTTCTTCACCATTAACAGGTGTTAGTACGGCTAAATAACGGGACGGTGATTTTTTACGACAATTAGGTCAACAGAACTGACGCGAAGAATGGCTGAAATCAACGCCTTATCTGGTGAACAATCGGGCCAAAATAGGTTGGTCTATTCATCAACCTGGATCCAAGCACAGCAGCAATTGATTGCTTGGGGGCAGCAGTTGGGGTTAAGGGTGACTGTTGACCGTTACGGTACTGTTTATTTGGATTTAGTCGGCCGTGAATTTCCCGGTCAGATCATTGCCACCGGGTCACATATGGATACGGTACGCCAAGGCGGGGATTATGATGGCTTGTACGGTGTGATTGGCGGTCTTGAAGCAATTGCGAATTTAGCCAAGCGTTTTGGTCAACCGAAAAAAACGCTTCGATTAATTGCCTTTAGTGAAGAAGAAGGCAGTCGATTCCCCGCCACTTTTACCGGCTCTAAGCATTATGCGCGCCTACCCGTCACTGAGACCATCAATGATGATCAGGGGCTAAGTTTTGCAGTAGCACGAGCTCAAGCGGTTGCCCAGCTAGTCAAGGATGGGGTTGTATTCGAACTACCCCAACTTCCTGAAACCTTTACGGAACTACATATTGAGCAAGGGCCACGGTTATTTGACCAAAAGATCGACATTGGTTTAGTTGAAAGCATCGTCGGACAAAAACGGTATACCGTGGTGGTTAAGGGGCAGGCCAATCATGCCGGTACAACGCCAATGGTTGATCGGGCGGATGCGTTGCAAACAGCGGTTATGTTAATTCATTATTTACAAGAACAACGCCGCCGTTTTTCGGAACAATTGACGCTAACCGTGGGCGCATTTGCGGTTTTACCCAATACTGCTAATGTGATTCCGGGCAGGGTACAATTTACGGTGGATTGCCGAAGTTCAGATGCGATAGAACTAACAAGTTATGGCCGTTTGGTTGAAAATTTGGCACAGGTTGAAACAAATCCTAGGATTTCAATTGAGATCAGCCAGTGGACGGAAACAGCAGTGACCGAATTAGATTCGATGCTGCTGACAGAGCATCAAAAGTTAGCCGATAAATTAGGTTTTAGTTGGTGCAAACTGGCTTCCGGTGCCGGCCACGATAGTCAGATCATGGCTCAAGTTGCCCGAACAACCATGATTTTTGTACCTAGTGTTGGGGGTATCAGTCATGCCCCAGCGGAGTACACACCAACGGCAGATTTAGAACGTGGATTAGCATTGTTAACGGCAAGTCTTTATGAACAAGCGTATGGAGGAGTGACGACAAACAAGTGAAACGCATTAATTTAACCATGCAGATCAGTATTGGTATGGTAATTGGTATCATTTTGGGACTAGTTTTTGGACCCAAAATTGCGGGAATACAGCTTTTCGGCAATATCTTTTTAAGGTTAATTCAAATGGCCGTGGTTTTACTGATTTTTGGTATGGTTATTGAGTCTTTGGGTCAAATCAAAGCGAACCAATTAAAAAAATTAGGTACAAAAACAGCGATTTGGTTTTTAGTTACGACCGTTATTGCTGCTGTTTTAGGCTTAATTATTGGGTATATGATGCGACCAGGAGCAGGATTGAAATTAGCCACGTTACATGCAAATGGATCCCTAGGGAAGGCACCGAAGGATATCAGTACCATTGTGCTAAGTTTTTTCCCCACCAATATTTTTGAAGCTTTGGCAAGCGGCAATGTGATTCAAGTGATCATCTTTGCTATTTTATTTGGCATCGTGCTTAACCGCGCAAATACAGCAGGTAAATTTGATCAAGTCCTAGAACTTGTTAAAGCAATCAATGGTCTAACGATTCGATTAGTGATGCTGGTCATGAAATTGGCGCCGCTTGGTATCATGGCTTTGATGGCTTGGGTAACTGCCACTAATGGGTTGAAGGTGATTTTACCGTTGGTTAAATTTTTAGTCGCCTTTGGGATTGGCAGTGCTAGTTTTCTGATCGTTTTATTTGTGGGCATCAGCTGGTATGCTAAAGTGCCGCTGGGTGGATTGGTCAATGGCTTTTCGCGCATTATGTTGGTGGCATTTACGACGACCTCTTCCGCAATTTCGTTACCAGTGGAATTAGCTGATGCGGAAAGCCGTTTAGGTGTTGGAAAAGCTATCAGCCAGTTAGTTTTACCATTAGGGATGGCTTTGAATAGTAACGGTTTGGCAATGTATCTGTCGCTAGCGTGTGTTACCTTAACACAGATGATGGGCCTTGATTTGACACCGGGAGCGATGGTTCAAGTCGTAGTGCTGGCTTTGATTTCTTGTTTAGGCACGGTAGTAGTTCCTGGCGGTGGCTTGGTGGCGCTGACAATCGTTGTTCCTACACTAGGCCTACCACTGCAAACGATTGCGATTTTAGCGGGAATCGATTGGTTTTCCGGTATGTTCCGTACCGTATTGAATGTGGTGGGTGATACGACCACAGCGATCGCCATTGCGGCAGATGAAAATGCTCTGGATCGGGCGGTTTATCAACGGCAGACAGCCACTAAATTAAATTTAAAATAAGTTTGCTGTTTTGCCCCAGGATAAGCATGATTCTGTTGGCGTATGATAAATATGTTAGATTTACCAGCATATTATTCATGAAAGGGCGGCTGATTAATGACACGAGTTGAGTTACAAACAGGCTTTCCATCTGATTTTTTGTGGGGCGGCGCCACGGCAGCCAATCAATTAGAAGGCGGTTGGGATGAAGATGGTCGTGGGCCATCGATCGATGATGCTTTTCCAGGTGGGAAAGAACGGTTAAATATTTTATCTTCGGAAGATTTTGATTGGACGATTGATCCTCAGAAATATCGCTACCCCAATCACATTGGTATTGACCACTATCATCGTTATAAGGAAGATATTGCCCTTTTTGCGGAAATGGGCTTTAAATGTTATCGTTTTTCCATCTCCTGGAGTCGAATTTTTCCTAAAGGCACCGAAACGGAACCCAACCAAAAAGGGTTAGCTTTCTATGATAGCTTGATCAATGAGTGTGTCAAACACCATATTGAGCCTGTGATCACGTTAGCCCATTATGAAACGCCACTTTATTTAGCAAAACATTACGGTGGTTGGCAAAATAAACAACTGGTCACGGTCTTTGATCGGTTTGTGAAAACAGTGATTCATCATTTTGGAGATCGTTGTCATTATTTTTTGACATTTAATGAGATCAACTCCGCAGCCACTTTTCCAGTCTTGGGTCAAGCAATGGTTCCTAGTACTGGGGCTAAGCAAAAGAAAAATGTTTTTCAAGCTTGGCATAATCAGTTTGTGGCTAGTGCGATGGCTGTCCAAACGGCACACACGTTTGACGCCGATATTAAAGTTGGCAATATGCTTTTATTGGCTACGAGCTATGCTTATAATGCCGATCCTAAGAATCAACTAGCTACTTTGCGGCATAATCAAGACTTTAATTATTTCTGTACTGACGTTCAAGTTCGCGGCGCATATCCGGCTTATACCAAACGTTTGCTAGCGCAATATAACTTGACGTTGGCTGATTTAGATCGAACTGAAGCAGAGTTAGCTTTGATTCAGCAGTATCCAGTAGATTTTATTTCACTGAGTTATTATATGTCTACGGCTATCAATGTCACGGAAGATACAGGCGCAACAGCCAATGGTAATTTAATTGGCGGCGTTAAGAATCCCTATCTAAAGAGCAGTGATTGGGGTTGGCAGATCGATCCCACCGGGTTAACAATCGGTTTGGAGGAACTTTACGATCGTTATCAGAAACCGATTTTTATTGTTGAAAATGGTCTTGGTGCCAGAGATGATTTTAAAGATGGTAAAGTTTACGATGACTACCGTATTGATTTCTTGAAGTCTCATATTGAAGCCATGCAAGTTGCGATTGCCGATGGTGTCGAGCTGATGGGTTATACCCCATGGGGCTGTATTGATCTGGTAAGTGCCTCTACAGGTGAAATGGCTAAAAGATATGGTTTTATTTATGTCGATCTTGACGATGCAGGGGAAGGAACTTTTGATCGTTTTAAGAAAAAATCTTTTTATTGGTATCAGCAAGTGATTGCTAGCAATGGTGCCAATTTGAGTAATGATCTTAGTTATTGATCAATCAATTAAAAAATCTGTTGTTCTTAATAGTCGGTAAATGGCTTTGAGAACAACAGATTTTTTTGTCTAAGAGAGTGGGACAAACGGCGTTAAGTGAGGGCCATTGCCTTTTGGAACACGTTTAGCCAATAAACATTCGTTGACTGAAGTAAAAATGTACTTCATCAACAGATCTAATATTAGTGTGCTTGCTTTAGACTATTTAGATAAAAATCTAAATAGTTATTTTATTTTAAACTTTTTGGGTTTATACTCTATTTAGAAAAGTATCTAAATACTATTGAAGCAGGTGATCGGCGTATGGGCATGAATGAATCTATGAAAGCTTTATCTGATCCGGTCCGACGGCATATCCTCGAGAAGCTCAAGGCAGGGACACGAACAGCAGGCGAAATTGCGGCAGATTTTGATTTGAGTAATGCAACGGTTTCCTATCATCTAAAACTTTTAAAACAAGCTGGTTTTATTAGTGAGCATAAAGAAAAAAACTTTATTTATTATGAATTAAATACGACTGTTTTTGAAGATATTTTACGCTGGTTACACAGGTTAGGAGGGTAATAATCATGAAACACCTAAGCAGATTCTATTGGATCAGCAGTATTTTAACAATCTTACCAATTGTATTTGGTATTATCTTTTATCAGCAATTGCCGAACAAAATGGCTATCCATTTTGGCGTCGATAATACACCGAATGGCTTTGTCACCAAACCGTTCGCTGTTTTTGGAATATTAGGGTTAATGTTACTGTTGCAACTATTGATGATAGGCATTTATCATTTTAAAGGGGCTCAGCAATTTGGCAATCCTCGTATGCAAGTGGTTTATTTTTCAATTATCCCGATTATCAGTATTGTCGGCTATCTTGTGACAATTTTTTATAATTTGGGAACTGGGGTTGATGTACGTCGTATTATTATTTTCTTAGTTGCGTTGATTTTTATCGCCATTGGTAATTATTTGCCCACCGTTGAGTTTGAGAGCCAACAGGCAACACATTTATTTTTTACCTTCAAGTCAAAAGCTAGTTGGCTAAGGGCCCGGCGTCAACTAGGCTATACGATGTTCTTTGGTGGCTGGGCGCTATTGATCAGTTTGTTCTTCGCGGCAATCGTTTCACAGCTGCTGACGGCTTTAATTATCGCTGGTATTTTAGTTATTTCCGTAAAAGGTGTTTGGACAAGTCATTCTATCGGCTAACAAAATAAATTAAATATTATTCAAATAACCTTGGACTTTCTGCTGACACCATAGCAAAAAGTCCTTTTCATTGATCACTTGCAAAGCATTGTTTTCGGCGTAAGTCATGTTTTCAGTAGTCAGTGCTTCGTCCATGGGTTTTTCAATAATGCCGGAAATAACGACTTGGGTTGTTTTGACGGGGCGATTGTGGGGGAAAGCCCCTAAAGCACGTGCCAAATCAATGGCTTGTTTATGGGTCATGGTTCTCAGTTTACCGGTAAAAGCAATTTGCATTCTGGTTAGATCCATCTCGATACCTCACATTTCGTTTGCTATTAAGTTAATCATAATACTAATTGTAAACAAGGGGAATATTGGATTTGCATCTCAGTGCAAAAAGGGGTACGGTAGTTTTATGAATATCGAACAAGAAGATTTGAAAAGGTCGGAAATATTTAAGGTATTGTCTGATCCTAATCGATTGCGCATGATTCGGATTTTGTACCAAAGTGGTCGCGAAATGACTTGCGGAGAGGTGGGTGAGAAGTTATCTGTTAGCAAGTCAACTGTCTCATATCACTTCAAATTATTGCGTGCGGTGGGCTTGACACATACTCGAAAAGCAGCACAGAGTAAGTATCTGTCACTGAATCAACAGACGTTTGCCAAATATTTGCCTGGCTTTCTGGATTCCTTATAGAATCCAGTTTATTTTTAAGCCTTAGTTCGATGATTATCGAATAACATGAAGGAAGCGGTAATTTGTCTAAAGCACCAAAGACCAAACGCACTTGGATCGTGGCGGCGATATTCATCGCCACTTTTATGACATCAGTTGAAACAACCATCGTCACCACAGCTTTGCCTACAATTATCAGTCAGTTAAATGGTCTCGCCCTACAAAGTTGGATTTTTGCTGTTTATTTATTGACGACGGCAATCAGTACGCCGATTTATGGTAAGTTGGCCGATAACATTGGCCGTAAGCCAATATTTATCAGTGGTTTAATTGTTTTTTCACTTGGTTCTTTTTTATGTGGTGTGGCGCCTAATATAATCATTTTGATTTTATGTCGGGCACTGCAAGGCATTGGTGCTGGCGCAATTATGCCGATCACCTTCACGATTATCGCGGATTTGTTTGATTATCAGCAACGGGCGAATATGATGGCCTTAAATAACACGGCTTGGGGCATTTCAGCTTTATTAGGCCCATTAGTTGGTGGGGTCATCGTGGCTAAACTAAACTGGCATTGGGTATTTTTTATCAATGTTCCTTTAGGTATTTTGGTTTTAATATTGGTCAGTGTGGGCTTGAAAGAACCCACGCGTACAAAACAACATCTAAAGCTGGACTATCCAGGTATTGGTCTATTATCGCTCACGTTGTTAAGTTTGTTGCTTTTATTTCAAAATTTAGGGAATGTTAAGTTACAACTAGGGTTGATTATCGGTTTAATGGTGATCACGCTGATAAGTGGTTTTCTATTTTATATTGTTGAGCAACGGGTGCAAGAGCCAATCATGCCCTTAAATTTATTCAAACAACCGTTGTTTACCATTCAAATTTTAACGGCATTATTGCTGAGCGGTGTTCAAATCGGATTTCAAACCTATTTTCCGATTTGGTTACAAGCCATTTATCATGTTTCCGCCGCGGTGGCTGGATTAGCCATTACGCCCAGTCCCGTGTTGTGGCTGGTTACGTCCTTTTTTGTAGGCCCGTTGATCAAACGCTGGTCACCGAAACGGATCACTCTACCAATTGTTTGTTTACAACTGGTCGTTTACATACCGCTGGTGTTTGTCGGTGCTAGTTTTAAAATCGTCGGTTTTTATTTGATTGCTGGTGTGACTGGCGCTGGGTTAGGCATTGTGATTACGATGAATACGCTAGTTGCCCAACGCGTGGTAGCAGCTGATCACCTGGGGACGGCATCTGCCATGTTGACATTGGGGCGCACTTTGGGGCAAACAATTATGACTGGGGTGTTCGGCTTGCTGTTCAATCTAGCAATCAATCATGCGTTGACAAGATATGCGAGCATTCACTTTACTATGGTCAATCAATTTATCAGTCAGCAACATCATTTGGCTTTAAGCCAGACTGAGTCACAAGCTTTACAACAGATCATCTTGGCTGGCATGCATTGGGTCTTTTTAGGTGCAGTTGTGTTATTTCTACTGATTATTTGGCTCAACCTAGTTGACAAAAATAAAAAAGTTGTTGAATAATCGTACAAAGTAATTGATAGGGATGATGTCAATGACACGAACAGCGCGGTTGTTGAAACTATTGCGTCTTGGTTATCGACAGGTTTTAGCTGATAACTTGGTAGGCATCTACTTGCACGGTTCCTACGTTTTGGGGGGATACCAGGAAGTCAGCAGCGATTTAGATTATTTGGTCGTTGTTCACCGACCTTTAACCACCAGTGAAAAATTGCGGCTGATGACTTGGACCTTGAAAAAACTCTGGCCATTGGCGCCACGCAAAGGACTCGAATTTCATATTTTATTAGCCAAACAAGTTGTTCACTTTGAAGCACCTGTTGCTTTTGAGTTTCATTTTTCTAAGATGCATTATCTGACGTATCAGCAGGCACCAATGGCGTATATTCAACGCATGCACGGCTTTGACCCTGATTTGACAGCACATTTATCGTGTCAGTAACCTTCCCTCCAGGTCGTCCAGTGCAATTTACAAAAAGGAGGGGTCATCATGAAATTAACAATTTTCTTTGATGGCAGCTTTTGGTGTGGTTTAGTTGAGGTACAGTGCGCTAAACAAGTATAGGTTTGGAAACATGTTTTTGGGCCAGAGCCTAAAGATGCAGAGGTATTAGCTTTTGTAAATCAGCGGTTACTAGCTGAATGGGATTCTGTACCTTGTGTTTCAGCAATTACTGGGCAAAAACAGCAGCATTATATCAATCCTAAAAGACAGCAACGTTTAGCTCGTAAGTCACGTGAGAAACCAGTACTTTCAACCAAAGCTCAAGCGGCGATGCAAGCAGAACGAGAGATCAAACGCGTCGATCGCCGACACACTACAAAAGCAAATCGCTTAGCTGAACAACAGGCACGGTTTCAGCAGAGGCAAGCAAAAAAGTTACAGAAACATAAGGGACATTAGTTGTTGGTAAACTAAGGCAATACAACAAAATCGTGGTTTTCAGAAATATTGTACATCTGAGAATCACGATTTTTTGTGCAACTCTTGATTGAATTCAACGTACTTAATATGATGTTGCTGGTTATCTAAAAATAGTGAGTATAATGCCTAGAATGACCAAGAATGGGTTTTATGGAAATATTGCGCTACGTACTGAGATATCGGGCTTAATACTCGATTTATAAACGATTTATGTAAAGCAAGCTTAAAGTACAAAAAGTTAAGAAAAATCTGATTTAGTCGCAAATATGTTTTAGTAACTTAGTAGTACAATTATGTCTACACACTGACAAAATATTCAATAAACATACTGAACATTGTAACAGCAGTAATTTAGCTAGTTTTAAAATGTATACGAAAACTAAATAGACAAAGAGCTTCATTCGCTTATTTAGTTATACATTATTGTGTAGTCAGTAATAAGTAAAAAAATAATTTCGCGATATTAAATTGAATTGTTATGTTAAGTATGAGCTCGCGCGAGCTTAAAAAAACTAATCGTAGTCGACGCGATGTTAGTGAGCGAAAGAACATGACAAAGCAAATAAATTTAGAACAGCTAAACAACGATATAAACGCACATCTGACAAATACAACTGTACGCATTACGCTGACATTATATGAATATACTAGAGATGTTGATGTAATAGTCGCAATGACGAATGAAACAGGATTACAATTACTAAAGAAATTGACTGACATCTATTATTTATCAGCACGATTACGTCGTTACAAGCAAGAAAATCAGCACTTCAAAATTAAAGACGAGCGGTTAATTACTATGTTACACAACATGAATAACGATACATTGCAGATCGACATTGACTTGACAGATACAGAAGCATTAAAAAACCTGGAAAAGATGATTACTAGCTTGACAATTATTCGAATTAAAAACGTGTAATTTGAATAATTTAAGACAATTAAGTTATCTAAAGATAGCTATTTTTGTCCCACACATCACTCTAGCGTATAATATACGTATCTTACAAAGCAAAGGGGAAAATCATGGCTGAATTAACACACTTTTATGAATATTTCCAACCGACACACTATAACATTTATTTAGATATCAATCGCGGTACCAAGCAATTTAGTGGACGAACAACGATTACTGGTAATGCTAAAGCTGAAAAAATTGCCCTGCATCAAAAGTATTTAGAGATCAATACGATCACTGTGGATGGCACCTCTGTTGAATTTACAATGGATAATGACCATGATGCCGTGCGGTTTAGTGTGCCAAAGACTGGCGAAGTCACAATTATCGTCGATTACAAAGCACCTCTGACGGATTCAATGATGGGCATTTATCCTTCCTATTATGAAGTCAATGGTGAAAAGAAACAGATCATTGGAACCCAATTTGAAACGAACTTTGCCCGCCAAGCTTTTCCAGGCATCGATGAGCCCGCAGCTAAAGCTAAATTTGATCTAGCCATCAAATTTGATGAACAGCCAGGCGAAACGGTCTTAGCCAATATGCCTGAGCAAAAAGTTGAAAATGGCGTACATTATTTTGATACCACCGTACGGATGTCAACTTATCTGGTGGCCTTTGCTTTTGGTGATCTACAAAGCAAAACAACCACGACTAAGAGTGGGGTCAAAGTGGGCGTGTTCGGGACAAAAGCACACCAAGCTAAAGAATTAGACTTTGCTTTGGATATTGCCAAACGCTCGATCGAATTTTATGAAGATTTCTATCAAACACCTTATCCACTGCCACATTCTTGGCAATTAGCTTTACCAGATTTTTCTGCTGGTGCGATGGAAAACTGGGGGTTAGTTACTTATCGGGAAGCTTACCTATTATTAGATCCTGATAATACCGCTTTAGAAATGAAGCAATTAGTCGCTACCGTGATTGCCCATGAATTGGCGCATCAATGGTTCGGTGATTTGGTAACCATGCAGTGGTGGGATGATTTGTGGTTGAATGAAAGTTTTGCCAATATGATGGAATACGTGGCAATCGATGCCATTCAACCAGATTGGCATATTTGGGAGTTGTTCCAAACCTCTGACGTTCCCTCAGCTTTACAACGGGATGCGACTGATGGCGTGCAATCGGTCCATGTGGCTGTGGAAGATCCAGCTGAGATCGATGCCTTGTTTGATGGGGCCATCGTCTATGCCAAAGGTGCACGGATGCTGGTCATGGTTCGGGCTTTATTAGGTGACGATGCGCTACGCAAGGGCTTGAAGCAATATTTTGCCACCCATCAATATGGCAATGCCAAAGGTGCGAATCTCTGGGCTGCCTTGGCTGATGCCTCTGGGATGAATGTGGGCGAAATCATGAATTCTTGGCTGGAACAACCTGGCTATCCTGTTGTTACCGCTGCCGTGGAAAATGGCAAGCTGACATTATCCCAGCAGCAATTCTTTATTGGCCAAGGTCAAGATGCTGGCCGCAAATGGCAGATTCCATTGAATAGCAACTATGCTGCCGCACCAAAAATCATGGCCGACAGGCAAGTTACTTTAGGGGACTATGCGCAATTGCGTGACGAAAATGGTCAACCGTTCCGCTTGAATCAAGGCAATAATTCTCATTTTATTGTGAAATATGACGCTACTTTATTACAAGATATTTTGGACCATTTAAGTGATTTGGATGCCATTGATCAACTAGCCTTGTTACAAGATCAGCGGTTATTAGCTGAAGGCGGTCAAATCTCTTACGCCGACGTGGTACCGCTGTTGGCACGCTTTGCGGATAGTCATTCCAATGTGGTCAATGCAGCTTTGTATCAAGTCGCTAATAATTTGAAGAAATTCGTGACGCCCGATTCTGCTGAAGAAAAGCATCTACAAGCCCTATTTGATAAACTTAGTGCAGCCCAAGTGGCGCGTTTAGGCTGGACGCCACAAGCCGGAGAATCAAACGATGACCAGCTCACCCGGCCATATGTCTTGAGCGCGGCTTTATATGCGAAAAATGCTGCTGCTGTTGCCAGTGCCCATGATTTATTTACTGCGAATAAAGCTGATTTAGCTGCTTTACCCGCAGATATTCGCATGTTTGTCCTACGGAATGAAGTTAAAAATTATGGTAGTGCCGAACGCTTTGAACAATTATTAACTGCTTATCGGCAAACCAGTGATGCCAGCTATAAAGCTGACATTCGCGCTGCTTTGACCAGCACCACTGATCCTGAATTAGTGCAGCGATTGATCAGTCACTTTGAAGATGCCGATACGATCAAACCACAGGATCTACGCGGCTGGTATCGTGGTGTTTTGGCTAACGATGCTGGGCAGCAAGCTGCTTGGGACTGGCTCCGTAATGATTGGCAATGGTTGGAAGATACCGTGGGCGGCGATATGGAATTCACCACTTATATCACGGTGACTGCGGGTATTTTCCACACACCAGAACGGTTGGCAGAATTCAAAGCTTTCTTTGAACCAAAATTGAATACGCCTGGCTTGACGCGTGAAATTAAGATGGATATCAAAGTCATTGAAAGTCGTGTGAACCTGATTGAAGCCGAAAAAGCTGCGGTCAATCAAGCAATTGCGCAAGCCTAGTGTCTGTATAAAATAAATAAAACCCGTAAAAATTGTGCTAGTTTTTACGAGTTTTTATCGACTTTGAAGGGTCGCTTTAGAGATTAAAGTCTCTAGAATTAAAGATGTAAGTGTTTTCTTGGATCGTAGTCAAAATCTAATGAAGTTAGGTGACTTAAAGTGAATGAACAAACGCTGACGAACCAATTAGCCAGTTTACAAGCAAATGTAGCGGCATTACAAGCTTATATCAAAGGGGCGGCACCGAAACAAATAGATGCAACAAAGAAATTTGGCATCATTTCAGCCGGACAGTCTAATATTGATGGTCGGGTGCCCATCGCAGAATTACCAAGTGATATCAAGCTGCCAATGACCAACTGTCACTATTGTTCGAATTATTCCGCTGGTCATGAACAAGGACAATTTTCGCCAGCTTTATCCCAAGCAGATCTTTCTTCAGATCGTTGGGGCTTTGATTTGGTGACGTACCATTATCTGACAACTTTAGCTAAGCAAGAGATTTATGTGATGAAATGGTCTGAAGGCGGTACTTCTATCGATGCTACCGGTGATAATGTCCATCGTTGGACAGTGGATTATGAAACTTTGCCAGATATTGATGCCTCACTGTTAAAGCATTTTGATGATTTGGTTCGGCAGTGCTTGAGTGCTGCGAAGCATCAAATTGAAGTGCGTGCCATGTTGTGGCATCAAGGTGAATCTGATCGCCGTTCTTATTCAGCAACGGCGGCTGATAATTATTATCGTAATCTCAAAGCCGTTTTTGCCTATTGCCGAGGGATTGTTGGCAATGTGACTTTACCAATTTTCTGTGGCACTGTAAGCCACACATCCGGTCAATACGATGCTACCGTGGATGCGGCTATCCGCCAGATTGCCAAAGAAGATCCTAACGTTCATTGCGTGGATATGTCGGGTGGTCATTTACTCGATGACTTCCATTTTAATCGGGATAGCAGCGTTTATTTTGGTCAAGAAATTTACAATGCTTTTGTGAACAATGGGTTAGTCCAAGGTGAGAAAATCGTCACTAAGAGACTTTGGTAATAATTTATGGTAAAAGGGAAAGACCAACAGAGCTAGGAAAATAGCTTTGTTGGTCTTTTTTTGAAGTAAACGTTTGTTGAGAATTGATACTTGCATCTTTGTGATCATTAGTATACATTTATACGTGACAACTGAATAGATTTCTTCGGGGCAGGGTGTAATTCCCGACCGACGGTGACAACGAAGTGTTGAAGTCCGTGACCCGCGAGTAGCGGTGGACCCAGTGTGAGTCTGGGACCGACAGTAAAGTCTGGATGGTAGAAGAAGATAAACGGAAGTAGTTTCGCACGATTTGTGTACTTTTATTTTGGTACACCCATGTCGAAATCTTATTTAGCTTTCAAAATTTTTGCCCCGCACATCTGTTGCGGGGCTTTTTTGTGAGGTGAAAATTATGAACGATAGAGCTTATATGCAATTGGCTTGGCAAGTGGCACGAAAAGGTGCTGGTCAAACTTGGAAGAATCCACTAGTAGGCGCCGTACTTGTGAAAGATGACCAGATTCTTGCAACTGGCTATCATCATCGCTTTGGTGAAAAACACGCGGAGGTGGATGCGCTCAATCAATTATCAACACTAACACAGGCGCACGGGGCTACCATGTATGTCACTTTAGAGCCTTGCAGTCACTATGGAAAAACACCACCATGTGCGCACAAACTCGTCGAAGTCGGCGTTCGTCGGGTGGTGATTGGCCAGCGGGATCCTAATCCGCTCGTAGCTGGTAAAGGTATGGAAATACTAAGTGCAGCTGGCATTGAAATAGATTGTCTCGGCGATACCGGTGGTTTGAATGATACTTATAATTTTTTTTACCGGCAGAAACGTCCTTTTGTTACTTTGAAATATGCTATGACCTTAGATGGAAAAACCAATGGGATGAAAGGGCAGCGCAGTTTATTAACAGGGAAGAAAGCTTATTATGATAGCCAACACTTGCGGCGACAGAACCAAGCTATTTTGGTGGGAGAGCAGACATTAAAAATCGATGACCCTGAGCTGACGATACGAGAGAATGTGGTTGATTTTCCACCTTTACGCGTGGTTGTAGTCAACGACGCTGATCAAATTGACCACCAAAGTCGCCTTTTTGCTACTGCTACTCCGATTTTGATTTTAAGCCGACATGAAACCAAGCAGCATTGGCCAGACTTTGTGACTGTGTTGGCTAGTCATCGATGGGAGCCGAATGAGATTATGAAGATTCTTTATTTACGTGGGGTTCAGTCACTGTTGATAGAAGGTGGCAGCCATGTTCAGGCTAAATTTCTGGCTGCAGGATTAGTTGATGCATTAGTGATTTATGTTGCACCTTTGATCTTTGGTAGTGGGTTGCCCGCAATTACTGGGCTAGATAATGTCATTACGCAAGGATTCAAATTAGTAAAACGGCAATTTCTTGATGGAGATACAAGATTTGATTTAAGGAGAATAGCAAATGTTTACAGGTATCATACAAACGATCGGGCGAGTGACCAGTTTAGAAAAAACTAAGGAAACTGCGAAAATCAGATTGAAAACAGCATATATTAAAACTTGGCACAGCAAGGTGGGTGATAGCATTGCGGTCAATGGCGTCTGTCTCACAATAACAGCGATACAAGAGGACTACTTCACTGTGGATGTTATGCCGGAGACAATGCGGCGCACCAACTTTAATCACCTACAGATAGGAGCTAAGGTAAATCTTGAACCTGCATTACAAGCTAGTGCTCGCTTAGATGGTCATTTTGTACTTGGACATGTGGATACAATTACAGTATTGGTCAAGCGGCAAGTTGATCAGAATGCAGTTGTATTAACATTTGCTCTACCAATGGACTATCAAAGACAAATTGTCGTGAAAGGGTCCATCGCTGTGGCTGGTGTCAGCTTAACCATCACTAATGTGACATCTACAACTTTCAGTGTCGGTCTGATTCCTCATACATTGATCAAAACAACTCTAGGTGATCTGCAAATAGGGAATCAAGTCAATATTGAGACAGATATCCTCGGGAAATATATTTTTACATGCAAAGGAGTTTGAGACAGATGCAGGTTAAAAACGATATTATTCAACGTGTTGAGAATGCTATAGATGTTTTAAAGCAAGGTAAGTTAGTGATTGTCGCAGATTCTGAACAACGGGAAGCAGAGGGGGACATGATTGGTTTAGCTGATTATGTGACGCCAGAAGCTGTAAATACTATGATTACTAAAGCTAGAGGCCTGCTGTGTGTGCCTATGAGTGCTGAAATTGCGGCTCGATTACAACTACAACCTATGGTCAGCCATGCCACAGATGCATTTGGAACAGCATTTTTTACAAGTGTGGATGCCAAAACTACTAGTACGGGTATATCAGCCTTTGATCGGGCAATGACAATCCAACAACTAGCAAATCCAGACACAGTGGCAACTGATTTTTATCACCCTGGGCACGTTTTTCCCATTGTTGCTAAAGATCGTGGTGTGCTAGAACGAGAGGGGCATACAGAAGCTGCCGTCGACTTGGCAAAAATAGCTGATGCCCATCCGATTGCTTTTATCACAGAGATACTTAAAAGGGACGGTACGATGGCCCGTCGCCGGGATTTGAAATCCTTTGCTGAGGGGATACAAACACCTTTTCTTACAATTGAGGATATCAAGCTATATCGCTACATGAAATCCGTGGACGTGCTAGACACGATTACAAAAGTCCAATTACCGACGAAATATGGCGACTTTCAGCTGGAGGCGTTTGATACAAAGGATGGTAGTGAGCCAACTTTGTTGATTTCCAAAGGTGAGCTTAATGAGACTGAACCATTATTGTTGCGTGTGCATTCTGAATGTCTTACGGGAGATATTTTTGGTTCCAAGCGCTGTGATTGTGGAGAACAACTGTCTAAGTCTCTTCAACAGATAGAAGCCGCTGGTCGTGGGGCGGTGATTTATTTGCGGCAAGAAGGACGCGGTATTGGTCTGGCTAATAAACTAAAGGCTTATAAATTGCAAGAAGCCGGTATGGATACTGTTGAAGCAAATGTCCATTTAGGATTTAAACCAGATGAGCGTGATTATGGTTTGGTAGCTGCAATTTTATATCAAAAACAGGTGAGCCAAATTGCATTAATGACAAATAACCCGGACAAGGTTCAACAACTTGAACAATTGGGTATCAAAATCGTTCGGCGGGTGCCAATTGAGGTCTCAGCTTTGCCTGAAAATATCTCTTACTTAGCGACAAAGAAACATAAAATGCATCATCTACTAAAGGAGGTTAACTAATGGGCAAGATCAAAGGATTAATCAATGGACAGGGTAAGCACATCGCTATTGTGGTGGCAAAATTTAATGAATTGGTAACACGCCGCCTATTGGATGGTGCGATGGATACGTTACAGCAGTGTGGTGTGGCGGAAACTGATATTACCGTTGTCTGGGTACCGGGTGCGTTTGAGATTCCTCGAATTACTAGATTGATAAGTCAAAAGCCTGAATTTGATGGTATTATCACGTTGGGCGCAATTGTACGTGGGGAGACTACTCACTTTGATTACGTTTGTAGTGAGACAGCAAGTGGTGTCGCTCAAGTTTCTTTAAATAGCCCTATTCCAGTATTATTTGGCGTTTTGACCACTAATAATATGGCACAAGCCTTGAATCGTGCAGGTGGTAAAGTTGGTAATAAAGGCAGTGAATGTGCAATAGGTGTATTGGAAATGATTGATGTGCAGAAAAAGATAGGATAGTTTAGGTAGCATGTTGAGTGGCCACTTGCTCAATAATCTATATTTTGATTGGAATATCAGCATTTATTTTGGTCAAGAAATCTACAATGTCTTTGTGGACAATGGGGTAGTCCAAGGTGAGAAAGCCGTCACTAAGCAACCTTGGTAATAGTTTATGGTAAAAGGAAAAGACCAACAGAGCTAGGAAAATAGCTTTGCTGGTCTTTTTTTTTAGGGATACAAGATTTGATTTATTCTAAAAGCTCCTTGCCAGTTAATTTACTCGTGAATGCTTCTTTTTGAGTAAGGTCATGGGCGTTGATGAACCGCTCATCGTGAAAAGGGTTCTTGTGTATCGGGGTGTAAATTATTGTCCCATCGGAGTTTTGATGTACATTATATTCAGCTGCAATTGGTTTGATGTAATCGGGAACGGGCAGAAACGTTGTGTTGTTGAGATTTTGGATTTTTACAGTCATTTTGGACACGTCCTATTCTTAGTAGTTAGATTCTACCAAACCGTGTCCATGAAATCATCCTAACATCATTTTAAAAGTTATGTCTTTGATGACTAATCATAAAGAATACTGAGCATAGTTTGTATTTGCTCGCCATTCTCAGGAGATAAAGCATCTCATGTTGGTAATAAAAACAATACTACCAAGACTATCGAGTTGACGTTAATCGGGGTTTTATTTTAATTGTATCATATTGGTGTACAAAAAAGTTCGTAGATGACTAATTATAACGTTCCTTCTTATATTTCATTTTGAAATTGATAAAGAATAAGGTACTGTTGGAATTACGCCCATAAGCGTCAAAAAAGTGTAGAACTAAAAGCCAACTATCTCTAACTTCTATCCCAACAATTAGAATTTTACTGACTTATACTCTTCTTACTTCATCTTCAACTTCAACCACGATGTTTCTTCTGAATAGCGCTTCTAACTTTTCGCAAGCGTTGTGCAGATTTGCCACCAAATTTCCGATTTAATTCTGTATAAAGAACATCGATGATGCCCAATTGAGCTGTCATAGAGATCAGGGCTTCCGGTCGGTATTTCGTATCTTCAGAGGTGGAGAAAAACGAGATATCTGCCAACCGAGCCAATGGTGAGGTAGGAAAGCTGGTAATGGCAAGAATTGGCACCTGATTCTGTTGAAAAATATCCGTTAAAGCTAAGATATCGGCGTTATTTCCTGTATGGGAAATGACGATCGCGATATCTTTTTTTGTGAGCAAACTTGCATTCATTAGTTGCATATGGTAGTCATTTTGATAAATCAGATTGACGGGTAATAGTAAAAAAGAATGATAAGCCGCTTGAGCAATCACATTAGAACTACCCAATCCAAATAAGCCAATATGATCAGCAGAACGTAACAACTGGGTAGCTTGGTCAATGAGTGGATCACTCATGAAGTCTAGCGTGTTGTTCAACGCTGAAATATTAGCTGAAATTGTTTTGCGGGCACCATCTAAAGCTGTATCTCCCGTTACGATCGGATGAAATTGATTCATTTCAGTGGAATCTTTTGAGAGGGCAATTTTCATCTTAGAAAAATTAGGAAACCCAATGGCCTTGGCAAAGCGCGAGATTGATGCCGTGGAAACCTGAAGGTCATTAGCCAGTTCGTTGATGGATTTAGTTGCGAATGCTTCTGGGTTTTCAATCACATAATTGGCAATGATCTGACTTGTTGGGCCAAAAGTACTGAATAGTTGACGGATTCGCGATTCTACGCGCATATAGGATCATCTCCAAAAAGCAAGTAAATATCTTGCTATCTTTTTAGAAAAGGCTTACAATGCAAATGTAAAAAAGTTTCATATATTTGTGCACATATATGAAATAATATTTCTACCTAATTCAAGGGAGGTTACTCATGAAAACAGAACAGTTTGAACCGCGTTTTGTCCAATTGCAACGGCACACGGATGACTGGAAGGATGCTTTACGTGTTGGTGCGCAACCACTAGTTACCTATAAGTATATTACAAGCGAATACATTAATAAAATGATTGCCGGGGTACAAGAATTGGGGCCTTATATTGTGATTGCACCTGGGATTGCATTGGGTCACTCGCGTCCAGATGGCAGCGTTTTGCAGACAGGCTTTAGCATTACCACATTGGCTGAACCAGTCAAATTTGGTAGTCAAACTAATGATCCCGTGGATATTGTGATTATTCTAGCTTCCACTAGTAATGACGCCCATTTGGCCTTATTACAAAAGTTAGTGCAATTTTTAGGCGTGTCAGAAAACTTACAGATTTTAAGAGCGGCCAAGACAGACAATGATATCGAGAGAATTGTGCAATTGATCAATGGAGGGGCGAAAGATGAAGGTCATTAACTTTATTGTCTTTCAGATCTTAAGTAACCAGACTATCTTTTTAGGGATCATCGCCTTACTTGGATTATTGATTCAGCGGAAGAAATTACCCCAAGTCATTGATGGCGTTGTTAAAACCGTTATTGGTATCACCATTTTAGGTGCCGGCGCTGGAATTTTAATTAATTCGCTATCGCCAGTGGTTCAAAAGCTAAACAGTGCCTTACATGTAAAAGGTGTTCTACCGACTAATGATGCTGTCTTTGGCGTGGTTTTACGATTTGATAGTATCGCCCGCAATGCCGTCATGATTTTCTTATTAGCTTTTTTCGTGCATTTATTATTAGTTCGGCTCACGCCTGGACGAGATTTTAAAAACGTTTATTTAACAGCTCATTTGATGCTTTACCATGCGGCCTTTATGGCGGTGACTTTGCCGATCGTGCTACATGCAAATAATCTTTGGACTGTTATTGTGGGGACATTGTTAAATGCCCTGTACTACACTTATTCGCCAGCTATTACGCGTAAATTAGCACGAGCTTGGACCAAAGATATGATCACTTTAGGTTTTATGGATCAAGTGGGTTCTGTCTTAGCACACTTTATTGGTAAATGGTTTGGCAGTTCTGATCCCAATCAAGATGCTGACCATATGAAATTACCTAAATGGGCGTCTATGTTTCGGGATAGCACCATTGTTCTGTTTTTCCTAATGCCGCTTATCTTTGTCAGTATTGGCTTAGCTGTGGGTGGAAAAGGTATTGGGCAATTAGCTGGTTCTACCAATTGGGTCATTTGGCTAATTCTGCAAGGTTTCCAATTTACTGCTGGTATTGTGATTCTATTATCTGGTGTTCGGATGTTTATTGGTTCGATCGTTCCTGCATTCAAGGGGATTTCTGATAAATTCTTGCCTGGTTCAGTACCGGCCTTAGATGCACCGACATTTTTCCCTTATTCACCGATGGGTGGGATGTTTGGTTTTCTAGGCTCTACAATTGGGGCAATTGCCGTTACCTTTTTAACCATTGCTTTTAAATCACCAGTCATTGTTTTCCCGTCACCAATCATTATGTACTTTGATGGGAATGTGATGGGGGTCTTTGGTAACAAAGCCGGCGGTTGGCGTGGCGCATTATTTGCTGGTCTATTCACTGGTATGATCTCGTCGGCAGCTGTTATTTTATTCTATCCTCTGACCGGTGCAGTCTATGGCAGTGGCTTGACTTGGTCCAATATTGACTATGCCTTGGTTTGGACGCCAATCATGTACTTGTTGAAGTTAGTTCGAGTATTATTAGGTTTTTAGTTTTAATTCATGGATTACAAAAAAAATGGAGGTTTTTATAATGAAAATTGTTGCAGTTTGTGGTTTTGGTGTCGGTTCTAGTGTGATTGCTAAGATGAATATTGAAAGTATTTTGAGTGATGAAAATCGTGATGCTGATGCTGAAGTCGAAACAGTGGATCTAGGCAGTGTGACTAGTGCACCAGCTGATATTTACGTCACGACGCATGAATTATTTGATCAATTTCCTGATGACATTAGAGATAAGACGATTGTATTAGATAATTTCATTGATAAAGATGACATTAAAGCAAACCTAGATAAAAAAATGAATGATCTTGGGAAATAGAGGCGTTTAGCTTATGACCACGAATGAGAAGAAGGTTTCTGCACTAAGTCGTGACGATTGGCTCAGGACAACTTTTCCAGAGTGGGGCACTTGGTTAAATGAATCGATTGAAGCCGCTGTTGTGCCACCAAAACATGTTCGGCTTTGGTGGTTAAATAATATGGGTATTTGGCTAAAGACGGATTCCGCTGTGAATATCGCGATTGATTTGTGGTCAGGGACAGGTAAACAGACGCATGATTTACCGGATATGTCTGATAACCATCAGTGGCATCGCATGCTTGGTGCCCGTAAGATTCAACCTAATTTACGGCTGACACCTCAGGTGATCGATCCTTTTGCCATTAAGCAATTAGATGCTTTGCTGGTGACGCACTTTCATCATGATCATTTGGATAAATTCGTTGCTGCCGCCATATTGAAAAACTGTCCAGATGACGTCCCTTTTATTGGCCCGCAAGCGGTGGTCAATCAGTGGTTGGCGTGGGGCGTACCAAAGGCAAGAACTCGAGTGGTTCGCCCAGGAGATGTGATTCATATCAAAGATTGTGAGATTGATGTATTAGAATCCTATGATCGAACGGTTTTGATTACAGATGCCGTAGGGTTAGCTGATAATGGGACTCAACAGGTTCCCGATATGGATTTGAGAGCGGTCAGTTATTTGATTAAAACGTCCGCTGGCAATATCTATCATGCTGGCGATTCGCACTTCTCTGTGAATTTTGCCAAGATAGGCCGCACGCAGACGATTGATATTGCCATTTTAGCTTATGCAGAAAATCCGATTGGCGTTCAAGATAAGATGACATCAGTCGACATTCTTCGTGCTGCTGAAGCTTTAAATTGTAAAGTAGTTCTACCAATGCACTGGGATGTTTGGTCTAATACATTGGGTGATCCCACTGAAATTGTTGATCTTTGGCAGCGGCGCATCCAGTATTATGCTTATCATTTTAAGCCTTATATTTTATTACCGGGTGGTGCTTATGATTGGCCAAACCAAGGTTCAGAACGGTATTACAGGTATCCGCGGGGATTCGAAGATCGTTTCACTGATCAGCCAGATATGCCTTATCCCGCATTTCTCTAAGGAAGTGAATTTATTTGGATTTAAGCCAATATATGGTTGCCTTTGATGTGCGGGCAATTGCTGACATCATGAAGCTATACGCCAAACTCAAAGTACCATTTGATTTAATTTCGATTCATGATGTCTATTCATTGAATGATTTTGGTATCTCTGATTATCCTAAATTTGCTGGTTGGTCGCTGAATTTTCACCATGTACCTGTGGCGAACTTACAGCTGGAAGTACCAATATATAAAGTTGCGATTGCAAATCAACCTAAGATAATTAACCATCTCGCGCGGCAAATTCATAGTGATTTATTTCGCGTGACCCGTTCTCGTCGGGAATTGTTAGAATTAATGCCTTCAGGCGTTTCTAAGGCTACTGGCATTATCGCAGCAAGCCAATTCTATGACTTACCACTAGCTAATGTGATTGCTTTTGGTGATGAAGAAAATGACTTAGAAATGTTAAAGACAGCCGGTATTGGTGTCGCCATGGGCAATGCTGTCCAGGCTGTGCGACAGGCAGTGACACGGCACACATTGACAAATGATCAAGATGGTCTGACTGAATTTCTAGAGGCTTATTTTAAGTAGTTCTCCACAAAAAATTATAAAATAAAAAACGGGTAATCGACTGAAAAGTGCAATTACTCGTTTTTATTTACTTACGATGCCACCTGATTTTTCTAATTTGAAGCCTTCAAATTAGCTTCACGTTGTGCAATTAATTGCTTCAACTCTTGCAAATCATTTAAATCAGCGAGTGTTTCAATAAATGTCTTGGTCGTCGATCGATATGTATATAATTTCGCTTTTGCTTTATTTTTTTCGTTCCATTTTTTCTTTGCCCTTTTTTGTGCTTCTGTGGTTGCCATTCAAGTTACCATCCTGGTTTTATTTTTTGTAAAATGATTGCAGATATAAATATTCGTGGCTGTCAAAAATTAACAAGAATGACAGCTATAAAAACAGTTAAACCAAAGTTTACACTAGTCTGTACTTGAATTGTCGCCAACTTGTTCTTGCAGTTCTTCGCGCCGTTTTTTGATCAATTCCTGAAGTTCATCTAGTTGTGCTTCATTTTTGGTGTACTTATTAATGTATGTCTTAGCTGAAGAATAGGCTGATTGTATCTTAGTCTTTTCGCGATTGCGTTCGCGGTAACGTTGGGTAGCTCGTTTTTGCGCTTCAGTGGTTGCCAATAATCCGACCTCTTTCAATATTAGAATAGCTACTTAATATTTTTACCATGTTTATCATTTTTTAGCTACTGCTTTTGAATACTGCTAGCATTTTCATGAAAAAATTTTTGGGAGTTTGAGTCAGAATCAACTCACAAAGTTCAGCAATAGAGTCAATGTGGGAATACTAACGATCGTTGTGATCAGTGTGGCGCTGGAGACGAATTCCGGTTCCGTATTATATTGAATCGCGTAAATCGTCGTATTGGCAGCACTGGGCATCGCCGCCATAACCACAATGATGTTTTGCAGTAACGGGCTTAAATGAAAGGGGATACAGATCAGGTAAGCAATGACAGGGGAAATAATTAAGCGCACGATTGAAACGATACCGACGCTGCGCCAATCAATATGCTTACCCATCACGTTAGCTAATTGCATGCCTAAGACCAGCATGATCACGGGAATGGCTGTTTGACTGATCATATTCACGGTCTTCATCAAATTAGATGGCATGGTAAGGCTCATTTGCTGGAAAATAATACCAGGAATAATAGCATAATTCATCGGCTGTTTGAGTACTGAGATAAAAGCAGTTTTCACACCGCTGGTGCCACTGGCAGCAATGTAGATACCGACGACACCCATAAGAATAGTATAGAAGATCATCAGCGGCATGGCATAAGCAAGGCCTTTTTGACCAAAAGCAAACAAAGCTACGGGAACACCATAATTACCATTATTTGCGAAAACGGTCGCCAGCAGAAAGGCATTCGTTTTTTTCTTATTATAATGCAACAGCTTAGCAATTATTAGACCAATGACGATCAAGAGCGCCATGATGATGATTGATGTGACGACGATATAAAAAAAGCTCTGATTGATCGGCTGCTGGTAAAAAGTTTTAAACACTAAAAAAGGCAGTAAAAGATACATAGCCATTGTGGAGATGGGCTTAATGTCGAGCATAAAAACACGTTGAAAGATGAAGCCACTGATAAAAATTAATAAAACTGGCAACATGACAGTATAAAAGACTTGGATGGGAACACACCTACTTCACGAAAATTTTACAAGCTGTTCTAATCATATTACTTAATGAAAGCGAAGTCATTAACAGATATATAGATGTTAGGTAATGTATTTACCGGTATAAATTTAATGGTATATTAATTATGAAAGAAATTATTTAAGGAGTGAGTTTATGACAAAATTAACGGATACATTTACGTTAAGCAATGGTCACAAGATTCCTAAGATTGGTTTTGGAACTTGGCAGATACCAGCCAATGAAGCTAAGCAAGCTGTTGCCGATGCTCTGGATTTAGGTTATCGCCATATTGATACTGCTTTGGTCTATGGCAACGAAAAAGAAGTTGGTCAAGCAATCAATGAATCAGGCATTCAACGCGAAGATTTATTTGTCACATCTAAATTGCCGGCACAAACAAAAACTTACGAAGGGGCACTGGCTGATTTTGAGACCACACTGCATAATTTGAATCTAGATTATTTAGATCTTTATTTGATCCATGCACCATGGCCATGGGACAATATTGGTTCGAATCATGATAAGGGGAATCGAGAAGCTTGGCGGGCTATGGAAACAATTTACAATTCCGGTCGGGCTAAAGCCATCGGCGTTTCTAATTTTAATGTTCATGATTTAGACAATGTTTTTGCCACGGCTAAAATCAAACCAATGGTAGATCAGATTCAGTATTATATTGGCTTTACAGAGCCGAAAATCACCACTTTTGCAAAGCAAAATGATATTTTAGTAGAAGCTTATTCGCCATTAGCGACTGGCGGCCTGCTGCACAATCCTGAAGTTCAAGCAGTCGCCGATCATTATCATGCCAGTGTTGCCCAATTAGCCATCCAATTTTGTATTCAAAATGACGTATTACCGTTACCGAAAGCCACACATCGCGCCCACACTGAAAATAATGCCCAATTGGATTTTGAAATCAGTGCGGAAGATATGAAGGTACTGAATCAGATGCCTGATGCAGCGCCAAGCAAAACCCATAATGCGACACAAGGCTAGCGGTAACGATACTGAAGAGGTGTCTTATGCAACAAAAACCAGCACCATTACAACCTGGTGATCAAGTCGCAATTGTGAGTTTATCTCGCGGTATTTTAGGCGAAACGGCGACTAGACATCAACGGCAACTGGGCATTCAGCGTTTGGAAGCACTGGGCTTGAAGCCTGTTTTTATGCCCCATGCTTTAAAAGGGTCGACTATTTAGCGCAACACCCTGAGGCTCGAGCGGCGGATTTGAAAATGGCTTTTTATGAGCCGAAGATTCGTGGCATTTTTGCGGCCATTGGTGGCGATGATACTTACCGCACGTTGCCTTATTTACTGACAGACCAACAATTTAAGCTGGCTGTTAGGCATGATCCCAAGTTATTCTCTGGATTTTCAGACACAACGATTAACCATCTCATGTTTTATCAATTAGGTCTGCAAACATTTTACGGACCTAATTTTTTAAATGATTTGGCGGAGCTAGCGTCACAGCCGTTACCATATACGTGGCAAACTTTACAGCATTACAAACAAAATCCAGCCCGAACAGTAATTGAATCCAGCACTATCTGGTATGAAGAACGGACGGATTTTTCTAGACAGGCAATAGGGACACCGCGGCCACAGCATCAAGAGCAGCGTGGTTATGAGGTTTTACGGGGGTCAGGAATCACCACTGGACGCTTATTGGGCGGCTGTTTGGATAGTTTTTACGATATTTTGACCACTACGAGGTATCCAGATGAAGCTCAAGTTTGTGCCAAGTATCAGCTTTTTCCCAATACGGCAACTTGGCAAGATAAAATTTTATTCATTGAGACCAGTGAAACCCATCCCCAACCAAGGCTTTATCAAAAAATGCTTGAAAAATTAGCCGATCAAGGTGTTTTTGCAGCAATTCGGGGCATCATCGTGGGCAAGCCGCAAAATGAAATCTTTTATGAAGCTTATAAGCAGATTTTGCTTACAGTTACAGCGCCTTACCAAATGCCGATTTTTTACAATGTCAATTTTGGACATGGCTACCCACGGACCGCATTGCCATATGGGGCTTTGCTGCAAATGGATTGCGACCAAAAAACGTTAACCATTATGGAACCTTTTTTTGCCAACGCCTGACTTAAAGGAGACGATTTTAATGACACAACTTAGCTTTCGCCATCCTAAGTTAATCGATTTGCCTCAAATTATGACGATTGAACAGTCCGGGTTCACGCCAGCTGAAGCGGCTACGGCAATAGCGATGAAACAACGGTTGCTCACAATTCCAGATACGTTTGTGGTGGCCGTTAATGAAAAAGACCAGCCACTGGGTTATGTGGTTGGTCCAGTTATTGCTGCACGTTATTTGACCGATACGTTATTTTCAGCAATCCAGCCAAATCCTAAAATAGGTGGGTATATTGGCGTGTTAAGTTTAGCTGTGGCTCCCGACTATCAACGGCAGGGTATTGGTAGTCAGCTATTGACGGCACTGGCAAAATTAGGTCAGCAACAACAGCGGCGTGGCGTGACGTTGACTTGTTTGCAAAGGCTGATTCCCTTTTATGAACAAAATGGTTACCGCAATGAAGGCATTTCAATGTCCCAGCATGCCGGAGAAACTTGGTATAATCTTGTTTTAGACTTGGCACTAAACCAAAACGGTGATCAAAATACCACTGAGCATGATAAAGATTGAAATCCAAAACCAAGGTGCCTGGATTAGTGGACGAGTGCTGGTCGAACGGGCTGTGGTAATATAATGCCAAAGACCTAACAATAGGCCGAACCAAGCATAGTATTTGAGGTCAGAAAAGATACCGAGAGTTAAGAAGTCTAAAATAAAGATGACGCCCAAAACAATTAAAAATAAATTGGTCCGCAGTTGATTGATCTGTTGACGTTGCCAAATTAACAAGCCGCCAATAACGCCAAAAGCTAAAGCTGTTAGCAGACCAGAAATACTGCTAATATCGCCACCGGTAAAAAGCGCGCTAAAATGAATTGGTAGAGCGGCAATAAAGATCCAAATACCCATGACAAGCAAGATAATACCAATAATTAAATTAGACCGTGCTGAGTTGGAACTGCCGTGAAAATTTTCCCGGCGGTTTTTTGACCGTTCATTGGTCGAGTTCAACCGTTTATTTTCACTACGATGTCGTGCTGTGCGACTATTCATCTGATTGCCCCCAAAAAATAAAAAACTCACTGCTCTTATTTTAGTGTACCCTTATCAAAAGAACAAATGATTCCGTAGTAAATCACAGGAGGTAATCGCGATGACCAATATTCGTTTATTAGAACCTAAAGATGATCAGGTTATGGCGCAAATCATTCGCCAGAGTTTAGCTGCTGTGGGCTTAGCCAAGCCAGGGACAGCTTACTTCGACCCAGAGTTAATGCACCTGAGCCAGTATTATCAAGCTACTGTCAAGCGTGCGTACTTTGTAGCCGTCGATGCAACGGCCCAGGTTATTGGTGGTGTTGGGATTGGTGAATTTGACGAAGCTAACGGTATCGCCGAATTACAGAAATTATATATTCAGCCTCAGAACCGTGGTGCTGGCCTCAGTTATCAACTTGTGCAGCAAGCCTTGCGTTTTGCGAAAGCGGCTGGTTACCAACGGGTTTATTTAGAAACACATCATACCTTGAAGGCTGCAATTCATCTCTATCGAAAAATGGGCTTTCAGCCAATCAAACCAGATCCCAAAACACTAGAGCATAATGCCATGGATGTCTTTTTTAGCAAGGCAATTTAAAAACGAGCCCTAAGATGCAGACTCGTTAGCAGTGGTTTGCTTGAGATGATTTAAGATCTCATTATTTTGTTGGACCAAGATCCAATTTTGTTCAACTAATGCGCGCAGATAGGCAATGATCTCTTCATCTGCGCGATCTTCAAGGTTCAGGCGTTTGCTTTCGCGGAGCAGATTTTTACGATCTAGTTCACTTAAAATGGCCTCCGCTTGGTACGCGACATTTTTGGAACAATGTGAGAGACCACGTTCTTCCAGAATCTTGTGAATTTGTCGATTGTTATTGAATAAACTCATAATAGGCACCTCATTGCTTAGACCTTTACTTATGATTATTCAGAAATGAGACTTTTTTTGCAAGGTTTCTGATTGTGGTCAGTCAAAATTTGCACTTTAACGTCTGATTCGGTAGCATGGGCATCAGTGATTAAAAATGGAAGAGGTGGCGGCATGCCAAGTCAAAAAGAACGAATGTTATCCGGGCAATTGTATAAAGCAGCTGATCCAGAGATCCGTAAAGTGAATGCTCGCGCGCGCAAATTAACGCGCTTATTCAATCAGACTACTGAAGAACAAATGGCCTATCGCCAGGAATTATTAAAAGAATTATTTGGGCAAACAGGAGATCAAATATACATTGAACAGCCTTTTCATATTGATTATGGGGCTCACACAACA
Source organism: Agrilactobacillus fermenti (assembly GCF_021030645.1). Lineage (GTDB taxonomy): Bacteria > Bacillota > Bacilli > Lactobacillales > Lactobacillaceae > Agrilactobacillus > Agrilactobacillus fermenti. Next base: position 10,968 of record NZ_JACGCJ010000014.1, on the reverse strand, counting down.
ATTGGCAATCATTTCTATGCGAATTATGACTGTATTTTTATTGATACTGCACCAATCACGATCGGCGCTAATGTCTATTTAGCCCCACGAGTTGGCCTCTATACGGCGGGGCATCCAATCGATGCGGCTATTCGTAATGAGGAGCTGGAATATGGCTACCCAATTACAATTGGGGATAATGTTTGGATTGGTGGGAATACCGTCGTTAATCCTGGGGTAACCATTGGCAGTAATGTAGTCATTGGGTCAGGTTCAATTGTGGTCAAAGATATTCCTGACAATGTGGTTGCTGTTGGAAATCCTTGCAAAGTACTGCGGCCAATCACTCAGGCTGATCAAGATTATTGGCAGCAACAAAAAGCCGCTTACTTAGCTGACCAAGATTTAAAATAATTATTTCCTGGGAAATTAATAAAAATGTTTGGCTAAAATTCCAGCCACTAAGCTAATGACACAACAAAGACCAAATAGTATCGGTAAAACCACCCCAATTTTTTTATGACGAAGCCAGCGGATGAGACCGTTAATTAGAGTGATTAGACCGAAAAAGCCAACAAACATACTGGTTAGACCGGCGTAATCATATGGTGTTTGGCCAGTGGAAATAATGGTGCCAATGACTAAAGCTACTAGGACCCAGAACCACCACTGTTTGATAAATGAATTTTCAGGATTATTAAGGAGACTATGCTGCCAAACACGTTTGAGGGCACGCTGGTCTCTTTTCTTTTGCATCATGATACCAACAACTTTCTAAATTAGTTTAAGGCTGTGCCGTTTGCCAACTTTTCCCGTTGTACTGGATCGTATAGGGGCCGGCATTTTTAGCGTGGAAATATAAGGTTCCCGAAGAAGTCATCTGTGGGGCAATAACTTCCGCATAAAAATCTTTGGTATCTTCAGTGGCCTTTTGCCGCTTGCCATCATACATGGCAAAGTCAACACCACTGGCATGCAGCTCTTCATGACTGCCATTTTCAATTTGAAATTGAATCTTGATCAGTTGAGTATCCGAAATATTTTGGTCGGGTGTCTCATCACTAAATTGTAATGTATTGACCGTGACTTTGATGTTATCAGCATATGTTTGGGTCTGTCCAAAACTAGCCGGTTTTATGGGTGTTTTTGCGGCTGCTTTCGAGTTTTTGGTAACGGCGTCTGTTTTTTGCTGCACGTTGGTTAACGTTTTATTGAGTAGCCGATAATTCTTATTTTCATGTTGCAATTGTTTATTTTGTGCTTGCAATTTTTTGAGTTGTATCTGTTGTTCAGCGTGGTGATTGTTGGTAGCTGAAATAGTCATAAAAATAATAACATTACTCAAAGCCAATAGGATAGTTAAATAAAACCAGATATTCAAATAAAAGGGAAGCTTAGTTGGCTTTTGTTTCAATATCAAAACTCCTTTTGGAATATGTTTAGACTTAAATTGCTTACAAACAAGTAGTGGCTGAAAACAAAACGATTGTCTTGTTTTCAGCCACTTTTTACGAGCAAATGCATTTTAAAAGTTGGGGTTGCCATGAACTGGTCAGGCTAATCCAAGCCGTGTTGTGTTTTACCTTGTAATTTATTATTCATAAAGGTCAGCACAATTTTAGCATTGGTTGGTTTCATAGCCTTGTCATAGGTGTACGTTGCCTGAGTGGAGCCAGAGATCGTGATCATATTGACTTGATTTGGCAATCCTAATGTATTTAAAGCTGCATCAGCATCAGCGCCAGTCTGTAACTGATTAAATTGAGCAATTGTAATTGGATCTTTTCGCTCTACCTGATAATCATTCAAACTTTTGCTGAAGGCCTTATTTTGAACAAAACCCACTGAAACAGTTGCGTTAGCTTGATTTGCCATCCGATTCCAAGTAGCGATGGTTGTGTTCTGATCGTTTTGTTTGACTGAGCTTGTATTATCTGGTTTACCGTACTTTGCAGTTAGATCATTCAAAGTGACGCCGCCAGTCCCCATTTTAGAAAAATCACCCAAGGTAATACTATTAAAATCATTTAAAGTAAATTGTGTCCCAGATACGATACTTTTTTGGCTAGAACTGCTGGTAGTATCAGTTGAGGCTAGTCGGGAATGTGCACGGGAATTTTTTTTTTACCTTCCGAGCGGCTTTGCTGCTGACTAGATTTAGCGACTTGTTCAGTGCGGGCAGGTGTTGCTGAGGTGGGTGTGGTCACTTTCGAAACGATTAAGCGAATAACGACCCCAACAATGAGTAAGATTAGGACAATCAAAGTCCAGAACCACCATTTTTTATAAAACGGTGCTTCATCTTCATAATCATCCATATCATCTGAATCTTCATCGTGGTCCAAATCTACATTTTGAATTTGATCACGCCGACTGCGCATTGATTCCTGCTGCAAAGAGTTGATCGTTTGATCTAAAGTAGGATTATTGGTACTAGCAGCGGCATTGCCACGACTTTGCTGTAGCATCATGGTTAATTCATTGCGTGGATCAATGCTTAATGGCAGATTATTTGGAACCGTTAAATTATTAACGACATTTTGAATCAAGGCATTGACATTTTCTGGTGTTGCCTGTGCTTGCTGGATCAATTGATTGAGATGCTCAATAATCGGCTGCACCTGTGCATTTTGTAAATCCGTATTGTAATAACGGCTGTATGTAAGATAGAGCAATGATAGTTCTGAAATGATCGTATCATCTAAATTACCAGCGTTTTGGCTAACCCCAACCATAGCCTTTAGCAACTCGATCACCCGTTGCCAATCACGATGATTTGTTGCTTGATCAATTTGGTCATTAAAAATTGCCTGAATTGTACTGTACTCATCCGCTTGTGGCTCATAATTTATATTTACTTGATTGGCATGAATCAAGTTTTCAAGCCGATATTTTTCTAATAAAGCTTCAAAAGAATTTTGCACATTCTTCACATCCTCACCCAGTATTGTACAACGAAATTTTAAAAGGATTATTTCAATTTTACGTAAAAAAACAATTCAAATCTACACCTCTATATCCTACCATATTTCTAATTGATGGTGAATTTGTTTTAATAGGGAATTCCCTAGGGGCGTAAATAAGTGCAAATTCAGATTTCACATAGTACAATTATGATGGTGTAAGCGCTATTATTTCACTTAGGAGGGAAAGTCATGTGGCTTAATTTTATTTTTGCATTGATCCCGATCATTTGGTTGATCGTGTCACTTGGTGTGATTAAGATGTCTGCGGACAAAGCCTGTACGATTGGACTTGTCTTAGCCATTATTTTAGCTGTGACGGCATTTAAAATGCCGGTTCAGGATAGTCTGACAGGGGCTTTAGAAGGTATTGTAATGGCAATCTGGCCTATCGTATACGTTATTTTGGCCGCCCTGTTTACTTACAATTTAACAACGGCTTCTGGCGCCATGAAAGTGATCCAAGATATGCTATCTTCAATCACGACGGATCGGCGGATCTTAGTTTTAATTATTGCTTGGGGTTTTGGTGGCTTTTTGGAAGCGATCGCTGGATTTGGAACAGCCGTAGCTATTCCTGCGGGTATTCTGATTGCTTTTGGGGTCGAGCCAATTCGTGCCTCGGTGATTTGTTTGATTGCTAACACGACACCGACCGCTTTTGGGGCTATCGGCCTACCGGTGATCACTTTAGCAAATGTGACGCATTTGGATACACCACATCTATCATTTATCGTTACCATGCAATTATTGCCTTTAATTATTTTGATTCCATTTGTATTGGTTGCCATGGTTGGTGGCGGCACCAAAGCTATTAAAGGGGTTGGGTTAACGACACTGCTTTCAGGGGTTGCCTTTGCCGTGCCCCAAGTATTCGTAGCTAAATTTGTTGGGGCTGAATTACCAGCCATTGTGGGTTCTGTGGTATGTATTGCCGTGACAGTTCTCATGGCACGGGTTCAAGGTAAAAATGATCCTGAGGCTTTAAAACATATTCCTCAGCATTCAAGTACTGAATTGTTGAAAGCCTGGGCCCCATTTATCTTAGTATTTATCATTGTTTTGTTAGCTTCACCATTAGTTAAACCAATCAACGCTGCTTTGGCAAAAGTTGTGACGCAAATTCCAATTTACACCGGGCCGAAAGCCGTACCTTATACCATCAACTGGCTTTCTTCTCCAGGTACATTGATTATTTTAGCAACTTTTATTGGCGGGCTGATCCAAGGTATGTCTGTCAGCAAGATCTTAGGCGTGTTAGGGACAACTGCTAAGAAGATTTGGCGTACACTGATCACCGTTTGTGCGATCGTTGCTTTAGCCAAGGTCATGGGCTATTCTGGAATGACCACTAGTTTGGCGGTAACGCTAGTAGCAATCATGGGTCCTGTCTATCCATTAGTTGCACCTGTCATTGGGGCATTAGGCACATTCATCACTGGGTCAGATACCAGTTCAAATGTTTTATTCGGGAACTTACAATTACAAGCGGCGACAACTTTGAAAGCTAATAGTTTTTGGGTCGTTGGTGCCAATATGGTTGGGGCAACCGCTGGTAAAATGATTTCACCACAAAGTATTGCGGTTGCTGCCGCTGCTACTAATCAAGAAGGTGATGAAGGCAATATTCTTAAAGAAGCCTTGAAATGGTGTGGCGCTTACCTTGTGATCATCTGTCTGTATATTTACGTGACTGGATTGTTGCTGCACTTTATTTAGATGACACAGAGTGTGACAAAAAGTGATCAGCGGCCGAGCACTAACGGGAATGGCGACAAATGGTGGGTTTGCCATTTGAGCCATTCGACGTTAGGAGAGAGTGTTGCTTTTTGGAACACGTTTAGGCAGCAGAAAACAAAACGCTAATTTTATCCTAGTTATATCGATGCATACAAAAAAGATCTGTTGTTTGAAGGATGAATGGTTACTTCAACAGCAGATCTTTTTTGGTTCGCTTAGATGATAAATTTTATGACTGGACTTCAGTTTCTTGGTCAATTTTGAAATTGATATGGGCGAATTCAGTATCGCCATCTTTACCTACATTAAAAGCACGAGCTTCCCGATTAATTTGGGCTAAGTCCACACCTTGTTTCTTAGCGGCAAAAATGCAGCCACAGTAACATTGGCGATAAACATCGTAAGTTTTGCACATGTCTACGGAGCGCTGGTAGCCGTTATTTTTCTTGAAGTCACTGGGGAGATAATGAGCAGAGTAAACATGTTGGACTTCAACACCTACTTCGTTAATGATTTGTGAATTTTTATGGGGACTGATCGTGAGCGCACTGGCAAAGTAGTCAAAGCCAAGTTCGACGGCTTTAGCTGCCACTTTTTCCAAACGGTAGTCGTAACAAACGCGACAGCGAGCGCCACCTTCTGGTTCATCCTCTAAGCCGCGCATTGTTTTGACCCAATCATTGGGTTCGTACGGTGCGGATAAAAATTGCACATGATTATTGGTATTCTCGTTGAAGTCATTAATAAATTTTTGTTGGACGTAACGACGACGTTCATATTCGGCTCGGGGATGGATATTGGAATTGGCGTAGTATACTGTTACGTCGGCGTATTGGGTCAAATATTCTAGCGTGTACGTGCTGCAAGGCGCACAACAACTGTGTAATAGAATTTTTGGCCGAACGCTTTGACTTTGCCATTGGGCGATCATTTTTTGCAATAATTTATCGTAATTAATTTTTTGATTTGGATTTAATTTATCTAAAACCTCATGGACATCGATCATTATGCTCACTCCTAATTGTGTCAACATTAGTATAAAACAGGGCCAGGTTCAAAGACTACTGGGGAATTACCTAAAAAAATGCTGGCTGGTATGATATTTTAAACGGTTTAGGTCAAGGTGCTGCCAAGTATCCGTGGCAATGTCATGAAAAGTATAAGTTTGTGTGCTAGGATTTAAAACCGTTTGATAATGGGTATAATCGTGATTCTTTAAATGAAATGCATCTGTTGGTGGGATAATGACTTGATCTAAAATCCGAAATAAATCACTGGTGGTGGCTGTTGCTGTTAATTGGCTTTTTAGGATTGCAGCGATTGCAAAACGGTCGGTGGGAATCGTGCCGGTTGGCAGTGGATCCTTAAATTGCCGCAGTGCCATTTGCAGTGTTGCTAGATTACTATCTGGAGGTAAATTTAGAAATTGGCGCAATTTTATGAGCTGCTTGGTCATATTCGGTGTATTCGTCAAAATACCTAGCGGCAACTCCGTTAAAGTTAAAGCAGTACTTTTGGGTTCTAGAATAGCTGTTGCCCCACTTTTATCCAGCAGCAACCAGTGATAAGGATAAATTTTATCGGTATGGTACCAAGTACTGGAAACTAGATTAATTTCTTTTAAGTGCATTCGGACTTCAGCAACCGTCTTGAAATTAGCCAAGACCCAGAGGATGAAATCTTGAGGGGAGAGGTTCCATTTATTAGAATCTGTTTGTAGTGCATATTTAGCCTCATAGGGGAAATATAATTCAGCACAAACAAGGCCGCAGTCATTGACACCATCAGCCAGCAAATAGGTTTGAGTATCTATTTGGCGGCCACCCCCTAAAATGGCATGCTGGGTACGCTGTCGTTTTGGTTCTAGAATTGGGCGGTAAGGATACTCTTTAGGTAAGTAAACAGGCCGCCAGGGAGATGTGGAAGGAAAATCCATCGTACGTGCGAAATAAAGACCGTTATTTAAATGTGAAATAAAACTTGTACACATGGGCAAAACCTCTAAAAGTTTAGACTGAATTTGTGATAAACTACTATACATATAGTTGGATACATAAGTGGAGGCAAGATTGTGGAAAATCGGCACAAAATATTTAATCGCGAGAATGGTATCTTTTTAGTATTTGCAATCATTCTAATTTTCTTTCTAGGCAAGTCGTCCCCCCTATATTATTTAAATGACTGGGTGGACGCCAATGCTTACTTTACCGTGGGAAAGGGTATCGTTCACGGCTTAGTACCCTATCGAGATCTATTTGATCAAAAAGGGCCTTTGATTTATTTCTTACACGCCATTGGCTATTTGATCAGTCAACATAATTTTTGGGGCATTGCTGTTTTAGAAAGTTTCAATTTATGTGCCTCAATGATCATTTTTAAAAAGATATTGCAGCTGTATGTTTCTAAGCCACTGCAATTCGCAGGTGCGTTGTTGGTACCAATGGCTTTTCTTGCGTCACCATTCTTCAATGCTGGTGATAGCGTCGAAGAATTCATGATGCCATTTATTTTATATTTAATGTATAGCATCTGTAAAATAATTCATGTTAATTTGCATGCGAACAGCTTTGATTTTCAATTAGATTTCAAACAGTTCTATTGGATCGGTTTGGGATTAGGTATTGTTTTCTGGAGCAAATATATTTTAGTTGGCTTTTGGATTGGCTTTTTTATTGCTTTAACAATTATTTTGTTCTCACGGCGTCAGTTCATGGATTGGCTCAAAGTTTTACTTTATACATTACTTGGTTTCATAACTGTAACAGCGGTGGTTTTACTTTACTTCCTATTAAACCATGCACTTTCGGATCTATTTTTTGGTTATTTTTACGCTAATATTTCGCTTTATCAGATTAATATGTCGACCTTTACGAAGGTGTTTAATTCAATTAAGTATTTATTCTTTGGTTTCGGTATGGGTGGTCATTGGATCATTAATATTATGTTATTACTGGCTATTTTTGTTTTCCCATTCAACAAAAAAGTTTCTGATGCCTGGGAGGGTAAAGTACTTTACCTATTGCCCGTTATTTTTGGCGGCTTACTCATGTTCTGGGGCTTAACGCCACGGCTTTATTATTGGCTGCCGTTGTTAGTAATTGCCATGATGGGCTTGTTAGCCATTTTGATCAATGTTGAAACCAGCTTTCAAAATAACTTTCCGCAGCAGATTCCGCGGTTACGTAATTTTATCATCGTGCTTGCCTGTGTTGCGCCATTTATGATGAATACGAATTATAATTTTTCAAAGCTATATCCTAAGAACTATACGGTTGCTTACCAAAGTAAGGGCGACTTACCGGCACAGTTACAATTTAAGAAAATTATCGATCGTCAAAAAAATGCCAAAGTTTTGAATTATGGCACGTTAGATCTAGGTGTTTATACCGTAACCAATAAAATCCCAGATAGTAAATATTTTTATATTTTAAATATTCCTAAGTCTGCCTTTCCAGAGATGTACCAACAACAAGATAAAGTCATTACACATAAGCAAGCTGACTTTGTGGTGACGAGAACACCAGCTGGACAGGACTTAGTGGATGCTGGCATGGATACATTAACTGACCATTACCGAGTAATCAAGAAACATAATCAGGTAAATGATAATGAATTGTTGACTTATTGGTTATTAAAGAAGAAATAAAAAATATTATTTTTAATTTAGGATGTGATAGTCATGTCTCATAATCAATGGCAAACTTCCTTGCGGGAACGAATCAGTTATGGGCTGAGCGATGGCGCGGATAATTTAGTCTTTCAAGTGATGACCACCTATTTGCTCTACTTTTATACCGATATTTATGGGTTAACCGCTGGTGAAGTTGGCACGTTATTTTTAATTGCCCGATTTGCAGATGTGATTGAAAGTGTCATTATTGGAATTATGATTGATCACACGCATTCCAAATATGGGCATAGTCGGCCGTTTTTCCTTTGGTATGCTTTTCCTTATGTGATCGTGGCTGCATTGACTTTTGTCGTGCCGCCATTTAATCATATGGGCAAATTATTTTGGGCTTACTTGACTTACTTATTGTTGGGCTTCTTTTATAGCGCTGTTAATTTACCAATCACATCAATTCTGCCAAGCTTGACTGATAATCCTCGTGAGATCACTTTATTAGGTGTGATTCGGCAATTTTTCGGACAAACGAGTCAGATTATTGTGGCTATTTTTACATTGCCTTTGATTGCTTTATTTGGTGGCAAGGATCAACAAAAAGGCTTTCTATTGACAATTATTGTTTTTGCCGTCATTTCATTGATTCTGATCATCAACACATTTGTTCATGTCCGTGAACGTATTGCCATGCCAAAGCCAGCTTCTTTCAAAGATACACTTAAGATGATGGGCCGCAATAAACCTTGGTTGGTGTTATCCATTGTGATCTTTTTGTATTGGGTGACTACTTCAATTAAAAACCAAACGACGATTTATTATTTTAAATATAATTTGAAAGCTGAAAATTTAGTGCCTGTCGTTAATGCGTTTACGGCGGCAGCTTTGATCGGAATTGTTGCAATTCCCTTTGTGACGCGTAAGTATTCTAACAAGGTGACCATGATGGTCGGCCTGATTATTGCGACGATGGGACAATTGTTGATCATAGCTGGTGCTGAGTGGACCCATAGTTTATCAGTATTATTCGTGGGGACCTTTGTAAATACGATTGGCAGCGGTATGGTGATCGCCCTTGTTTCGATCATGGTGTCTGACACGATCAAGTATGCCCAACGGCAATTTCATGTTGAAGCCAGTGGCTTGCTAGCTTCAACAGATGATTTTGGCGTTAACTTAGGTTTAGGTATTGGTGGGTTGATCACTGCTGGTTTATTGGCACAAACGGGTTACGTAGCTAACCATAGTCAAAATAGCGCGACGTTGCACATGATTACGATCAACTATGCTTGGATACCGTTAGCAGCCTATCTTTTAATGATTTTCATTTTGGCACTTTATAATCAACGCCACGTGCAACAAGTGATTACCAAAAATGAGCGCTGAGTTTTTGAAATTTTTAAGAAAGTTCGTTACACTAGGCAATTGTAGTTTCGAAAAGGGGGACTTAGCTTGACTAATTTTGATTTAGATACACGAGTCAAATTAAATGACGGTCATGAGATGCCACAAATGGGTCTTGGTGTTTGGCAAGTAGATAACCATACAGCTAAGGCATCCGTCCAAATGGCGGTTAAAAACGGGTATCGTATGATTGATACGGCTAAACAATATGGCAACGAAACTGGTGTGGGTGCCGGTATTAAAGCTAGTCTAGTTGATAACGGCCTGCATCGGGATGATCTGTTTGTCACGACCAAGGTCTTTAATGGTGATCAAGGTTATCAAACGACAATTGCCGGTGTTAAAGGTTCTTTACAACGGCTGCAATTAGATTATGTTGATTTATTATTGATCCACTGGCCAGTTGACCACAAGTATAAGGATACCTGGCGGGCCTTGGAAGCTTTACAAAAAGAGGGTTTGACCAAGTCTATTGGTATTTCTAATTTCGATATACCACGTCTGCAAGATTTATTAACTGATGCGACAATTAAACCAGCAATTAATCAGATGGAATTTAATCCGATTGATCAGCAAAAAGAATTACGGCAATTTATGCAGACACACGATATTCGCCTCGAAGCATGGTCACCTCTAGGTGGCGGTGCAGCTTTAAATAACGCTGAAATATTAAAGCTGGCTGATAAATATGGTAAATCTGCCGCACAAATTATTTTACGCTGGGATATTCAGCACGATGTGATTACAATTCCTAAGTCTAGTCATGAAAAACGGATCATCGAGAATAGTCAAATTGGTGATTTTGAACTATCTTCAGAAGATATGCAGATTATTGATGATTTAGATCAAGCCAAAGCTAGCCTTTGGTATGATGACTTTCCATGGCATAATCCGCAGTCTAAAATGGGTGATTCTGTTAAAGTTTGGCCTGATTCACCAGAAAAAATTTAGTGTCGATTTATTATTAAATTATTTAAGCAATATTAAAAACAGAGTGTGGCAAAAGGCGGTCAACGACTAAGCACTAACAAGCATTACGAAAAATGGTGGACTTTCCATTTTAGTCATTCGTCGTTGAGTGAGGGTGTTGCCTTTTGGAACACGTTTAAGATACAACCGTTCGTGAAATAATCGAGGCTGGGACATAAGTCTTTTTATACAGCCTCAAACAAAAAATTCCTTAAGATCAAATCTCAAGGAATTTTTTGTTTTTATGTAGGCACGAAGTGCCTCTCAATGTTATTCTATAAGCGACAAAAC